>NZ_JCAUAX010000012.1:0-190935 GCF_059692175.1 Paenibacillus sp. J22R67 | reverse complement strand
CTCCGCTCGACTTGCATGTATTAGGCACGCCGCCAGCGTTCGTCCTGAGCCAGGATCAAACTCTCCATAGTAGAAAAGCTTAATTGTACTCATTGACTTGCTAGCGAGATTTTGCAATCTCATTGTGTCGCTTGCGCGACTGATTTTGCTGATTCACTTCATCTATTTGTTCAGTTTTCAAAGAGCTTTATTGCGTTACCGTTTAAAGCGTTAATGTGTCGCTCTTGCGGTGACAAGAACATATACTATCAGGTTTCAAAACCAATTGCAAGCATCTTTTTATATACATTATCTTACAGCCTCAGAAACCTTGATTCTACTATGTCTAGGCGCCAGATGTGCTGTTTCCCATGCAAATGGACACCACCAATCCAATCGTTAATACCATTCAAAGCGATGTGATCTTCTTTACCCGTGAGAACTAGTCTACCCGTATCTGTTAATCTTACTCGCCAATTCTCGAACTGAACCGGTAACGGTTCGCCGTATTTGGGCAGTCTGACTCCTCCAGTAAGAGAGATTAACGGATGATCACATAACCGGAGCTGCTCTAACATGCCCCAGAACTGCAAATCGCCTAAGCCATAGTCACTGGCTTTCTCGCTTACTATTTGGAATAGAGAGTATAGAGAAACCTCGCTACGATCAATTTCCTCAAGAATGAGCTGCTCTAGACTGCTCAGACCATTTTGCATAGAGGGATAACGCCCTAAATTAACCTCTAGCGCCCTTTTAAGAAAAGAAAGCTCCGACAAGTCCTCCACCATTAAAGCTAGCAAAGACAGCGGCTCCGAGGCAGAATAGGCACTCCATACCTTAGCAGCAATATTAAGCTGCCCCTCTGTTGCTGGCGACACCTCACTGTAAAGTTCCGTAATTTGATATTCAATCTTTTGATCATACTGGATAAGTGATAATTGAATTGATCCATTATGCAGAGCAGATAGTCGCGATAGTATGTAACAGAGCATCAATTGGTCAAAAAGATCCTGATCAAACCACAGGACAATTTCATTAACCTCTCTTAAGAGCACATCCAATTGCTTTTCTTGATGAAGTGTTGTGGACGTAAACATATCTTCTGGGATCTCATGCTTTTGAAACATATAAGAAGCCCTAATGGGTAAAAGGAGACTATCCGACATTCGCATGCCAATAGGTCCTTCATATAGAGACTCGCGCCACACCAGTATTTCGCCATCTATGCTCGACTTACGCAGTTTATCTCCAAAAGCGTCTCCGTTCACAATATGCAGCTTACCTGTCATGGCGCAACCCTCTTTTCAAAAATTTAAATTAACCTTCACCCAGCAGCTGCAAAAGCTCCTGCTCATCATCAATAATCCGAATGCCAAGTTCCTGAGCTTTGGTCAACTTGCTGCCAGCGCTCTCGCCTGCAATAACAATGTCCGTTTTCTTAGATACGCTGCCGGTGATTTTGGCCCCAAGCGCTTCAAGCTTCTTGGCGCATTCGTCACGCCCCATGGTGGAAAGCGTACCTGTAAGAACAACTGTTTTGCCAAAAAACGGGCTATCCGGACTAGCCATCACGACTGCAGATTCTTCGGCAATCGGATTGACGCCTGCGGCCAACATACGCTCAATACTGGATACCATCACAGGGTCACGGAAGAAAGAATAAATGCTCTCAGCGACAATGCCTCCCACGTCAGGGAGCGTGATCAGCTCTTCCGGCGTTGCCGCCATGATTTTGGACAAGCTGCGGTAATGATCGGCCAGTACTTTCGTTGTCGTTTTGCCGGAGTTGGGAATACCTAATGCATATAGGAACGACGCGAGGTCGCGGGATTTACTTTTCTCCAGCGCGCCCAGCAGGTTATTGACCTTCTTCTCTCCGAAGCGGTCAAGCTTCACCAGATCGTCAAACTGCAGCGAATAGAGATCCGCAGGATCATTGACGCCAAGCTCTTGGTGCAACTGCGAAGCCGTCATCTCGCTGAAGAACTCAATGTCCATAGCATCGCGCGAGGCAAAATGCGACATACGTCCAACGAGCTGCGGACTGCAGCCAAGCCGGTTCAAACAGAATAGATGCGCGCCACGCATCTCAAGCTCACTGCCGCAGGAAGGGCAATGCGTCGGAGCGACGATTTCCCCGCCGTCATTCTCCTCGGTCACTTTGCCGAGAATTTCGGGAATGACGTCATTGGAGCGACGAATGTAGACGAGGCTGCCTAAGGCGTGCTTGAGGTTCTTACGTTCGATGTCGCCGACATTGTTCAACGTACAGTTCTGTACGGTAACGCCAGCGAGATCTACGGCTTCTACGCGGGCTAACGGCGTAATTTTGCCGGTACGGCCTACTTCCCAGGATACGCTTTGCAGGATCGTTGTTGCTTCTTCCGCCTCGAACTTGTACGCGATAGCCCAACGAGGGAACTTCTCCGTATAGCCAAGCACTTCCCGTGTGCGCATGTCCGTTAGCTTCACAACGCTACCATCGATGAGGAAATCAAAGCCTAAGCGCTCTTCCGCGATCCTCTCCAGCTCTGTGCGTACTTCTTCGATCGTATTGAAATAACGTGTACGGTTACTGATTTTGAAATGGTTGTCCCTTAGAAACTGAACCATATCCGCATGGTTTGCAAATTGAATATTGTCCGAATAACCTACGTTATAGAAAAAAGCGTTCAACTTACGCTCTGCAGTCATTTTAGGATTCAAGTTGCGCAGCGCTCCGGCGGCCGCATTTCGAGCGTTTTTGAGCGGCTCTGCGGCAGTCTGGTTGTACGCTTCAAGGACAGATAGGAACATCATGCCTTCACCCTGCACTTCAATCGTCCCTTGATCATAGGGAATTTCGAGGGGGATGGATTTAATGGTCTTAATCTGCGCTAAAATCCCTTCTCCTACGGTACCATTCCCACGTGTGGAGGCTTGTTTAAGCTGTCCCGCTTCATAGGTAAGATTGAGCGTAAGTCCATCAAACTTTAATTCCACCACATAGGTCGGCTCGGGCAGAGGGGTTTCCGGGTTTTTGCTGTTATAGTCGGCAATCAGCTTAAGTACGCGTGTATGCCAAGTTTGTAGATCCTCCGCATTTTGCGCTTTATCCAAGCTCCAAAGACGGGCTAAATGGCGGTGCGGGTCAAAACCCTTCAGGATGGCGCCGCCCACACGCTGCGTCGGGGAAGAGGGCAGGATTGTCCCTGTCTCCTTCTCCAGCAATGCTAATCTATCATATAAAGCGTCCCACTCAGCATCCGAAATCGTCGGTTGATCGAGCGTGTAATAATTATGATTGTGTTTGTTTATTTCTTGGATGAGGGTTTTCATTGCCGCGATGGCATCTGTCATTACGGGCTCTTCCTCTCTAATGGGAAATAGGTATTCCTTGTAGCCGGCCCCTACAACTTCGTAATAGGGGCGAATTTCGCCAACAGGCGCTTTAAGCCATTAGGCGCCGGGAAAGCAATTTGCAGCTCGGTGTCATCACCCGAGCCTTTCACGGACACAACGGTGCCGACGCCCCACTTGCCATGCGACACTTTGTCGCTGGCTTTGTAGTCCGGCACCGCGCCGCCTGCGGCAGGCTGCGGAGCCCGGAAAGCAGGCGGCTTCGCAGCCGCTGCAGGGCTTGGCGCAGCCGCGCCGGCACTTGGCCGTCCGAATGAGGACGGCGTGCCCCAGGTAGACGAGCCGGCGGTTGTGCCGCGGCTCGTGGAGGAGGCGGCGGCGCTTCCGCCTCCACTGCTGCCCCACGAGCTGGTGCGGCCAGCTCGGGAGAAGCCTCCGCCGATGGAGCCTCCCATCGAGACTTTCTCCAGGAGTTCCGGCGGAATCTCCTGGAGGAATCGCGATGGCGCGTTAGCGGCGGTGCGGCCAAAGAGCGTGCGCATACGCGCGCACGTGAGGAAAAGCTCTTCCTCCGCGCGCGTGATGCCGACATAGGCTAGCCGGCGCTCCTCTTCGAGCTCTTCGTTATCCGCAAAAGCACGGCTGTGCGGGAAGACGCCTTCTTCCATCCCGATGATGAAAACAACCGGGAATTCCAGACCTTTGGCGCTGTGCATCGTCATTAATACGACAGCGTCCTGTTCTTCCTCTGGTTGGTCTTTATCCAAGGTATCGATATCGGCGATAAGCGCCAAATCGGTCAGGAACGAGATGAGGGACTTGTCCTCGTTGCGTTTCTCAAAGTCCATCGTCACGGACAGGAACTCTTCAATATTTTCGAGGCGAGCTTTGGATTCAATCGTATTCTCTCGCTGCATCTCCACACGGTACTGGGATAATTCCAGCACCTTCTCGGTAAGTTCCGTTACGGATAAGTATTCAACCATCCGGTTCAGATTATCGATCATCTCACGGAAATCAGCCAACGCATGCTTCGCCTTTGAATTGATCTCCAGAACATCGATTTCCTCCAACATGGCAAATAACGAAATACCGCGGCGTCCCGCCATATCTGCGACTTTATCCATCGTGGTGCCACCGATGCCCCTCTTCGGCACGTTAACGACCCGATTCAAGCTAATATCATCGTTGGGATTGGAAATGAGCCTCAGGTAAGCCAAAATATCCTTGATCTCTTTGCGATCGTAGAACTTCACGCCGCCAACAATCGTATACGAAATGTCGGATTTAATGAGAATTTCCTCTATCACCCGTGATTGAGCATTCGTCCGGTAGAGAATCGCATGATCGGCGAACTTTTTACCCTTGGACTTGTTTTTATTAATTTCACTTGTAATGAAATAGCCTTCTTCATGCTCCGTGTCAGCTTGAAATAGCTTGATGCCTACGCCGCCTTCTTTATCCGTCCACAGATTTTTGGGTTTGCGACCCGTATTATTGGCAATCACTTTATTCGCCGCCGTCAAAATATTCGAGGTGGAGCGATAATTTTGCTCTAATAAAATAGAAGTAGCATCTGGGTAATCTTGTTCAAAATTAAGGATATTCGTAATATCGGCGCCGCGCCAACGGTAGATGGACTGATCGCTGTCCCCTACAACACAAATGCGCTTATGTTTGGCAGCAATCATTTGACACAGCATATACTGCGCCCTATTCGTATCTTGATACTCATCGACGTGGATATATTGGAATTTGTTTTGGTAGTAATCCAGAACTTCTGGTACTTCCTTAAACAAATGAATGGTTGCCATAATCAGGTCATCGAAATCCAGGGAGTTGTTGCTTCTCAGCTTTTTTTGGTAGAGCGTATAAATTTTTGAGGTCAGTCCGTCGAAGTAGTCGCCTATTTTATCTTCAAATTGTTTAGGAGAAATAAGTTCGTTTTTGGCTGTAGAGATGGCTGCTTGAAACGTTTTGGGCTCAAACTTCTTCGTATCGATGTTGAGTTCTTTGCAGCAGGTTTTAATCACAGAGAGTTGATCGCCTGAATCCAGAATCGTAAAATTCGAAGTGAAACCGATTCGCGAAATATCTCTGCGCAGCATACGCACACACATGGAGTGAAATGTAGAAACCCAAATATCGTTCCCGCTCCCGCCGACTAGCTTGCCAACACGATCCTGCATTTCGCGCGCTGCCTTATTCGTAAATGTTAACGCTAGAATGCTCCATGGCGCCGCCCTGCGCGTGCCGATCAGATAAGCAATCCGATGCGTGAGCACACGCGTCTTTCCGCTTCCCGCTCCAGCCATAATCAAAAGTGGACCGTCAACCGCTTCGACCGCTTTGCGCTGCTGGGGATTCAACCTTTTAATCGCATCTAAGATATTGACTGTCTCGTTCATTAAAGTTACCTTCCTGTTCTATCAAAATTCACGTTCACCGTCTGAAGCGCCTGCTCCAGATCACTATAGATGATGTTGCCTACGACAATGGTATCTGCAACTTCCGCTGCTTGCTGCGCTTTGGCCAAGCTGTCGATGCCGCCCCCATAAAATAAACGGGCATTCTCCAGAACTTGCCGCGTCCTCCGCACCAGCTCCATATCGCCGAACACACCACTGTATTCCAAATATACAATTGGCATATGAAATAACTTGTCCGCCATGCGCGCGTAAGCCGCAACATCTTTGGCATTCAAGTTCGCACGAGCTTTCGTCAGCTTCGCCGCTGCAGCCTCGCTGTTGAGAATCACATAACCTTCCGCTATAATTTCATCCCAATTCAGCAGAGAACCATACTCCTTCAATGCTTCATGATGCTGCCCGACGATCCAATTCGGATCTTCCGCATTAAGCACCACCGGAATAAAAAAGAGATCGAACCCAGGGACGATAGCCTCTTGGCTAGAAATTTCAAGGACACAAGGCAATTCATACTGACGAATCCGGGCCATAAGGTCTACGGTATTATCAAACGTTACGCCCGTTGAACCCCCAACCATAATCGCATCTGTTCCCGACTGACAAACGAGATTAAGCGCTTCGTCGGAAATGTCGCGATCAGGGTCCAGCTTAAAAACATGTTTCCACTTCCGTATATCGACGATCAATTGTTTCCCTCCGATTAGGCGGCAATACTGCCATACTATCAACAGTCTATGCTACGCATTCGGGTGTGTCAAATGACAAAAGACGGGCTATTTGCCCGTCTTTTCAAAGAATATGCTTGCAGCGTGTTCCGATCTTCACCCGAGCTTGTTTTCCGCCCAAATACGCACAAATGTTCCCACTTATTTCACTTCAATATTAAGGATTTTCTCGACATTGAGATCTTTGTGGTCATTTTGCTGAAGCTCAAGGCGGATTTCGTGTTTACCAGCAGCTAAATTATTCAGCGTTAACGGACCCGTTTTACCGATCATCGCCTTTTGCTTGCCATCAACGTACAGATGCAGATGTCCTTGCCCCTGCACATTCGCTTTATCCATACTATCGGCCGATAATTGGAAATTTGTTGTCTCGTACGTAATTGTTACATTTCTGCCATCCACTTTAGAAACTTGTGCGTCAATGGCTGGCTTAGCACCTGAAGCCACTGTTGTCGCTACCTTGGGGCCTGCTCCAGTTGAACTAATGACTTCCTCTTTAGAACCGCATGCAGTTGTAACTGCTCCAAGTAACATTAAAGTCGCTGCGCCGTAAATCCATGTTTTTTTCATCAGCTCTACTCCCTTTTCCCATAAGTTTGGACATCCTTGTTCCTTATATATGTGTGACAAGCTGGTTCCATTCCAGGATTATGAGAAAAGTGGGACAAATTTAATAAAAATAATTTCGATGCAGAAAAAACGAAGACGCCCTAAGCTAAGTGCTGCGGACGTCTTTTGTCTTTTTGAGATGAGGGAGTCGATTAAAAGCTATATTTGCTGCCCTCGTGCTGTTTGTTCGTATAGGAGTTCTCACCTGTCACATTAGAGGATTGGCGAGAAGCGATGCTTGGATTGGCCGACTTGGCCGCCATACCAGCATTCTCTGATGCTCCGTAAGCGGATGATGCCCCATAGTTCTGAGAGTAGCCGTTGCTCGTTTGGCCGTAGCCCTGCCCTTGATTATTATGCACGGCATTCGGATATTGGGACGCACTTATCATCGGTTGAATGGCTGACTGATGTAAGCCTGCGATTGGGTTGTGCTGCTGGCTTTGCGTTTGCTGGTGCTGATTATCAGAGTACTGATGCTGATGCTGTTGGTGCTGCTGATGCGAAGTCCCCATCGGCTCTTGCTGTTGGTAGTTCATCGTCGGCGCATGGCTCAAATTTTGCTGCACAAACGACTGTAACTGTGCTGCGGTCTGGCTTTGTTTCTGCAACTCCTGTTGGATTTGCTGCTGCTCTGCTGGTTGAACCTGGTAGTAGCCGAGTTTTTGGATTTCTTGAAATAAAGTCGCATGGCATTGAAGTGTCTTTAACAGTAAAGCTTGAAATGTCTGTTTAATCTGAGGATTAACAGCCTCTGTTACCGCTGTTGTGTACTCCCCTGCACTGCGTTTCAGCTCGGATAGAACTAAATTAGCAAGATCCTGCTCTTGCAATTGCACCTGATGTTGCTGCTGTTGCTGATGTTGTTGTTGGTAGGGATTTTGTTGATACATGCTTCTTGCACCTCCTCTATGTACGTGTTAGTGGGTCAAGCCTGATTGCTGCTGCAGCGTGTTGATGAGGATGTTGACGCTTTGGAGCCGTTCCTGGGAAAGCTGAGACATAGTTTGCTTCAATGATGGACTTTGGCTGCCAACAGAAGCGTGTACGCAAAGCTTTGCTAACAAATCTTCGTTCTTCAACGTATCCGATAGGTACGAGAGCTCCTTGCCGGTAATGGTTTGGTTCCCTTGATTGTTGTACATGTGAATGTTACCCTCCTTTCCATTCCTTCTTTGTAGGTTTCCCAAAATCTTCCGTTTTATGTCATTTGGTAAAAAAAACCTGTAACTCGGCAGTGGCTGGCTGAGAGTACCTGCCTCGTGCCGCGCGGGAGGCAGGCATTGTTGCTGCTGTAACGATGTAATTCATCGTTAGGCGTGTAATTGCTCCGAATGCTCAGGCCATAACGATGTAAAACATCGCTGCATGCCTCGTGCCGCGCGGAAGCCGGGCGTGATTGCTGCTGCAAAGATGTGAATCATCGTTAGGCGCGCAAATGCTCCTGCCGCGCAGGCAGTAACGATGTAAAACATCATTACAGCAAGAGGAACCTGTCCAATAGAAAAAGCCCCCGCACAGCAAAGGCTGTCAGGGGCTTCTTTCTATGACGCAGGCTGCGCCGTCTTACCGGCATACGCATCCGCTAATTTCTGTATATCTTCCATCGCAAGCTGGTAGGACCATGTCCCGCCTTGCTTGGCCAGCCAGACTTGGTCTTGGCTTACCTTACCTTCATAAACCTCGGTAACGTCTTTGCCGTCTACGGACAAACCAAGCTCAACTTTAAGCTCGCCGCCAGCCGTTGGTTTCTGAGCGAGTGGCTGCGGCAGCTCCGTGCTGTGCAAGAAGACCAGCTCATCCAGCAAAGGACTCGCATCCGCACCCTTCAGCTCCTTATCGCCAAGCTTCCAGTTCGCCTCAGCGGCAACTTTGTCCTTGTCCGTTTTGGCGAGTGTCCAGGTCTGACCTTTCCACGTGACCTTCACCGACTGAACCTTGTCATTCTCGACTTTGAACGGACTTGTTTCGGCAAAATCGACTGGAGCCTTGTTCAGCGAAGATAATGTTTGATCACTAACTTGGTACACAGCAGGAGAACCCTCTACCTGAACGTAGGAGAAACCTTCGATTGGGAGAGCGGTTCCGACTAGAAGCCCCTTCTTGGAGCCATCTTTCATCGTGACTTCATAAGTGCCAATAGGCTTATCTAGTCCGTAATTGGCTAAATTGCTCGCTTGCTCTTCTACCACTTTGGTGGAAGTAACGATACCGATGGCATCCAACCACGCATCTACCTGATTCGTATTCATCGGCGCCGCAGCCGGCTTTTTCATCTCCCAGCCACTGTCTGTGCGATTCAGATCAATCTGCTGCTCTTCGGTTTTCACCGTAAGTGCCTGTACATCCTCTTGTTTTAGAGTGAGAAGAGTCTTCGGTTCTTCTTGTTTCTCTTGAAAGAAGTTTTTGCTCGAAGCGTACCAGAAACCGCCGATACAAATAACCACTAACAGAATTGTAGGAATAAACCGTTTCATCCTCTTCTCCTCCTCCACCAGATCAAGCCGCCAATGACTAAGAACAAGAGCGGTAAGAACACGATCGTGACTAAGAAAATCGTATTCGCCTGGCTAGGCGTAATCATCGCTTGCTGGAACGCATCTCCTTGACGCGGACGAATCGTAATTTGATCCTTCTGTTCTTGCAGCCAGCCGATACTATTCATCGCAAAATCTTTGTTTCCTTGATTTTGAATGTCTTGATCCAGCACGAACGTCGAACCACCCAGAATAACAGCCTTAGGCTTGTTATCTTTATTCGAAATCGCATACCCTAAATTGAGCGGGCCTTTGACATCCGTAGCATCCTGTTTGGTTTTGGATTGTGCAAGCAGGTTAATATCGGTTTCACCGTAAGCTTTGTCAGTCGTCTTCAAAAGCAGTGATTGCGTGTAATCCGGAGCACTCTCATCTGCATTCAAACTAACTGCCAGCGACAGCATTGTAACGAGATTATTACTGGAGAGCTTGTTCGTAATGTCATGAGGACCGTAGTCCGGAATAATCGTCAACGGATCATACAGCGATGTTTGTTTAGGTTCAATAGCAATCGCGTGTTGATCTTGGATACCATACGTTTTCATGATGGCATCGATATTTTTCCACTTGGTCGCCATATCTTTATCAAAGCCCAGCGCCATGTAGATCTTACCCTTATCCTTCAAATAGGCCTTAATCAGCTCGGCTTCTTTATCGTTCAAATCGTTTTGCGGACCCAGCAGCATGAGCATCTGCGCATCGTCAGGTATTTTACCCTCAACGTAAAGATTGAGATCCTTCACCGTGTAATTTGCGGCTTCCAGACTGCTTTTCAAAATCGTCATCGCATTCAATGGATACTCTTGATGACCGGAAAGCATGTACACCGTGTGTTTCTCCGTAGAAGTTAAGCTCGTAATGGCTTGCGTGAACTTCTCTTCCCCTGAAAACGTGTAAGATCCATCCTGCTGACCCACGAACAACTCGTAGAAATTCACGTTCTGTTTCTTGCTGCCCATTTCAAAAATGAGCGTACCGCCTTGGTCGACGCCATATTGCTTAGCCATAGATGGCTGTTTCAGCATATCGTATTCATCATACGTAATTTTGCTGCTTTGCTTCTTGTACTCCTGGACCATATCCGTAACCTGACGCGTCACGAATTCATTGTTGTCACCACTATTTGTAAAAGCAATGACATGAATATCTTGATTTAAGTTTTTAAGCGTGTTGACCGTTTGCTCCGATAGCGTAAAATTTTTGTTTTTCGTCAAATCGACCTGAAAGCCTTTCAGCGAGTGAAGGAAAATGGTCAGAATGATGAAAATACCGATCACCGCGATGGATAAAACTGTCGCATTCGTTCCCCGTATCCACTTGTTCATCCCGCTCACCTCCAACGCTTTCTTTCAAGGACTTGTATGCTAAGAACGAGAAATACTGCGGTTAATGTGACATAAAAGAGGATGTCGCCGCCATGTAGAACACCTTTTTGCAGGTTCGACAAATGGCTCGTCAATGAGAATTGACCGACATAATCTTTCAATTTGCCTGTCATGCTGGAGCTCACCCAATCAAGCAGCCACAGCAGCAGCAAAATCACAAAACCCGTAATACCGGCAACCATCTGGTTGTTAGAAAGGCTTGATGCGAACAAACCGATAGCCATCATCGCGCAGCCTATTAGGAACATACTTAGATAGGACAGCCATAGAACCGGCTTATCCATCTCACCGAAGGTTGACATGATGAGCGGATAAATCAAGGAAATTGCCACAAGTCCTACCTGCACGATAAAAGTGGATAAATATTTGCCCATCACAATTTCACCAATACCTGCAGGCGATGTAAGCAGCAGCTCATCCGTGCCTTGGCGGAATTCATCCGCGATCAAACGCATCGTCAATAATGGGATAATAAACAGATAAACAAACGAGGTGTTACCTACCACAGAACGCGCATCAATGATCGGCGGCTGACCGCTTACAAAGTTGATATAGAAAAAGAAGCTAGACAGCAGCACATAAAAAGCGAAGGCTACATAAGCAACTGGCGAAAAGAAATACATTTGCAGCTCTTTCGAGCAGATCGCCCAGATTTTACGCATCGTTGTCTACCTCCTCATCCGATTTGCTGTCCGCTTCGGCAGGCTCGTCCGTTGTCAGCTTGAGGAAGATATCCTCTAGGCTGAGGCTTTCCCGCTTCATCTCCAGGATCGGATACCCTGCGCCAGCTAGGCGGAAGAACAGATCCTCACGGATATCGGAGCGATCCGCAGAGGTGACGAGCAGCTTCACGGACTCCGCTTCCTTGACGGCGGCAGGAGCTTCTTCAGCTGCAGGCTCTGCGGATGCAGTTACAGGAAGAGCTGGAGCATCTAGCTCCTTGACATCAGCAACCGTATCCAGGCTGCGCAGCTCGGTCAAAATCCGCTCGCGAGGTCCCTTGACCTCGAGCGACACTTCAAACGTCTCGCCCATCGTGCGGCCGAGATTCTCAGGACGCTCGTCGAGCACGACGCGACCTTGGTTAATAATGAGAACGCGGTTACATATCGCGTTAATTTCCGGCAAAATGTGCGTGCTCAGCAGCACCGTGTGGTTCTCACCCAGCTCATGAATCAGCTGGCGGATTTCGATGATCTGCTTCGGATCGAGGCCTGACGTAGGCTCGTCCAGAATCAGCAGATCCGGTTGGTGCAGAATCGCTTGCGCAAGGCCCAAGCGCTGTTTGTAGCCTTTGGACAGTGAGCGAATGATCTGCTTCTCGCGACCTTGCAGACCGAGCTTGTCGATCGCTTCGCCGACGCGCAGCTTCTGCTCCCGTGCCGGCACATCGCGAAGATTCGCGATAAAGCGCAGGTACGACTGCACCGTCATTTCCGGATAAAGCGGCGGCGTTTCCGGCAAATAGCCGATTTTGCGGCGCGCTTTCTTCGGGTTGTCCGTCATGGAGTGGCCATCCACCAGGATTTGGCCGTGCGTCGGATTCAAGTAACCAGTGATCATGCGCATTGTCGTTGTTTTGCCAGCACCATTGGGCCCTAAAAAGCCGACGATTTCGCCGCGCTGCATCGAGAAGTCGATGTTGTGTACGCCGCGATCATTTTCGTACAGCTTGCTGACTTGTTTGACCTCAAGCATCCAAGATCCCCCATTCATTCTTTCGTTCATAGTAACCATCATCACTATACCCGTGGAACAATAAACCAACCTTAAGCAAATCTGAAAAATACATTAAAAAATTGTGTCCAGATTGTGAACAAAATAAGCCTTTAATGTGCAGAAATTGGTTGGGGAGAGGAAAATGATTGAAAATGGTGGTCTTTTGAGGAACTGCAATCCACTATTATTGCACAAGGTTGAGCTTTCGCTGGCTGGGGAGAACTACAGGGAGAAGGCCAATTCCTTCGCCTCAGGTAAAAAAGAACGAGACCCTTACATGTAGCGCTATGTAAATCATCATCACACGTGAGAGAGGGGACGTTGAGGAGATCAGTAATTGGAGGAGAAATTAGCATCCCCCTCAAAAGTATAGCTTGTTTAAGAGCGCGCTGAGAGAGAGTTGTAACGTTGGCGTTCAGCTAGACTATACTGCATTGTGGAGTGCTCCGATTAGCCAGCATAGTAAAGTGTAGTTATATAGGCTGCCGACCGGCCATCTTCGAGGAACTACGATCCGCTATTTTGCACAATGTGGAGTTTTCGCTGGCCGAGCGGGACTACAGGCCTTTATTTCTCGGAATTCGGGAGAATTCTATGCGAAATATGATGAAATAGCGAACTTCAGTTCCCTCTCCTTGATAAAATGGCGGATTTTGTAGATATAGCGTCCGTGTAGTTCCCCTTCCACGCAGGGTGCCCTCCATCGCAACGTGTATGGGCAAGTATTCGCCCACCCCCAATCCCCAAAAAGAAAAGCCATAAACGCTCAGCGTCTATGGCTTTTCTTCCTATATCAACTCAACTTGCTTTACTTCACCAATTGACCGCGAGTTACGCCCAACTGATTGGTAGCTTTCAGAGAACGCCACACTTGCGTTCCGCTGATGTCACCGTTAATTGCACGACGATACAAACTCAGAATCTCATGCACCTTATCCGGTGTCTCTTCAAGGAACTCCACGCGGAAGGAACGAATGCCCAGATCCATGAAGTGGTTCAAATATTCAGCTCCGGATTGATCAACAGCATTGTAAACCGTGTTACGGCAGCCTTCATCGACACGTACCGGATGCGACATCCCTACCCGGTCCTGCAAGGACACATGGTGATCCTCACATGGTCGACCACAGTTCGTGAAGTCTGTGCCTTCGCTCAAGAACGTGCAGTACACGCAGTGCTCCGTATGGAACATCGGCATATGCTGATGAATGACAACTTCCAGCTTGGAAGTTTCAGCGCGGCGAAGCAGATCGACCATCTGCTGAATGTTTAGATCGTAAGATGGCGTAACTTTCGACAAACCTGACTCCAAGAATAAGGAAGCTGTTTTGTGGTTAGCTACATTTAAGGAGAAATCACCGATTAACTGCGGCTTAGGCCCATTCGGATGCTCCAACTGATGCTTCAAGAAGAAGTAAGCAGCACCTGTATTCCGAATCAGCACAGCATCAGGGTTCAGCTTTAAGATATTGTTAAAATAGCCCGTTTCCCCAGGCATATGAATTCTCGGCGTGGCCAAGGCGATTTTGCGCCCGGCAGCATGCACAGCTTCCACTGCCGCAGGGAACTGCTTAATAAATTCAAAATCAGCGTAAATCATTTGTACATCGTCTTTTTCCAGCACAGCCTTCACTTGATCCAAATTACGGCAAAGTGCTGTAAGGTGTACCCCGCTGCGATCCGCCAACGACAGCGCAGGAGCTTGTTCAGCGGCTTGACGCTGCTCAGCAGTAAGCTCCGGTACATCGTCATAGACGCCGATCTCACGCTTCATATACGCACGCGGCTTCTGCCGCTCGTCTTCCATAAGCTCAACCGCGCTGCGGCGCATAGCATTAAGCTCGCGCATCGGTACGATGAGTTCGCCGTTCAACTGAACGTCCAGATCACTAAGCGCATAGATCGTACCGCCAAGACGGCCAAACTGATCAGCGAATAGCTGCTCATCCATTGGTCTTTTCTCCGCTTGAACAAGCGGAAGTTCGGACTGTACGAAGACGGTATGGCCGCCTTGCACATCTGTCCACCAGCTTTTGAGCGGCTCGCCCGCAGCGCCCGTAATCTTAATGCTAACCGGGAAAGTCCGGTAAGGCTTATCGGTCTCGAACGTCTGACGCAGACGTTTGTCCAAATGCGGATCGTTCGTCTTCCAGATCCGATCCCCAACGTGCAAGCGGCTCAAGTCCACATCATTGCGTCCCGCAACGATTTCGATAACGCCGCCCTCGGCTTCGCCTTCAATTTTCTCGCCTTTGCGGCGCAAATCGTAGATACGGCCGCCTTCTTCCTTCTTCGTCGGATCTCCGGCGTCGAAAACAATTCCGTCCCCGCGCTTGATTGGCGCTTCAAGCTCACAAACCACACCGTCGCGCAAAATTTGCTTCACGCGGCCCACGAACACCCCGCGGCTCTTCGGAAATGTACCGTCGACGAGCTGTTTATTGTTGGTTCCGTTCAAGAAACCAACCGTAAAGCCACGCGAGAAGCTTTGCTGCAGCTCGCGAACTTCCTCTTTCGACGGACGAGCATCCTCGCCATCGAAATAACGATCAATCGCGTTACGGTACTTACTCACGACGTTAGCCACGTATTCAGGGGTTTTCAAACGCCCTTCAATTTTGAAGGAGCAAACGCCTGCTTCGATTAACTCAGGCACAATCTCAATAGCCGCCAAATCTTTCGGCGACAGCAAGTAAGCCACGTCACCCATCGGCTTTTGCACACCATCGATCATCAAATCATACGGCAAGCGGCATGCCTGCGCGCACTCCCCGCGGTTAGCCGAACGGCCGCCCCACATCTCAGAGGTCAGGCACTGTCCAGAGTAAGACACGCAAAGGGCACCATGCACGAACACTTCCATAGGAAGCTTCGCTTGATCTCCGATTTGTTTAATTTGTTTCAAATTATTTTCGCGTCCCAAAACGACCCGTTCAATATCAAAAGGTTTCGTAAATTCAACAGCCTCAGGCGATGTAATCGTCATCTGCGTGGAACCGTGAATCGGGAAATCCGGGGAGATTTCACGAATCATTTTCACAAGACCCAGATCTTGCACAATAACCGCATCGACACCTGCATCGACACAAGCTTCAATCAACTGCTTCGCCTCGCTCAGCTCTTCCTCAAATACTAGAATATTAAAGGTTAGGAAACCCTTAACACCATATAGATGAAGGAAAGACATAATATCCGGCAGCTCAGCCATCGTGAAATTATGCGCGCGCGCTCTAGCATTAAATTTCTCCACACCAAAAAACACGGCATCCGCCCCATTGGCAACAGCCGCTCTCAAACAATCCCAATCCCCCGCAGGGGCCAATAATTCTATATCTTCTCTGCGTATCGTACGCATGGCAGCAAATCCTTTCAATAATAGATCCTCAGGTAACCCTCAAAGTCTTCTCTTTAGTGTAACAGAAACGATAGGTAGGAATCTAGGGCACAAGCATTTCCAAACCTGGTCAATATCCGACAGCCTCCGCAAATTCCCAAACCTTACCTGCATACAGGGTAACCCTTTAAAAGTTAACAAACTTACCCATGAATGCTATAATGTCAAGGATAGTGACCTTTTTAGTAATCGAGGGATCCTTTTGGTTTTGTCGAAAATTCGCATATTAAAAATTGTTGTCGGACTAGCCCTCGGTTTCCTATTAGTAGTGGGCCTACTTCTATTTTTGCCAAAAATAGAGGAAACCAAGCTCCTCTATGCAATTAGTGGAGATTCTTATGATACGGCAGCCTATGGAAACTTTACGCAAAGCTTGCAGGCTGGCACTTCCGTAGACAAACAAAAGCTAGCAGCGTTATCTGCTAGTAAGCTGAACGCTTACGATGCGATCTATCTGGACCCTGCCCTGGCCGAGGATGCCGCATGGACAGAGCAGACGGCAAAGCTCATAAGCTATGTGAAGCAAGGTGGGCATTTGCTAGTCGAAAATGGGTTTGCTTCCCGCCTGCCACTCGATTTCCTTGGTGCTGCAGAGCTGGTTAACTTGCAAAAAGTTTCGCTTGCAAGTTTAGGAGCACCACAAATGACTGCAGATTCGCTAAGCCTCAGCTACCCTAAGGTTTCTATTAATCTGCAAGGCGTGCAGACAACCTTTCAATTGTTTAGCGAAAGCTACCTCAAGCATCACGCGATGGAAGACCTTCCAGGTTTCCATATGGGGTATGGCTTCGTTCCGTCTTCAGGACAGACCATTGTCGCAATGAATGTGTCCGGCAAACCTGTTTCGCTGGCTATGCAGAACCATGTAGGGAAAGGCACCGTGCTGATCTCTAGCAACTTTCTGCCTAATCGCTACTTTCCAACCGGTTACGACATGCAAAGCGGTGCTGACCTGAATCTAGGCTTCGCTCAACTGGCAGCCAAATATCAAGCCACAGGCAAGACAACACCGGGAACGACTTACTTCAATAAAAGAGCTTTACCGATTGATCCTTATTTTAACTTTGATTTCGCAGCAGCCAACATGCAGTATCGCAGTGAGCTGCTATCCTATGTAGCCAAAGAGACGTTAGGCTACAGTGTTCGCAAAGTTCTTGGTCCTTATGGCAGACCCGCCATGGCCTTTCAGAATCACTTTGAGGCGATGCCCGCCATCCAGCACAAAGACGGTATCGCTTGGTCCGAGGAACTCAAAAAGTATAACGAGATTCCCTCGTTCACCCTCGTGCGCAACGCCTTCTATTGGGGGCAGTGGCGAGAGAGCTTGACCGTGCAGCTCAACACCGGAACGAACGCGCAGCCCGCGTTCATCGGTGAGCTGCCCAGCTCGGGCTACGCGAGCGGCCTGCACGTGATGTCTGCCGGCAAGCCGCTGCGGCAGGCGCTGTTCCCGCAATATCGCGATCTGTCGAGCGCGATTGAACTGCCCTACCGCGCGTACCCAGCCGCCGCGGATCTGA
The DNA here is from genome assembly GCF_059692175.1 of Paenibacillus sp. J22R67. NCBI lineage: Bacteria > Bacillati > Bacillota > Bacilli > Caryophanales > Paenibacillaceae > Paenibacillus > Paenibacillus sp. J22R67. The sequence goes on along the minus strand of NZ_JCAUAX010000012.1, from coordinate 173,299 downwards.
ACGGAGACGGCCGCACCGATGTGCTGGTCGGCAGCGCCGATGGATTCGTGTACGTCTACTCGAATCAAGGACCTGATCCGGCGGCGTACGTAAGCGAGCCGCCGCCTGAGGGCTTGGCGCAGCCGGACACCTTCGGCGCGCCTTCGAAGCTGTTGCTGGAGTCCGGCGTGCCGCTCCAGCTCAGCCCTTACAGTGCCGTTCACGCAGCAGACGTGAACGGAGACGGCCGCCCGGACCTCGTCGCATCTGACGAGTCCGGGGCCGTGTATGAGCTGCCGCAGCTCGCTAGCGGCAGGTTCGCGAAGCCCGCGGCCGTGCCCGCGGGCGGGAAAGCGCTGCAGCTGCCCGGAGGGCCTGCAGCGCCGTACGTCGCCGATATGGACGGCGACGGCAAGCTCGACCTCGTCCTAGGCGGAGCCGATGGACGAGTGTGGCTCTACAAGGGCCGGAGCGCAGCGGCCCTTGCCTTAGAGGTAGGCAGCGAGATCTTCGCGCTGCCGAACAGCGCCGCGTACGCTGCGCCAGCCGCGCGCGACATGAACGGCGATGGCCGACTGGATCTCGTGGTCGGCAGCAGCGACGGGGACTTGCAAGTGTATCTACAAAGCACCGCTGGTGCTTGGACGAATACGGGTCCCCTGGAAGGCACAACCTTAAACCAAGTCGGCAATCGCGCTTTGGTTGCCGGGCATAACTCGGTGCCGCTGTGGCTGGATCTTAATCACGACGGCAAAGACGATCTGATCGTCGGAGGCATCGAATTCGGATTCCCTGTTGCGATTGATGATCCGCAGTTTCCTTATCAAGCTGAACTCAAGGAATTTATCCAATATACGCGTGATAACTATCTTGACTTAGATCCACACATATTTGTGCACAATTTCAAAAGCGCTGAACAGGAACAAGCTGAGCTTGCTCTGCATAAGCAAGCCTTCGCCAAGTTAGGCATTCCTTGGCTGCATCCCGGCACGAATCAGCACACATGGCGCGTGAATAACGAAGATCATCAGCAAACACTGCGAAGCGAGGAACAGGACGGCATGTGGTATAATTTCGGCTTCCTGCCTTCGGAGTCGCCTGTTATTTCCCGGCCAGAGTCCATATGGTCGCTGCCATTCCTGCTGCAAGATAAACAAGGCAGAACGGACCGTACGATGTTGATACATACACCGACACCCGTGCTGCGAACAGGCGACTATGCCACGACGGATGTGTTCGAATCGATGGTAAAGTTAGATATGCCGATTGATTATTTCGAGCACATCGAGTACCATTTTCCCGAACCATCCAAAATCGCAGATTTGACGCAGTTCGCTGACTATTTTGACAAGCTTCGCACGAAGCATGATTATAATTTTATGACTGAGAAACAAATGGCCAAATCCTTCTTAACCGCTATGAAAAGCGAGGTTCGGATCAGCCAGTCATGGGCCTTCTATTTATGGGACAGGCTCAAAGATCGTCTAGCAGGCGGCAGCCCGCACTTCCATGCGACTTTGACACCGAATGCGAAGGCAGTGCCTAACTTGGCTGAAGAGTATGCTGGAACGCTAGGAGTTGTCGTAGAGAAAGGCGAGAAATTAGCCTTGTACTCCTTGCAAAGCGATTCTGATGCCTATACAACGATAGATAACCGTTTCTATGTAGGATTGGCACAACCATCCGTCATCGGCATTGCGCCGACTAGAGAACGGCTGCATATTGTGCGTGCTAATGTACCTTTTTCTCTGACAGAGCAAGGAACTACCCACCATTTGGAGCTCAAAGCAGCCGGCCTCCAGCAGGTGAAGTTATTCAGTCCTACGGAGCTTGAATTCGCGGGCGATGCCAAAATCGAGTATGACGCAGCGAATCATCTCTACACCATTACCCGATATGGGGAAGTAACTACGCTGTCATTTACTAGCAAAGCACAGTGACAATGCAATGTTATCTTTTTCTCTTCCCATTTAAAACAGCATTAAATTTCAATTAACCAGGAGGCTTTCCATCATGTCTAATGAAGACTTACTAGCGCAGCTTGAGCAGCATATTCGCGAGCGTTATGAAATTGCCGAGGACGATGACGATTTTGACGTTGATGTTCATTTGTTCGATTATGGGTTTATCGATTCCATCGGTGCTACAGCACTGATCGCCCACATTGAGAAGACGTATAACATCCAAGTGACGAATCAAGATCTCATGCTGTACTCCATGAACACGGTAAGCGAAATTGCCGATTTTATTTCCAAGAAGACTGCGAGGTAACCCACTCATGTTGACATGTAAAATTTCTCTAGAAGGCTTAGCCGAAAGCCAGCACGGACAAGTCAAGTATGCCTCCGCTTTTGCTGATGAGCATATTCAAGATATCGCACTAGTTGACGGCCACATCGTCATCACACACAATTCACCGAACGGCAATGAGGGCATTGCTGAGCGGGTTGGACGTCTGATTGAACGTTTCTCCCATGGCGATTTCGGATTTAAAGAAAATATTTTATTCGAAAATAAAGTAGACACTCCTTATGAAGGCGATATTATCGCTGAATTAGTAGAGCGCAAGGCCATTAAGATTTTGGAGCCAGGCCTGTTTATTTTCCGTGAGCCTTTCTCCAGCTTGATGCGCTTCCTTGATTACTCGTTCGTTACGAAAATTGCTAAGCGTTTTGAGGGTATGCAGGAAGAGCAATATCCGGCGGTAATTCATAGCCATACTTTGAACAAAACGAACCATTTCACGTCATTCCCAGAGCACATTCATTTCGTTACGCATTTACGTGAGGACTTGGACGTTATTGAATCGTTCTCACAATCCATTCGTGATGCAGGCGGCTGGAAGCAAGATGAGCCGTTAGAGCTTGATCCTAACATGGTGAAGCCTAACTTCATGATGAATCCTTCTACTTGCTACCATTGCTATGAGGGACTAGAGAATGAGACTCTTGAGGGTGAAGGAATCGTAGTAACTGCGATTGCCAAGTGCCACCGCTTCGAATCCAAAAATCACAGCGATTTCGGCCGTTTGCTCGACTTCTCTATGCGTGAAATCATTTTCGTCGGCAAACCTGACTTCGTCAAAGAAAATCGTTTGAAATCGATCGAATATCTCAAAGAATTAGCGGTGGAATGGAACGTAGATTCCATGTTGGAAATTGCGAATGACCCTTTCTTCACGAATGATTTCCAAGTGAAAGCTTCCTTCCAACGCAATCAAGAAATGAAATATGAGCTGCGCCTGACAATTCCGCATGTGAAGAAATCGATTGCCTGCTCATCTGTCAATTTCCATAGCAATACCTTCGGTAATGCATTTAATATTAAAATGGGCAAGCGCAACGCGGTTACGGGTTGTGTTGGCTTCGGCATTGAGCGCTGGGCGTTCGCGTTCTTGGCGCAATACGGACTGGATGAGCAGCAATGGCCGGCCACATTCCGCGAGCAGTATCACGCTTGGCAGGAAAAGGCTCTGTAAGTAGCCTAATAGCCCCTTTTTCATCACTTTACTTTATAGACCCTTATTCAATTCAAATCCTTACTTGGGCCCACACGCAGACCTTTGATCATTTGAAGTCAGCTGTGGGCCCCATCCTAATCAAAGATAATGAGTGATTCCGTTGAAAGCAGCCACATTTCTTAAAAAGAATAGCTTCGTGCTCGGCCTGCTGCTAGCGATCGTCGTTTCGGACCTTCTCATCTCCTGGTGGAACCCGATGGTTAGCTCGCGCCGTTTCTACAAAAACGACTTTACCAAAACACTCTACCACCACGACTGGTCCCAATCGGGTCCGGTTTTCTTCGGTAATTCGGCTGTAACTGGTGCTTATATAGAAGAGAAATCCGATGCCCATTTGGTGGAGATGGGGCTTTCCTATGGTAAGATCACCGATCTCCAGGGAATTCTCTCGCATAATTTGTACCAGGTTCGTGATGAACTCGTGATCGGCATTGATGTTCATACGATGCTCGATCCACTCGAAACGGACCCGACCTATCAATGGTTCAAACCGTGGTACCAACCTTATGTGTACACCTACCGTGACTATTTCCGTGATTCTGGCGAAGAATTCGTTCGTAATTTAAGCAAAGGTAGTTTAGCCTACGAGCCGCGCTGGATAGATAAAGAGCTGTATCCTGGCCGTAAGGACGATGCCTTCCTGAAATCGAAATGGACCGAATACGACAAACGTTTTGGCTCCATGACTTTGAAGGATTTCCAAAAAAATCTGGACGCCATGCAATGGGTCATTCGCTATGCTGAAGAACACCAGCTTCATTTGCGGGTCATCTGGATGCCGTGGAACAAAGGCTATGCCGATCCACCTTACGTAGCTTCCTTGAAGGAAGCGGTAAACAGCCAATTGAAGACTGCCGGAGTACCGGTGCTGGATTTGATGCATACGTACGATCCCAAGTATTTTCATGATCTTGTACACTTAAACCGCGAAGAAGGCGCTCCGCTATTTACGAAGGAGGTGGACACATGGTTAAAATCCTTAGGAAAATAGCCGAAGTCCTCATCTATCTCGTGATGCTGTATCTGGTTTTCATTTATTTTACCGGTAAGGGCCTATTTATCTACGAGAAATTCTAATCGGGCTTTCCAAGCGAGGAGTTCTAAAGCTATGTTTTATATGCAAATGAACGCAATTATCGCTATGATTGGCATGGTTGCCGTTCTGATGCTCACCCGCAAGTGGGCCGACAACAAACGTATTCTGATGATTATCTTCAGTCTCTGCTTTTTACTGCTGTACAGCCAGAAACTACTCGTTTTCTACGCTGCTTTTACAGTGATTAATTACGCTGGATTTGTGTATCTATGCCGCACGACCTTATGGCGTAAAGCTACTTTTATATTTGCGCTTGCCGCTAATATTATCGGCGTTTTTCTAGGTGTCCGGCTTTTCATCATGGGAGTTTTCCACAATCCGTTGTTCGACACCGTCATCTATCTTGGACTCATCTACAATGTCTTGAAAGTGATTGATGCTTACTATTTTGCTTATTTCTTTGGAAAAGACGGCCAAGTGCCAGCCATCGATTATGCGAATTATCTGCTGTTTGTCCCGACCTTTACTTCAGGGCCAATCTTGAAATTCCGTGATTTTATGGCCGACAGTAAGAAACCATACACCGTAGACGCCGCCCTCTTCGAGGACAGTGTCAAACGCATTATTTTGGGCTTATTCAAAAAAATCGTCATCGTCACTTGGATGACCAGCGTCTTCGATCAAGTACTGAAGCAAGACTTACACACGCATCAGTCATTGTTTCTGCTCGTTTGGTTCTATGCGCTCATTTACTTCGATTTCTCCGGGTATTCGGATATGGCGATCGGATTTGGGCGGTTGATGGGCTATACAATGCCTGAAAACTTCAAGCGGCCGTTACTTTCGCCTTCCATGACACAATTCTGGCGTAATTGGCATGCGACGCTGGGCGATTTTTTCCGTGATCATATCTTCATGTTCTTTTCACGTACGGTGCCTTCCCGTTGGGTTGCCTCGGGCTTGTCCATTTTAATTATGGTCTTGATGGGCTTGTGGCATGGTTTTACATGGCTTTATTTCTTCTACGGTCTCTATCACGGGATCATTCTTGCAATTGAGAACATTTTCAAAATTACAACGGTAAATAAAAAGAAAGTTTCTAAAACCTATTTCTATTTCCGCTGTTTCGTGACGCAAGTCTTGGTGACGTTCTCCGTTATTATTTACAGCTCAAATTATGAAACGGTTCTGCGGATCTATAAAGGCTTGCTTCATTTTACAGGATGATAGTGGTATAATTTGTGTGGCTGTTTACCATTTATGGAGGTGTACCTAATGAAGTTAGGCGTTTTTATGGTTCTGTTCGGTGGAAAACCGTTGGAGGAAGCTCTCGATTATGTTGCTTCTAAAGGTTTAGAAGCTGTCGAAATTGGTACTGGGGGCTACCCTGGTAATGCGCATTGCAACCCAATTGAGCTGCTTGCTGATGCTGGGAAATTAAAAGCTTTTAAACATGCGGTGGAATCCCGTGGTTTGACGATTAGTGCATTGAGCGTTCACGGAAACCCGCTGCACCCGCAAAAACAAATTGCGAAAGAATTCCATGATGCTATTATACAAACGATTGATCTTGCTGAGCGCCTTGAAGTTCCTGTGGTTAACACTTTCTCAGGCTGCCCTGGTGATCACGAGGATGCCAAATATCCAAACTGGCCTGTAGCTCCATGGCCGAACGATTTCCAAGAGATCCTTGACTGGCAGTGGGGAAATAAAGTCATTCCTTACTGGACGGAAACAGGTAAATATGCCTCTGACCGTAATATCAAAATTGGCTTGGAACTGCACGGCGGATTCTCCGTACATACACCAGCTACCCTTCTTCGTCTGCGTGAAGCAGCCGGTGATGCGATTGGTGCCAACCTTGACCCGAGTCACATGTGGTGGCAAGGAATTGACCCTGTACAAGCCGTACAAATTCTCGGCCGCGCAGGCGCGATTCACCATTTCCACGCGAAAGACACATCCATGGATGTTAACAATGTCAACCGTTATGGCGTTACGGACATGCAGTCCTATGCAAACATGCTGGATCGCGCATGGCAGTTCCGCTCCGTTGGCTACGGTCATGACATGAAAGTATGGGCTGACATCATCAGCGCTCTGCGCCTTGTCGGATACGACTATGTCGTGAGTATTGAGCACGAAGACGGACTGATGTCCGTTGAAGAAGGCTTCTCGAAAGCTGTTCAAAACCTTCAACAAGTTCTCATCAAAGAGCCGCTTGGAGAAATGTGGTGGGTATAAGCGGTTAGCCGCTTAGCCCCTCCCTGGCAATAAAAAAAGCCCGCAGGTGCCGATGATCTTACGATCTTGGTCCTGTGGGCTTTTATCTTGTGAAGCATGGGTTAGCTCTGAATTACCAGCCTGTGATCATAACATAATCCATGAGGCCGAATACGAGCAAGGAAACTACCGCGAATCCTAGGGCAAACAAATTCTTTTTTGGTGACATCAATTGTCTGACAACTGCAATGACAAGAATCACTGTGAAAATCAAAACATAAATATCAAAGCTTGTATACGTGCTTGTTGTTGCTGCTGCTGCTTCTTCCGCGAATAACATGGTGAAACCTCCTTCTGATAACTCGGTGCAAGGCACACGTCCTGCTATTTTAATTCTATGTTAGCTTGATTGGACACTAGATGCAAGTGATTAGGCGCATGTGTAACAAGTTTGTCACCTTTTGGTTAGATTAACCACCTTATGCGGAAAATATTACACCCTAAAGGTTAAAATGCCCTTCTTTTTACCCCTTTATAACAGCTCCTACTCCCCCATTATGGATTCGAAATGAAAGAACCCGAACGTCTCTGAAGACACCCGGGTTTAGCTGACTATTTTATGTATAGAACTACTTCCTACGCCATTAATCCATAGGCTGAGAGTGTATCTTTGTGCTCCTCGATTGGTGTAATTGGCTGATCCTTCAGCCCTATTTCTTTTTCCTGCCAGTCCAAAAAGCGAAATGGATCTATTCCTAAAGCAGATACAATCTCCTGTATGTCTAACGTCGGTTTCATAGCAATCCTCCATGAAGTAATAGATTTATACAGCTTATATCTCTCGATTCCTGAATAGTCAGCTAGGTGTGTCTTGTTGCATTTACTATCTTAATTATAGGACTATTCACTTATTTTTTGATAGAGGGTTAAATTGTCGAATCCAATTAAGTATTAACAAAAGCCATGGTAAATTAGTCGGAATTATGAAAATCCTGACGAATGAACACGGATCAGCTTAATGTGAAATTGGCTGATAGTCCAGCGAGAGTTGAAACAGGACTACAGGGTCTTATTTAGCGAAAAATCTATCAAGTGACACTGTGTTTGGCGTATTAGAGGAACAGAGTTCCCTACACCAGAGCAGCACCATGGTTATTCCGAGATATAACGGACCCTAGTTCTCATTCAAACTCGCGGCGATACAACGCCTGAAACACTTTCGTGACGCGTTCGAAAAATTGTGGGCCGATGTCCCTACATCCCCAAATAAAAAAAGGCCCCACGGCATTCATCCGTGAGACCTCGCTTCAATTCGGCCGCTTAGCCGACCGACTCTTCCAACACTTCTAACCGCTTCGCATAGTTCTCCGAGCGCTCCCGATCCCGTTCGAGGATCGGTTTCAAGTACTGGCCGGTATAGGAACCGGCCACCTTCACAACATCTTCCGGCGTACCGGAAGCCACGATCAGACCGCCTCGGCTGCCTCCTTCGGGGCCTAGATCGATGAGGTGGTCCGCCGTCTTGATCACATCGAGGTTATGCTCGATGACAAGCACGGTTTCACCGCTCTCTACTAGGCGGTGAAGCACCTTCAGCAGACGATCGATATCGTGGATGTGGAGCCCTGTAGTGGGCTCATCCAGGATATAGATCGTCTTGCCTGTGCTGCGGCGATACAACTCCGCCGCAAGCTTCACGCGCTGGGCTTCGCCCCCGGACAGCGTCGTTGCCGGTTGGCCGAGTGTCATGTAGCCCAGGCCAACATCTAGAAGCGTCGTCAACTTACGATGAATCCGCGGCAAGTTCTTGAAGAATTCGCAACCATCCTCGATCGTCATCTCGAGCACTTCCGAAATGCTTTTGCCTTTATACTTCACTTCCATCGTCTCACGATTGTATCTCTTGCCTTTGCACACTTCACAAGGCACGTAAACGTCTGGCAAGAAGTGCATCTCGATCTTAATAATGCCATCTCCGCGACAAGCCTCACAACGGCCGCCCTTCACGTTAAAGCTGAAGCGACCTTTTTTGTAGCCACGTACTTTGGCTTCATTCGTATTGGCGTACACATCACGGATGTCATCAAATACACCTGTATAGGTCGCTGGATTCGAACGGGGTGTGCGACCAATCGGCGATTGGTCAATATCAATAACCTTATCGATATGCTCAAGCCCGATAATTTCTTTATGCTCACCAGGGCGAACTTTCGCTCCATTCAAATCGCGCGCCAGTGTTTTGAATAAGATCTCATTAATTAACGTACTTTTGCCGGAGCCAGACACACCTGTTACGCAAGTGAACACGCCTAGAGGCACTTTAGCCGAAACGTTGCGCAAATTGTTCTCTTTGGCCCCTTTGACTTCGATCCACTTGCCATTCGGCTTACGGCGCACCGCAGGAATCGGAATGAACTTCTTCCCGCTAAGGTATTGACCGGTAAGGGAGTTTTCGTCCGCCATAAGCTCTGTAGGCGTGCCTTGAGCGATGACTTGCCCCCCGTGAATACCTGCACCAGGTCCGATATCGATAATGTAATCTGCCGCCATCATCGTGTCTTCATCATGTTCAACGACGATCAGCGTGTTACCGAGGTTCCGCATATGTTCAAGCGTCTGAATCAGACGCGTATTATCCCGCTGATGAAGCCCGATGCTAGGCTCATCCAAAATATAAAGAACACCCATTAAGCTGGAGCCAATCTGCGTCGCGAGTCGAATCCGCTGTGCTTCTCCGCCTGACAACGTACCCGCTGCACGATGCATCGTTAAGTAATCAAGACCAACATTCACTAGGAATCCTAGGCGTGCTCTGATTTCTTTGAGAATTAGGTTCGCAATGGTAAGGTCTCTCTCGTTCAGATCAAGCCCATTGAACCATTCTTCCGCATCTCCGATCGAAAGTGAAGTTGCGTGGGCAATGTTCTTGCCGTTGATCGTCACTGCAAGTGTTTCAGGCTTCAGACGCTGCCCTTTGCACTTCGGACAAGGCTTCGTGCTCATATAAGTCTGGATATGCTCTCTGATGCCCTCAGAGAAAGTATCTTTGAATCTGCGTTCCAAGTTACGGATAATACCTTCAAACGGAACCAGCGCTTCCTTGGTCGCTCCCATATCATTCTCGTAGCGGAAGCGGATCTTCTCTCCGCCTGTGCCGTAGAGAATAACCTTCATCTGCTCACTAGAAAGCTCCGATACGGAGACATTGCGAGGGATCGAGTAGTGCTCACAAACTGCCGCAAGAAACTGCGGATAATAGTTGGATGTGCTGCCCGCCCAAGCTTCGAACGCACCCTCTTCAATCGTCAGCTTCATATCCGGCACTAGCAGATCCGGATCGACAATCATCTGGCTGCCGAGTCCATCACATTCTGGACAAGCCCCGAACGGGGAGTTAAAGGAGAACATCCTTGGTGCCAGTTCTTCCACGCTAAAACCACATTCCGGACACGCTAGATTCTGACTGAACATCAGCTCTTCTTTGTCGATAATGTCAACAATAACTCGTCCATTCGCGAGCTTAAGCGCCGTTTCCAAAGAGTCGGCAAGACGTGTTTGGACATCCTCTTTGATTACAATCCGGTCAACAACAACATCAATTGTGTGTTTTTTGTTCTTGTCGAGCTCGATTTTCTCAGAGAGATCGATCGTCTCACCATTCACGCGTACCCTTACGAAGCCCTGCTTCTGAACATCGGTAAAGAGCTTCGTGTGTTCGCCTTTGCGTCCAGAAACAAGAGGAGCCAGAATCTGAAGCCTAGTGCGCTCCGGATACTCCATGATGCGGTCTACCATTTGTTCTACGGTTTGCGATGTAATCTCAATGCCATGCGTTGGACAATGCGGTCGTCCAATACGCGCGTATAGCAACCGTAGGTAGTCATAAATCTCCGTTACAGTCCCCACTGTGGAGCGCGGATTTCGGCTTGTTGTCTTCTGATCAATAGAAATAGCCGGTGATAGACCATCAATCGAATCTACATCCGGCTTATCCATGTTGCCTAGAAATTGTCTGGCATATGCAGATAATGATTCAACGTATCTGCGCTGACCCTCGGCATAAATCGTATCAAAGGCCAACGACGACTTGCCCGAGCCGCTTAAGCCTGTTAAAACAACGAACTTATCGCGCGGAATCGTAACATCGATATTTTTTAGATTATGAGCTCTAGCTCCTTTAATGACGATTTGATCTCTAGACACGGGTAACCTTCCTCTCCTATGTGAGGCTGAAGCCCTTTTAGGCTTCAGCTTTCATTTCCATAATAGCGTCACGCAGCTGTGCCGCCCGCTCGAACTGCAAATTCTTCGCAGCTTCTTTCATTTCGCCTTCCAAACGCTCGATTAAGGATGCGCGGTCTTTCTTCGACATCTTCGCACCCTTCACATCGGTCAAGTAATCCGCCTTCTGTTCAGCTACCTTCGTAGCTTCGATTACATCGCGGATTTTCTTAGCGATCGTTTGCGGTGTGATTCCATTCTTCTCATTATGAGCTTCCTGAATGCTACGGCGGCGGCTCGTTTCACGAATGGCTTTCTCCATGGAGTCCGTAATCTTATCTCCATACATAATAACCCGCCCATCAGAGTTACGCGCTGCGCGTCCAATGGTTTGAATCAAGGAGCGCTCTGAACGCAGAAATCCTTCTTTGTCCGCATCCAAAATGGCTACAAGTGATACCTCGGGTAAATCTAGCCCTTCCCTGAGCAAGTTAATCCCGATTAACACATGGAAGGTACCCAGACGCAAATCACGTAAGATTTGCATCCGCTCAAATGTTTTGATATCCGAGTGTAAATATCGAACTTTAATGCCGATTTCCTTGAAGTAATCCGTCAAATCCTCTGACATCTTCTTCGTCAGCGTTGTAACGAGCACACGCTCGTCTTTCCGAATCCGATCATGAATCTCAGCAATCAAGTCATCGATTTGACCCTTCGTCGGTCTGACTTCAATAATTGGATCTAACAAGCCCGTAGGACGAATAATCTGCTGTGTCATTTCAGGACAGTGCTCTAATTCGTAAGGTCCCGGTGTTGCTGATATATATAAAATCTGATTAACTTTCTCCTCGAACTCCTCAAAGCGCAATGGACGATTATCCAGCGCAGAGGGCAAGCGGAAGCCGTGGTCAACCAGCACTTCTTTTCTAGCTCTATCCCCGTTATACATGGCGCGAATTTGCGGCAGCGACACATGGGACTCATCCACCATGAATAACATGTCATCTGGGAAATAATCAATTAGCGTATACGGCGTTGCTCCGCGCTCACGGAATGTCAGCGGCCCTGAGTAATTCTCAATGCCTGAGCAGAAGCCCATCTCCTGCATCATTTCCATATCATAGCGCGTCCGCTGTTCCAGTCGCTGCGCTTCAAGCAGTTTGCCTTGCTCTTTCAGCTCGGCAAGACGCTCTTCCAACTCCCGCTCAATGTTCACAAGCGCGCGTTTCATTGTATCTTCGTGCGTCACAAAGTGAGACGCTGGGAAAATCGCGATATGATCGCGTTCGCCGACAATCTCGCCCGTCAATACATTGATCTCCGTGATCCGCTCGATTTCGTCACCGAATAATTCCACCCTAACCGCTTGTTCACCATGCGAAGCTGGGAAGATCTCAACAACATCCCCGCGGACACGAAACGTCCCCCGGACAAAGTTCAAATCATTCCGCTGATATTGAATGTCCACAAGCTTGTGTAATATCTCATTGCGTGATTTCTCCATCCCCACACGTAAAGAAAGCAGCAAATTACCATATTCTATCGGAGAACCCAAGCCGTAAATGCACGACACACTCGCAACGATAATAACGTCACGGCGCTCAAATAAGGAGCTGGTCGCGGAGTGGCGAAGCTTGTCGATCTCTTCATTGATGCTGGAATCTTTCTCGATGTAGGTGTCGGAGGAGGCAATGTAGGCTTCTGGCTGGTAGTAATCATAGTAACTCACGAAATAGGAGACGGCGTTGTGGGGGAAAAACTCTTTGAATTCGCTGCACAGCTGTGCGGCTAATGTTTTATTGTGCGCAATAATCAAGGTAGGGCGATTCAACTTCGCAATAACTTGCGCAGCAGTGAACGTTTTCCCTGTTCCCGTAGCTCCTAAGAGCGTCTGATGTCTATTGCCGGCTTGAATACTTTGAACGATTTCTTCAATTGCTTGGGGCTGATCCCCTTGTGGAGCAAAATCAGAAACAAGCTCAAATTTCTTAGAGCTCTTAACAAGTTCACTCATCAATAATCACCTACACTTATTGGTAATAAATCGAACTTTTATCCTATTCATTTTCGTTTTGTAATTTCCGATAAAGAAAGTTATGGAACCTGTCGTACATATATGATGGCAACAATTCAAACTCATCATAAGAATGTTTGTTCTGGTTTTTCCATTATACTCTTTTTAAATCTTTGATGCAAACGGCAATATCTGTTACAGCCTGAATACCCCATCAAGAGACACCAACACACTTTCATCAGGCCACTTGTAGGGCCCCCAATTCTTTTTACGCTAAATAGGAGTGGTATAGTCATGGATTTGACAACGGTTTTAGGTTTAGTCTTAGGTCTTGTAGGTTTGATTGGCGGTTACATGTGGGATGGCGGCCACATTAGTTCATTGATTATCCCGAGCGCCATGTTAATCGTTTTCGGCGGAACATTTGGAGCGGTAGCGGTCAGTTTCCCTCTTTCTATTCTGGCGAAGATCCCCAAAGCTCTGGGCATTGCTTTCAAGGAAGTAAAGAGAGATCCAGCAGCTACTATTGAAGAGTTAGTGGACATGGCTTCTATTGCACGAAGAGAAGGTGTACTTGCTCTCGAGCAACGCGCTCAGGAGCATACCAATCCTTTCCTCAAAGATGGTTTGCTCATGGTCGTGGATGGAACTGATCCCGAATTAACCAGACAAATTCTCGAGCTTGAAATGGATGCAATTGAGCACCAGGTTGATAATATGGCAAAAATATTCGAAGCTGGAGGCGGCTATGCGCCTACGATGGGGATTATTGGAACCGTTATGGGACTCATTCACGTTCTCGGCAATCTTGAAGATCCCTCGAGTCTCGGCCCAGCCATCGCAGTTGCCTTCACAGCTACTCTATATGGTGTTATGAGCGCCAACTTAATTTATCTACCGCTTGCGACCAAAATTAAAGTGCGCGGCAAGGAAATGGTTGCCGAAATGGAACTGATGCTTGAAGGTATTCTTGCACTACAAGCCGGCGAAAACCCGCAATTAATTAAGAAAAAACTGACCTCCTTCCTCCACGATAAATCGTCCAAAAAAGCACCAGCTATAGAGGAGGAAGCCGACTATGGCGAGGAGAAGTAAGAAGCAAGAAGAGCACGTCAATCATGAAAGATGGCTCATCACCTATGCTGACTTAATCACTCTTCTGCTCGTTTTCTTCATTATTATGTACGCGATGAGTAAAGTCGATGTTCAAAAGTATGCCGTTCTGGCGCAAGTATTAAACATGCAGTTCCAGAAAGCCGACTCTGTTTTGGACAAAGGAAAGGGCATCAGCGGCCAAATGACTCCAAAGCAAGGCGACTCAGACAGCAAGGACAAAGACTACACCAAGCAAAATCTGGACGATCAGAAGGAAGAAAAAGATAAAGTAAAACCTGATGAGAACGAGAAAGAAAAACGTGAGAAAGAGCTTCAAGATCTTTTGAAGCAAGTGCAAGCTTACATCAAAGATCAAAATCTAGAGGCGCAAGTGTCCGCAAGTGATACAGAGCGCGGTGTAGCGATTACACTGAATGATTTGTTCTTATTTGATCTAGGAAAAGCAGACCTCAAAGGAGCTTCGGCCCCTATTCTGCAAAAGCTCGCTTCGCTCTTCCCGACGCTAAACAGTAAAGTAAGCATTGAAGGCCATACCGATGATTTGCCGCTCGCGACGGGCTCCCCTTTCAAGGATAACTGGGGACTCTCCTTCGCTCGTTCCCTTTCGGTGCTCCGTTATTTCAGCGATACAGCTAAGCTCGATGACAACAAATTCATAGCGACAGCCTATGCGGATACAATGCCCAAGGTTCCAAATGACAGCGATGAAAACCGTAGCAAAAACCGCCGCGTTGAAATCATTGTCCTGCGCGATGGGCTAAATCCAACCAACGTTCCAAAATAAGCGAAAGACCCTTCCTCTCAAATAAGAGAGATAGGGTCTTCTTTTTTACATGGATTTCGTCGAATCATTCGTTAGCAAACCCGTTAATTTCCCACGCAAATAGGAGAAAAGGTGCACGGGTCTATGCTCTGTGAAGTACAACGCATCCTGATCCGGAGCTAAAATAATGCCTAATTGATGATGATCACCGTTGTAAATCGCCCGCTGCAGAAAGCGGACCTCGCCTTCCTCATTCAGCACTTCCAGCTTACAGAACGCTGAGTTGAGACCCATAGCTAAGTGCAAGTCAGCCTTTGTCTTAATTTTGTGGCCATTTATTTTATGAATGATTTCACCAGTTTGAATCCCTATTTCCTGCGCAGGACTGTTTGGAACAACAGACAACACCATAAGCCCTCGTGATGAATGGACATAGAAAGGAACTTGCTTCTCCTCCGTCCATTGGTTATAGCGGATCAATCCCTCATGCAAGGCTATGCTCAGCAAAGCCCCCAGCAACACAATCACCGACCAAAAATGGGCAGCAACCGCAGCAGCTAGTAGGATAATACCATACAGGTAAAGCAGATTCGCGCTTGCACGCGCTTGCTTGCGTGGTAGTTTCGAAATCGTTAACTCTGTGAATCCGATCATTGCCGGGAAGGCAAGCAAGGTCCATCCTGAGGCGAGGTTTGCACCGAACAATGTTGCCCATGGTAGACTTAGGTCGCTACCACCATTCATTGGGACTAGCAAAAATAATGGGACAGGCCAGAAGCCTTGCAGTTGTTGACCCCCAATGATTTGCCCGCGTTTCCCTTCTAGAAATAACGGTGTCGCCATGCGTGCTCCTTGGAAATGAGTGAGTATCCCCTCAAGCAGATGAAGAACAGCGACAATGACCAGCAAAGAAGGAATGTCCGCATGTTCGACGATATCCAGCATAGGTAAAGTCTCTTTCAGACTAGCCATATCAGGAATCCAGGATAAGATCACTTGAGCGACTCCCAGGATGCCTACAGCGTAGGCCAAACAAAGGAATCTCACCCTGAGCAAGACGAGGATGACAGTAATGACCCATAATAAAATGACTACATCAAATTGAATGTTTACGCCCACGAACAGCAACAGCACGGAGGCACACACGCCTCCAATCCAGCCCCAAAAAATCGTTCTCCACGTCTCATTGAGTAAGGAATGCAGCCGTGTATGAAATAACTTACGTTCCATTTGAATTTGCTTCCGGTAATGCAACACAATAAATAAAATACCTATATAGTAGAAAGGATTCGCAAACAATTGCCCCACCGCGTGAAGCAGTCTGTCCAAGAGTTGAATCAGAACATCCATAACGATTCCGGTCTCCTCGGTATAAAGAAAATAGGAAGGCTGCCGAAGCACCCTTCCTATTCTATTTCGACTGCGAGGGCTCATTTTCCTGCCTTACGCTGCGAATTTCCAACATCTCACTAATAATTATTTCCCAAGTTGCTTTTGAATCTGTCCAATTGCGGCTTTCAGCTGCAAATCGTTCTTAGGCTCGCGAATTTGATCCAACAGCAGCTTCTCGATTTTGTTCGCGGTTTCTGTATCCACTTCACCGGTCATCGGCAAGCTATTCGTCCGTTGGAATGCTTTCACGGCTGTCGTTGTTTTCTCATTGAAGTAACCGTCCGAACGCTCAGGGTTAAAACCAAGACCTGCCAGCATCAGTTGCAAATTCTTCACATCATCACTCGTCATATCTTGTTTAAGCGCGGCTTTCTTGGATAGCGGTGCTGCTTTGAAGTACGCCGGCTGTTCCACCGCGATATCCGGCTGAATACCTGTTTTGTGAATCCAATTGCCATTCGGCGTCAACCATTTGTAAACGGTCATCTTGATGTTACTGCCGTCGCCCATTTCCTTCTCAAAAGTGACTTGAACCGTCCCTTTCCCATAGGAAGTTTCTCCGACAATTTTGCTTCCAACCGCTTCTTGGAATGCACCTGCCAAAATTTCTGAAGCACTGGCGCTGCCTTTATTGATCAGTACTGAGACTGGATAATTTTTGCCCGTCCCAGTTGAAGGTGTTGGCTCCCGTTTGCCATCCCGATTTTCCACTTGAACGATCGGCTTTCCGCTTTTCACGAAAGGATTAACGATGTCGACAACGACGTTCAGAAGACCGCCTGGATCATTACGAACATCGATAACGAGTCCCTTCATCCCTTTGGCTTCCAGGTTTTTCAGTTCTTCCGCAAAGCGTACTGCTGTATTCGAGGAGAATTGACGAATCTCAATTTTCCCAATTTGATCCTGTAACATTTCTCCGTAGACTGTTTCTACGTCAATGTTATCGCGAACTACGATCACTTGAACTGGATCGCCAGCACCTTGTCGAAGAAGATCAAGCTTCGCTTGCGTTCCTTTCGGACCACGGATCTTCATGACTGCTTGGTTAAGCGTTAGACCATCAAGCTTCTCGCCGTTCACAGAGAGGATGACATCTTTGGACTGAATACCCGCCTTTTCCGCAGGAGAACCCTTAATTGGAGAAACGATGACGAACTTCCCTTCTTCAATTGAAACCTCAGCCCCTATGCCTTGAAAAGAGGACGTAATACTTTCATCGAATTGCTTCGCTTCCTTCTGATCCATATATACCGTGAATGGATCTTCCAGAGATTCCAGCATGCCGTTGATCGCGCCGTTAACGAGCTTATCATGATCCGGCTGTTTCAAATATTTACTTTCGATGAGTTGAAAGGTTGTTGAGATCTTACTCAAATCCTTGTTCGACAGTCCTGCCGAAGATCCTGTTGAGGCGGCAGCGCTGCCCGTTGGCTGCTCATTACGCCCCCATGAGAAGGCTGGGTCCACTATCGTCAATGTAACAATACTGCTTGCAAACATAGCTAACAAAACAAAAACGATCACCGTGCGTCCTTTGAATTGCAAAGCGTGATTCACCACCTTTTTCCTAAAACCCATTTGGGTTCGCTTGTTTGTAGTATATGACAAGCTCTTCCCGTTTTATAACCAAGTTGTCCTATCGTAAGAACGGTTTAGGATCGGTCGGAGTTTCATTCAGCCTAACCTCGAAATGCAAATGGTTCCCTGTCGATTGTCCTGTCGAGCCAACACCGGCAATCTTCTGCCCCCGTTTGACAACATCGCCGACTTTGACATAGATACCATCATTCATAATATGACCGTATAGTGACCACAAACCATTGCCGTGATCGACGATAACGCAGTTACCGTAGCCGTTCATCCACGAAGCATAAATGACAGATCCGTTCTCCGCAGCAAGAATGCTTGTCCCTTTTGGAGCGCCTAGATCAATGCCTTTATGATTCTCTGCTTTACCTGTAACCGGATTAATCCGGTTAACGAAATCCGACGTAAGCGGCGCTTGCGCTGCCAAAGGGTAGCCTAACTTGCCTCCAGCGTATGTGAAGGGAGACTTCGCTTTGCTCGCAGCGCGCTTCTTCGCCTGAAGATCCGCCTCTTGCTTCGCTAATTGCGTAATTAACTTATCGCTCTCTTCGGAAATATCTTCAAGAGTCTTCTCTTGCTTCGTAAGGGAAGCAATTTTGACTTCCTTCGCTTTTTCCTTCGCCTGCAGATCGTTTCTAAGGGCATCCGCATCCACGTAAAGCTTTTTGACTTTCTCGAGCTGCTGCTCTGTCTCTGCCTTCTTCTGTGCGACAATCTCTTTATCTTTCTTATTCGCCTCTAGCACGACTTTATCTTGATTTACAATAGATTTCAAAGCTTCAATACGGTTCAAGAAATCAGAAAAGCTAGTAGCACTTAGCACCACGTCCATGTAGGAAACAAAACCGTTCATATACATCAAACGCACGCGGGATTTCAGCATTTGATCGCGGCTTTCTACTCGTGCTATCGCCTCATCCAACTGCTTCCCGTTTACCTCTAAGTCATCGGAAACTTTATCAATTTGCTCATTGAGCAGCGTAAGTTTTTTACTAGCCTCATTGACTTGTTGGACAAGCGTATTCATATCCTTGGTGGCTTGGTCTTTCTCAGTATGTACTTTATCTATCTGATTCTCGGCGTCTTGCGCCTTCTGCTGCGCTTCTGCCTTCTGCTTCTTAAGTTGAGTCAACTGCTGATCGATCTTATCCGTTGTGGATGCGGCATAACCCGCAAATGGAACTGCTAGCGAAGCCGCAATCCCAAGTGACATCACCAAGGGTAGAATCTTCTTCTTCAAGCACGTAGCCTCCTCATCATGAACAACATGATGCTTATTTGGACTTCCTCTCAAATCTCTATTCTCTTATCTCTCAATCTTTGAATCTTTGAAAATGTTTTAATAGAAATAGAAGCTAAAAAAGCCCGCTTTCAAAACCGAGAAGGTTGGATGAAGGTGAGGGCAGGTGGAACGGAGTGTAGCAAGCTACATGAGTACCGCACTGCCCCAGCTTCATTCAAGATTCGACGTCGAAATACTTCAAGATTAAACCTCGTTATCAAAGTGGGCTTTTTTAGCCTCCTTATTAGACGCGGAGGAACTTGCGGACGGAAATTAGGGATCCCCAGACACCAATAACTATGCCAATACCTAATAACAAGGCAATCATTGTAGGAGCGATCTGCTCGAAAGGCGTCAATTCAATCATCAATAAATTTAGGTTTAAAGAACTTAAATTCAGCAACTTCCAGTATCCGCCGAGAATAATTAAGGCAGGAATTAGAGAACCCACGAATCCGAGTAAAGCTCCTTCTATAAAAAACGGCCAACGAATAAACGAATTCGTCGCTCCAACCATTTTCATAATTGAAATTTCTTTGCGACGGGCTAAAATCGTAATTTTGATCGTGTTGGCAATCAAGAATACCGCCGTAAAGGATAGCAAAATCACAATCCCAAAGCCGACCCAACGAACAATTTGCGTTACTTTGAATAAAGCTTCAACAGTCCCTTTGCCGTAATTCACTTTATAGATAGGTTTTGGATCCTTGCCTGTATTAAGTGCGCTAATCTGATCCGCTACCACGGCTACATTTCTGGGATCATCCACTTCAACCGTGAATGCATCATTCAGCGGATTATTTTCACCTTCAAAGCCATCAAGCAAAGCTTTGCCGCTTTCCCCTAGCTTTTGACGCAAATAGACAAGTCCCTCTTCTTTCGAAACGAACTTGATCGTTTTGACTCCTTGTATACCTTGAATTTGGGTCTGAAGTTCCGTGATTTGATCCTGAGGTGTGTTAACCTCTAGGTACACGTTAATCTCAACTTGATCCTCAATTTGGCTGGCAATATCATTTACATTCAATGTTATCAGCACGAATATGCCGAGAATGAATAACGAAATGGCGATCGAACTGATCGATGCAAACGTCATCCAACCGTTCCTGACAACATTCCGAGTACCTTCCCGCAAGTGCCGGGAGAATGTACTAATCTTCATAGCCGTATTCCCCCCGTAACTGGTCACGAGCAATAAGGCCATTCTCGATTGCAATGACTCTTTTACGCATCGTATTTACGATTTCTTTGTTATGCGTAGCCATGACGATTGTCGTACCACGGAAGTTAATTTCTTCCATCAGTTTCATAATTCCCCACGATGTGTCAGGGTCGAGATTTCCTGTCGGTTCATCGGCGATAATGACGGATGGATTGTTGATTATTGCCCGGGCAATGGCCACACGCTGCTGCTCACCACCGGATAGTTGGGATGGGAGGGAACCCGCTTTGTCCTTCAGCTTCACAAGTTCAAGCACTTCCATCGTTCGCTTCTTAATCTGTTTCTTCGGTGCTTCAATCACTTCCATGGCAAAGGCTACATTGTCGAATATAGTCAGTTTCGGCAGCAATCGATAATCTTGAAAAATAACTCCGATATTTCGACGTAAATAGGGTATCTTACGCTGTTTCAACTTTTCTAAATTGAATCCATTCACGAAAATTTGGCCTTTAGTCGGTCTTTCTTCTCTATACATCAATTTCATAAATGTCGATTTACCAGCCCCGGAAGGTCCGACAACATAGACAAACTCGTTGCGGTCTACTTTTACATTAATCCCTCTCAATGCATGAGTACCGTTGGAGTACGTTTTCCATACGTCCTGCATTTCGATCACAATATCACATCCTAGTATAGGGATCCTTGAGCGGAGCCCAAAGTCTCTCTGCTGTACAGACAGCTTTAAGGAGTTCGACACGAAAGGGGAAATTCCTTCTAAAACCGTTCAAAATTCCTGTTGTTTACTGTCATTATATCATGATTTGTACACATTTAAGGGTTGCAAGGTTTTAGTAATAAAATGGTCGCAAGGAAGATACATATGGAAGTACAGGCCTTTCACTCATTCGTATGTAAAGGAGCCGCTGTACATGCCACCCCTCATCAGAAAAGTAACCTTCTATACAACAATCACCATAGGACTACTTAGTTCACTTAGCATCGCTCTATACCTGTATGGTTCTCAGAGCACATTGCCTCCTAAATTCACGGTTGCCGGCTGGCGCGTCGGCGGCATGCCTTATGATACGTTCCAGCAGCAATACGAGGAGCGGCTTGAACTGCTGTCTGCTTTCCCCGTCCAATTGCAGACTTCCTATCCGGACATCGCCAATCGGCAATTGACCCTTGGACAGTTAGGCGTCGAATATCATGATGATGCTCTCACTCAATCTATGGCCCAGTTGTTCGAAGCCTCACCCTTTCAGCGGATCAAAGCTCGCTGGGAGCTTCGTCATGCTGATATTCCGCTTGAGGTTTCCGTGAATGGCGAGCAGCTTAGCGCCGCGGTCAAAGAGGCCTGGAAGGATCTTTACAACCAGCAGCCTGCGCCCGCCAAGCGAATTGTGACCGCTCAAGACACGCTAAATTATGAACCGGAACACAGAGTACTTCGCATTGATACCATACATATGGGGGAACACTTGCAAGAAGTCGCCCCCTCCATTTCCTATATTCACAATGCTGCACCGGTTCGCTTGACGCTTCCTTTGTACGAGCAAAGTCCCACAGTAACCGTGGCAACGTTAAAACAGCAAGGCATTGATCGCAAAATCTCAGAGTTTACTACCAGGTTTCCCGCTTCAGGCGAAGGGCGCATTCACAATATTCGTTCCACCGCCGCGTCTATTCAAGATTTGCTCATGGCCCCAGGAGAAACGTTCGACTATAGCAAAATCATTGCACAGACAGAAACCCAGTTTGGCTATAAGGAAGCACCGGTTATCCTTAATGGCAAGCTCGTTCCTGGTATCGGCGGCGGCATATGCCAAGTATCGACAACACTGTACAATGCTGTTTTGCGAAGTGGGCTCGCTATTGTTGAGCGGCGTAACCACTCTCTGCCCGTAAGTTATGTCACGCTCGGACAAGATGCGACTTTCGCCAATGGCTACATCAATTTCAGATTTCGCAACAATACCGACGCTTATCTATTGATTCGAACGGTCACCACGGATCGCGACGTAACCGTCAAGCTGTTCGGGCATATGTCTCCCTCGATATCTTATGACATCGAATCCAACGTCATAGAGACAATTCAACCGCCTATTAAATACTTACATAATACAACGCTAGCTCCAGGAGCTACTCGGCCAATCAGCACAGGTAAAGCAGGTTATAAAGTTGAAACCTATCGGATCAAAAGAGAAAACGGCGTTTTCGTCAGCAAAGAGCTCGTCTCGAAAGATCAGTACTCTCCTGTACCAACCTTAGTAGCCTCTAACCGAGGTGATATCAAACCTGAATTGGGCGACACACCTGAGTCACCCCAGCCTATTTTAGAAGACGGCGTCAAAGGGCCTTCCTTCCGGTAATCGTTGTGACTATTTTAAGCTATAAAAAGTGTCAAACATCTAAAGGTCATGTGACTGTAGTTACTAGGTCATTATGACTTTTTTTTATTATGATAAGAATACGCAATACGAGATAAGGAGGATGAACCATGAGCAAGATTGATTATTTCAAAGAACTAAACTATCGACTACGCGGACTTCCTGAGAAGGAACGCCAAAATATATTATCTGTCTACGAGGAATTGTTCCAAAAAGCGGTTGAGAACGGCAAGCACGAAGATGAGGTAGCACAGTCGCTAGGTTATCCGCGGGTTCCTAACTGGGATGCTCAGAAAGATGTATCAAATGCCAGCAATCCGGAGCCTGCAAAAAGTGCCAAACAGGAGCCATTTCCTCAAGCTCCTCAGACTCCTATAGCACCACAAACACCTACAACGCCTAAAGCACCTCCAACACCTAAAGCTCCACCACTAGAGAAAACATATACAAGACCTGAGCCAGCGGCGGCACCTAAACAGGCACCAGAAGCAGGGGGCTACACACCTCCACCTTACACGCCGCCGCCTCATGGGAATCCTTATTATACGCAGCAACCTCCCTACCCGTATCCGGTTAGGCAGGAAACAGGCCTTAAAGCGATTATCGTCAGCATTGCGCTGGGATTTTTCAATCTCCTGTTCGTTGTTGGTCCGTGGTTCGGCATCTTGGCAACATTAATTGCGCTATTTGCATCAGGCTTCGCTCTAATCGTCGCTCCGATTGCCGGTATGCTCGGCAGCTTCATGGAACACGTCGGCAGCGATCTGCAGTTCATTGGATTTACTATGCTAGCCTGCTTCGGTTTTGGCGTTATTCTCACTACGCTTAGCACCTGGCTGCTCAAAATATTTTTCAAGCTCAGCTGGACGTACATCCAATTCAACGCCAAATTAATTAAGGGGGCTTAAGCCGTGAAAAAAGGATATAAATTTTTCTTATTAACTGGCTTTACCTGCCTGGCAGTTGGACTCATCGGTGCGGCTGTTTCGTTCAAAACCTTAGATCTGAATGCAGGCATCTCCAATATTAATATCGAGAAGAAGATTGCAGCGGCAAATATCGACACGCTCATCCTTCAAAACGATATCTCCAACATCACTTTCGTCCCAACAAACGGCGATGAAATTAAAGTGCGCTTAGTGGGTACCATGCGAGAAACTAACGCTAACGAATGCACGGTAGATGCAGCTACAGAAGGAAACAATGTATGGCGCGTAGATGTTTGCACAAAAGAAAATGATCACATTAATTTTGGTTTTGACATCACTGAACTCAAAAACTGGATTGCTGGCCGCGGCTTTGGCCTCAAAACCGAAGTCTCCCTGCCGGACAAAATGTACAAAGCTATCACCGTTACATCCGATACGGGCAGTATCAACTTCAATGATCTGAAATCAGAGAAGCTGACAGCTAACACGGATACTGGCAACATTTCACTTGATCACTTCGAAGGCAAGCTGTTGAATTTACAAGCGGATACGGGGAGTATTCACATTCAAGAAGGTCAAGGGGACGTAAAACTCAAGACAGATACAGGTGGTATCACGGCAAAATTAAAAGATATAGGCGATTCGGTTTCCCTTGAATCCGATACAGGCAGTGTCCGCCTTACGTTAGAGCCAACACCTAAGAATGTCAGCTTCGACCTAAGTGCTGATACGGGCAGCGCTAATCTGGAAGTGCCTGGTCTTACTGTAGATCGTGAAGACCATCACACGGCCAAAGGTACCCTCGGAGACGGCAGCAAAAAAGTAAAAATCCGCGTCGACACTGGATACATCTCGGTCACCGGTAGATAAACGACAGATAAACAGCAGAAAGCCTTCAACTCCATCCACTTGGATGACGTTGAAGGCTTTTTTATATAAAGAAACTTATTTACTCTTCTCTAGATACGATTGCAACCACTCATTGGACTGCGCCAACACCTGCTCAGCGCGGGCAATGGCTTCCAACACTTGATTACTTGCCGTTCCGCCGTAAACATTACGGGCATTCACGACTTGCTCAGGCTGCAGCACAGCATAAATATCGGACTCGAACAGCGTTGAGAACGTTTTGAACTCCTCGATGCTCATGTCGAGCAAATATTTCTTGTTCTGGATGCAGTACAGCACCGTTTTGCCGATGACTTCGTGAGCTTGACGGAATGGCAGTCCCTTGTTAACCAGGTAATCTGCGATATCCGTTGCGTTCGAGAAGTCTTGGTTCACGGCTTGTCGCATACGATCCGTGTTCACTTTCATGGTAGCGACCATTGGAGCGAACAGTTGAAGCGCGCCTTGCAGCGTACGAACCGTATCGAACATGCCTTCCTTATCCTCCTGCATGTCCTTGTTGTACGCCAGCGGCAGCGACTTCAGCACGGTCATCAGACCGAACAAGTTGCCGTAGACGCGGCCTGTTTTGCCGCGGACGAGCTCCGCCACGTCCGGGTTTTTCTTCTGCGGCATAATGGAGCTGCCGGTGCAGAATGCATCATCGAGTTCAACGAACGCGAACTCGGTGGAAGACCAGAGCACCATTTCCTCGCTGAAGCGAGAAAGGTGCATCATGATCATGGACGCGTTAGAGAGGAACTCCAGGATGAAATCGCGGTCGCTGACCGCATCCAGGGAGTTCTCATACACGCGTCCGAACCCGAGCTGCTCCGCCACGAAATGGCGGTCGATCGGGAACGTCGTGCCAGCTAGCGCCCCAGCGCCTAGCGGCAGGATGTCTACGCGCTTGTAGCTGTCCTGCAAGCGCTCAAGATCACGCTGAAACATGCTGACATAAGCCATCATGTGATGTGCGAACAGAATCGGCTGAGCACGCTGAAGATGCGTATACCCTGGGATAATCGTATCGATGTTTTTCTTCGCTTGATCAAGAAGGGCTTCCTGCAGCTTGATGAGGTGTCCAACGAACTCAACTACCCGTTTGCGCAGGTACAGATGCATGTCCGTTGCTACCTGATCGTTACGGCTGCGACCCGTATGCAGCTTGCCGCCTACTGGACCGATCAAATCGATCAGCGTTTTTTCGATATTCATGTGAATATCTTCATTCTGAATCGTATATTCCAGCTCGCCGCGGCGAATCATGCCTTGAACCGCATAGAGGCCATCCTTGATTTTCTCGACATCTTCCGCAGGAAGAATGCCGCACTTTCCAAGCATCGTCACGTGGGCCAAGCTGCCTTGAATATCCTCCTCGGCTAGCTCCTTATCAAACGTGATTGATGCTGTATATTCTTCAACCAATTGGTCGGTTTGCTTCGTAAATCTTCCACCCCAAAGCTTTGACACGTGCACCCACTCCTCTCTGTTTTACAGCCCAAAGGCTTTCCACGAGGGAAAGCCCGGATTCACAGCCTATATGGACTTACTTCTTAGCGTTTTGCTCAACACCCGAAGATACTTTCAAACGAAGGGCATTCAAGTGAATGAAGCCAGTCGCATCGCCTTGATCGTAAGCTTTCGTTGGATCAGCTTCCATCGTCGCGATATCCGGATTATATAAGGATACTGGACTTTTCACCCCAGCTCCGATTACGTTGCCTTTGTACAATTTCAAGCGAACTGTACCGGATACGTTCTTTTGGCTTTCTCCAACAAGCGCTTGAATCGCCAAACGCTCAGGAGCAAACCAGAAGCCATTGTATACAAGACTTGCATATTTGGAAATCAAGGAATCACGAAGGTGCATCACATCGCGGTCCATGGTCAGGGATTCCATTTTGCGGTGAGCCGTGAACAGGATCGTACCGCCTGGAGTTTCGTACACGCCGCGGCTCTTCATGCCGACGAAACGGTTCTCTACCATATCTACACGGCCAATACCATGCTTGCCGCCGATTTCATTCAATGTTTCCATAACTTGAAGCGGCGTCAGCTTCGCGCCGTTGATGGCTACGCAGTCGCCTTTGTCAAATTCAAGTTCGATATATTCAGCTTGATCTGGTGCGTCTTCCGGAGCAACGCTCAGGACGTACATCCCTTTGTTGTCGTCAGCTGCTGCATCGAACCAAGGATCTTCCAACATGCCGCTCTCAAAAGAGATATGCAGCAGGTTGCGGTCCGTCGAATACGGCTTCGCAGCGGAAGCTGTTACCGGAATGCCATGCTTCTCGGCATACGCGATCATTTCTGCGCGGCCTGGGAACTGCTCGCGGAATTCTTCCAAACGCCAAGGCGCGATAACAGACAGCTCAGGCGCCAGCGCCGCAGCTGTTAACTCGAAGCGCACTTGGTCATTTCCTTTGCCGGTTGCGCCATGCGCAATCGCTGTAGCACCTTCTGCGCGAGCGATTTCAACCATGCGCTTCGCGATCAAAGGACGCGCAATGCTCGTGCCGAGCAGGTATTGCCCTTCATACAAAGCTGCCGCTTGAAACATCGGGTTGATGAAATCTTTGGCGAACTCGTCACGCAGGTCGTCGATGTAGATTTTGGATGCGCCAGTTTGAAGTGCTTTTTCCTCCAGACCGTCCAACTCATCCTTTTGCCCAATATCCGCTGTAAAAGCAATAATTTCGGCGTCGTAAGTCTCCTTGAGCCATTTCAAAATAACCGATGTATCCAATCCGCCGGAATAAGCGAGTACGATTTTTTCCTTAGCCATGTCTACTAATCTCTCCGTTTCCTAAATCTATTTATTATATCATGGTCGCGGCCATAATAGCCTTTTGCGCATGAAGACGATTCTCTGCTTGGTCGAAAATAATCGAATGTGCGCCGTCAATGACGCCCTCGCTCACTTCTTCCCCGCGGTGTGCAGGCAAGCAGTGCATGAACAAGTAATCCGATTTCGCATATTTCACAAGATCTTCGTTGATTTGATAGTTTTTGAACGCAATCTCCCGCTGCTGCTGCTCAGCCTCGAAGCCCATGCTCGCCCATACATCCGTGTAGACAATGTCCGCATTCTCGATCGCTTCACGAGGGTCGCGTGTCAGAAGAACGCTGCCGCCGTAATGCGCAGCATTCTCCTTGGAATTCTGAATAACTTCCTGGTCAGGATCATATCCCTCAGGCGAAGCAATCGCGAAATCCATCCCTAATTTGCTTGCACCTACCATTAAGGAATGCACCATGTTGTTGCCGTCCCCAATGTAAGCCACTTTAATGCCTTTTAGACGGCCTTTTTTCTCAAGAACAGTCTGATAATCTGCCATAACCTGGCAAGGATGCGCATAATCCGTCAGTCCGTTAATAACCGGAACCGTCGCTCCACGCGCTAGATCAATCACCTTACGGTGTTCATAAGTACGAATCATAATGCCATCGAGGTAACGGGACAGCGTTTGTGCTGTATCCCAAACCGTTTCACCGCGTCCAAGCTGCAGGTCGTTTTTGCTCAAAAATAAAGCCTGACCTCCCAGTTGGTACATCCCCACTTCAAAGGAAACACGCGTACGAGTCGAGGATTTCTCAAAAATCATCCCGAGCGTCTTGCCGGCAAGCACAGCATGAGGCTCTCTAGCCTTTTGCTTACGCTTAAGCTCAATCCCGTAATGAATTAAGTACTCGATTTCTTCCGGTGTATAGTCAGCCAAAGCAAGGAAATCTTTGCCCTTCAATTGGGCAGCCATTTCTTCTTGTAAGGTAATATTCATTTCATTCAACCTCTCTCCTGTTACTCACTAGATGCTGCTGATCGTCGATGCCTTCTCTGCAAGGACAGCGCACAGTACATCCAGCCCTTGATCCAAATCTTCTTGCGGTATATTTAAGGCCGGCACTAAACGAATAACATTCGGCCCTGCTGGAATAACGAGCACGCCTCTTTTATGAATTTCACTAATCATTTCCCCTGCAGGCTGCGTGCACTCAATTCCGATCAAAAGCCCGATACCGCGAATTTTCGCGATCAACGGATTGCCGGCAAGCTTACTTTCCAGCCTCTTGATCGTGTACTCGCCTAACTCCGCTGCGCGCTCTGGCAGCTTTTGTGTAAGGATCGTATCCACAGCCGCAAAACCTGCAGCCGTCGCAATCGGTGTACCGCCAAATGTCGAACCATGACTGCCAGCATTAAATCCTTCAGCAAGGAAAGCTTTCCCCAGCATAGCGCCAATCGGGAACCCGCCGCCCAAACCTTTGGCCAATGTAAAAATGTCAGGCTCCACACCATAGTGCTCATAGGCAAAAAGCTTACCTGTACGCCCTACGCCCGTTTGGATTTCATCCGCAATCAAAAGCAGATTTTCCTGTTTGCACAGCTCTGCCAATTGTTTCACGAATTCCGGATCAGCCGGCAATACGCCGCCTTCCCCCTGTACCATCTCCAGCATGAT
This sequence comes from Paenibacillus sp. J22R67, assembly GCF_059692175.1. Taxonomy (NCBI): domain Bacteria; kingdom Bacillati; phylum Bacillota; class Bacilli; order Caryophanales; family Paenibacillaceae; genus Paenibacillus; species Paenibacillus sp. J22R67. The sequence goes on along the minus strand of NZ_JCAUAX010000012.1, from coordinate 144,328 downwards.
AGCGCATGTTTTGTCATTCACAAGGCTCCGCACAGCCTCAATATCGTTATAAGGTGCATACACAAAGCCTTCAGGAAGCGGATGGAAGCCTTCCTTCACTTTCTCTTGACCCGTAGCGGTCAATGTTGCCAGCGTCCGCCCGTGGAACGACATGTTGAACGTAATAATCTCGTACCGACCATTGTTCAGCACCTTTTGGTTATAGCGACGTGCCAGCTTGATTGCAGCTTCATTCGCTTCTGCTCCAGTGGAACAGAAAAATACAGCATCCGCACAGCTGTTATCCGTAAGTAAGGAAGCTAGTTTTTCCTGGTTCGGTATATGGAAAAGGTTGCTTACATGCCATAGCTGATCCAACTGCTCAACAAGCTTCTCTTTCACTTCTCGAGGCGCGTGTCCAAGGTTCGCTACCGCAATTCCGCTCATCAAATCGATGTACTCCTTGCCTGTATCGTCCCATAGTCGGCTCCCCTCCCCCTTCACCAGTGTAATTGGATATCTGGCGTACGTTGGAAAGAGCGAGCTTTTACCCGTTTCACTCATGTACATTCCCTCCTCTTAAATAATTATCTTACGATTCGCGTCCCAATCCCTGTGCCCTTCAGCACTTTGCTGAGTACGTTAGGCTCAGATCCATTCACAATCACAACTTCCTGCACCTTGCCCTGAATGCAAGCGATCGCTGCGCGAACCTTTGGAATCATGCCGCCATAAATGTCTCCACTTGCAATCATCTCTTCGATCTCTGCAACGCTCACCATAGGGAGTACTTGCTTCTCTCCGTCAACTGTCTTCATAATGCCAGGTACGTCCGTCACGACAACCATTTGCTCCACGCAAAGGTGGGATGCAACCGCGCCAGCTGCCGTGTCCGCGTTAATATTGTAACGCTGCCCGCCATCTTCACCAAGCCCAACTGGGGCAATAACCGGAATGTAGCCCATGTTCACGATGCCTTGAATCAGATCGGCATTCACTCTCGTCACATCACCGACTAAACCCACTTCGTGGCTGTTCGCCACTGGTCTCGCCTCAATTAAATGTCCATCCACGCCGGACAAACCAAGCGCTGCTGCTCCTGTCAACTGAATGCGGCGTACGATCTCTTTGTTGATTTGGCCGGAAAGAACCATTTCTACAACATCTAGCACAGCTTCGGTTGTAACCCTCAGGCCGTTCACAAACCCCGACTCGATGCCCAGCTTTCCAAGCGTTTCTGAAATGGCGGGGCCGCCACCGTGTACGATAACCGTTACGATGCCTTCCTCCTGAAGCTGACGCATATCTTCAAAAAAGCTGGCAGGCAGCGCCGCAAGCGTGCTGCCTCCGCATTTCATCACAAAGCAATTGTTCTTCACTGCGCTCGTTCCCCTTTGCTTCCTTATGTGCGGTAAGCCGCATTGATTCGCACATAATCATATGTCAAATCGCAGCCCCAGCCCGTTGCCTTGCCAGTGCCCATATGTAAATTCACATGAATTTGAATCGTATCTGTTTTCAAATAAGCCAGTGCCTCTTCTTCATCAAACTTCACCGGACGCGACTGCTCTAGCACTGCGATATCGCCCAAACGGATATCGACCGTGTTCACATTCACCGGTTGTCCCGAGTAACCGACAGCCGCAATGATCCGGCCCCAGTTCGCGTCAGCGCCATAAACAGCGGACTTCACCAAGCTTGATCCAATGATCGACTTCACGATCTTACGAGCCGCTTCGTCGCTCTCTGCACCGATAACCGTCGTCTCGATCAGCTTCGTCGCGCCCTCGCCGTCGCGTGCAATCGCTTTGGCCAGGTACTCGCCAACGTATTGAAAACCGGCTGCGAATGCTTCCCAATCCGGATGCTCCGGAGTTAGCGTCTCGCCGCCAGCCAAACCGCTAGCCATCACCACGACCATGTCGTTGGTGGATGTATCTCCGTCAACGGTGATCATGTTGAAGGTGTTATCTGTAATCCTGCTAAGCAACTGCTGCAGGTATTCGCTTTCGATCGGTGCATCGGTTGTCATGAAACCGAGCATCGTCGCCATGTTCGGGTGAATCATCCCCGAACCCTTCGCAGCCCCGGCAATGTGAACCTCTTTGCCGCCCACGACAAGACGGACACACGTCATCTTCTGCACAAGATCCGTTGTCAGGATCGCTTGGCAGAAGTCCTCGCCTCCGTCTTCTTTTACGCGCTGCGGCAGCTGCTCGATGCCCACCAGCACCTTGCCCATCGGCAGAAGCTCGCCGATTACGCCTGTGCTCGTCACGCCGACTTGGTGCTCAGCTACGCCTAGCGCCTTCGCGCTGGCTGCACGCATCGCGTACGCGTCGTCTTCGCCCTGCTGGCCCGTGCACGCGTTCGCGTTGCCGCTGTTCACGATCATTGCCTGCAGCTTGCCGCCTTGGGCAATGCTCTCTTGCGTCACGCGCAGCGGTGCCGCCTGAAACGCGTTCAGCGTGTACACGCCTGCCGCCGCCGCTGGCACATCACATACGATCGCGCCCAAATCAAAGCGCTCCGTTTTCTTTAAACCACAGTGCAGGCCGCCTGCACGAAAGCCTTTCGGTGTCGTTACTGTGCCCTCAGGCACCACCGTGAAACTAACTGTATCCAACATCCTCGTCTCCTCACATGTCCCGCTTCTTATGGATATACCGGCGCAAATAGCAAGCCGGTCGTTTCTTCCCAACCGTACATCAAGTTCAAGTTTTGAATGGCCTGCCCAGCAGCGCCTTTCACGACATTATCAATAACAGAAACGATCGTCACGCGACCTGTCCGCTCATCCACGGCAAAACCAATATCACAGTAATTAGAACCGTATACTTCCTTCGTAGAAGGGAACTTGCCTTCTTGACGAATCCGTACAAACTTCCGGCCTTCATAGAATTGACGATAGAGCTCAATAAAATCAGCAGCCGTATGCTCACCATTCACTGTAGCGTACATCGTGGACATAATTCCGCGCGTCATTGGCACAAGATGTGTCGTGAATGTCGTCACTACCGGCTTACCCGCTACACGGCTGAGCGCTTGCTCAATTTCCGGGATATGCTGGTGTTTATTCACTTTATACACATTCAAATTCTCATTTACTTCCGCGTAATGCACGCCCAGACTAACTCCGCGTCCAGCACCGGAAACGCCTGATTTCGCATCAATGATGATCGTAGACGGATCAATCCAACCTGCTTTCACTGCTGGGATCAGCCCCAGAAGCGTCGCTGTTGGGTAACAACCAGGATTAGCGATCAGGTCGCTGCCCTTCACTTCGTCCCCGAATACTTCGGACAAAGCATAGATCGACTTCGCCAAGATTTCCTCGGAAGCCGGCTTCTTTTTGTACCATTTTTCATAATCGCTGCTTGACTTCAATCTTAAATCCCCGGAAATATCAATAATCTTCAGGCCAGCAGCCAAAAGTTTCGGTGAAAGTTCTGCACTTACGCCCGCTGGTGTTGCGAGGAACACGACATCGGCTTTGCTGGCGATAAGATCCACATCAAGTTGATCTAGAATATCAACAACTACTTCTTGCAAATGCGGAAAATGATCAGCAAGCGGAGCTCCCGCGTTCGACGTCGAGATGACCGAAGTGATTTTCACAAGAGGATGCGCCTGCAAAAGACGAATAACCTCCGCGCCACCGTACCCTGTTGCCCCAATAATAGCCGCTCTAACGATATGACTCATATGAATTCCCCCGTTACTCCGAAAATATATGTATGATTATACAGTCATATACATAATAATTCAATGAATTTTTTTCACCAGTTTTCTCCGTGCAAATGCGTTTAGATCCGATATGAATCAAGGGTTTCCCAGCTTTTTGGGCAAAAATCTCTTCGCGAGTTTCAAGCAGTAGATCAGATGAAAAAAATTCATAATATGCATAGACATTCTGTCCAACCAATGAACAGTTATATTATCCCAAATTAAACGTTGGACAAGCAACATTTTTTTATGGGTTTCCGCAGTTCCTTTTTGGGAAGAACTTCTGTTATTGTACCAATGTTCATGGTTTAGCCTATAGATTAGAGATCGTTCTATGTATGTTGTACTTTGTACATTATTTTCGCTGCATTCGGGACCTCGCGTACCCCTTCATTGTACTTAGTGCAACCATTTTAGCTGAAAGCGGCCGATTTTAGGCTTTTTGGGCGGAAATGATTGTATTTTATACACGAAAGAACCTGAAATTATCGAGATAACCGTTTCTATGTTGCACAACATACAACAAAGAGCTTTGCTTTGTAGATGCGCCGCCGCGACCCTCATATCAAAAAAAGACGTGCTTAAGCACGTCTACTACAACTCTGGAAACCGCCACGCATCTAAGCATGCCGCTTAAACCCTTCACCCAGCACCTCATTCGTTTCACTCAAAATGACAAACGCCTGAGGATCCACTGACTGGACCAACGTCTTCAATCGACTGACTTCGTTCTGCTTCACGACAACCATCATCACCGTCCGCGATTCCCCGGTAAATCCACCGGATCCGTTAAGCTCGGTCAGCCCGCGATCCAAATCAAACAAAATCGCCTTGCGAATCGCATCCGAATGGTCCGAAATGATGAACGCTACTTTCGCATAGTTGAAGCCGATCTGCACGATATCGATCGTTTTGGTTGTCACGAACAGGCCAATCATCCCATACAGCGCATTCTCCGGCGTGAACACCAGCGCTGAGGAGATGATCACCAGACCGTCAAACACCGCAACAGAGAAGCCCAAACTTAATCCTGTGTACTTATGTAAAATTTGCGCGGCTAACCCAAGCCCACCTGTAGAGCCACGGCCCCGAAAGACAATGCCTAGCCCCAATCCAACGCCTATTCCACCATAAACGGCAGCGAGCAAAGGGTTGTGTGTCGGCACGCCTATATGGCTGGTCACCAGTACGCATAACGGAAATATAACCGAACCAACAGCCGCCTTCACACCGAAATGCCCTCCCAGCAACCATAACGCTAGAAGGAATATCGGAATGTTGAGCGCCCATTGGGTGATCGCTGGATTTAAGCCTGATACCTGCTGAATCACCGTCGAAATCCCCGAAACCCCTCCGGTCGCAATTTTGTTCGGGTTCAAAAAGGAGTTAAAACTAGCCGCCATCACTAGTGAGCCTATAACTAGCAAGGTATATTCAAATACGGTATGTGCAGGACTCCCTATCCGTATCAGTGGTTCTCTTCTGGCCACGAGAGGCCTCCTCTCACAAAAAATCCTACACCTGTTAGGTGTAGGATGAACGTCAATTGCTTCTGTTATGCGTTATGCCTCCAGCACTAATTACTCAACATTGTCCGGCTTGCGAATCTGATGACGCAGGTATGCATCGATGAACATATCCAGATCCCCGTCCATAACGGCGCCGACATTCCCTGTCTCTGCCGATGTCCTGTGATCTTTTACCATGCTGTACGGATGAAAAACATAAGAACGAATTTGGCTTCCCCAGCCAATTTCGGACTGCTCGCCGCGAATTTCAGCTAGATGCTTCAACTGCGCTTCGATCTTCTTCTCATACAACTTGGAGCGTAGCATTTTCATCGCTTTCTCGCGGTTCTTGATCTGTGAACGCTCCTGCTGACAACTCACAACGACCCCAGTCGGCATGTGCGTAATCCGCACGGCCGAATCCGTGGTGTTAATGTGCTGACCGCCGGCGCCGCTCGCCCGATACGTATCGACTTTGAGATCCTCTGTGCGGATCTCCACTTCCGTATCGTCTTCAATCTCCGGCATGATGTCGCACGACACGAAGGATGTGTGGCGTCTGCCTGACGCATCAAACGGCGAAATCCGCACGAGCCGGTGCACGCCTTTCTCTGCCTTCAAGTAGCCGTAGGCGTTGAAGCCCGTGATCTGCAGCGTGACACTCTTCACGCCGGCTTCGTCGCCGGGCAAATAGTCGAGCACCTCGACTTTGTAGCCCTGCTTCTCTGCCCAGCGGCGATACATGCGCAGCAGCATCTCCGCCCAGTCCTGCGACTCCGTGCCGCCGGCGCCTGGATGCAGCTCTAGAATTGCATTCAGCCGGTCATACGGCTGATTCAATAACAGGCCAAGCTCGAAACTTTCGAGCTTGGCCTTTAGGGCCGCGATGCCTTTCTCAATGTCAGTCGCCAAGCCAGTATCGCTTTCCTCTTCCTCGAGCTCGACCATGACCTGCAGGTCGTCAAACTCGTTCGAGAATCCCTGAAATTGATCCACAACACTCTTGATCACGTTGAGCTCGGAGATCGTCTTCTGGGCACGTTCGTTATCGTCCCAGAAGTCCGGCGCCCCCATTTTCTCCTCGAAATCGCCGATCGCTTCCAGCTTATGATCTAAGTCAAAGAGACCCCCGTAATTCGGTTAGTCGCTTTGCTGTCTCTCTTAAATCCTGTTTCACTTCTGGTTCCAACATGTCTTACACCTCTTTATTCTCTTGTGACCCTACTCACCGGATCAAGCCAAGCGCTGCTTAGCTTCTCTTAGCTGCCTTGTCCGTGGCACTGTTTGAACTTTTTACCGCTGCCGCATGGGCATGGATCGTTACGTCCGATACGTTGCTCCTCTTCACGTACGACCGGCTTCTTGCCGCCAGCTTCATTCTTCGTATCAACCGCTTGCCCTTCGGCAACGGCTTGACGCTCCAGGTTGCTTTGAACATGAGCTTTCATGATATACATCGCGACTTCTTCACGAATGTTCTCAATCATTTCTTGGAACATCTCGAAGCCTTCGAACTGGTACTCACGAAGCGGATCTGTACCGCCATATGCGCGTAGGTGGATACCTTGACGCAGTTGATCCATCGCATCAATATGATCCATCCATTTGCTATCTACAGCACGAAGTGCAACAACCTTCTCGAATTCACGCATGAATTCAGGTCCAATCTCTTCTTCACGCTCGTCATAGCGTTTGCTGACAAGCTCTTTGATAAGATCAATGATCTCTTCTTGCTCTTTGCCCCAAATCGTTTGGTCGCTAATATGTGCATCTTCCTGTAGGAAGTTGTTATTCACGAAATTCGCAACCTCTTGAAGCTCCCACTCTTCCGGAATTTGCTCTTCCGGACAGTGTGCTTTCACGACGCGCTCGATCACTGCGTTAATCATACCCTCGATGACTTCGCGGATATTCTCGGATTCCAGCAGCTCGCGGCGCTGTTTATAAATAATTTCACGTTGTTGATTCATTACATCATCATACTGAAGGACCACTTTACGAACGTCGAAGTTGTTGCCTTCCACGCGTTTCTGTGCAGATTCAACCGCACGCGAGATCAATTTGCTCTCGATCGGCTGATCTTCTTCCATCCCAAGACGGTCCATCATCGCCATAATATTTTCAGCGCCGAATCGTTTCATCAATTCATCCTCTAGAGAAAGGTAGAATTGCGATGAACCAGGGTCACCTTGACGGCCCGCACGACCACGCAGCTGGTTATCGATTCGTCTGCTTTCATGACGTTCTGTACCTATAATATGCAGTCCACCGATATCATGTACGCCATCTCCAAGCACAATGTCCGTACCACGTCCCGCCATATTCGTAGCGATCGTCACAGCCCCTGGCTGTCCCGCACGTGATACGATTTCAGCTTCTTCCGCATGGTACTTAGCATTGAGGACCTTATGTTGAATACCTTTTTTCTTGAGCATATCGGATAGAATTTCGGAGTTCTCGATCGATACTGTACCGACAAGAACCGGTTGATTCAGTTTGTGTTTCTCCACAATTTGCTCAACAACCGCATTAAACTTACCATTCTCCGATTTATATACCACGTCCGGCATATCTTTACGAATCATTGGACGGTTGGTCGGAACAATGATAACCTCAAGACCATAAATTTTCTTGAGCTCTTCCTCTTCCGTCTTTGCCGTACCTGTCATACCCGCAAGCTTGCGGTACATACGGAAATAGTTCTGGAACGTAATCGTCGCCAGCGTCATGCTCTCATTCTGAACTTGCAGCTGCTCTTTGGCCTCAATGGCTTGGTGCAGCCCATCACTATAGCGACGGCCTGTCATAATACGGCCCGTAAATTCATCAACAATCATAACCTCGTCGTCTTGTACGACGTAGTCCACATCACGTTTCATGATGAAACGCGCTTTAAGCCCTTGAGTTACGTGGTGATTAATATTCACATTCTGATGATCAAATAAGTTCTCAATGCCGAAGGCGCGCTCTGCTTTCGCAACCCCTTCTTCCGTAAGAGCTACGGAACGCACTTTAATATCAATCGTGTAATCCTCTTCTATTTTCAAATTGGACACAAAACGGTCTGCCGAATAATACATATCTGTTGATTTGGCAGCTTGTCCCGAAATAATTAGAGGTGTTCTAGCTTCATCGACCAGAATGGAGTCAACTTCATCGATAACCGCATAATAAAGCGGACGTTGAACCATCTGCTCTTTGTAGAGAACCATGTTATCACGCAGGTAGTCGAAACCGTATTCGTTGTTCGTACCATACGTAATATCGCAGGCGTAAGCTGCTTGCTTTTCCTCATGAGAAAGTTCATGCAGATTTACCCCAACCGTCAGGCCAAGGAATTCATAAATTTGGCCCATTTCGCCGCTATCGCGTTGTGCCAAGTAGTCATTGACGGTTACCACATGCACGCCTTTGCCCAGCAATGCATTCAAATATACAGGAAGTGTTCCAACTAACGTTTTACCTTCCCCTGTTCTCATCTCGGCAATACGGCCTTCGTGCAGCACCATACCCCCAATAAGTTGAACGTCGTAATGACGTTTGCCCAATACACGTTTGGCTGCCTCTCTGACTACAGCAAAAGCTTCAGGAAGCAAATCATCCAGTTCCTCGCCTTTCTCCAAGCGATTACGGAACTCAACAGTCTTGCCTCTTAGCTCTTCATCAGATAACGGCTCAATGCCTGCTTCAAGCTCGTTGATATAATCAACAGCTTTTAACATCCGTTTAACTTCCCGTTCATTGGAATCACCAAAAATCTTCTTCACTAGTCCTAGCATCGGTGAACCCCTTTCTATTGCATTCGTATCCTTAAATTGTACCACCTTTGACCGCCCTGCCGCAACAAACCCTCGGTCCTCATCCATATAAACTGCCCATAACCCATAAAAGTTTCACGTTTTAACTTATTTCTATAGTATTGAATCGTTGACCGAAATGCATGCATCCAAAATAAACGTATCTACATAGCTTAATCAATAAAAAAGAGCCCAATTCGACAGAATCGAATCAAGCTCTTTGTGTATGTTTATTTTATTTGTAAATAGCAGGCTCAATTAATCCGTACTTTCCGTCATTACGCTTGTAAACTACATTGACAGAATCTGTGTCCATATTGGAGAAAACAAAGAAGCTGTGACCAACCAAATTCATTTGCAAAATCGCTTCCTCAACATCCATCGGCTTCAAATCAAAGCGTTTGTTGCGGACCAATTCAAAGTCTTCTTCCTCTTCCACAAAAGTGACAGGTGATGTTTCCATTTTGAACAAATCACGCTTGCCGCCTTCTTCGCGAATTTTGCGGTTGGTTCTTGTTTTATGCTTGCGAATTTGGCGCTCTAACTTGTCCACAACCAAATCAATCGAAGCATACATATCAGAATTGCGTTCCTCTGCTCTAAGCAGCACGCCCGTTAGGGGAATGGCCACCTCGATGGCTTGCAAATCTTTAACCACACTTAGCTTTACTTGTACATCGGATGTAAGGGGAGCTTCAAAGTACCTATCTAGTCTGTTTAATTTTTTCTCGACATAGTCCCTGAGGGCCTCAGTTACTTCAAGGTGTTCTCCGCGAATGCTAATGATCATAGTTAAACATCTCCCTTCCTACTTACAGTATACTACATTCCACCCCATCTTCATAATTCCTTTAAATTCCGAACATAATATGTATACCAAGAATAAACGACTTCGTCGTCCTTTTAGGACGAGCGCGTTTGTCAAGGTAGATGCGAAGCTAAAGTATAAAACTTATACTTTAATCTACGCAAAAAAACACCCCGGGATGACTCCCAAGGTGTGCATGTTCGTAGGTGTGTATACTAGCGGCACAGTTCGTGCCGAATGATTATAGTCTGCTAACGTTAGCTGCTTGCGGACCGCGTGCGCCTTCTACGATGTCAAACTCTACTGCTTGACCTTCGTCCAGCGTTTTGAATCCTTCGGATTGAATAGCTGAGAAATGCACGAATACATCTCCACCATCTTCACGCTCGATGAAACCATAGCCTTTCTCTGCGTTGAACCATTTCACTTTACCTTGCATAACGTACACATTCCCTTCGTTTTGAAAAATGTAAAAATCATAAGCAATTCAATAATGAAAGCCCTTACTTTTTGACTATATCACCCTCCTGCTTGACCTGTCAATTTGAAACTTGCCAATCAAGTAAATTTTTAGAAAATTCGGGTATATACAAGCCGTGGATAACTGCAGATTTTGTAGAATATTGTCGCCGCGGGCTTTTTTACAACTTATTAACAAAGTTATGCACATAGTTGTGCACATTATCCACAGGAGTGTTGTGGATGTAAAATTTAAATAAAACGAGTGTGTGTTGGGAGTTTGAGAAGCTGACACTTGTATGTATATAAAAAGGTACCCACAGCGTGAAGACTTTGGGTACCTCCCTACCTTAGAGATAGAAGTATATTCATTAACTTCAAAAGTTAAAATTTTATCAAAAATAAGATAATCCTTACGACTCTTGAAGTAACCAATGTTGTTATTATATTTATCAATAGCATAAGATCTGTTCCTAATCCAACTTGTTTAGCCTCATACCAATATGAATGCGTTAACTTCAGACTTGAAAAGATCAAATACTTTCTCAAGTTCGGCAATTATTTTGCAATTATAGCTGTACCGTAGACATCACTAACTGGAATATAGGGAATCTGCTGAATTGAACAAAAGTCACGCACAGCTGACTTCGCACCTTTGAATATTGAATTATTATAATCATGAACAAAGATATATCCACCTGGAACAAGTCTGGGGTAAAAATAACAAAGACCTTCATAGATGGGAGTGTATAAATCGGCATCAATACTTACAAAGGAAAATTTCTCCTCTAATCCTTGGGCTGATTCGGGGAAATAACCCTTCTTAATAATACATTTAGATGGGTCTGACATTTTATCCAGAACAATTTGTACACTAGTATCTCTAAATGAATTAGTTCCATTGACTATAAATTTTTCCTTTAAATCTACAGTGACATCTCTTAAATCAAAACCTTCAAATGTATCGAATAAATATAATTTTTTCTCAGGGAATGCTTTATTGATTAACTTTGCAAAATCTCCTTTATACACTCCAAGTTCCGCAACATTTCCTTCAATTTTTTTAGAATTTATTTCATTGGCTACTAACTCCAATGTCGATAATCTGACGAAGTCAATATTAGAGTCTATCATATTTATTGATCTGTTACGCCCTAACAATGGCATACTACAAATAAAAATCGATTCCAATTCTTTTATCGCAAACAGTTTAAATTTTTGTTTATTAGTCAGCATATCCATTTCGTCATTTAACTTCTCTTGCAGTTCATTAAGCGCTCTTGTTTCATTGATCTTAAATCCTATTATTTTTTCTTGAGGGACCAGCGAACGAATCAATTGTTCTTTCATTTCATCATAATGACCACTTGCAATAATTACATAATCATAGTTGTAACTTTGTATATCAGTAGGAGATATGATTTGCTTATTATCGAGTAACTTTCCTCTCATTGAAGGATCACTATTCACAAACGCAACAATTTCTGCTCTTTCATAATTTATGTAATCTTTTATTACACTGTACAGTCCACCCGAACCAAACATTAAAAGTTTATAAATAATGTCACTCCCTCACTTTCCATATATGTCGGACAATTTTTCTGTTCTAGAACAAACAAGAAAAATACTTGCGCACAAATTAGGATATTCCATGCCCAGTTTATAACATCCTTCAATATACTGCTCATCAATAATATTATTTTCGATTGCTTTATCCATCTGAAAATTAGCAAGTGCTTTAAATATAACTCCACCTCGATGGATGATATTTAATTGTGCTGATGTTGCATCTCTCTCAAGTGTATCAAGTGTATAGGTTCTTCTGTGTCCTTGTTGAAATTCAGCCTCGGTAATCGCAATATTATGTGTAATAAGTCCCATTTTCACTGCGATTTGTCTTGATGGCGCATACCCATTAGGAACAACAAGAAATAACCTGCCTGATTCAGAAAGCCACGAATTAATTTTTTCCAGTACAAACACCGGATCATCAACGTGCTCTAAGGTATGCATCAGAAATATCGCATCAAATTTTTCCTCAAAATGTAAAGTTTCAATAAACGAATGAACTATTTTAATCTTTGATCCCAATTTTTTCTTTGTATATTCTACAAGCTCACTAGCCGCTTCAACAACAGTTAAATCATCAAAGTACTTAGTTAATGTCTCTGTAAATTCGCCTTTGTAGCATCCAATTTCCAAAGCTTTTCCTTTCGGCAAAAATGGAAGGAACGATTTCATCATATACTCTCTGAGAATACTATCAAAATTATATGCATATTTTCTATTCTTATCTACGAACTCTTCATTTAAGTCTCTCAAAACGACAACTCCTTTTTGAAATTTATCCCTGATTAGATTTATATAATCTCTTTTCCCTAGGCTGATACCATTCGCTTAAATTAGTTGGAATCCGGGCATTATAACCTAAAATTTGCTTCAAATTCTCTGAAATTTCCGAACCAAATTCATCTCCAAAAAAACGAGGATAATCTAGTTGTTGTTTAATAAATGGTTTTGTAAAAGCAAGAGTAAGAGCTCGCCTCTCTTGATCAACTGTGTTTACACCTGCTGCATGCCAAAGATTTGAATTAAATAAAACAACGCTCCCCTTTAGACCTACAGCTCTTTCTGCATTAGAAAAAAACTCATCGTTTGTTGGTTTCTGAGGTTGTTTATGGGAGCCAGTTAAGAAATAGGTAGCTCCATTTTCTAAGGTAAAATCATCTAACATGATTAACATATTTAGCATAAGTGGCATTTCACCAGAAAAGTCCCTTATATCTCTATGCACTTTCCCAACGTATGATAATTTATTTTTAATATTCTTTACTCCACCAAAAGTATTCAAAATAAACTTACCCTTGAAATACTCTTCCATTTCTTCGATAAGTCCTAAGTTTTCGAGTAAATCAAGAAAACTTCCTTTTAAACAAACTAAATGATGTACCGTACCATCCATATTTTCTCCAATTCCATTAATCAATTGGATATCCCTACATATTTTATATGCATTTTCAAGTTCGTATACTAGCTTGTGAATTATATTCTCATCAAGTAAGGAATCAAATATAACCCAACCATTCACATCAATTGATTCTATAAAATTCTTTACTCTCATTTACTTTCCTCCAGTCTCTTGAAATTCCTGTTCCTCCCATACTCTTTACTCAGTATGGCGTATTGAAGAATGTTGCGATATTCACCATCTTTAAAAAGCGCTTCGAGAAAAACCCCCTCTTTTCTAAATCCAACTTTCTCATAAATATGTATGGCAGCAAGGTTAAAGTCGAAAACAGTCAAGTGAACACGATGCAAATTCAAATGTTCAAAAGCATGTTCTAACATGAGTTTTGTCGCAATAGTTCCGATTCCTCTATTATGGAATTTTTCATTTCCAATCATAATAGAAAATTCCGCATTTCTTGATATATAGTCAATGTTGGTTAAATTAACTATTCCAATAAGACTCTCTTGATTTTCTAACCATATTCCACATCTAATTTGAGATGATTTATTTTTCAAATAGTTTTCAAACCACAGCTCATCAGTTTCCAAATTGATATATCTAAAGGGTGCTCCTAGCGACCGCATGATAACCTTGTCGTTTCGCCAACTATTAATTATTTTAATATCATTCTTTGATATATCCTTTAGTATCACCATTATAAATACCTCCGAATTACCTCAACTATTCTTTCCATATCGGATTCATCGTATCTTTGGTCAATAGGGATAGGAACAAGAAAGTTAACTAATTTATTCTCAAAGCTATCAACATTCACACGCTCCAACACTTCTTTCCAATAAGTCGCAATATAAATCCTTTTTTCAATTAATACATTTTTCAATTCTTTCACTGAAGTAAGTAAAGGATAGACCATCGGGGCAGAAATGTTTTCAGTATCTATAGTCAACTCATTTGATTTAGCAAGTTGTGAGTGTAGATACATAAAATTGTTGATTCTTCGATTTTTACAATACTCATAATCAACGTTACTTAATATTTGACTCGTTAGTTTTGACATTCTCTTTAAAGGAGCTCCCGATAAGGCTTTCTCACTACTAACAAATTGCTCATAGCTTAATTGAGCACTTTGATCAATACGTTTTAATAAATGCTCATATCGAGTATAAGAAACATCCTGTTCTAAATCGATTGTTAAATTTACATTTGAATAGACATATCCACCGTCCACAACTCCAAAAAACTTTCTAGGTGAGTAGTACGAGTTTATCCCTTGCAAGGGCATAGAAAAAAACGATTGTGTATTGTCAATAACCAGTTCTTCATATTCTTGCGCAAGACGACGGACTTGAGCATCATTAATTCCAAAATAATTAACGTATAATAAGATTTCATTTTGTTTATGTTTTTCAGATAATATTGGCCTAAACAAAAAATCGATGCTATAAAATTCGTACTGAATTCCCAGTTCAATTAAAGGTTCAAGTACACTGTTGCAAATATAATTTGGTAAAAACACTTTCTGGGGCTTCATATTTAAAAGAATGTAACGAAATGCATTACGACCGCTGTTTAAGCCAATTGCATGCTTATGGTACAACCCCTTTTTTTGTAGTTCCAATTCATAAAAGCCACCTATTTCTTTCATTTATATCAGCTCATATTCTAATAATTTTTGTTTAATTTGATCCTTGGAATTAAACATCAGTAAATCAATAATCGATAATGAAGGAACAAACTCTTTTTGAAATTGGTAATATGGTATAGACGAATTCCGCAAAAACTTCAAAACTATCCCTTTATTTTCAAATTTACTCTTAGAATATATATCCAGACCCCCAATAGGATTAATATACTGACTGCTCCCCATTTTCTTACACATCTCGATTACTCGTTCTTCCGCTTTAAGATGATTATCTATCATTAATTCTGAGGAAGGGCGTATCAATGTATTAATATCTAGGTAATCACATATGATTCGAAGCTGGGTTGTAAGGAAAGAAGATACATTGTCATTTTTTTCGTTTAGTATTTGATTAATTAAATCCATAGCTGTATTATAATGCATTGCTTTTTTATACCAGATGTGTAAACTATTTTTAAATTTGGTCTTTTCCAACTCAAATTGAAGCGAAAAAAATCTTTGATTAATATTTAATAAATGAGACTCTTTTTTTACACTAAATGTAAACATGTGGGCTGAGTCGTTCAGTAATATCCTATTTCTATTAATCCAACCCCCTTTAATAAACTGAACATCATCGTGAATAATGAATTGGTCCACAGCGTTTATCAATTGAAAATATCCTATATACGGAAATAAGTAAGGTTGCATAATACCTAATTTCATATTACTTGTTTCCTTTTAGTAGATACATATTTCTTCACTATGCTAATGACTAAATCTTGTACTTCTATTTCAAGGCTATCGTATAACGGTAAGCACAGAATTCTAGAAGATAAATCTGTTGACTTAGGTGCTAATTGCTTGTTAGTTAAATAAGGTAAATCGGTTAATGATGGAAAGAAATATCTTCTTGGTATAATATTATTCAAATTCAGCTCTTCTACTACTTCAAGCAATATTTGTTCACTTTTAAAAACAAGAGGAAAATGACTATAGTTCAAAGTACTATGAGGGTTTACTTTCTGAAATAGCAAGCCTTCTACATCACTAAATGCAGTCATATACCTATCATGCCGAATCTTTCTATTTTTTACAATGACGTCTATATCGTCTAATACGCATATCCCCATAGCTGCCTGGAATTCATTTAATTTCGAATTAATTCCAAGTCCTACAATTTCAGTAGGAGAGACTATACCAAAATTTATCATACTTTGAGCCCTTTCATAGAGGGCATCATCCTTAATTATTAGTGCGCCACCCTCTATGGTGTGAAAAATTTTTGTTCCATGAAAGCTTATCGCCGAAATGTCACCATAATTCAAAATACTGTTTTTCTTATAATTAACACCAAATGCATGCGCTGCGTCGTAAATAACTTTTAAAGAATATTTATCAGCAATCTTCTGAATTTTTTCTACCTCACATGAATTAGAGTAAACATGTGTAGCTACAATAGCTGTTGTGTCTGATGTTATTTTTCTCTCTATTTCATCAGGGTCCAAGTTAAACGTTTTTAAATCAATGTCAACAAATATTGGCTTTAAGCCCTCCCAAACAAGAGAGCTTGTAGTAGCTACAAATGAGAAAGGGGTTGTTAATACGTCACCAGTTAAGTTAAGCAGTTTATAAGCTATTTGAAGTGCCAGTGTTCCATTAGAAACTAATAAAAGATTTTTTACCCCTAAGTATTCGG
Source organism: Paenibacillus sp. J22R67 (assembly GCF_059692175.1). NCBI lineage: Bacteria > Bacillati > Bacillota > Bacilli > Caryophanales > Paenibacillaceae > Paenibacillus > Paenibacillus sp. J22R67. The sequence goes on along the minus strand of NZ_JCAUAX010000012.1, from coordinate 127,760 downwards.
AAAGTCTTTCTGTTAACTCTTTACTAAATTGTCCATTGTTAGTTACCCACCCTGACTCGAATATTCTATCAACATAAGAATTAAATTTATCTCTATTCGGCAAATAGGTTTTAGTAACATTTATCACTCTTATCATCCCTATTCCTAAATATAAAAATCTTAAAATATATTAGACTATCATCCTATCTAACCCTGCTTATCTTTTATGAACAATATACAAATTATCTTGATTTGAAAGTCCATATTTTTCTGCTTCACTCACTCCGTATCTATCAGCAAAATTATATAACTCTACTTCAAACCCAGCTCCTTCTAATCTCTCAATATAGTCCTTTTTGGCATATACTCTAACATGATCAGCCTGTCCAAATACTTCTAGACGTTCTTCTGGTGTTGTAATAGAAAAGTCTTCATATGAATCCGTAATGTTGATAGCTAATGGCACTTGCAATATCGCCCAACCACCTGGTTTTAATACTCTATATAACTCCCTCATTGCTTTGCGATCATCAGGAACATGCTCCAACACATGGCTACATAAAATTACATCAAAAGTTTCATCTTGATAATGTATATCCGTCACATCTACTCTAATTAACGAATCATCCAAAGGGAATAAATCCCCTCCAATATAGGAGATGTTATCATAACCAGAAAGCCATTCTCGGATCGGCTTTTCGGGTGCAATATGCAGCAAAACATGATGACTATTCAACAAAACAGTTTCTTGTTCGAGATATAGACGATATAATCTCTCTCTATCCATCGCAGAGCAAGCGGGACAGAGAAAAGTTTCTTTGTTGTACATTTCAAATTCATATTTTGTGAAATCCAAATAATCCGGCCATGGATTGAACCCCGAAAATTTATTGTTACACTGCGGGCAACAATAATTATACTTAGCGTACAATATTTCGCTCATAGCGTAATTTATATATTTTTCAGCACAATTTTCCTCTAGCAAATCTTCCCTACCCAATTGAATAGAATTTTCAAAAATATTCAGCATACTTTTCAGGTGATTTCTGAGTGCATCTTTATAATCTTTTTCAACTTTTAAAAAACCGTCTTCCCTAGCACTCTTGATTATTTGGTGCCACTCGCCAATGGATGGTACGATAGTCGCTATGTCTCTTTGGTTCTGTGTGGCATGTTGTCTAAAATAGCTAAGAGGAGTAGCGATGTAACAAGCAAGTCCTTTTTTTAATAAAGAGAGCCATGTTGAAACATCAACCATTCCTTTAATAAATTCATAACCTTTGTAAACCCCGAAATCTTCATCTAAACTACTTCTTCTAAACATTGCTGTCGTAGGCTCGCCAATCACATTAATTCCACTTGATAATAAGAAGTTGCCAAGTCGGTCTCCATCTATTATTGTATCTTTAGGAAATAAAGATTGATTGAATGATAAGTCTTGTAATAAATTCCCTTCTTCATCAATTAATTTTCTATATGAAGTAACTAGAGTTATTTGGTTATATTTCTCTAGATAGCCTACCATTATTTCAACTTTTCTTTCATGAAACAAATCATCATCACAAAGATAATTTATGTATTTCCCCTTAGCTAAAGATAGTAGTTTTTGTAAATTATAATAATTTAATTGTCTCTCATTCTTAATGTATTGAATTTGCTTATATTCATTTAGGTACGGCTGAATCATAATGCCAACTTCATCATTCGTACTATCATCACAAATAATAATTTCAATATTTTTATATGTCTGATTAAGAACACTCTGAAGCGCCAGCTCCAAGTAGTGAGGCCTATTGTAGGCAGGAATCAACACACTAACTAATGGTTGTTGTTGTTTAATCAACTCGTTAATTTCATCGAGTTTCTTATAAAGTAATCTATGGAATGTTCTGCTAGTTGCATATAGCTGTTCTGTTCTATCCTCATCATCAAGTTGCCCTTCAATCTGATCGAAATACCGTATTGCAGTTTTTATCGCCATTTCATATTTATTTAAATCAGCAAAGAAACCTCTTTGAGGACTCTTTAATATTTGGTGAGCCAAATCGCATAAACCACCAATAAGCATTTTCTTTGACTGCAGTTGCTGCTCGCCATGCTTTCTATAGTAACTGAGCGTTTCCGCAATATAGACAAGCTTACCTTTGGCAAGAAGATCCCCCCATGAAGCCATGTCTACATTGCATATATATTGTCGGCCACCAAAACATCCAAATGGCTCTTCTAAATCATTTTTTCTAAATAATGCTGTCGTCGGCTCACCAATGAAATTGAGCACATTCCCTAACATCATTTCTCCAGCTTCAATTCCGTCCATAACAGTGTCTTTTTCGAAGATACGTGCCGTAGCTTGAAGCTCTCCAGAGGAATTGCCCTCCGTATCAATTAGTTGACGATGAGAGGTCACCAATGTAATTGATTGTTCCTTATCCTCCATAAAATACTTCATCATCTTCTCGATTTTGGTAGGATGGAATAAATCATCGTCCATTAAGAAATTCACATATTCACCTTTAGCAAGTTCCATGCATTGAATATCGTTTTCGAATTGGCCCAAATTTACTTCATTTTTGTAATAACGAATATGGTTATACTTTATCAAATAAGATTGAACAAGTTTGAAAGTTTCATCATTTGTACTATCGTCACATACAATTATCTCAATATTTTTGTAAGTTTGTTGAAGGACACTTTGCAAAGCCAACTCAAAATAGTGTGGTCTGTTGTAGGTTGGAATCAGAACACTAACTAAAGGATAGAGACCCTTTGAATATTCGTTCAGAAACTCCTGTTGTTCCATAACTTGATTAACTTCTTGTTTATCATACAGACACCATGGGGAATGTTGATAGACAACACCCACTTCATATCCTTGTCCACGGTACTCAAGGGATTGGGATAGGGCAAGCATATCCGCACCTTTGAATAAATCATCTCTCCATGGCATATCAAACTGGGTTGCAATTAAAGGACCCTGGATAGCTTGAACCTCAGTATAACTGCCTACAACCTCAGCATAGGATACTAAACTCATCTTCTTGTCGATATTGGTATATATTTCGCCATATCGATTAGCAAGAATGTCGCCTGTTGGATTCTGAGAGAGCTGACCGCCAATTAATCCGACCATGCCAAGTTTAGCGTTATGTTTAAATACATCCAATAACTCAAACAAGAAATTTTTGTTAATGATGAGTGCTTCCTCTTCCATATACACTTTATACTTAGCATCCGAGTTATTCATCACCTGATTGTAGCCTGCTGCCAGGCCATTCAAATTCTCTGCCGCGACGACCTCCACCTCATAGCCTTCTGGAATACGAAGCGAACTTAGATACTTTAAAGATTCTTCATAACGATTCATATTACTAACGCAATAAATAAAACAGATTTTAGTATTATTCACGAGCAAGCTCCCCTCTCAAAGCGTCAATCGTTTCAATGATTTGTTCGCTTTTTTCTGTGACACGCTCTAAGAAATTCAAGGCACTACCATACTCGCCTAATTGCACAAGGAACATTCCCAAATTCTGCAAAGCCGACTCGTTTAGAGGATTATAAAGTAACGACTGGTCTAATAAGGGAATAACCATTTCGTATAATTCATTCTCAGAACACGTACAAGCTAAAAGATTAAGTAACTCTGATTTCTGAATAATGGCATTTTCAACTACTTCTAGTATTTGTTCAGTTTGAACATTATGACTATTAATGAATGCAACTAACGTTTGGAGATCCTCGTCTTGATCAATATTAAATTCTACTCTTCTGAGTAGATGTTTAAGGGTTTCATCTTCTGGTGCCACAAGTGCATCATCAAGTATATTGTGAATTTGTTGACCGTTAGTCACTTCTATCTCCTCAACGCCTGCCTTTATTAAAAAACTCTCTATAAGATAAGCTGTGCTGGAAGATAATTTCAATAAATTAACTGCATTACTGAAAAACTCTCGTTCGGGCTCAGTCATTTCATCCGATGTAATACCTACCATGCTAATATGCTTGAATTCGGTCTCCTTAAATAGAGAATCAATTTCACTTAAGGTCAGATACTGCTTTTCTTCTGCACTGATCGTACCCGAAATAAAACTTAGCACTACTTTATGATGAAGTCTGTTAGGAATACTAAGTAATAACTCTCCACTTGCCTTTAGCAAAGGCTTGTATCTCCGAATAATTTCCGAAGGATTATTACAGAACGCTTCACTATCAGAAATTAAAATGTAATCAAAATATCCTGCTTCTATTTCAAATTTTTCATCTATAATAACTTCAGCAAACCGTTCCGTTGATTTTCTGCACATCTCATTCGATTCAATTCCAAACAACTGTGCCTGGGGGTATAAATGCTTAATTCTAAGCAATGTTCCACCGCAAAGACATCCAACATCCAGTATTCTAGTAACTTGATCTCTAGGTTTGTCTATCAGCTTAACTAAATCTTCTCTAATGATGTTGCAGGTTTCTGCGTCGAACCCCCAAATATCCTTAAATTTCTTTCTATTCGTCATTAATAATTCTGCATACTTACTGTTATTCTCTTTGAAAGATGCGCTGCCATAATGATGAATAAACGTATCCCTACAAACCATTAATCTATAGCCACTTAGCCTAATTCGCAAAGAGTAATCATCATCTTCATAGTTCCCCGGAGTGAATACTTCATCAAGTAAACCGATCTCCTGCACGACAGATGTTTTTATTAACATACAGAAACCCACAAGCTTCAAGCATTCCTCCCATTTGTTAGAGTCCGAGATATTGTAAGTTGCTGCAAATCCATGCATTTCGTCTAATGTGGAATAGTTCGTAGGTATTTTCTGATAATAAGAAATATTATTAGTTACAAGGCCAACAGCACCAACTTGCTCTTGGCTATATAAACAAGTGATCATATTAGTTAACCAATTCGAAGTAACAATCGTATCATTATTTAATAAAAGAATGTTGTCTCCGGTTGCAACTTCGATACCTTGATTGCAAGCTTTAGGAAACCCAAGATTCTCTTGATTAATAATTAATTTAATGTCATTTTGCTCCGATAGCCAAGCTACTGTTTTATCTGTGGAGTTATTATCTACAACAATAATTTCATAGGTACCATTTTCAGTATAGTTCCTAATACTTTCAATACACTGTTGCGTGTACTCAAGCTTATTATAGGTCGCGATCACAATGCTTGTTTTCAATGGATTTCCCCCGGAGCATAATATTTAATTGCTTATCCATTATTATCGACATTTTAGTATGATTTAGTTAGTAAGAAACGACATCATTCTTGTTATTCTGATATAATGTAAATAATTTCAACATTTTTTGCTAAAAGTACATTATGATCCAATTCGGCTAAAGAAATAGGAGAATGCTCTAATGCCTTTTTTAAGTTTGTGTATGATTGTTAAGAATGAGGAGTCTCATCTTGCAAGATGTTTAGATAGTGTCTGCAAATTCGTTGACGAAATCATTATAGTTGATACGGGTTCAACCGATACTACCAAAGAGATCGCTCACCGTTATACACGTCATGTGTATGATTTCGAATGGAAGCAAGATTTCTCCTCTGCAAGAAACGCTTCAATCCAGCATGCTAGTGGTAAGTGGATTATGTTTCTTGATGCAGATGAGTACTTAGACCCTCTTCATTCTGAAGATCTTTTGTCATTTCTCGGAAATTTAAACATACACAACCCAACTGGTATTATTCTTCCAGTTTATAACTATGTAGGTGATATCAACTCCGGCAAAATATCCGAATCCAAGGCTCTGCGGATTTTCAACAATCATCAAAGCATCCGTTTTCATCGCCCTATTCACGAACAACTACACTGCCCGATCGGCAGCATCCAATCTATTGATTATCACTTCCCTATTTATCATACAGGTTACTTGCAAGAAAACATTGAGATTAAAGGAAAATCATCAAGAAATATGGCCATTTTCGAGGCAATGCTCCAGCAAGGCAATCTATCTTGTTACGATTGGTTCACCCTAGGTAATGAATATACAGCCCAGAATAAACACCAAGAAGCGTTGGAATGTTATATCAAGGCTAATCGACCCTCAGAAGAGGGTAAAGTCTGGTTGCCTCTCTGCGTTGGGAGCCTTATTAACTGCTGCATCCATTTAAATAAATACAGAGAAGCATTTCAATATATTAATTCTTCACAACAGCACTGGCCTCATTCGTGCGACTTTTATTGGCTTGAAGGCTTCTTACTAGCCAAGCTTGGGCTTGATGATTTGGCAATCCATGCATTGAATACCTGCCTACAGTTGGCTGATAGCAAGAAGCATGATGACTCAATTAAAGTTTTAATTAGTCCTAACAATGCTAGCTCTTTACCGTTACAACAACTTACAGTCTTATATTTACGCAATTTTTCCTTTAATGAAGCCGTAGCAGCGTTATCCAAGCTAATCTATGTAACTCCGAATAATAAGACGCTCCTCAAAGAGTTTATTCAAATCTTGATTTCTTTTCATCAAACAGAAGGCATAGAAAATCTTCTGAAATCTTTCTATCCTGATCCACAATCCTTTCAACGTCTCATGATCCTTGAGGTATGCATGGAACTTGGTTTAAGACCTTTGTCAGAAACTTACCGTAACCAAATCAAACAAATGCCTATTGAAGTACCTGCTCGATTAGAGCTTCTTTACTGCATTCTTTTTGAAAATAAAGAGCTATTCGATAAATTTTCGGTAGATCTATCCCTTAGCTTTATCGATGCCGATATTAAGTATATGTATACGCTAATTTGTGGTGAAAGCGAATTGGGTTCACACATTGAGGAACTGGATGTTGATACTTTAAGCCAAATTTATAAAAGGTTTTTTTATGCCCAACAATTCAATCACTGTGACACTTTAGTTAATCAACACAGCAGCCCTCTTCTTCTGAATGCAATAGCAGATACATTTTTTCAAAATCGACAATATGAATTAGCTCTAGACTATTATTCCATGCTGCTGAATCAGGATGCCTTAGCTGCTAGTGGTTATGAAAATATTGGTCGCCTTTACATTGCACAAGGGGATATTGCTGATGGACTTGAATACATTCGTAAAGCCTTAGAACTGAATCCTGCGAACATTGCTCTGCAGATGTTAGTTTTGAATCAAACAACCGGATTAGCGGATCAGGACCATGTGAAACAAGCAATAATCGAACAATTTCCGGGATTGATTGATTTTCCACTGATATAAGGAGGATTTATGGATAACTTGCTATCCCTTTGTATGATTGTAAGAGACGAAGAAAAAGTTCTCCGAAGGTGTCTTGAAAGCGTAAAAAATCAGATAGATGAAATAGTAATTGTAGACACTGGCTCAGTTGATGCAACAAAGCAAATAGCATTTGATTATACGGAGAAAGTTTATGATTTTGAGTGGATAAATGATTTCGCGGCTGCTAAAAATGCGGCCATTCAGAAAGCCACATCGAAATGGATACTCGTTCTTGATGCGGATGAATATGTTGATTCATCACAGATGGATCGTCTAGTAGCATTGCTTAAGGAGACTGATCACACCAAACCAGTCGGTTTTATCCTTACAATATTTAATTACACTGGTTCAATTAGGGAAGGTAAGATGGTGGAGTCCACGGCTTTGCGCCTTTTTTCTAATCATCCAGACCTATACTTTGAACGAGCAATTCATGAACAGATTGCCTATAGATATGGTGAGTTCGATCAAACCTATTACAGGTTTCCGATTTTTCATACGGGGTATTCCTTAGAAACTAGGCAGGAAAAAGATAAATCCAGCCGGAATTTAGCCATTTTTGAAAAACTGAAGGAAACACGAGAATTCGATGAATATGACTTTTTCACCTTAGGTAATGAATATTTTGCTGTAGGTGATTTAAAGAAAGCACTCTATTATTATAAACGCGCATCAACCAAGAAGGCCGAAAATCAAGCCTTTATGCTGCATTGCACGAACCGTACAGTTCTAACACTTATCGAACTCGATCGCCTCAAAGAAGCACTTGAGGTTGTTGAAAAGGGATTATTAAGCTTTCCAGCTTATGCAGATTTCTACTGTTATAAAGGATTAATCCTTGAAAAAATAGGACTGGCCGCCTTGGCTGTTCAATGGTTTGAATTGTGTTTGAAGGTTTCAAGCTCACCTCCCGGGAAAGACGGACGCTATTGGCTAGTGTCCCCTAACTATGGAAGCATCGTTCCATTAACTCGGCTTACGAATTTGTATACATCTTTTTCAGATACCACCCAAGCGGTCGGTGCTTTAACCAAATTAGTAAATTTCACGCCAGGAGATCAGATCGCTCTTTATCAACTGTTAAATCTTCTATCTCAACATGAAGAAGCAGAGGTTATTGTGAAATTTATTGAAAAAATATACACGCCTCTTCAACCTGTAGATATATTGCAATTGTTTCAAGTTAGCTTGCTTTTAGGTAATCACTCTTTAATACAGTATTATCAACAACAATGTGAGCAAAATCATATTCAATTATCTGTCCAATACCAGCTTCTCTTAGCTTTAATTCTTAATCGTCAATCAGAGTTTGATGATATCTTGAAGAGCATGCAACCCACTGAGCAGTCTGAACATAATAATAAAGTTTTTATCTTAGCCAGTATCGTGTGGAAGAAACCCGCCTATGCAAAGCAACTTAGCGAAACTTCCGCAGAAAGTATTCTTAATAAAGAGAACTTGCAAGAATTTATTAATATTGCCCTGTCTGAGGTAGAGAACCAGTATCCTCAACAGCTTGATGCAGCACAATTAAACTACATTGTTACATTGTTAATTGATTTGTTTAAGTTTGGCTATTTCGATGCCTATGACAATTTCCTTCAAAAACTACAACCTTTTTATTTCTTATTAGCTAATTTATTAGGCGATTACTTTTTCACTCAAAATCAAATACAATTGGCATTTGACTATTACTCCTTGCTCTTGCAAAATGAGCAACTTGGCGCACTTGGTTATGAGAATATAGGAAAACTGTATATATCTCAGAATGATCTGGAAGAAGGACTGTCTTTCCTGGAAAGATCCCTTGAGATTAACCCTAGGAATCCTTCACTCTATACGCAAATTTTAACGTCCTGTAAAAGTTCGGAAATGACGCAACAAATATTAAACAAATATCGAGAGCAGTATCCTCACTACTATAGCATTTTATTAAGTAACATGAAATAAAAAAGAGGTCTTGTAAGTTCAAAGAAACTTACAAGACCTCTTTTTCGTTTGTCTTATTTCCGGCGATCAACAAAATATCCCTCTGTTTGTTGGAAAGAATGATTATAGGCATTTCTAAATTGATCTACTTGATTAAACTTGTCAATTTGCTTCTTAACCTCTTGTTGAAAGTTATTTAGCCTCTCGTTAAACAATAGTTCGAGATCTCTGCATTCATGTGCTAATCTTTCGATCTCCTGACTCTTCGGCATATCTTTGTAGCGAACTAGCTCTTCACATATCTCCAACTGTTCAACTTGTAGACGATGGAGCACCAAAACTTTGTTCTCATCCTCAATATCATGTTCCATTAGTTGCTGCATAACACGCTTTAAATCGAAGAACAACTCAATTATTAATCGATTATTTTCTATCATGATTGAGCTTTGGCGACATGATGAAGCTCTTTCATGGCCTTCACCCAGGTGTCACGCAAATCTGTAATTAACTCAATACACTCATTAAGGGCAACTTCATCTAATTTGAAATTTGCATGAAATAGTCTTCTTTTTATATAGTCATAAATCTTTTCGAGACTATCGGATATCTCGTAATTATGATTTAAAGAGATGGTTAATTCATCAATAATATCCACGGACTTTTTGATGTTAATGTTTTTACCGTTAAAATCTTGATTTCTAATTGCTAATACAGCCTGCTTCATAAATTTGATGCAGCCATTAAAGAGCATCGTTGTAAGCTCCCAAGGAGCGGCAGTATTGACTTGCATTCTAAGATAAGTTTCTTGTGCTTGCTGGTTCATGATAGCTACCTACCTTTTCTCATCGATTGTGAGACCATTAATTTCTTGAAATTTGGCAATCATATCAATCACTTTTTCATTTGGAATTTCTCGAATAATTTCATCCGTTTCCGAATTAATAACCTTCACCATGATTTGACCGGTTTTTTCGTGCACGCTGTATTGAAATTTATGTTGAATTCCATCCAAAGATTTGTTTGCCTTTTCAATTGCTTGTATGATTGCTTTATCAGAGATCGTTAATTCATACTGTTGTTTATGCATTAATGATTCACTTGATACAGCTCCTGATGCCGATGTGTTCAAAGATGCGTTTGTATTTGTGTAAGAATTATACTCATTGTTTCTAATCGCTCCATTTGAAAAATTTATATCCATTCCCGTACCCCCTTCTCTTTATCCTAAATATTGTGATAATGAACTCAATACGGAATTACTCTTACCGATTGCTGAATCCATTGCTGCAAACATTTGATAATAGTAAGATTCCTTCTTGGATACTTTAGCCGTCATATCAGCGATATCTCCATTAATATCCGTAATTCGTTTCCCTATGATACTCGTAACATTATCTGTCGAAGCACTGGGGCCACCAGCTTTTTCAATAATTTGCGAAATAGACTTGGAAACTTGTGTGTACATTTTCTGAGCGATACCATCAGGTTGATTTGAGAAGGTTTGAATCACTCCATCTGGATCACTGCTTAGAGCCTTCCTGAGTTCCGTCTCATCGAGTACTAACTTACCAGCATCCGTATTAGAGGACGCGTTATACATTTGTGTAGTAATTCCTATTTTGTATAATGCATTGTATGTTGTAGATGAAGAGGAGTCCACAGATGCACTAACTAGTGAACGCATGCCACTCAGAGTAGAACTTAGAATATCATCATTACGAAGAAGACCGCTCTTAGCTTTATCTTCCCAAAGTTTGATATCGGCGTCCTTCATATCTGCTCTCTGATCATCTGTTAAAGGCGTAAAACTTCTGTATTTGTCTTCTTTAACTCTTTTATTTAACAAATCTATTGCTTCATTATATGTCGATACAAAGGTTTTAATTTTAGCAACTGTAGCCTCAATATCTTGAGTAATGCCAACCGATACTGGGCCGGTAGTTTCTTTATTAATTGTATAAGTAACGCCGCCCGAAGAGAATGTATTGGAGCTACGCGTAGAAGTTACACCATCAATGACTACCTCGGCATCCTCACCAGCAATCGTAGTTACCGAGTTTAGACCAATTGCTGCTAGTAACTTACCGCTAGTTGGCCCTTCACTCATTACCACTTGTGAATTTTGACCAGTATCTTTGCTAGAAACAGTAACCCGGTCAGTAGCGGCATCATAAGACATATTCACTCCCGCCGCAGATTGATTAACTCTAGAAATAATAGCACTAAGGGTATCTGTCGCTGTATAAGTAATTTTCTGGCCGTTAATCGTGAAGGATTGATCACTAGAAGATAAGTTCGGTGCTGCTAAGAATTGTTGTTGATTACTCAACTGTAAGGATGTATCCAATCGGTTTGTTTGATTATTCGTAAAACCAATCGATGCCATGCCTGTATTACCTGATATAGAATTTACCGTAATCTGCTGAGCTCCGTCTAGTTTGATAGTACCGGACGAATTAGTTACAGCAATTTTACCCGCCCCAAAACTATTATCTATTTGTGCTTGAATTTCAGCCGCCAGTTGATTTTCATTATAATTACCATCTTGAAGAGTAATTGTCCTGGAAACTCCTCCGTAATTGATTTTAAAGGAATTATTATTCGCAGCGGCACTTATCGAGGTAGAAGAACTTACAACACTGCCAGTAACTGAACTTTTAGTGATTGGGTTATTCGTGTAAGAAGTCGCAGCAGATGCTAAATTATTAACTGAGATACTGTGCGATATTGTGTTGGCAGAACCGTCCGCTTTAACGGATACGGCAGAAGCATCCGATGAACTAGCAGTAAGTTGTTTCCAATCACCAGACAGCCTCATATTATCCAAATTTTTCTGTAGACTGGATAACTTAGTATTAATTTCTCGATATAAGTCTGAAGTCCAGCCTAGACTTGTCTTCTTTTGCTTTAGCTTATCAACAGGGACATTCTCTGCCTTCATTAACTTAGTAATCAAAGATTCAATATCCATACCCGAGTTAAGTCCCGTTACACGATTTACCATCTTCTCACGCTCCTGCATTTATTCTCTTACTATATTTATCGTATTTTAAATCTGAATTATGAAGAGGATTTTCATAGCATATTTAGTCTATTTATAGCTTCCTCGTAGTTATACTCAGCTGACAATTTATAATTGTAAATGGCGAGCTCCCTATCTCCAACAATCTCATAATAGACCCCTAAATTATAGGCTGCTTTAAACGTTCCCACCCCGGCAACAGAGGTATATTTGGTAGTCTCACCTATTTCTAAAGCCTTCTTAAAATAATATTCTATATCATAAATTTTACCTGTATCCATAGCTAGAAGCCCTAGAAGAAATGGCAAATCTGGAAACCCTGGATAAAGTTCATCGTACTGCTTCAACAATTGTACTGCTTCAGCAAACTTTCCTTGTTCCTTCAAAACATAACCTAGCATTACTACCATAACGGGAAAATATAAAGCTGATATTTCATTTATTTGTAAACTGAGGAACAGTTGCTGCTCGGCTTCAGTATATCTTTCGATCCCATAATATAACTTACCTAGTTGATAGCGCATATATCCATCATAAGGATTGTTTTGTAAATGATTTAAATACATAGGTAGGTAACGGTTTGCCTTATTCTTCTTTTCGTACGTTCCTTCATTGTACCCATAGTGGGTAACTACAAGCTGAGTATCATGAAATTGCGCATTCTGCTTTTCTACTTGAACTTGTTCATGTACTTGCCCAACAAATCTATACGTAGACCTATTAGGATAGAATCTTATCATTCTGTGATGTTTATTGCCGTCATTCATCAAATTATTTATTGTGACGGTACCCATTGAGTCTGGATAATGTTGAATGAACTTAAGTATTGTATCCACGCAATCACTAGGTAGTTCCTCATCTGCGTCTAGAACTAAAATATATTGTCCTGTAGCATAGGAAGCACATATGTTTCTAGCCTCAGAGAAATCGTTATTCCACTTATATTCGAATACTAATGCTCCAAATTGTTTTGCGATTTCTACACTTCTATCTTTGGAACCGGTATCCAAAATAATAACTTCATAATCTCTAGGTATACTCGACAAGGACCGGTGTAGGCTCTGCTCCTCGTCTTTTATTATCATGCATACACTAATGTTCATAAGTCCCCCTTAGTAAATAAGAAGCCCATTACATAGTAATGGGCTTCTTGTCTTGCGCGAACCACTAATCTTAACGTAGCAATTGAAGAACGCCTTGAGTTCCTTGGTTTGCTTGCGCCAACATGGAAGTGGAAGCTTGTTGTAAGATGTTCAATTTCGTGTAGTTCATCATTTCCTTCGCCATGTCTGTATCACGGATACGGGACTCAGCGGCTTGCAAGTTTTCTGTAGTTGATCCTAGGTTGTTGAAAGTGTGCTCCAATTGGTTTTGTGCAGCACCAAATGCAGAACGAGCGGAGTTTACTTTCAAGATGTCTGTGTCGATGTTAGCAAGAGCAGTACTAGCATTTGCCATGCTTGTTAGATCCTTACCACTGATGCTTAAGGATGAAAGTTTAATGTCTTGAAGTGATACCGTTACGATATCGCCTGCTTTATCACCAATTTGAATTGTAACAGCACTTGTGCTGTTCAAAACATTGATGCCGTTGAAGTTAGTTTGCTTAGCAACATTATCGATTGCTGTGCTAAGTGCTTTGAACTCGGAGTCAATAGCGGAAAGGTCTGAACCATTGTAAGTACCGTTTGCTGCTTTAACTGCCAATTCTTTCATACGGGAAAGCATATCGGAAACTTCGTTCATTGCACCCTCAGCTGTTTGAACCAAGGAAACGCCATCTTGTGCGTTGGATTGTGCTTGGTTAAGAGCACGAATTTGTGTACGCATTTTTTCGGAGATGGATAGACCAGCAGCATCGTCAGCAGCACGGTTAATTTTGAAACCGGAAGACAATTTTTCACTTGATTTACCTTGAGAAATGTTGTTGGATTGCAGGTTGCGGTGCGCGTTCATTGCGTTAAGATTGTGATTGATAATCATTGGATGTTTCCTCCCTGAATTGTATAATCTCCACTTCCGTGTGGAGTAGGTCTTTTGACCTTACATAGATATATATCGGAGAAGAGCATCATAAAATTAATAGCCTTTTCTACATTTTCTCTATTCTTTTACTACTTTTTTTTGAAATTTGACATATTTCTAAGAGTATCTGGGCTAACTTTAACTCTGGAGGCGTTGAGGTTGCTTGACTGAATCGTCTCATAGATTTCTTTCCGTAATATATTCACATCTTTGGGTGCCTGAATGCCTATCTTTACTTGATCACCATCTATCGCCGAGATAACAATTTCAATATTATTACCTATTAATATGGATTGCCCTTTCTTTCTTGAGAGAATTAACACTGGTTAATCACCACTTTCAGTTGAACCTAGCGAGAATAGAGGCTCATTCGTTTTATACATGTTAGAAGGAGGAAGCACTACTTGTCTTCCGTTCATTGTCCTTGTGTTTACTACAATTGGTGCAAGCAGGTTCATTGTAGACTCGTTAAACTTCTCAAAAATTGTGATAATCGATAGGACTGCAACATCCTCTTCTTTTTCCACTTGGAGTACTGACTTTACTCCATCCTCAAGTATAATCGAGTACTCTTCCTTAAATATGAAAGGGGACGTGACCAAAAATGAAATATTCTCATTTTCTGAACTTTGAAGATATGCAAATGCATCATTCTCTTCTACGACACTGAAGTTAAAACTATTTAACTCTTCAAAACCAAGAATGCTTCCCTGAAGCTGCAGGGTATGGCCATGCAATATTTGTAACATATTCTGTCTCCTCCCGTGAAACACAACAATGCTATAGCGATTATAGCTATAGCATTGCCAATTTATTTGTAAAAATTATATTCACTAACTTGAATATCGATTGAATTCATCTGCTTTATATAAATTTCAACCGACCCTGGATTGTATTGAATATCAGGCTTTCTAGGTGTGTACTGAATATTCGCTTTTTGAGGTTCAATATCTATAATGGCAGGCTTAGCTTCATAGCTCAACTTCACATTTAGATTAGATGCCCCCGTTGTATATTCTATAGGATTGCTATCGTGAAGATTGTTGAAGGCGATTTCTGCAAAAGCATTACTGCCATTCGTGATTTGCGCCATACGGTTACCTTCCTCAACTCTCCGAGCAATGCCTTGAAGTGCAATACCCGAAGATTGACTATAGATATTACTCATAAACTGCAAGTGCGGCCCCTCACCCAATGCATTCCAGGCCTCCGTTGAGTCAACAGTTAACTCACCTGAAGGCTGCTCAATGCTCATCGCTGCCTGTGGTTGTTCAATGGACAATTCTCCCCGTGGAGACTCCATCGATTGGCTTGCGTTATTCGTATCTATTCCTATCTGTCCATAAACCTGGCTTATGGATAAACGAAGAAGGTTCAATTTAAACACTCCTTACAAATTACCGAAGATAGTCCATTAAACTTGGCTGAATAATCTTAGCACTAACGGAAAGCGATGCTTGGTATACACTTTCATCGGATTTTAGCTTTGTAATCGTATCAGCAATATCCGCATCCTCTGTTAATGCATCAAGGCTATTTAAATTAAGATCTAAATCTTTAATCCGGTTATTAATTAAATCCAATCTATTTGCTCTTGCACCTACTTCGGACCTAACTTCAAGTACCTTACTAATTCTTGAACCAAGTTGCGTATAAAGTGAAGTAGCCGTAGCTTGGTCACCCGCTGTGAAAGCATTTTGTAATCCCTTTAGAACTGAGAATAGATTATCTGCATCAGCCGGCTGTCCAAAAACCTCTGTACCGGTTACATTTAAAGGAATCGTAACCCCTGCAGCAAACTGAGAAACGATCTCCCCATTATCCGTTGTTTCACCTGGAGCTCCAGTTGACGAATAGGGCTTAATATCTGTCTTTTGACCATTAAAGATATATTTCCCATTTAACGTATCATTTCCTAATGTAACTGCTTGCTCATAAATCTGGCCTAACTCTTCCGCAATTGCATTAAGTGCAGTTTGGGGGTTAGTACCGCTAATGCCTTTAGTCACAAGTTCGTTTGCTCTTTGAACAAGATCTCCTATCTGCCCAACAACAGTGTCTGTATGATCAACTTGAGACACAGCAGCATCCACGTTTTTCTGATACTGCTCATTGATGGACAATTCGCTTCGATATCTCAATGCGTATGTAATACCAACCGGATCGTCTGAAGGTTTATTGATTTTCTTACCGGTTGATAATATGTTTTGATTGTTTTCCATTCTATTTAAGTTGTTATTAACATTTCTGAGCATTTGGCTATGCATCATGCCCTGTGTTATACGAACTCCCATGGTTAGCTACTCCCCTCTGTTATTTACCGGCCTACAGTACCTGTTCCATTAATTAACTTGTCTAGTAATTCATCGAACGTTGTCATAAATCTCGATGCAGCGCCATAAGCATGCTGGAACTTAATCAGATTTGACATCTCCTCATCCAATGAAACCCCACTTACGGATTGTCTTCGTGAATCTACCTGATCAACCAATGCCTGCTGATTCGTAACCTGACGATCAGCTTCCTGACCTTGTACACCTAACTGCCCAATAACGGAGCGCAAGTAGTCATCGATTGTGCCTTCCGACATACCATTGGAAGTCGTTGTATATTGGAATTTATTATCTTTTAATTGAGCTACCAGCAGAGCTAATGTATTGTTCCCCTTAACCGTAGTCTCGCTTGTTCCTGTTCCTTCGGTTCTAAGGGAAGTAGCAATTTTACTTGCGTCAGCAGCAATAACAGGATTTAAAGTAATAGAAGCTGCCGTAACACCACCGTCTTTTGATGTGAAGAATTCAACACCAGATGAGGCTGGCGTTCCAAACGTATATCCTAGTTTATGAAGACCATTAATTCCAGCAACAGTAACTTTCAAATCCGAGGTTAACGTCCTTGTTGCTCCCGAATAAGTGATTCCATTTAAGACAGTACCCTCAGGCAAAACAGATCCTGATGGAATCGTGACAGTAACATCACCATTAGCAATGCTATTAGCAATTGTATCTAGTTGGGTTTGATAATCGGAGACATATTTATTTTTGGAAGTAATCATTCCAAATACTTCACCACTTTTTAAATCACTAGTTCCGTCTCCTGTTCCAAAAGAGCTCTCTAGATCCGCTACACTTGTGGCTGTATAAGTCCCCCCCGAAACAAGGTTCTTATTACCCATGTTGATCGAGTAACCTTGAGGAGTATTGGTTACTGTAATATTAATAGTTTTGGATAGCTGATCTGTCAAAAGATCGCGTTGATCTCTAAGATCATTTGCGTCATCGCCAAGCCCCTCAATACGATAAATTTCACTGTTCAGGTTTGAAATCATATCCAACTTTGTATTGATATCAGTAGCTTTTACCCCAATGTTAGACGTTAGATCGGAGCTTAAATCACTCAATTGTTTACTCATCTGATTCAGTGCATCAGTAAGTGCCATTGCATTTTCACGAACAATTTTACGGCCAGTTGCACTTTCTGGATCCTTACTTAAATCAGACCATGAAGCCCAAAACTTATCTAAAACTGTACGTAATCCAGTATCGGAAGGCTCACTCATGATTGTTTCAAGTTTATTTAGAGTATCAGATTGAATTTCCCAGTTGCCCAATGATTTATTCTCATTTCGAAATTGATCGTCTAAGAATGATTCGCGTATTCTGTTAATGGAACTAAATTCAACACCTGTACCTAATTGTCCAGGTACGTTCGAACGTGTTAACCCAGGATACTCCATAGGTTGTGAAGCCTGCATATTAACTACTTGACGAGAGTAGCCGGCTGTATTCGCATTTGCAATATTATGTCCTGTTGTATTTAGTGCTGCGGTTTGTGTGAATAAACTTCTTTTTGCTGTTTCTATTGAATGAAAAGTTGAAGTCACGGTAACACTCCTCTAGGCTTTAGTATCAAACAGTCCATTGCGCACAGCACTATATCCAGCATGATTCGGACGTTGATAGAAGGCATCTTGTTCAGGCGTTTTGATAAATAAATCTAACGAGTAATCTAGAAAAGATAGTGATTGTTTGACTAACTTTTGGTTTACTTCATTTATCTTTTTCATCTCTGTAATTGTTTTAACTAACCTTCCCTGCACATCAGTCAGAGCCAACTTTTCATCAGCTTTAAAGATAATCTTTATTAAATCGCTAATACGCACCCTAGGATCCGGATTATACCCGCGTGAAAGTAAGTACTCATTAGTAAGTTGTACTCTCGATCGATCCAGTTCTTCGATTTGTTTAATTAGCTTATTCTCTTTGTGAACAATAGTGTTAAGCTCATCAACGCGATTATTTACTAAAATAGGTGTTTTCTGTGAGGCCAACTCCATTAGTTCATGGTGTACTATAATTAAGACTTCTAGTGTTTCTATTAATTTAACAATACTCACTCGAACTCACCTATTCTTTATCAGAATTACTCATTTCAAATAAGGCAGCAGCTTCTCCGCAATCTTTCCAGCTTCTACATGGTAGGTCCCTGATGCAACGGATTTCTTTAGTTCGTTAATTTGGGCTTGACGTTCTTCAGTCCGTGCAGTATTGCTAGTTTCCAGCAGCTCTTTTGCTTCGTTAGAGATAACAACTTGATCTTTTTGCTTTTCTTTTTTATTCAAGCCGTTCAATGCGTTTTGATTATTCAACTGTTTATATGGATTTACAGATCCTACTCGCTTTGTATCATTTATTTTCATTTAGCAACACCTCTCTAGCTAAAAAATAAAAGCCGATAATCGTTAATCTTATTATCGGCATCCCATATATAAAACTTTAGTTATTCATGTTTCGTAGTAAACCAAATTAATGACGATCCCGCAAACGTTCCTGAATCCTAAAGGTCGCGCTCTCACCCTGCTCAGTACGCTCCGCTCTCCGCCGCTCATCCTCAGCATTATTCCTAACATCCTTCACGAGCTTGCTGCGACAAGATTCACATATCGTATTCTCTCGAATCATGGTCCCGCACACTTCACAAGGGTAAGCCATATTCGGGGCATTCACGATAGAAATTCGGCCTTCACGAATAAACTTCGTGATCTGCTTAACGGATACGTCCGTCGCTTCACTCAATTCATTTATATTAGTGCCTTTGTTTGCACGCAGATATTTCAAGCATTTATCATACTGCTGTTCCAGATCCTTCAAACAATTCGGGCAAACTTCAGCAAATCCCTTAACAAAAATCTTCCCACAGCGTGGACAATTAGCAACATTCATGCCCATTATATGGCCCCCTTCTATTGTTCCCTATACCTAAATATTTAATTCCAGTTTACCGCAATCCGACAGCGTTTGCATATCTCTATTTTTGAGATCCTGAGTTTGTAACTCTCTACCTTGCCCATGTGATCCCGTACACTTGAACAGGTAGGCGTTCGCCTAGCACCTTTGCACACTGATTCATAGTACTCCCGGTGGTATACACATCATCTACGATGTATATGACGTACGAAGCTGCCTGGCAGCTTGTCAGTTGTTTAAGCAGCATCTCGTTGATCTCAAAAACATGAACCAGATCATCCAGACGCTCACTCCTATTCTTAAAGCTTTGTTTATCTGTATGCTTCGAACGATTGAGTAATGGTAGGACAGGGAGCCCGACTTTTCGTCCTAATTCAACAGCCATTTGCTCGGCTTGATTAAAACCACGCTCCATGAATCTGCGTTCACTGACAGGTACGAATGTGATAAGTTTCTTAGTTGAAGCCGAATCTACGGAGTGTTCTCTCATTTCATCTTGCAATACGTGATAGGCGTGAACGAGCATGAGCCCTATGACGGATTTGAGCCGTTCATCTCCACGATACTTATAGCGAGCTAATAACTCTTTCATCGTTTCATCATATCTGACCGCACTACGGCTTTTTGAGAAATAAGCATGTCTTCTTCTTTGACAGTCATAACATACCTCCCCACGCCCGCATATTGCGCAAAGTGCTGTTCGAATCCAAGGTATCCTTACATAACACGAACGACATAGTCCCAACTGTTCAACATAATCAGAGCTAATTTGCTTACACAGTAAGCACTCTTCCTTCACAGGGCTGAGTAGCGAAAAGATAGTTCCTCTCCATCCACGTAGCCAAATTTTCCAATCTCTCATTCATTTCCCCCTATCAAAATAACCTTGTTTCCGTGCTATGCGGTTCATTTTCTCAATTTGTCGAACAGCCTCCTTTTGTGATTGTGTGATTTCTTTTGCTGCAAAATAAACCTTCCCAGCCGGGTCGTCCTTTGATCTACCAGCTCGACCCGCCATCTGAACAAGCGCTGCCTCATCAAATAATTTTGAATCGGCATCTAAGATGAATACGTCCGACTTCGGCACTGTGACTCCCCGTTCCAAAATCGTTGTTGTTACCAAGACTCGAATGTCCCTGTTACGAAAACGCTGAACCCTCTCTGCTCGATCAGGGTCTTTCGACGAAGTCCCCTCGATGCACAAGTTGGTATCACCGTGTAACTTAGCAATAAGTAGATCCACCGTAGGCCCTACCAAACGAATATTGGGAACAAAAACAAACAACTGCGCACCACGCCTCACTGAAACTTCCAGCTTTCTAAATAACGAATCAGGCAGAGCCCGAGTATTTATACATTTATTTAAGGATGGGATTGCTAAGAGCTCCGGTACCGGCAGGGGATGTCTGTGAAAACGCACAGGTACTCGCACATGTCGAAGATTCCCTCGTTCAGCCGCCTGCCTAACGTCTTTCGGCGGTGTAGCCGATAGCAAAATATTCACACCGTTAGGCTTGCAAACTTTAGCTGCTGCATAGGCAAGCATTGGATTGTTATGGTATGGAAATGCATCAATTTCATCGATGATGACAAGATCAAATCTCTTATCAAAACGCATGAGTTGATGTGTCGTAGCAATCGTAATCTGCCCTTGCTCCCATCGTTGCTCGCTTCCACCATAAAGCGTAACAACGCTATAGTCGGCAAAAGCTCGTGATATTCTTGGTTGAAGCTCCAACACCACGTCTTTGCGCGGAGTTGCAATAAGCACCCTTCCTCCTCTAGCGACAGTTAGATGAACGAATGGAAATATCATCTCTGTCTTTCCAGCACCAGTAACCGCCCAAATTAGAAATCGTCGAGGCCCTTGAGCTCGCACCCCTCGTATATCCTTATCCCTATCTTCGGTAATAAAATGGAGCCCCTCCAGTGATGCTCTGCTCTGAGCTTCACTAAGCCCCCATGGTTCGGTGTAGGTTTCTAGATTCCCAAATGACAGCTTCGCGTCTTCCAGCTTTAGCTTCTCGCTCTCGGCTGTTCCTCCAGATATAAGTAACGAGCAGAATCTTGCCCGTCCCATAGTTAAGCATGTCTCGCAGTAAGGACAATCTTGTCCGCAGTAGTGACAAGCTGACCAATACAAACTCTCCTCACCGCTCCCGCAACGTTTACAGGAATACATAATCTTTTTCTGGAAACCTCGACGCCATTCCCGATACTCCTTAATATCCAGCCCATTCCCTAACGTTAAATCCCCGTTAAGATGGGCCAGTTGAAGATAACTCATCCATCCTTCCCCTGCACCTAAATCTAAATTAGCTGACTTTAATAGCTGCTCGAATTCCTCTACAAGCAGCGCCCTACCGCTGCAAGCTAATACAAGCTTGGTATAAATCCGAGGATCTAAAATCATCTTAGGGATCACAGCTTGCTCCCTAAACGTTATTTTCTTCATTGCCATTAGGTCAATGTTAGGTATTCCGCATTCCTTAGACGCCTGGCAAAACTGCCTTAACAAACTCTCATCGTTCTTAACCGCTTGTTTCGAATTTAAACATTTTAGTTTGGGAAGTATCCGCATACCTTGCCCAAACGAAATAAAAGGTTCGAACAGTACGAGGCCGGCGTCGGCTGCGTATTGCTCGAACCAATATTGAATGTCTGTCATAGGGTGAATCGTAAAATGCCAATTCCACTCTTTATTCAAACAAATGGCGTAAAGTTGAACCTTCATTGCTCACCTTACTCTCTTTTTTAAGTACCAGCTGTAAGCGATTACTATTAACCTACAGGAATCTTTACAAGATCTTCCCTATTGCTGAGATGAACAACAACAAAAGATTCTCCTTCATGTTGACTCATAAACTGATCAACTGCATCAAATTCCATTTGATATCTCAGATCAAGCAAATGGGTATGGGATAATCGCTCAATAATTTGCCTCGTGTCGTCAGAAGATCCTTCATCGAAGATCGTTGCCGTAACTTCATAGCCTTTTAATCCAGAGAAAAAAAATAATGAGCGAATATACCATTCAATTTGATTCTGGTTATTTTTGGTGACAAGCAGAACTTTCGCAGGCTTCTTATTTCTACCCTTGCGGGCTCCGAACAATAGATGAAGCACTGCGATACTAATTCCGTAGCAACCCAAGATCCAAAGTAACCCAATCCACATAACGGATCCCTCCCTTATTTGCAGTGTATGCCACAAAAAGTAGAGGGGTTCCAACAACGGGAGTCTTACAAAGTTACCCAGCCATTCTTAATCGCGATGATAACCGCTTGTGTACGGTCATCAACCTCCATCTTTTGAAGAATGGAGCTAACATGGTTCTTAACCGTTTTCTCGCTGATATAGAGGAACTCTCCAATCAGTTTATTACTTTTACCTTCTGCCATTAAACGAAGAACTTCCGCTTCCCGTTTGGTAAGTGGACTGTTGGTATTATGTATGTACTTAAGCGCAGAATCCTTAGCGCCCTGCCCTGAACCAACCACACCGACGTCATCTAAATAAGTCATACGTCTTAGCTGATTGATTAGCTTTCCTGTAACTTTAGGGTGAATGTAGGCGTGACCAGCCACCACGGAACGGATCGCATTAATAAGTGACTCTGCTTCCATATCCTTAAGCAAATAACCCGAAGCTCCTTTGCGAAGCGTCTCGAATACATAGCTCTCATCATCATGCAGCGAAAGAATGATAACCTTAATATCAGGGAAAATAAGCTTTAAGCGCTCAGTCGCGACTACACCGTTCTCAAGCGGCATGTTGATATCCATGAGAACAATATCTGGCGTGATTTGATTGCAGAGCTCGATAACCTGAATTCCATCACCACACTCACCGATGACTTCCATATCATCTTCCATATTAATAATCCGTTTAACACCCTCGCGAAACAGCTGGTGATCGTCCGCAATAACAATTCGCACATTGCGTTTATGACTCGCCGTGTTGTCCATTTTGATTTTCCTCCTTGTTCTCTGCACCGCCACCAATAGGGATTAACATTGTAATTTTGGTCCCGGAATCTTTGGCGGAATCAATGATCATTGTGCCTTCCAGAAGCTCAACACGCTCACGCATGCCTAACAGACCGAAATTATTGCCTTTAGCTATTTTCAGCTCTGTTTGCGGCACATCGAATCCGATCCCATTATCTACGACGTAGATTTGTACTTGATCAGGTTCCAGTGTTAGCTCAACAGATAAGAAAGTTGCTTTCGCATGTTTTATTACATTAGATAGAGCTTCTTGCACCAGTCGGAAAATCGCAATTTCAAGCCCTGATGGAATGCGAGTCTGCTTGCCTACGAGATTGAATTGCGTACGAATTCGATACTTCTCTTCGCAATCTTGAACATATTTACGCAGAGTCGGCACGATACCTAGATCGTCGAGCGCCATCGGGCGGAGGTTGAAGATGATCTTGCGAACTTCTTCAAGCCCCCCTCTGACTTGGCCCTTTAAATCCACTAGTTCTTCCTTTACCGCGGGGATATCTTCTTTAATAAGCATGCGCTGAGCAATTTCTGTCCGTAGCACAACGTTTGCCAAGGTCTGAGCCATACCATCATGAATTTCACGCGCAATGCGCTTTCGCTCTTCCTCTTGCGCCAGAATAATCTTCAAACCAAGCAACTGCCTATTTTTAGCTGATTCCAATATGCGAGTGACCTGATTGAGATCTCCGGATAAGTATTCTAAAACTACATTCATCTGAGAAACGATCGTTTCGGCCCGCTCTACCTGCTTGTCCACATTCTTAGTTCGCACTTGCAGGTCGTTACGTCTGGTCTTCAGATTATTTTCTTTTTCCCTAGCAATAGTGAGTTGTAATTGAAAGGCAATAGCCGCTTCATAAGCAACCTTAATATCTTCCTCACGGTACTTATTAAAGTCACGACTGACTTCCGTGAGTCGAATGCGGGAGCGCTTGTAATCCTTCTCTAGCTTATCGACCAAATCAATCGTGATACTCGTTTCATGCTTAATTTCTTCAAGTTCACGAGTAAGTGATTCTTTCTCCAAGCGAGAAGCTTCAGCGATCTCGAACATCTGATACTTGCTGCTCTCCATGACGTTAATTGCGTTTTTTATGACACGATCTATAGCGTCTGGCTGCAAATGAAACATGCTCCTTTTTATTAACAATATTAGAAATTAGTCTACCCCATATTGTAACATAGTTCTTACAATTTGAAGTGAACTTCTAGCACTATTTATTCAATGGATATGCCATAATTTTGGGGATCCCAGCCTACTTTAAACCCTAATTTCTCAGAAATTACACGAAGTGGAACCATAGTCACATTATTCATAATTTTCGGTGCTACCTCCGCCGTAACACGATCCCCATTTGCGAGCAAATCTGCATTATCAATCCATAGATCGATTAGTTTATCCCCGCGAATAACGGTAACTTTCCGTTCTTTGTCATCCCATTTCACATTACCACCGAGAGCTTCTGTCACAAACCGGATTGGAATAAGTGTATTATCATTAACAATCGTTGGTGCTTGCTCTAACGTCATCGCTTTTGAGTTTACCGTTACCTGCTTCTTGTTCACTGTGAGCTTAACTGAATTCTTCGGCAAAGCTGGCAATTGTCCTTTATAAATAAAAGAGATATCATCGATACTAATTTTCCCTTTCGGTGCTCTTTCATCCTGTCCATTAGCTGGATTAGCTACATATACACTCTTGAGCTTAATGGGGAATTTCAGATCGGAGACATCAGCCGTCAACTTACGCCAGCCCGTCCAGTTCGTATTTTCTGTGAAGCTGACATAATTCAGTTTGCCGTCGGCATCCACAATTTCAGCACGGACCCAGTTAAAGCTTCCATCACCAAGGACCTTAGCTGTAATAAACTCAGGCTCACCTGTAATTTGCACACCATTAGTGCCATCGAATCGGGCATATGCAGCTTTCGTTCCTGTACCTTTTGTAAAATCGTAAGAAATCGCTAAATTTTTATTTCCGTTTGTTTGCTCAATATTTACTGAAGAGACAACCTCGGCCGGGTATTTATCGCCTGTAGTTATAACCGCAGATTTGTCTAGGTCATACCATACCTTTTCTTGACCGACTGGAAGAGTAACCATTGTACTGAATCCATCATATCTTGCGATAACCTGGGCAGCCTGAGAACCTGAAGCACTGTCTACATGTAAAATACCATCTTTTAGGCTTCCTTTCACTCCACTAAGCTCCCACGTTGCTGATGCCGCGGGCAACTCTCTTGTAGCACCGCTTTTGGTAGTCACCATAATGGGCAGCTTAAAATCTCCACCTTCAGTCAACGAAAAAGCACCAGAATTGAATTTCATCGAATTGATTTGGTTCCGACCGATTACTTCAACATCCATGGATGCAGAGCCTTTGCCTGACTTTGCTGTAATCTGCGTCTTACCTGGAACTGCGGGTGTAAATACATTATCCTTAAAGCCACCATTTGCTGTGGAACTACTCCATTGCGGAACAATACCATCAACTGAGATCGGATTATAATAATCATCATATGCTTTAAATTGATAAGTGCTGGATTCGTTCATGAATAAAATATTTTGACCTTTTAAAATAAGACCCTTTAATTCGCCTTTTGGCGCAGTTGAATATACACCTACACCATTAGCAACGGAACGTTGGTTCCCATTCTCCGTTTTATTCACCAATTTCGGATCAATGTCACCCAAAGGTCTGGATACCATCTGTGTGGAACCACCACCGTCCAGAACCAACCCTTTCCAAACTCCAGCGCTAATCATGAACTGCTGAAGCTCTGGCAGCGTCATACCTGCACTACCTGCACTGCGGTCAGATGTAATAATATACGCTGTTTTCATATCCTTAGAATAGCCTAGAGCCGTTCTAGAGCGCGGACTGTAACCACTAAAATCATTAATATTTCGTGTGAAATAACTCGGCTTCGCCTCATCCACTAGCAGCGTGCTGCCGCCGATCAGCATTTTGAAATTTTTCCAATCGTATGTTTTGGAAGCGTCATGCGGAACCATATCATATTTGGTTGTGATTTTATCTCCGACTTTGAGGTGATTTACGATAAACTCCCTTGCTAGGCCTGATCCTCTAAGAATATAGCCGTCTGCAGGAGCAATCATTTTAATATTCGTATCAACCGCAATTTCCTTGACGATATCATTTTGAATAAGCGCCTCAGTCGGAACATGCGTTCCATCTACTGCTCTCTGTGTCATTGCCCAAGCACTCGTATATAAGAAAAGTCCGTCAGCAATCATCGCGACATTGTTATCGTCCCAATAATAGGTTTTATTCACACCGCCAAGTTCGAAAGACGTTCCATCCTTCGCTGTTACTCTACCCTGGAAGTCAAGAATGTCAATAATTGGCTGGTTACTCTTCGTTATTGCAAAAGAATACAGTCCCGATATTTTAGCTGGCGTCGCCAACACCGTTCCATTCGTAATTTGAGCACCTTCTGGGACACCTTCTGCCTGTGTGTTGAAGAAGTCTCCGTTTACACCTGCTACTGCGCCGCTATCCTTCACCATGCCCAAAACACTCTGGTTCTTCGTAAACTGTGTATTCGTCCCTGCCATTGCGTCTATCTTTACGTTCGGATTCGTCAAGTCGACCTCGATCACATTGGCGTTTACCGAAACATCCTTATTGCTTCTCGTCGTAGTCCACACATAATTCTTCATGATTGCGCCTGATGTAATTGTTTCCTGTGAACTAAGCGTCAATGTTGACCCTGCCGCATTTACCGTAGTCCCAGCTACCAATTGCCACATCAATGCGCAAGCCAGCGCACCTATTCCTACTTGCTTATGTACCGTCATGTTGCTTTTCCACACTCCTCATTCAATCTAATTCTAGTATCTATCATTTTCACGATACTTATATAGACTCTTAAACTATGGAAAAAGTTACGATAGGATTGCAGTTGTATTTATACACCAATAGAACACAAAAAAGAGAGTCAGCCCTTGTGGGACTTGCTCTCTGCTTGAGATACAAAACCTGTAAAATTACAGGATACGTTTTATTTTAGCTTCATGCTCAATAGATCGAGCAGACAAAAGTTCAATAATGGAATGCTGCTGTTCTTGGATGAGCTCAATCCGTTTTAGAGTTGCATTGGTTTCTAGAACGGCTTGTTTGATATGTGTTTGTTCTAGTTCTAGCCTATCTAGCCGGGTGTCGATACCAGTCAGACGATTTTCAATCCCATCCATTCGTTTGTCCAACAAATCTATCTTATCATACATCGGTAAAAACTCGGCTTTCAGAAGGGCCGATAGAGCCTCTTTCAACTCATTGTCCATTTCCATCACTCCCCGACCCATCTATAAAAGATGCTTCTAATCGTAGTCTCAGTATACCATACGAATTGCTCGTGATGAAAAATCAATGGAACATATGTATATATTACCATTTTTTATATTGACAGTCAAACATATGTTCTATTTTACTATAAAGTAAAAGCCGTCCTTATTAGGACGACTTTTCTAGTTATATTAAACTAATGCTTGAGCTTTCAAAAGCTCAGCTTTGTCTGTACGCTCCCAAGGAACATCCAGGTCATTACGGCCAAAGTGACCGTATGCAGCTGTTTGACGGTAGATTGGACGACGCAGATCAAGCTCTTTAATGATACCCGCTGGGCGAAGGTCAAAGTTTTTGTGGATCAGCTCAACTAGCTTCTCCTCGCTCACTTTAGCCGTACCAAATGTATCCACAGCAATGGATACCGGACGCGCAACACCGATTGCGTAAGCCAGTTGAACTTCACATTTTTCGGCAAGTCCAGCTGCCACGATGTTTTTCGCAACATAACGTGCTGCGTATGCACCGGAACGGTCAACTTTTGTTGGATCCTTACCAGAGAAAGCACCGCCGCCGTGACGTGCATAACCGCCATACGTATCAACGATAATTTTACGACCAGTCAAACCAGCATCCCCTTGAGGTCCGCCGATTACGAAACGGCCAGTTGGGTTGATGAAATAGTTTGTTTTATCATCCAACAAGTGTGCTGGAACGATTGGAGCAATAACATGCTCTTTAATATCATTTTGGATTTGCTCCAAAGTAACTTCTTCACCATGCTGTGTGGAAACAACGATAGCATCTACACGAACAGGTTTGTCGTCAATGTACTCAACAGTTACTTGTGTTTTACCATCAGGACGCAGGTATGGAAGAGTTCCATCTTTGCGAACTTCTGTCAAACGACGAGCCAATTGGTGAGAAATCGAAATCGGAAGTGGCATAAGTTCAGGAGTCTCATTAACTGCGAAACCGAACATCAGACCTTGGTCACCAGCACCAATTGCTTCAATTTCTTCATCGGACATAGAACCTTCTCTTGCTTCAAGAGCTCTGTTAACGCCTTGGGCAATGTCAGGTGATTGTTCATTCAAAGAAACGAGAACCGCACATGTTTGGGAATCGAATCCGTATTTAGCACGTGTATAACCAATTTCTTTGATTGTTTGTCTTGCAATTGCTTGAATATCCACATATTCAGAGCTAGAAGTAATCTCACCGATTACCAAAACCAAACCAGTTGCTACAGATACCTCACATGCTACACGAGCATTCGGATCATTAGCAAGAAATGCATCCAATACCGAGTCAGAAATTTGGTCACAAATTTTATCCGGATGACCTTCTGTTACGGATTCGGATGTAAATAAACGACGTCCACGTACTTGCGCCATATCATTCATCCTCCTAATATCATTTAGTATGTTTGAAAAGCTTCTACTCGATGCCTCTATATGAAAAAAAGTGGGCCCGGCTTTAGCGGCAGCTTTTCACGCCAAACGGAATCCCTCTTTTGCGCTCTGCGCTGA
Organism: Paenibacillus sp. J22R67; assembly: GCF_059692175.1. Classification (NCBI taxonomy): domain Bacteria; kingdom Bacillati; phylum Bacillota; class Bacilli; order Caryophanales; family Paenibacillaceae; genus Paenibacillus; species Paenibacillus sp. J22R67. The sequence goes on along the minus strand of NZ_JCAUAX010000012.1, from coordinate 98,481 downwards.
CAAGAACTTTGAATTCCGTACTGCTAAAAATTTAATACAATCTAATGAATAAAGACAACAAAAAAATGAACCTTTCCCGATTGGAAAAGGTTAAATTAAACATTGACCTTCAATTAGTTATCTTACTTTATTTGTCGTCTAGTGTCAATGAATGTAGTCGTGAATAAATTATGAATAATTTCTAATATTAGAGAGAAAACAAGGCTTCTTCAGCTCGTTGGATCAGCCTTTTCGTTATAGTTCCCCCAACAGCCCCTGTATCTCTTGAAGAGATGTGACCCCAATAGTCTTCTTTCACTGAGGAAGAAGGAATAGAGCCTAGCTCCGTCGCGAACTCCGTGTCCGCACTTAACGACATGTGCTTACCCACCGGCAATCCTAATTCTGCAGCAATCTCGTATTTTAGTGCATCTAGCGCCTTTTTTGATTGAGGAACCAACTTGTTGTTACTTCTAGCCATAATAAACGCCTCCTTAGAGTTTTTATTATTAAAAACCAAGCTCCGCAAGCAGCTGACCCAAGTGGGGACACCTTTATTATGGCTAGATTCTCAAACTCGAACCTCATAAGAAGTTGTCATTAAGGGTAAAATTATGGAGATGACTAATCTTCATTTACTTTTAAAAAGACTTTATTTTTCAGCCGTACTTCCATCTGCATTTAATAGTAAATAACTGCCGCGCACCATGACAAAAATGTCTGCCGTATTTTTCGGTGATGGCTTTATACCACGTCCCTCAGTCGGAAAAATCAAAAGATGGTTCAGCGCGACTTCCGTCCCCGCTGGAAGATCCTTGCCTCCCGTCACATCCGGGATGCCGTTATCATCGTTGCTCACGGCGAGGACCCTGCCGCTTCGCACGATAAATTCCGCGCCAGCGCCGGCGTAGAGCGTTTGTCCATTTGCCAATTGGACAACCTTCATCGCCGCTGGCGTTGGGGCAGTGCCTGTGCCTCCGTTGCTCCCACTGCCAGGCTGGCTTCCGCCAGCGTTAGCAGCGATCGCGGAGGCGATGAGATCCTTCACCTTGGCTTCGCTTAAGGTGTTCTGGTCGAAGTAGCTCTTTGTGATCACCGGGTCGGTGGACGAGCCTGGTGTTGGAGCTTCAGCTTGAGAGACTGAGATAGAAGTGGATAATAGTAAAATAGCGCCGCCTGTTGCCAAAATCATTTTGTTCATTTTCATTCGCTATTACGTCTCCTGTCATCATGATTTGTAAAATTAAAGGTTATCTTACTTCTTTTGTCGAATTATTTGCAATAAAATAATTTAGCAAATGGAGTGAGTCTATGAAAAAGTTACTAACAGTCACTATGATTTTATTCTTTATCACAAGCACCGTCAACGCTTCCTCGATCCGCAGTGATTTCGAAGGTAACCCCATCGTAAGTGTAACTACGAATGGAAGTGAGCTAAAGGTAGAAGATGTTCCAGCTATCAATTACAACGGAAGAACGATGGTACCGATTTATATGTTGAGGCAGCTTGGTGCCGATGTTGCTTGGGACGATTCGACGTATAGTGTGAATGTTTCTTTGAAGAATGAACAAAGTGAGAATGATTCAAAAGATTCATCTATAGCAAATGCTTATAATTGGCTGAGTGACACGGATATGCAAATTTATATGTTTGCTAGTAAACTGCAGCAATACATGGATCTTGATCAAGTACCTGACCTTAAAAATCTACTTGATCGTGATTATTTGGAGCTAACGGATGAATACAACAAATCTTTGGAGTTTGCTACTTCCGTCTATAAACAATATGGTGCAGATACTGGTATTAATGAAATACTCTCCAGCCAGTCCAAAGTATTCGAATCGGTTGGGCAAACCAAAGAGCTATTAAAGATCTGGATAACCCGAAAGAACGACACACAGATTAATTCCAGTCTACAAATCAGCTTATTCAACAGTATTGAAAACAGTCAAAAGAACATTATAAATACCAATAAATATGTGCATACTACATTTATACAAAAATAAAAAGAAGGCCACTGGGCCTTCTTTTTATTTAGCGTTAGCTAATAATTATTGCGGTTGTACAGCGGTTGTAACTGTAACTGCAACTACATCGGATTTACCGCTTGGGGATGTAATTGTCAGATCAAATGCAGCATCTTGCTTAACTCCATCTTTATCAGCAATTCTAGTTACTGTGATGTTACCAGCAGCGTCAACAACTACATTACTGATGTTGGAAGAGAAGTTGCTTGCAGAGAAAGTAACACCAAGTACGCCGTTAGCTTTTTGAGCTACATCTTGCTCGTACTCTTTACCATAGTTGTCTGTAACAATTAGGTCAGGTTTCATGAAAGCGTTGAAACCAGTTTCGTTAATTTTCATCGTGCTGTCAGCTTCAACTTTATCAACTGCCAATGCATCATTTTTAGATGTTACAGAAACTGTTGTTTGCTTGATTTCGCCTTTAATAGTTTTGTAAGATACGTTCAATGTTGCAGTACCAGTTTTGTTACCAAGAACATAAGCCTTACCATTAAGTGGGTTAAAGAATACTTTAGCAACGGCATTGTTGGAAGTACTAATGCTTTGAATTGTGTAAGCAGGAAGTTTCACAACATCACCAGAAGCATTTTTTGCACTAAGTTTAACTTCGCGTGCAAATACTTGAGACAAAGTAACATCTTTAAGTTCAGCCGCAAGCGCTTTTTGACCATTTCCATATACAGTATCAACGACAACACCGCTATCGCTCAAGTTGAACAATGTAGGAACAGCGTTTACGGAGTAAGTCAGATCGTCAGTAGACTTAGCAACAGTGAATGTTCTAGTCAACTTGGAGATCTCAACACCGTTTTTAGTGATTTTTGCTGTATACTCAGCACGTGCACCTTGAGGTGTCAAAGCTTTTGCAGGTGCTGTAGCTGTTGCATCAGTTTTTAGGCTGGTAAACAATGTGAACTCGCCATTGAAAGCGTCGAAGTCACCATTGACATCTTTGCCATAAGTAACGGAGCCATTAATCGGAGCTCCTTTTGCGTCTTTCAAACCAAAATCAGTGTAGCTAGTTCCAGTAGCGTCGTAAGTTGCTACACTTACAGTCACTTCATACTTGTTAAGACCAGTACTCCAATCCTGAACAGCGTTACCTTGGCTGTCTGTGTGGTTAGCATCGTCAAGTGTTTTACCATATTGGTCAATAACAGCAAGTTCGATTGCTGAAGTACCACCTTGAACAGCTTGTTTTGCAGAATCAGTTACTACTTTGAAGTGATCAGGTACACGAGCGTCAGCAACTGTGAAAGTTTTAGTCGAAGTGCTGCTTGCATTAGCTGTTGCGATGATTGCAGTAACAGAAACTGCGCCTTTAGCACTGTTGGCAATTTGGCCCAATTTAATGCTTCCTCTGTGCTCACCGGAATCTAGAATTGTAGCAGTATTTTGGCCAGTAACACCAGAAACGTTAATTTTGATGCGTTCGATATTTTGGTCGCTAGTCAGGTCATCTAGGCTAAGTTGAGTTCCTGCAGCATCATAAGCAACAACTGGAATGTATACATCTTTGTCGCCAGCAGCAATTACATCGTTAAGATCGCCGATTTCAACTTTGTTAGCAACTTTAGAAGATTTAATGGAGATTTTACCAGTAGCTGTAGCTGCTTGGTTAAACACTGTGAAGTTGTAATCACCAGCTTTGTCAAGATCATTGTTCAAGGAGATCTTAACTTGCGGGATATCACTTCCGTTATCTTCGAATTCTACTTTAATGTTTTCAGTTGAAATGTAGTCATTCCAGATAAGAGTTGTTTCTCCAAACAATTTAGCAGTGCTAGTATTGTCTTTGCTATATACTTTAGCATTGATCAAAGAATCATAGGAGATTGTACCGCCGTATTGGTCAAACAAGTTAAGGTCGAATTTAACGTTTTCGCCTTTACCGTTCAAAGAGTCACCTACGGAGTAACGAGCTGTACCAAGCTCAAGTTTAGTCAAGATTGGTTGTGTACCCAACTTGAAGTTTTTAGTAGCTGTAATGTGGCTATCATTGTTAACGATAGTTACAGGGATTACAGATACACCTTGAGTTGTGCTCTCATTTGCTGTATCCAAAGTAATCAACAAAGTACCATCAAGATCTTTAGTGATTTTTGTGAATGTTGCTGCAGATGTGTAAACGTTGTAAGAACCAGCGTTAGTAGTTGCGTTCTCACCGTATTGGTTGGAAGCTTTTACTTTAACGATAGTTTTGTCAGCGTAAGCAATTGTATCGCCAGCGTTTACGAAGTCGATTTTTGTAAGAACTTCGTCTTCACCAGTGAATGTTGCTGTAGTTTTGTCAACAGTAGCTTCATCCAAACCGGAAACTGTTACTGTGTACTCACCTTTGCCAACTTTAACGTCAGTCAATGTCAAAACTGCGGATTTCTTGTCATCTGCAAATTTAACAGTTGTAGCTACATCAGATGTACCTTTTTTCAAAGCGATTTTTGCTTTGTCAGTGTCAACTGGTTTGTTGAAAGTTACTGTTACTTGTTGAGCACCAGTAGCTTTTGCACCTGTAACGGATACTTTACCAGGAGCTACGTATTGAGCTTTCGCTTCGTATGCACCAGTAAGAAGTAGGTCACGAGTTGCGTTGGATTGGCCACCGAATTTACCAGCGTCGCCAGCAGGAAGAAGTTTCAACTCAAGAGCAAGTGCTACATAGCCTTGTGCCCAGTCAGAAACAGTTGTATCAGTACCAGTTTTACCTTTAGCATCAGCATCTTTACCTAGTACGCGAACCAAGAAAGTAGCCAATTGCTCTTTTGTTACTTTACCAGCTGGGTTGTATTCACCTTCAGCATAGCCGTCAGTAATACCAGCAGTTTTCAAAGCTTCGATGTAAGGAAGAGCGTAGCCGTTAGCAGCGTCGTCAACTTTAACATCGGAGAAGCTGGAAGTTTTAAGGTCTTTGTTTACTTCGATACCAGTGATCAAAGCTGCAACTTTTGCGAATTGAGCACGGTTCATTTCGTCTTTAAGACCAAATGTAGTTTCGCTCACTCCATCAAAAATACCTGCGCTGATCATTGCATCAAATTTTGCTTTAGTAGCTGCGTCAAGATCTTTAAGATCTGTGAAATCAGCAGAGGATTTCGCTGCGAATGCTAGGGACGAAAACATAGATAATGCCATTGCTGTAGAAAGAACTACGGATAAACTTTTCTTCATAACCTTTTTTTCTCCTCCTTGAATATCTTTGGTTTTATTTTTTTGGATAAAGCTAGTAATATTTGAGCTCGATTTACTCATAGTTTGGTTCACCCCCTTTCCAGAGTTAGAGCGTTATATAACTAAGTTCGCGTGCAGCTCTAGTAGCTACATTGGAAACTAGTAAACGTAAAGTAGGAAGAAAGACACCCACACCAATTTACATTATACATTGGTCGAATAGCGTCGTAAAGAGTTATTTTGTGATATCTGTAAGGCTAGTTATTATCTGGTTAACTCTTTATTATTTCCTTGCTTTCAAAGTATTAAACGCACTGGGTGCGAAAAAGTTGCGATTATTCAAAAAAACTTTTTAATTATTTGAAAGCACCCAAATATCCGTGAATGTTCAAATGTAATTCCACTTAGCCCCACAGGAGTGTTTCACCGAAAAACCTCATCATAAATGCGGATGTATATGTACATAATAGCTGTATAAACAAAAAAGAAGGCCAATTGGCCTTCTTTTTTTATAAAAACGCTAGTTCATCTTATTTGTTGTTAGCTTTACCTGTTACAGTTACTGTAACAACATCGGATTTACCACTTGGAGATGTGATTGTCAGATCAAATGACCCATCAGTATCAGATGTTTTGGTTACATTAATGCCACCATTTGCATCGATGGATACTGAAGTTACGTTGGAAGAGTAACCATTAGCTGAGAATGTTACACCCAGTACGCCATTAGCTTTTTGAGCATCTTCTTGCTCATACTCAACGCCGTAGTTATCAGTAACAATTAGATCTGAATCGATGTATGCATTGCCACCAGTTGTACCAACTGTCATTGTGCTCTCAGCTTCAACTTTGTCGACTGCAAGTGCATCATTTTTGGATGTTACAGCAACTGTAGCTGTTTTAATTTCGCCTTTAATCGTTTTGTAAGATACGTTCAATGTAGCCGTACCTGTTTTGTTACCAAGAACATAAGCTTTACCACCAACAAGTGCTACTTTTGCAACTGCATTGTTTGATGTTGTAATGCCTGTAATTGTACCAGCTGGAAGTTTTACTGTATCGCCAGAAGCATTCTTAGCCGTAAGTTTAACTTCACGTGCAAACACTTGGGATTTCGTTACATCTTTAAGATCATCAGCGCTGATTTCTTTGCCATCAGTACCATAAGTTGATCCAACAACAGCACCGCTATCACTCAGGTTGAACAATGTTGGAACAGCGTTCACGGAGTAAGTCAGGTCGTCTGTCGCGCTAGCAACTGTGATTGTTTTAGTCAATTTAGAAATCTCAGTGCCGTTTTTCGTGATTGTTGCTGTATAATCAGCTTTCGCACCCTCAGTAGCTTTATCTGTTGTGAAGAGCGTGAACTCGTCATTGAATGCTTCGAAGTCACCAGCTGTTTCACCTTTACCAAAAGTCACAGAATTGACTGCTTTATCAGCTGGGTTCAGAAGGCTAATCGTATCAGCATCTGTACCTGTAGCAACCACTTTGACGTTTACTTGATATTTATTATTCGAACCATCAACATACGTTGGAGCATTGTTACCTTGGTTATCTGTGTAGTGCGCATCGTCAAGTACTTGTCCGTATTGGTCAATAACTGCAAGCTCAATTGCAGATTTACCACCTTTAACAACGGATTTCGCAGGCTCTGTTACGACTTTGAAGTGATCAGGTACACGAGCGTCAGCAACTGTAAATGTTTTTGTTGATGTGCTGCTTGCGTTCGCTGTTGCAATGATCGCTGTAATGGATACAGCACCTTTTGTGTTGTTGCTGATTTGATCTAATTTAATCGAACCTCTATGCTCGCCGGAATCCAGGATGCTTGCTGTTGTTTGACCTTCAACACCAGAAACGTTCACTTGGATACGTTTAATGTTTTCATCGCTGGTCAGGTCATCCAAGCTTAATTGGTTGCCAGCAGCATCATAAGCAACGACTGGTACATAAACTTCTTTGTCGCCAGCCGCGATCACATCGTTAAGCTCACCAATTTCAACTTTGTTTGCAAGTTTCGAAGATTGAACGGATACTTTGCCAGTTGCTGTAGCCGCTTGGTTGAACACGGTGAAGCTGTAATCGCCAGCTTTGTCTACATCATTGATTAATGAGATTTTAACTTGTGGAATATCGTTACCGTTATCTTCTACTTCTGTTTTCACATCTCCAGCCGGGATGTAGTCGTTCCAGATCACGGTTGTATCACCGAACAATTTAGTAGTGCTTGTATTGTCTTTGCTGTATACTTTGGCATTCATCAAAGAGTCATAAGAAATTGTACCGCCGTATTGGTCAAACAGGTTAAGATCGAACTTCACGTTCTCGCCTTTACCATTAAGTGCTGTACCTACGGAGTAACGCGCTTCACCAAGTTCAAGTTTCGTTAAAATTGGTTGTGTACCCAACTTGAAGTTTTTCGTAGCTGTAATGTGGCTGTCGTTGTTAACGATAGTTACTGGAACCACAGACACGCCTTGCGTTGTGCTTTCGTTTGCTGTATCCAAAGTAATCAACAAAGTACCATCTGTATCTTTTGTGATTTTAGTGAATGTTGCAGCGGAAGTATACACGTTGTAAGAACCAGCGTTTGTTGTTGCATTCTCACCATATTGGTTAGAAGCTTTTACTTTCACGATTGTTTTGTCTGCATAAGCAATTGTGTCGCCAGCATTTACGAAATCGATTTTTGTAAGAACTTCATCTTCACCAGTGAAAGTTGCAGACGTTTTCTCAACAGTAGCTGCATCCAAACCGGAAACTGTAACTGTATACTCACCTTTGCTTACTTTAACATCGGACAATGTTAGAACCGCGGATTTCTTGTCATCAGCAAATTTCGTTGTTGTAACGACTTCGCTAGTGCCTTTTTTCAAGCTCAATTTTGCTTTTTCAACATCAACTGGTTTGTTGAATGTTACTGTTACTTGTTGCGCACCTGTTGCTTTAGCACCTGTTACGGATACTTTACCAGCCGGTACGTATTGTTGTTTCGCTTCATAAGCACCAGTTAATAGAAGATCACGAGTTGCGTTAGCTTGGCCACCGAAAGTACCATCTTCACCATTAGCAAGAAGTTTCAATTCAAGCGCCAATGCAACATAACCTTGTGCCCAACCGGATACGGTTGTGTCTGTACCTGTTTTGCCTTTAGCTGCTTCGTCTTGACCAAGAACACGTACCAAGAAAGTAGCTAGTTGTTCTTTAGTTACTTTACCAGCCGGGTTATATTGACCTTCAGCATAGCCATCAGTTACGCCAGCAGTTTTCAAAGCTTCGATGTAAGGAAGTGCATAACCATTTGCTTCGTCGGTTACACTAACGTCAGTGAAGCTAGAAGTTTTCAAATCTTTGTTTACATCAAGATTCATGATCAATGCAGCAACTTTTGCGAATTGCGCACGGTTCATTTCGTCTTTCAGACCAAATGTTGTTTCGGATACACCGTCAAAAATACCAGCGGAGATCATCGCATCAAATTTTGCTTTTGTAGCGGCATCCAGGTCTTTCAAATCTGTGAAATCAGCAGATGATTTCGCTGCGAATGCTAGGGATGAGAACATGGAAAGAGCCATAGCAGATGTAAGAACTACGGAAAGAGTTTTCTTCATAAAGGTTTGTTTCCTCCTAATATTTTAAAGTTTTTTGTTATAAAAACTTATAACCAACCAAAACCAACCAACAGGACGACAATTGAATCAACCTTGCTACTGTTCGTATAGCTTTTCGTCTATCACCTCGTCTACATGGATTAGTATACTATTATCTTGCTATTAATTCATTGACAAGTATTTTCCAAGTAGACTGATAGATGGCTCTTCCTAGAAACACAAAAAAGAAGACCCCGAAGGGCCTTCTTTTTTTAAAATTACTTAACGATTACTGATGTTACAGTTGACTTACCATTTGGTGATGTGATGATCAAATCAAATGTCGTACCAGTGTCCGCTTTGATTGTTCCGTCAGAACCGATCTCCACTTTTCCTTTTACATTGTCTGCTGAGAATGCCAGACCCATCAAATAGTTGTAAGTCGGTGCTTCGTCTTTGTCGTACTCAACACCATAGTTATCCGTTACAGTTAGATCTGCTACTGCATAAGCATTAGCTCCCGAGGAAATAGTAGCTTCTGTTTCTCCAGCTTCAAGCTTGTCTACAGCAACCATATCGCTTTTCACTGTTACAGGTACACTTGCTTGTTTAACATTACCATCAACTGTTTGGTACGTAATACTTAGTGTTGCAGTACCTTCTTTGTTACCAAGAACGAAGGCTTTACCTGCATCCTCACCAGTTCCCATCGCAACCTGTGCCACACTAGCGTTTGAAGTTGTAATCTGTGTTGCCACGGCTGGAAGTTCAACTGACTCACCCGCAGCATTCTTCGCACTAATTTTTACTTCACGGGACAGTTTGCTTGTTGCTACTACCAATTCACTGTCATTCACTACGTCGCTGTCCATAGCATTGAACAATGGTGCTACGGTTCCAACGCTGTAAGTTAAGTCTGCATTCTCACCCACAACTGTAAGTGTTCTTTCTACTTTGGAAATCTCTTGATCGCCTTTAAGGATTTGAGCAATAAACTTAACGTAAGTTCCTTCTTTTGCAGCTTTCGTTGTTTCAAAAGTGAACTCGTCATTGAAAACTTTATAGTCGTTTGTACCTTTTTCATACGTATTCTTCGTCAATACGTCTCCATTTGGAGTAACAACATGAGCAGTAGCATTGTCAATAACTTTGCCATTTACATCATAGGTCACTGCTGTTGCAACTACGCTATATTTCGTATTGCCATCTGCTGTTGGAACTACAGAACCATTGCTATTTACATAGTTGGAATCATCCAGTACTTGACCATATTGATCGATCACACTGAACTCAAAGTCAGAAGTTGCCCCTGCTACAGCATTCTTGCCTGGAACTGTTACTTCTTTTAAATGGTCAGCAATACGAGCATCGTGAACTGTGTACGTTTTAGTAGCCGTGCTGCTTGCATTTGCAGTTGCAATGACTGCTGTCACAGATACTGCTCCGTTAGAACCAGCGTCAATTTTATCCAGCTTAATCATACCCTTGTGCTCACCGGAAGTTACAATTGTGCTGCTGCCCGTTGCTCCAGAGATCGACACTCTAATGCGTTCTACATTTGCATCACTTGCCAAATCTTCTGCACTCAATTGATTGCCCTTTGCGTCATATGCCATCAATGGAACGTATACTTCTGTATCTCCGGAAGCAATAACATCATTCATGTCGCCAATTTCTATTTTAGTCGCTAATTTTGCTGATTGAATGCTCACTTTACCTGTTGCAGTTGCCGCTTGATTAAATACAGTGAAGCCGAAATCTCCGGATTTATCGATGTCTTTAAGCAAGGAGATTTTCACTTGCGGAATGTCATTACCGTTGTCTTCAATTACGTAGCTAACATCTTCGCTTGCAAGATAGTCATTCCAAATCAAGCTTGTATCTTTGAGCTTGTCTGAGCTAGATAGCATTTCATAGGACATAACAGAACCATATTGGTCGTATAAGTTCAAATCAAACTCAGCATTCTCACCTTTAGCATTTAGAGCTGTACCCACGGAGTAACGTGCTGTGCCTAGCTCGAGTTTTGTTAAGATTGGTTGCGTGCCCAGCTTGAAGTTCTTCGTTACTGTAATGTGGCTGTCATTATTCACGATCGTTACCGGAATCACAGTTACGCCTTGCGTTGTGTCTTTTGTATTAGTATCCAATGTGATCAATAGTGTACCATCATTGTCTTTTGTTATTTTAGTGAAAGTTGCAGCTGAGGTATACACATCGTAAGAGCCTGCATTTGTTGAAGAAGCTTCACCATATTGGTTTACAGCTTTAGCTTTAACAATGACTTTATCCGCATAAGCAATCGTGTCATTCGCGGATACGAATTCGATGTTTTTCATCACTTCGTCTTCACCTTTGAAAGTGGCTGTTGTTTTATCAACGGCAGCTGCATCAAGACCGCTCATATTTACTGTGTAGTCGCCATTGCTGATTTTTACATCAGTCAGTGTCAAAACAGCAGATTTTTTATCTGCCGCGAAAGCCGTAGTTGTTACAACGTCAGCGTTACCCTTTTTCAAAGACAACTTCGCTTTTTCTGTATCAACCGGTTTATTAAAAGTAACTTCAACTTTCTGTACCCCTGCTGCTTTCGCACCAGTAACAGAAACTTTACCAGCCGGTACGTATTGTTGCTTTGCTTCATAAGCTCCAGTTAATAGAAGATCTCGAGTTGCATTAGCTTGCCCGCCGAAAGTGCCATCTTCGCCATTTGTAAGAAGTTTCAGTTCAAGCGCTAATGCGACATAACCTTGTGCCCAACCGGATACAGTTGTGTCCGTTCCTGTTTTGCCTTTAGCTGCTTCGTCTTGACCAAGAACGCGTACCAAGAAAGTAGCTAATTGTTCTTTAGTTACTTTACCTGCTGGGTTATATTGACCTTCCGCATAACCATCCGTAACGCCAACTGTTTTTAAAGCTTCAATATAAGGAAGTGCATAACCATTAGCTGCATCGTCAACACTAACGTCAGTGAAGCTCGATGTTTTCAAATCTTTATTTACGTCAAGACCCATGATTAGTGCTGCAACTTTAGCAAATTGTGCGCGATTCATTTCATCTTTTAGACCAAATGTTGTTTCAGATACACCGTCGAAGATACCTGCAGAGATCATTGCGTCGAATTTAACTTTTGTAGCGGCATCCAGGTCCTTCAAATCTGTGAAGTCAGTAGAAGATTTCGCTGCGAATGCCAGGGATGAGAACATGGAAAGAGCCATAGCGGATGTAAGAACTACGGAAAGGGTTTTTTTCATAAAGTTTTGTTTCCTCCTAATATTTAAAAGTTTTTTGTTATAAAAACTGAGGATCAACTTGATGTTTGCGTGAATCGCATTTGATTTCGTATATCATTTCGTATATCAACTTGGCTACCAACTTAGTATACTATCGACCGACGATAAAAGCATTGATAAGTATTTTCCATGGTGATTTGTGCAAAGCACATTAGTGAAATGAAAAAAAAGAAGGCCGATTGGCCTTCTTTTCTTAAGTGCTAGTTAATCTTATTTTACTGTTACTGTAACAACATCGGATTTACCACTTGGGGATGTGATTGTCAGATCAAATGATCCAGCATCGCCGTTTGTTTTCGTTACTGTAATGTTACCATTTGCATCGATGGATACTGAAGTTACGTTTGAAGAGTAGCCATTAGCTGAGAACGTTACACCCAGTACGCCATTAGCTTTTTGAGCATCTTCTTGCTCATACTCAACGCCGTAGTTATCAGTAACAGTTAGATCTGAATCGATGAATGCATTGCCACCAGTTGTACCAACTTCCATTGTGCTTTCAGCTTCGACTTTGTCGACTGCAAGTGCATCATTTTTCGATGTTACAGCAACAGTAGCCGTTTTGATTTCGCCTTTGATCGTTTTGTAAGATACGTTCAATGTAGCCGTACCTGTTTTGTTACCAAGAACATAAGCTTTACCACCAACAAGTGCTACTTTTGCAACTGCGTTGTTAGATGTTGTAATGCCTGTAATTGTACCGGTTGGAAGTTTTACTGTATCGCCAGAAGCATTCTTAGCCGTAAGTTTAACTTCTTGTGCAAATACTTGAGATTTTGTTACGTCTTTAAGGTCATCAGCGCTGATAGCAGTTCCACCAGTACCATAAGTTGATCCAACAACTACGCCGCTATCACTTAGGTTGAACAAAGTTGGAACAGTGTTCACGGAGTAAGTCAGGTCGTCTGTTGCGCTAGCAACTGTGATTGTTTTAGTCAATTTAGAAATTTCAGTGCCGTTTTTCGTGATTGTTGCTGTGTAATCCGCTTTTGCACCTTCAGTAGCATTTTCTGTTGTGAACAGTGTGTACTCGTCATTGAATGCTTCGAAGTCACCAGCTGTTTCACCTTTACCAAAAGTAGCAGAAGTAATTGCAGTAGCATTATCGTCACCTTTTCTCAGGCCGATCGTACCAGCAGCAGTACCTGTAGCAGTAACATCAACTTTTACTTGATACTTGTTGTTCGAACCATCAACATAAGTTGGAGCATTGTTACCTTGGCTATCTGTGAAGTGTGCATCATCAAGTACTTGTCCGTATTGGTCAATAACAGCAAGCTCGATATCAGATGTACCGCCTTTAACAACAGATTTCGCAGGATCTGTTACGACTTTGAAGTGATCAGGTACACGAGCGTCAGCTACAGTAAATGTTTTTGTTGATGTGCTGCTTGCATTCGCTGTTGCAATGATCGCTGTAATCGATACAGCACCTTTAGTGTTGTTGCTAATTTGGTTCAATTTAATCGAACCTCTGTGCTCACCGGAATCCTGAATGGTTGCTGTCGTTTGACCTTCAACACCAGAAACGTTCACTTGGATACGCTCAATGTTTTGATCGCTAGTCAGGTCATCCAAGCTTAATTGGTTGCCAGCTGCGTCATAAGCAACGACTGGTACATAAACTTCTGTATCGCCAGCCGCGATAACATCGTTAAGCTCACCAATTTCAACTTTGTTTGCAAGTTTCGAAGATTGAACGGATACTTTACCACTTGCTGTAGCCGCTTGGTTGAACACGGTGAAGTTGTAGTCGCCAGCTTTGTCTACATCATTGACTAATGAGATTTTAACTTGCGGGATATCGTTTCCGTTATCTTCTACTTCTGTTTTCACATCTTCAGCTGGGATGTAGTCATTCCAGATGACCGTAGTGTCACCGAACAATTTAGAAGTGCTTGTATTGCCGTTGCTGTATACTTTTGCATTGATCAAAGAGTCATAAGAGATTGTACCGCCGTATTGGTCAAACAGGTTAAGGTCGAATTTCACGTTCTCGCCTTTACCGTTAAGTGCTGTACCTACGGAGTAACGCGCTTCACCAAGCTCAAGTTTCGTCAAAATTGGTTGTGTACCCAACTTGAAGTTTTTCGTAGCTGTGATGTGGCTGTCGTTATTAACGATAGTTACTGGGATCACAGATACGCCTTGTGTTGTGCTTTCGTTTGCTGTATCCAAAGTAATCAACAAAGTACCATCTGTATCTTTTGTGATTTTAGTGAATGATGCAGCGGACGTGTACACGTTGTAAGAACCAGCGTTTGTTGTTGCGTTCTCGCCATATTGGTTAGAAGCTTTTACTTTAACGATTGTTTTATCTGCATAAGCAAGCGTGTCGCCAGCATTTACGAAATCGATTTTTGTAAGAACTTCATCTTCACCTGTGAAAGTTGCGGAAGTTTTCTCAACAGTAGCTGCATCCAAACCGGAAACCGTTACTGTGTACTCACCATTGCCAACTTTAACATCAGTCAATGTTAGAACCGCGGATTTCTTATCATCAGCAAATTTCGTTGTTGTAACGACTTCGCTAGTCCCTTTTTTCAAGGACAATGTAGCTTTTTCTGTATCAACTGGTTTGTTGAATGTTACTGTTACTTGTTGCGCGCCAGTTGCTTTCGCACCCGTTACAGATACTTTACCAGCTGGTACGTATTGTTGTTTTGCTTCATAAGCTCCAGTTAATAGAAGATCACGAGTTGCGTTAGCTTGGCCACCGAATGTACCAGTTTCGCCATTCGTTAGAAGTTTCAATTCAAGCGCTAATGCAACATAACCTTGTGCCCAGCCAGAAACAGTTGTATCTGTACCTGTTTTGCCTTTAGCTGCTTCATCTTGACCAAGAACACGAACCAAGAAAGTAGCTAGTTGCTCTTTAGTTACTTTACCAGCTGGGTTATATTGACCTTCAGCATAGCCATCAGTTACGCCAGCAGTTTTCAAAGCTTCGATATAAGGAAGTGCATAACCGTTAGCAGCATCGTCAACACTAACATCAGTGAAGCTGGAAGTTTTCAAATCTTTGTTTACATCAAGATTCATGATCAATGCAGCAACTTTTGCGAATTGTGCACGGTTCATTTCGTCTTTCAGACCGAATGTTGTTTCAGATACACCGTCGAAAATACCAGCGGAGATCATCGCATCAAATTTTGCTTTTGTAGCAGCATCTAGGTCTTTCAAATCTGTAAAGTCAGCAGACGATTTCGCTGCGAATGCTAGGGATGAGAACATGGAAAGAGCCATAGCGGATGTAAGAACTACGGAAAGTGTTTTCTTCATAAAGTTTTGTTTCCTCCTAATATTTTAAAGTTTTTTGTTATAAAAACTTATAACCAACGGGACGACAGTTTGAATCATTTTTGAGCCGATTCTATGTAGCTCCGCGGCTATCATCTCGGCTACACGACTTAGTATACGTGAGTATATACTAAATTTCATTGATAAGTATTTTCCAGTAGCATTGATTTACTAGTTAAATAATTATCGGTTTGTGCATGTATCACTCACATTTACAATTTACAACGTAATTGTGAACTAAATAAGTAGAGAAGCTGAATTCTAGCTAAAAGTTAGCTTAAAATAAGCTTAAACGAACGCTATTCCTATTCTAAATAGAAAAAAGACTGCATCCGTTAGATCGGACACAGCCTCTTTCCTATTATTTAGGCAACTTTCCACTTTGCTGCATAACGCGATATACTATAGCGGATGCTTGCGCTCTTGTCATATTACCTCTTGGATCGAAGCTAAAAGTATCTTTCTTTTGACCCTCAACAGGCACATTCTTGATTCCATCCATATACCCAGCTTTTACTACGGCCTCAATAGATGGCATAGCATAGGTGCTCATGATGCTATCATCAGCATCTGTAAATTGTTTTTTCAGATTTGTCATTGACTTATCAATGTCACTGCTAACTTTCATATTAGCAGCACGAGCAATCATTACTGCAGCATCTTCCCTCGTGATCGAGTTATTCGGCAAGAATAATCCATTAGAGTTTCCTCTTACAATACCTGTCCTAGCTCCAGCCTCAATGTGCATAAAGTCAAACAAGCTGCTGCTATTCGGTAAACCTAAGCCTCTGCGAACATCTGCAAATGTACCTTGGAAATTAGGATTTGTTGGGTCATTTGTGTGATAAGATGTATCGTCATTAATTAGAGGTATATCAAAACCTTTAACCAACAGAGTTACAAATTCACCTCGAGTAATTGCATCATTAGGTAGGAACTGCCCCGTTGTTTTGTTATTCATGACACCTTTTGAATATAAGACGTCCAAGTAATCACGTGCCCAGTCGTGCGAAGTAACATCATTAAAGCTGTTATCCATGTACATAACCTGGAAGTATCCAAATGTCTCAACCGGCACTTTGATGGTATGAGATTTGGCATCAACAACGCCACCGATGTTTTTCCAACCTACATATTGATTACCACTGCCACTTGGGTCAAGGAAGGTAGCATACTGATACACAGTAACATACTTCCATGAATCAGTTCTTATATCTGAATCATATTTCAAAGTCATCGTTCCGTGTTGCGTTGGAATCATAATGCTTTTGATATAACGAGAGAAGAAGTTCTTCTCACCTGGTCCAGGGTTTGAAGGTATCGGAAGATTTCCAGTCCCTTGCAGCGCAGCTTTTAGCGTATCATTATTGTCAGCTGCAGAAAGATCTACTTCCCCCGCATCCACCCAGAACAATTTACTCGCAGGTCTGAATCGTCCAGTAGGCTCTTGTAGGAACCTTGTTCCTACTAGCGCAATTTCGGAAGCTTTATCTACACGTCCGTCATCCTGATTAGCAATACCGAATACAAGTTTACGATCTGCTGTAATAAACTGTTCAGAAGCGGTTCTATCATTACGCATCAATTTCGTGTCTTTTGGGAATGTAAGTTGAAGATCACCGTTAAACACGCTCATTTTAGATGTTAATGTGGTTCTGAACTGCGCACCTTCAATTGGTGTATTCTGATTCATCAAGATGAAGGTGCCCTTAACTTTGTTAGGTCCGCGAGTAATTTCAAAGCTTATTGTATTTTTACCGGCTTTAAGGTTTGCTGCGTCATATCTAAATTTACCTGGCTCAGTTTGTATAGCCGCTACTTTTCCAAATAACACAGAGTCAGCACCATCAGCTTGAATGATAACAGTCTGGAAGTTCGTGTTCACATTCGCTTGATCAATTTTATCGGCGTTTTTCACGAAATTGTTTGGTTGTAATAGAATGTAGCTAACTGGCTGCTTCGTAATTGTGATCATTTTACTAGTTGTACGCCCAGAATTATTCTTAGCAACAATCTCGAAAACGTAATCACCGTATTGATCCATTGTATAAGTCGTTGTTCCGAAATCAAGCTTATAGGATTTGCCGTCAACAGAGACTTCTTGCTTTCCGCCATTCGCTACTAAAGTTGGAGGCGTCATGCTAGCGCCTGAAGGAGCTTTCCTTAGATATAGAATTGCTTCCGTATTCAACTCAGCATTTCTCAATGTACCTGCTAATTGAAGCACACTGGAAGATGTTAAATATGAACCTGTTGTATCTCCATCTGTAGATGGCGTTAAATTAACATTTGGTACTAATCTTTCAATAATAGGTGCATAATCGCTAAGTACAAATACATCATAATTCGATTGAGTAACTAATATTTCTTCTGTACCAGGTTTTAAATAAAGAGAGAACTTAATTGATTTTTTGCCATCAGCATCAAACAAACCAGTGAACGTCGTACCAGACGCAGTGCCACCGAATAGTGCATTCAATGCAGTCTCAGTAATCGTAAAATTGCCATTGCTATCAATTAACGAGCCAATTGGAGCTGTAGTTTTGCTTAATGGAATGTCAACATCATTAATAGACAGTTTAACAAGCGGATAATTAGCAGGAGGCAGATTCACAATTTTACCTGTGATACAAGGACCACCAACTGCGCCGCACGATAATTCTCCCTTGCTTTTTACCACTTTGCCATTGTAAAGATTGTTAACAATGACATAAGGTGCTCCTGAGATATTCAAACTATAAATCTTTCTTCCGGCATTATTCAGTGTTCCCGCGCCATCTTTCGGTAAAACAGTCATGGTTGTCAGTCCATCCGTAAGATCATGCAAGTCAACTGTCGCTTTATAAATACCAGGAGAACTTTGTGTTACCGCGTAGTCGCCATTTCCAGCGAATCCAGGAATATTTACGTTTACATTTTGTGTATTTGCATTTGTATAGATATTAAGTTTAGCAGGAAATTCATTGATCTGGCTCGTGCCTTGTTCACTTAAATTAACTTCAAATTGCGGACCGCCAATCGGGTTGAATTCTTGAGCAACACTCTTCAAATAAGGCAGACCCGGATTCGTGTAGTTAAACAAGTATGATGTTGGTGTGTTAGGATACCCAGCGGAAGTAACGAGTTTAATCTCTATTTGCTGTGTCGTAGCACTAAGTGATAACGGCAAACTGACTGAAAGATGATAGGTATTGTATTTCGACGTATTAGCTGTTTGAGATACTACGGGAGTAATAGCTCCACCGCCAGATAATGTTCCATTAACATTACTTATAGTGCCATCGGCAAACGTATAACGAAAGCTTGCAGCACCTGCTACGCTTATCTCTGCATAAACATAATCAAGTACGCTTGCAGTTATGTTACCTTTGCTGTTCTTGATATCTGCTGTGAACGTAATATCTTTCTCTGTTGCACTTTCTAAGGTTGGCTCAGTGATCAACTTTTTATCAGCTGATACTGTTTCACTCATAAAACGTACATTTCCGTTATAAGCAAATCCTAAACCATTATCATACTTAAACTGTCTGCTCGTCGTATAATAGTTAGTTGGATTCTTGGAGATAAACTGAATCTGGTTATCCCCTGGCTTTAAGTTAATATCTGTAGTTCTGCCTGTATTAGTAAGGAAAGTAAAGATACCATTGTAAAAATTTGATGCTTCATAAGTAGTACCATTAACGATAGCATTTACTTGATAAGCATTGTTAGCATTACCAGTGATATTTACATTCGTATAAGGGCCAGATGATGGAAACATGCCCCCATCCGTAAGTATATCGTCGTTAATTTTTAGATTCGTTATATTTGAAACAGGGGTGAAATATGCCCAGCCTGGTAAGGATGGAATGCTTGAAGTACTTTCGAACTTAATGACGATTCTATTTAAGCCTTCTGTCAGCTCTACATTTTGAAATGTAATTTGATTGTTATTATCCGAATTTATTACAGGCCGATTAGTCCGATTAGGCGTGGTAATCCCTGTGGTTACATTCGTTATTTCATAATAAATCTCTGATACTTGTTCTCTCGGAATACCATTGATGTCTACACTCAGCGTAATTGGATTTGTAGTAAAACGTTGAACGGATGAGTCTTTAAATTCGGTTGCCGGGGGATCCGCAGGGTTTGGATCCGTATGTACGTACAAATTCGTAATATTCAAAACTGGCGCGGCCGAAGCCGTGAGTGGCGGAAGCAAGGCCAACAACATGGCAACCATGAGGCTAATGCTAATCCACTTATTTCTTTGCTTGGTCTTCAAAGCTAGTTCCTCCTTATGTCCTTTAAAATATCATACATATAGACATGGCAATGCTGCTAACCATCGGTTAGACAAACTTTCTTCGACAATCCCTCCCAAATCCTTCTATCCTTCTACATGATTTGACGCGGCGTACTACCAAAAGTTCTTTACCTTTCTTATCGGTCAAAACCTCTCAATTGTTTAGAGAAAGAAAAAAATTCACAAAATGGAAAAAAATCCAACCCGAAGGTTGGATTTGAGGAAACCATTTATAAGTGCTGATTATTTGTCACTCTGTACCGTCTTGCCTACAAGTCTCTGCAGGAAGTTAAGTACCGGCTTGCGGCTTTTACTGATGATGCCGATCGCTTCTGCTCCAACGAGCATCACAAGGAATAGGGCAACAATAATCATGATCAAGCCCCAAGTGGAATCCTGGGAAATGAAGACTGAGCATACAACCGCACTACCGCCAAATACGGAAGCAATCCCGTAAATGATCAGTACGCTTGTACGATGGCTGAAGCCGAGCTGCAACAAGCAATGATGAAGATGGCTTTTGTCCGGTGCCGAGATCGGCAATTTATTCACGTAACGGCGCATAATCGCGAAGAAGGTATCGGATAAGGGTACGCCAAGGATCATAATCGGGATTAAAAGCGATACAACGGCGGCTTGTTTAAAGCCGAGGATCGAGAGTGTCGCAAGTGCGAAGCCAAGGAACAAGGCACCTGAGTCGCCCATAAAGATTTTGGCCGGATGGAAGTTGTAGAACATGAAGCCCACGATACTTCCTAGTAAGATCACAGCCAATAGAATAACAGTCACATTGCCCATCATAAG
Source organism: Paenibacillus sp. J22R67 (assembly GCF_059692175.1). Classification (NCBI taxonomy): domain Bacteria; kingdom Bacillati; phylum Bacillota; class Bacilli; order Caryophanales; family Paenibacillaceae; genus Paenibacillus; species Paenibacillus sp. J22R67. Next base: position 78,031 of record NZ_JCAUAX010000012.1, on the reverse strand, counting down.
CGCTAAAATAAGAATCGTAGTGGTAGCAATACCAGATACGCCCGCGGACAGCCCATCGAGACCGTCAATCAGGTTAATGGCATTGGATACGCCGACGATCCATAATATCGTAATCGGGATACTCAACCAACCGATAGGCAGGTTCGTCTCTCCGAACGGAATGTTAACGAGATCGATTTTGAGACCAAAGGAAACAACGATACATGCAGCAATAAGCTGCCCAAGAAGCTTCCATTTTGGGGATAGTTGAAACCGGTCATCCAAAGCCCCCGTAATGACGATAACCAACCCACCGAGCAGTAAACCAAACGCTGCATTGGAGTTAACGGCATCAAGTGCTGGAGAGACGACGAAATAAGCTCCGACAAAGGCAAGGAAAATAGCAATGCCTCCGAGACGCGGCATAATTCGGGTATGAACTTTTCGATGGTTAGGGGCATCTACAGCTCCAACCCAGAAGGCAAATTTTTTGACTAGGGGTGTCAGCAGCACTGCAATAATGCAGGCAGCGATGAACCCAATCGCGTATAATCCATACATGTCTTCTTCACAGCTCCTCTTGTCTTGGGTGGCAGGTGATCCGCCGAAGAGAATTATACTCCCATTTGTCCACAAATACTACTGCTAAATTTGTCTGAAATGACCGTTTTCAGCCAATTTTCATAAAAATTTTCATGGTTTTGTGACTTTTTCTTTGTCACGCATCACTTTCATCGCGAATTTGGGGAGTAATAACATTCTTTTGTAGCGCCACGGCTCCTGTAACAGGCGGTAGAACCATTCAAGACGTAGTTTTCGGAATACAACCGGTGCTCTTTTTAGCTTGCCCGAAAGAACATCAAAACTTCCCCCGACTCCCATCATAACAGGAACACCGAGCTGCCCTTTGTATTTGCCGATCCAAGGCTCCTGATTTGCTGCCGATCTGCCTACAAATAGAAGGTCCGGTGCAGCATCAACAATGGATTGAATCACTTCGGCATCCTGCGCATCAGTAAAGTAACCGTCACGCACGCCAACTAGCTTAATTCCGGGATAATTCATCCGTAGTTTGTCAGCTGCCGCTTGGATCACTTCATTAGAAGCACCCAACAGATAGACTTTCCAGCCCTTTAACTCTCCAACTTTCATCAGCTCATTCAGCAAATCGTACCCAGGGACCCGTTCTGCGACAGGCTCTCCGACATAATTGGCGGCCCATACTACACCTGTTCCATCCGGAACGATAAGTTCGGCTTGCTGCATCATGCTCATATAAGCTGGATCATCCAGCGCTGACATAACCATAATCGGGTTGGCCGTTATGATTTGGTGAGGCTGTCTTTGTTCAATCGCCTTCGCTAAGTAGGCAACCGTTTGGTCCATGCCCATTTTGGAGACAGGAACCCCGTATATACGAACTTTCGGTATAGCTTGGGCAGACACAACTCCGCCTGGTGTCATTGTTGATGTTGAGCTCATAGATATCTCTTCCTTTATGTGACGTTGGCTTTCACGTTTTGGTTGAATTTTTTTTATTTATTAAAAAAGGAGATGATGCTTTTCGCAGGAAATTGCGCCTGCGCTTTAAGCTCTTCAATAGCGGCGCGCTTGGACGCCGCCCAAGCTTCTCGGCCATCCAGGAGACTCTGCGCCTCCTGAGCCAATGCATCCGCATCGAAACGAGACGTCGATGCTGCAGCTTTCATGCCGAGCCTATGGAGGAACTGGTCGATCTTCGGATCGTACGAGATGCCCACCATAGGCACATACTGCGAGGCTGCATAGATCAAAGAATGCAGCCTCATCCCGATCAGCAGGTCGCATCCCGCGACCTGCGCGAGCATATCCTGCGGATGGACGATGCCCGGCCCCATCTCAGCCCTAGAGCCGTAATCGCCCAAACGGTCGATCACGAACTGCGAGGCCACCTCGTCCGAAGGGAGGTGGAAGGGCAAGAACCGCAGCCGCACACTGCTATCAGCGGCGAGCAGCTTTGCCAAGGACCGCGAGAGAGCTTCCAGCTCCGAGCGGTCCTCGTTCCAGAAGCGGACTGACACGCCCACCGTCCGCAAGCCTGTGCCAGCCGACCCGCTGGTCCCAGCCTCGCCGCGAAGCGGCAGGCCCATGACCGGGTCGGGCACGACGGCGATGCGCTCCCGCGGGAGGCGCATCGTCGCAAGCAATGCCGCGGATTCCGCATCGCGGACGGAGATATAAGCGCTGCGCTTGAACACGCCGCGGATCCAGCCATCGAACATCCGGCGGTTCACCGGGCCGATCCCTTGGGAGTAAATAAACGTAGGCTTACCGAGCCACTGTGCGATTTTCAAAACGGCTAAGTAATACGGAATAGTCTTGGAGCTTGTAGCATCCTGCAATAAGCTGCCACCGCCGCTGATCAAGCCATCCGCTTCCCGTAGTGCGCGGAGAAGTGGACCTGGTTTCATACGGTGATAAGATTGGACGCCGTACATCGCTGACGTTTTCTCTGGATTCGCGGAAAGCACGATCGGTTCAATGCGAATACCCTGCTCTCTGCCTTGCTCCTCCAAAGCGAACAAAATAGATTGAAGCACAGCCTCATCTCCGCTATTATCGAAACCATAGTAGCCGGATAGCGCTATTTTGACAACTTTGGCACCCATCGTTTCCAACTCCTTGTGATGATTTCCCAAGCTGCAATTAGAACGAGGCCAATGATGGCACCAAATACGATTCCGTAGGATATACGGATGAGAGAAATATGGAGCGGTGTGTGCAAATGAGCGAATGTATCAACAATGGAAAGCTGCCCAATTACACCAATGAAAATCAAGTATACAGCATGTCTATATCGTATAGATAAGTATGCACCGAGAACAAAAAGAGGATGAGCTACTAAGAACTCTTTCGTACGCGGACGTACGCCGAGTGTGTTCTCCAAGAACGAACGGAATAATTTCTCCACCGTTGAAGCTTGTCCTTCGTTACCCGTGCGGGATAAGTAGTAGAAGACAGCAGCCAGACCAATCCCGGCAACGACGATCCACAACACGCTGATAAAAGAGGTAAGGATACGGCGAATATGCATGATTTTATCACTATAGGTGTTATTCTCGCTAAAGAACAGCAAGTACACACCTGCGATTGCGATAGGCAACAAATGCAGCGCACCTACACCGCGGAACTGCTGCAGAACCAGCGAATACGTAATGTGATTGAGGAGCGCAACCTCATAGACAACACCAATAAGTGAAATTGCCGATGTTTTGATAAGTGTCCAACATGCAAACGCAAGTCCTGATTTCCACTTCGCCGCAGCTCCCGAACGGACCGTTCGAATCGCCAGCATAATCGCAATGCTCGGAGCAGAAATCGCTGATGCCAAGGCAAGTCCCTGTGCGTATAAATTAGCGGACAAGGTATGTAGACCAACCAAACCGAGTAGACCGAGCACAAAAAATACGAGTGTAGCTTCTGGAATGAAGAAAGAAATCATAAGCACGATGATGCTTAAACCACCAATCAACATAAAGGCGCTCGCAACTTTTTGCCATCCCGTCGTGTGCACATCGAATGTCTGCGCTAAACCAAGCGTAAAGCCAGCCTTCTCAATGCGCGGAATCGCCCCGTCTTTCCCTTGCAAACTTTCATAAAAAGCGGAAAGAGGGTCTACTAATTTACCTTTATCAAGGCTCTTAAGCGGCTTACCGTTCAAGAAAACCATACGGATATTGCGATCTTTCACTGCAAGTACGAAACGATCCGCAACGCCTTGAATGCGGTCTTCCAGCTCAGCCTTTTTGAGCGGCTCCGTCAGTTTCTCTCCATCCTTCTCCGTGAAGGAATGCAGTCTGACGACATTATAGTTCGTCTGTTTCGCTAGTGTGCTAAAACCTTTTTGAGGCTCTTTCAGTAATTCGATAGCGGCTAAACCGATGCCATTTTTGTTCAGTAGATCCGCCATTTTATTAAGACTGACTTCTGTGTCTTCCTCTGTATAACCCGGAACTTCATTGCCATCGACTATGATTCTTTTCACACCGATATCATGCAGCTGCTTCAAGAGGCGATCCATTTCATTCGTGACGAAAGGTCGGCGATTAGATAGACGCACTACGATTTGAAAGCCTTGCTCCTTCAACATTTGCAGTGTAATCGGGTCAGGGTCCATCCCTTTAATTGAAGCATCGTCCATGCTCATTTGAATAATGAGCCCGTTACGATTTTTGAAGCTCCATGGTTTAATGCCAACGTTTAGGTCAGCAAATGTTTTCTGAATTAATGGCTCTAGTTTTTGCTGAGTCGCACTGTCCTTGAACAACACATAGGTAAAGTTCTCGTTAGGATCACCGAAGGTTTGGGTAAGCGCAGCTGCGTCCCTTGAGTTAAACAACTCAATGTGACGGCTTTCTTTGAACTCGCCCAGCGTACTTTCATACACGGCCATTGATCCAATGCCAGCGGCCTTCATATTCTTCAACTGCTGCGTGACGAAACTCTGCGGGTTTGTTTGCAAATCCGCAATATCTAATAAGTCACGATAGTCAAAAACAAACTCGACGTTCTTCGTCGAAGTTTCCGTTAGGTGCCGCGTGTAAGCTAGCGGAAGCGAGCCTAACATGCCAATAATGACAAGCCACCACAATACATTTTTGAGCGGGTTATTCCATGTTTTATACCAATTCACCAATTGTCCACTCCTTAGAGCATTTACTTTCTAGTCCCATATACATTCGAAAACCCCTTCAGCTCCTAAACTCGAGTAAATAGGCCAAATGAATACGGATTTATTCCATCTATTCATTAGACGTCCTATCCCTGACTTAGGTTCTGAAGAGGTTCAATTGACCCTATTTCATTATCCGTCTACACGGCTAAGCACATTTTGAATGATGCGATCCAGCTGGTCTGCGGCTTCTGCACCTGATGATCCTTTTACCGCAAAATAGAACTTAATTTTGGGTTCAGTACCCGACGGGCGCAAGCAGAACCAGGAACCATCCTCCAGCTTGAATTTCAGCACATTCTCGAGCGGAAGCCCATTTACACCTTTAGCATAATCTTCCATAGCCGTTACCGGTGTACCTGCAATTTCTGTTGGAGGATTCGTTCTCCATGCTTCTACCATGCGTCCAATTTGCTCTACGCCGTCTTTCCCTTTGAGCGTCCTTGATTCCAGTTTTTCCAAAAAGTAACCAAAGGATTCGTACAGTCCTTGCAGGACCTCATATAATGTCTTGCCTTGCTTCTTATAATAAGCTGCCGCTTCTGCGATAAGCATAGCTGCAATAACGGCATCTTTATCTCGGGCATAGTCCCCAGCCAAATAACCATAACTCTCTTCGTAGCCAAATAGGAAGGTATGCTCACCCGTTTGCTCGAATTGGGTCATTTTTTCCCCGATATATTTAAAACCGGTTAGCGTATTTAACGTTGGAATCCCATAATGATCTGCGATTACCGCACCCATTTCGCTTGTTACGATCGTTTTGACAACTACACCGTTGGTTGGAAGTGTTCCACGTTCTTTCAAGCTTGATAATAAATAATTAACAATAATGGCTCCCGACTGGTTGCCTGTTAGAACAAAATACTCCCCGTTTTGATCCTTCACCACAGCGCCCATACGGTCTGCATCCGGGTCAGTCCCGATAATGATATCAGCATTCCATTCTTTGGCTTGTGCGATAGCGAGTGTGAACGCTTCGCGTTCTTCCGGATTCGGAGACTTGACTGTTGAGAACTGCGCATCCGGCAGTTCCTGCTCAGCAACAACACGGACTTGTCCAAAGCCGAGAGTTTCCAATACCGCTCTGACCGGTACATTACCCGCTCCATGCAGCGGCGTGAAGATGACGCGGAAATCATCGCTAATTTCCTTGATCACATCCGGATTCTGACTAATCGCGGTTACTGCCTTTATGTATGCTTGATCAACATCTTCGCCAAGCCATGTAAGAAGACCTTGCGCTTCTGCCTCTTCTTGACTCAGTTTCTTCACTTTATCAAAAGAGTCGATGCTCTGCACTTCGGCGATCACTTGCTCCGCAAACTGAGGGACGAGTTGTCCACCGTCTGCACCATATACTTTGTATCCATTATATTCAGGTGGATTATGACTTGCTGTCACGACAACGCCCGCTGTCGCACCCAAGTATCTCACGGCAAAAGACAGCTGTGGTGTAGCATGCAAAGTCTTGAATAAATAAGCCTTAACACCGTTTCCTGCGAAGACTAGGGCAGCCTCTAAAGCGAACTCCGGCGACATATGACGTGAATCGTAAGCCAGTACAATAGAAGGGCTTTGTACGCCTGTGCTATTCACATACTGTGCAAGACCTTGGCTTGCACGACCAACGGTGTATACATTGATGCGGTTCGTTCCAGCGCCAATCACGCCGCGAAGCCCACCTGTACCAAATTCGAGATCTTTGTAAAAGCGATCCTCAATTTCTTTCTCATCTTCCCGAATTGCAAGTAGTTCCTTTTTCGTTTCTGCATCCACTGCTGGATCGTTCAGCCATAATTGATACTCTGTTTGTACGCGCGTCATAGTAGTCAGGTTCATCTCCTTTTTATCTATGGGGTTATTTATTAGCAAGGGCGAACATAAGTTCACCTTCGACTACCACTTTCTCGCCTACTTTTGCCACAGCTTTGCCTTTGACAATCGTTCCTTTTACACGTGTAATCGTCATTTCTAATGTCAGTGTGTCGCCAGGCACCACCTGTTGACGCCAGCGAATCCCATCTGCACCAGCGAATAAACCAATTTTACCTTTATACTCAGGCATGGAGAGGACGGCTACAGCGCCTACTTGTGCCAAAGCTTCAATAATCAGCACACCCGGCATAACCGGATACCCTGGGAAATGTCCTGCAAAAAACGGTTCATTGATTGTTACATTCTTAATCCCTACCGCCTTCACGCCTTGCTCGACTTCCAAAATGCGATCAACGAGCAGAAAAGGCGGGCGATGTGGAATTATTTCTTGAATCTGATTAATATCTAACATAACGGGTAATACTCCTTTCAACTTTCTTGTATAAAATACAAGGTAATCACTTACAATACTGGTGTCCCTTCATTAACTGCAGAAGTGAAGGTTCATATAGGGGGAGCTTATGTAAAGAGGTGTGTGCACAGCCCTTACATAGGCTCTTTTTACGTTATAGGTCTATTTGGCTTTGGCCCTCCGGTTTAAAAGCAAGAATTGAAAAATATAAATGAAGGAAGTTAAGAAGGAAACACCGATCACGAACCACAAGTACGTAATGGCGAAGTCTAAATGAAAAACAATGAAGAGAATGGCGAGATAGTAAAGTACTGTCGTTAATTTCCCCATCACATTGGCGGGAACGGTTAATTTACCCCTGAAGTGAACAAAAGCAGAGCCCATGATCATACCCAGATCACGAATAAAAATGGCTGCCGCCGCCTGCCATGGTATCATCTCTGTAATAAGCAGAGATAGGATGACCGCAATCATCATGCACTTATCCGCAAGGGGGTCCAGCATAACACCAACAGGTGTAACTAAACCTCGAGTTCTAGCAATATAACCGTCTAAGATATCAGTAAGCCCTGCTGCGAGCAAGATCAGGAAGGCTATCTGGATATGGCCGCCGAAAAAAATGATAAGGTACACAGGGATAAGAACAAACCTGCTTATGGTGAGCATGTTCGGAATATTCAAAGTACCCCTCCTGCTCCTTTTATCTGGTATCTGACGATTAGCCTTCATTCATTATACATTTGCTTACACAAAAATAAAACTCCCAATAAGGGAGTTTGAATTAATTCGCAAATACCAGATCGTATAAATGCCGCCAAGTGCTTATATGGAGGATTTCTGCTGACGGCTGATGGCCCAGCTTGGAGTATCCAATCCATAGTCCGATATAAACGGCTAGCACGCAAAGAACGGGAATACGTATGATTTTGAAAATAAGCCATATGATGTTAAGCCATTTCGGCCTTGGTGCTTTTTTCTTTGGAGTAGGCTTGTTAGGCTTGTCAGACATCGAGCCCTATCCCTCCCTTTCTACGATCAGGCGCGCAAACTATTCGCGATACTCATCATCTGATCGGAAGATGTAATCGCCCGGGAATTGAGTTGAAGTGCTCTTTGCACCATCACAAGATCCGTCATTTCGTCGGAAAGCGTCACGTTGGATTGCTCCAGAAACCCCTGCATCAAAGTTACCCGATTATTGGTTGTATCCAGCCCTGGGTTCACATTTTGCAAAATGTTCGCCTTCTCGGCTGCCGTAATTCCCGCAGGAAGTGCGTACAGGTTGTCCCCAACATCTTGGAGCAATTGTGGGCGCACAACGCGAACCAGCTTGATCTGTCCAAGATTAAGTGGCTCCGCATTCGGATCTTGCTCGCTGTATCCATTGATGATACCGTCCGGTTGAACGACAGGTCTGAAGCCAGCAGGTACACGAATTGGATTGCCGTCTGCACCTGTAACAAAATGGCCCTCTTTGGTGGTAAGCACCGTATCGCCATTAGCATCAGGCGTTAAATTGAAAGCACCATTACGCGTCCATGCAGGTTCGAACACCTGGTTTCCGTTTCCATCAACCTTGCTAAGAGATACTTCAAACAACCCGTCTCCCTGAATCGCAAAATCCGAAATACTGCCCGTTGACTGAATAGGTCCTTGCTTCAGGTTCGTTTGGATTTGCACCAGCTTTGAACCCCACCCTTGGTTGAAGCCAAGGGGTGAGAACCTGCCTTGCTGACGGAACCCTTCCGGCTGTGACTGCACATTGGTCAGAACATCCTCAAAAGAGGCATCCTTTTTCTTAAAACCGTTTGTATTGATGTTTGCTATGTTATTAGACAAGATATCCAGCTTTTGCTGTAAGCTGTGCATGGATACCGATGAGTTAATCATGGAATTGTTCATGTGTGGCTCCTTCGCAAGCTAGATTAGACGCGTCCTACTTCGTTCGCTGCCTTGTCCATACTTTTATCATACGATTGAATGACTTTCTGATTGGCTTCATATGCGCGGAGTGCCGACATCATATCGACCATAGACTGCGCAGAATCCACGTTGGAGCGTTCGATAAAGCCTTGGCGAACCTCGACTTGATCATTGGCGGCAACCTGTGTAACCGTCGCTTCGTCGCCGGGATTAATCCGTAACAAACCATTCCCTTCACGCAGCAGCAGATTCGGATTCTCTGCACGCGAAAGCATTAATCCTACAGGTTGTCCAGCTTGATTCAACAGCGGTTGACCATTACCGTCAAGGAACTCCCCTTTGTCTGTCACCTTAAAGGATCGAACAGGCTGACCCGCTCCATCAACAAGCAGCAAAGGTTGTCCATCACGGCCCAGCACTTGATTACCATTGGCGTTCACAAGCTGCCCTGTCGAATCTACGGTGAATTTACCATTCAAGGAATACCGGGGCTCTCCATCCGCATTCATCACGGTGAATAGTGCTTGCGGCTGAAACGTGCGCTCGCCGTCCGCATTCACGTATTTCCCCGAAGCGTCAAAAGCTATACCTGGCAATTGAATGTTCGACACGAGGGCAAAATCAAAAGGATTTTGCGTTTCCTGCAGGTCACCTTGTGCGTGAACGGAAATACTCTCCTCCGAAAACACACCGAGACTCATCTTCCCAAGCGGTGCCGACGATGCGCCTTGTCCACCGCGAATTGTAGAAATTAGCATCTCCGGGAACGAGCGTGACAAGGCATTACCTTGTTTAAAGCCCGGGGAATTAATATTAGCAATATTGTTCGTAATGGTATCGTGTCTGCGCTGCTCGGAGATCATTCCTGCCGCCGCGGTATACAGTCCTCTTAGCATCTCTTCACCTCTTGGATAAACTGACTAGTTAAATTTACGTTTCGAAACTTTATCTAAATTATCGAGCATAATCCCTGTTCCTTTAACTACGCAAGACATTGGATCTTCCGCAATTAAAACCGGAACCTTCAGCTCGTCTGCTAACAACTGATCCAGGCCGTGCAGCAAAGCCCCGCCGCCTGTCAGAATAACGCCACGATCAATGATGTCTGCGGAAAGTTCAGGTGGCGTACGCTCCAGAACACTCTTCGCAGCCGTTACGATCGATGAAACCGGATCCCATAGGGCTTCCTGGACCTCACTCGAATGAATCGTAATCGTAAGCGGCAATCCGGATACCATATCTCTACCGCGAATATCCATCTCTTGATCTCTGCCGTGTGGATATACCGTTCCGATTTTCAACTTAATATCTTCGCTTGTCCGCTCACCAATCAGCAGCTTGTACTTATTTTTGATATACTTCGTGATCGCAATATCGAACTTGTCGCCAGCGATTTTGATGGAGGAGGAGGTGACGATGTCACCCATGGATAACACGGCTACATCCGTCGTCCCTCCGCCAATATCAACAACCATGTTGCCGCTAGGTTGGAAAATATCCATACCGGCGCCAATTGCAGCTGCCTTCGGTTCTTCTTCCATGAATACCTCTCGGGCACCACTGCGCTCAGCCGCTTCGCGAATCGCTTTCTGCTCAACCGAGGTGATGTTGGTAGGGGCGCAAATCAAGATGCGCGGATGCGAATACCAGTTCTTGCCCCCTACTTTTGCAATAAAATGCTTTAACATCATTTCTGTAATATCAAAGTCTGCGATAACACCATCTTTCAATGGACGAATCGCGATAATGTTGCCAGGAGTCCTACCCACCATGCGGAAAGCTTCTTCTCCTACAGCAAGCACGCGTTTCGTATCGCTTTCAATCGCTACTACAGAAGGCTCATCGAGCACAACGCCGCGTCCTTTCACATGAATGAGCACATTAGCCGTGCCGAGATCTATCCCAATATCCTTGCTTAACATTTCAAGTTAATCCTCCCTAAATCTACCGTCCATCCCGTGAAGAATCGGCGCTCTTATAGATAGTTCTAATTATAAGCTAAATTCGCTGCAAATGCATTAATTCCTCTTTTTCCGTGAAATTTCGACATGTCCAGTTCCAGGAAACCGACGGGATGTAGGTATTTTTAGGATTTGACCGTGACTAAGTTCTCGGAGTGCTTCGGGTTTCGCGTCTTTCGATACTTGATTTTCGTCGCTTCTCCTCCCCTTAGATGTCTAATGGACTTGTGATACTCCAAAATGTGCTTCACCTGGTTGGCCAGGTCCGGGTTGATTTCCGGCAGTCTTTCCGTCAAATCCTTATGCACCGTGCTCTTGGAAACACCGAATTCCTTCGCAATGGTGCGAACCGTATTCTTGGTCTCGACGATACAGGTACCAATCTTAATGGTTCGCTCTTTGATGTAATCGTGCACTCCCCTCGCCTCCCTACTCGAGATAGTTTGGTAAAGTATATGAGGGGCATGACTAGATATTCTACGTAACCAAGCCTGACAGGCCCATTTCCCATATTTATTTTCAAAAAAATCAGGAAATAAGGGCTTATGCGGTCTTTTTTGGCATGGACAAGTCTGCTGTGTATGTGATGGAGGGCAAGCCATGGAGTAATTACCCCAGACTTCAAAGCAAAAAAGCAGCAGGATATACCCGCTGCCCTCATTCTATGTAGGCTGATTGGTGACGAAGCCACCTGCTTGCCTTTTCATTTGTACCGATTACTGTTTAGCGTTTAAAATCGTTTCTGGGTTCAGAGCGGCATTATCGCTAACTTGACGCACTTCAAAGTGCAGGTGCACGCCGTCTTCCTTCTCGAACTCATTACGTCCCGCTTTTGCGATGACGTCGCCTTTTTTCACTTCAGCGCCTTTAGTTACTTTGACCTCAGCTAAGCTTTGGTACACGCTGATCAAGCCATTGCTGTGTGTAATTTCGACAAGACTACCGACAACCGGATTCTGCTCAACTGCCGTAACTTTACCACTCAAAGCGGCCAATACATCAAACGCAGCGCCATCTTTGGCTTTCAAATCGATTGCGGTATGCGGCGTCAATTGATCGTTATACTGAATCATTGCCGCCTGTTTGACTTCATTGGTTGCATTGGTGTCATAGAACGGGATGGATACGTCTAGAGCCGCTCTATCTTTCACAGGCCATTGCATAGCTTCTGCAGGTGCGTTAACGGCAAGCGCCCCATCTTTGGAATTGTCAGGTGCTTGATCGTCGCTGCTTACCTTAATGCCCAGATCGTCTTGGCTGACTGTTTTTGTACCTGTGTCCTGGTACACCCACATTAAGGTTAAGATAATTGCCGCTGCTGCTACATACGTTGCTGGGAATACCCATTTCTTAGCAAGCAACCTCTTCCATGCGGATGGACTTCCTTGTGCCCCTTGAACAGTTTTAGGAGCTTCTTCTTTTTGAAAACCTTTGTTTTGATCACTCATGGTTAATCACCTCATCAACCATTCTTGACACATTTAAAGGTTTTATACTTGAAGAAAGATATTTTTATAGAAACATTGCTAACTAAGATTTTTGGATAAAAGGCGTCGCTTTTTCAATAGATATACCTGTGTAATAGTAGGTTACGATTTGCGCTGCAGTCTTGCCCTCCTTGGCCATTCCGTTAGCGCCCCATTGGCTTAAGCCAACGCCATGACCGTATCCATAGGTCGTAAACGTAATTTTGGAGCCGGACCATTTCCATGCGAACTGGGAGGATGCTAACCCTAGCTTCTCTCTTACTTCGCGACCAGAGAATGTTTTTCCTCCAATAGTCATCTTCTTGATCCGATGTCCCGTTGACCACTCTAGTACTTTCATACTCTTCGTTCCAGTACCTGTGGTCGCTATACTCGTAACGCCTAGCTTCTGCAGCATATTCTTGTAAGTGATATCTACGGTTTCTTGATAGCGTGAAGACAACTTCACATCCCATGGGCTTGGCACACTGCGCAAATAGGGACTCATGAAAGGCCAGTAATCCTCTGAGTTTTCCGTATATCCGTTGCTTGTTGAGAAAAATGTAGCATTGATAGGCTTGTGTTCGTAAGTCAAAATCATATCTTTCGTTTCATTCACAGCTCTATCGATTTTCGCCATATTCTTCTCATACGTATCTTTCGTCCACTTCTCTCTTAACTGTTGATCGGTCAGATAGGCTTGGTGTGCGGTCGTATCCGTTACAAGCGCATCATTTACAGGCACATTACTATAGTCCTTCTCCAACACCCTACGTACGACGTACGTTCTAGCTGCCATTGCTTGCGCTTTGAGCGCTTCTAGCTCGAATTCTACTGGCATTTCTGCCGCAAGTACACCTTTCACGTACTGCTCCAATGGCACCGTTTCGATCTCATCTTTTTTGGACAAATAAACAGGGATCATCAACCCTTGAGCGGTCACCGTCTCCTGATGAGAGCCATCGATCGCTAGCTGTCCATGAGGTGGGTCATCTCCACCCGGAATCTTCTTGACTAGCAATCCAGGAACAAGAAGGATGACGCAGAGCATAGAAGACAAACAAACAGCCATCCATAGGATGGCCCCGCGGCCAGGAACACGTTTTTTCTTCAACATCGTCTCAGCAGCCTCCATAAGCGCGTTTACTAGCAGGTATTTTGGTATGACTTAGCTTATGAGAGGTATTGCTAGAATAGAACAAAGGGAGACTGCCTCTGTTCTATTCAACTTTACATTTAGAGACCTGTGACTTGAGCAGGCGTATAATGGTCCGTCCTTGTGCCGTCTCCAAGTTCACGCCAATAGTTATGACCCCAAGCCCATACCGTTCCGTCTGACTTTTGTGCCACTGTGAAAGCTGCACTCGTAGACACGGCTGTTACCTCACTTAGACCCGCTACCTGAACGGGGCTTAGATATGTCGAACCCGTCGTTCCGTCTCTCAATTGGCCAAAATTGTTGTAACCCCATGCCCATAGCGTTCCGTCATTTTTAATCGCTACGCTATGCTGCTCTGTGTTTTGAACGGCAACAGCGCTGCTCGTACCTAAACCGTTACCCAATTGTCCGATGTTCCCGTCACCCCAAGCCCATAAAGTAGCATCTGCCTTCAAATATAACGAATGGCCCCATCTTGTTGTAAGGATCCTCTTAATTTGAGGCGCATTAATTGGGTTACCATGGGCTGATGCAGGTACGATCATCATTGCGACTAACATTAAGGTAAGCATTGAAATAAAACCTTTTTTTCTCATCATCATTAATTATCTCTCCCTCGCTCGATTAATGGATTACCCGTTTGGTTCGAGTAATAGACTCCAACGTTCTAGTTAAACCATCCTCCTCTTCTATTTGTGTAAAAATGGGATTAATTACATAATTGATAATACTATTTTATGAGATTTAAGCAATAGTAAACTTTTACAATATTTGTATATGAGTATGAAGCAAAAGAGGAATTTGGCCAGATAATCAACTGGCACAAATCCCCCTTGTTATTTTAGCGGAACTGGAGTCCTCTATTTCGAGGAAAACGAGCTGTTTTCTCTCTGAGCGAAACTACAGGGTCTTAATTGTCCTACATATGGCGTTTTTCAGGTGATATCAGTCAAATAGCGGATCATAGTTCCTCTTGCCTTTGAAATCGTGCCTTTTCGCGGAAATAACGGCTTATAGTTCCTTGAACGCCCCCAACCATTTAAAACAAAAAAACCGCCGGAGCCCACTCCGACGGTTCTTTCTATTCATCCTACGCTAACGTTGGCTGGATATTGAAAAACCCCAGCTCTGCCGTTTCCTGTTCCACTTGTTGCGGCACCGACCGATAAATATCGGCACCAAGCCCACGCAATACGTCCGTAATATCAACATATCCGCGATCAATATGGTGAACGCCTGTAATCTCGGTCTCACCTTCCGCTGCCAGCGCCGCCAAAATCAGCGCTGCTCCAGCACGCAAGTCGGTTGCGCACACTTTTGCACCGCGCAGCTTTGCATTGCCGCTAACGATAGCCGTGCGGCCATCCACTTTAATGTGAGCATTCATGTTCGCGAATTCTTCCACGTGCATGAAGCGATTCTCGAACACCGTCTCCGTCACAAGACTCGTGCCATCCGCTACCATCAGCAGCGCCATCATTTGCGACTGCATATCGGTTGGGAATCCGGGATACGGCAGCGTTTTCACGTCAACCGCACGCAGCGGCCCCGAGGCGCACACGCGAATGCCGTTCTCGTCTTCTTCGATGATAACGCCCATTTCCTGCATTTTGGAAATAACAGGACGGAGATGATCCCCAATCGCATTTTCCATGTACAGTTCACTGCCGGTAATAGCAGCAGCAATCATATATGTTCCCGCTTCTACACGATCCGGTATAACCGTATGTACGGCCCCAATAAGCTTCTCTACGCCTTCAATGCGAATAACGCCTGTTCCTGCACCGCGAACAACCGCGCCCATCGCATTCAGATAGTTAGCTAAGTCGACAATCTCCGGCTCTTTGGCAGCATTCTCGATGATGGTTGTGCCTTCAGCAAGCGTAGCAGCCATCATAATATTTTCGGTTGCCCCAACGCTGGCTACATCCAAATAAATTTTGGCACCCTTCAGACGCCCTTTCACTCTAGCTTCAATATACCCTTGACCCAATTCAATATCGGCACCCATCGCTTCAAAGCCTTTGAGATGCTGATCAATCGGCCTCGTGCCAATCGCACAACCGCCAGGGAGAGAAATTCTCGCTTGCCCCCGTCTTGCTAATAATGGCCCCATAACAAGGAAAGAGGCTCTCATTTTACGGACTAAATCATAGGATGCTTCGCATGTGTCAATGCGTTCCGCTCGAACACGAATCACCTGTCGGTCGTAGGCGACTTCGATACCTAAGCTTTGCAATACTTTATTAATGACTAGTACATCGTCAAGGGGAGGCGCATCGTAGATGACGCTTTCACCTTCCGACCCCAGAATGGAAGCTGCAATAATCGGCAGTACCGCATTTTTCGCTCCGTTGATTTTCACATTGCCAGCTAACTTTCGGCCACCGCGGACGATAATTTTGCTCATCATGGTCCCTCCGCGCACTTATTTTAATTACAAGGTTTTGCACATTTCCTAAGTTTATCATCACAAGCCACATAGTTACAACTGTGTTCTTTTGGTATTCTGAAACACTTACATAGAGTTCGAATAGGATCTCCGTTTTTGATCCGTTCTACTATCCATTGTTGACAACTATTTAAATCATTATTCGAAAAAAGGAATTAAAACATCTTTCCGAAGCCCATGGAGAGACCTAAATACTGGATGAAAAAACTGGCAACTAAGTGCCCGAGCCCAATAGAAAGTAGGATTTGGAGCATAATGGCTTGAGCACCTTTTGGATTCTTGAGCAGCACATCAAAGCGGAACGCTTGCAACGCCCACCACGCGAGGCCGATACATAGGATGTAAACCACAATATCGACCATGTTCATTACCGAAGCATACTTCGCGGCTTCATTCCATTTATCTGTTTCTCCCATAGGTCACTCCTTTTCGGTTCTACCGATTCATTACTTTCACTAGCATAGAGACGAATTCAGCACGTGTGGCTTGCTCATCTGGATGGAAGGAGCCATCTGAATAGCCAGTGATCCAGCCGTCAGCCCACATTTGTTTCAAAATACCCAAACCCCAGTAAGACTCATCTACATCGTTAAAAGGTGGGTTCCCCCGCTTCTTCCCTGTCATATTCATGCTGCGGGCAAGCATCTGCGTCATCTCCATACGTGTAAGCGTACGATCGGGCCCAAATGTTCCGTTAGGGTATCCAGCAACGATATCTGCTTGCAACGCTTTGGCTACATTCTCATAAGCCCAATGTGAAGCATCCATGTCGGAGAACTTCAGATCCTTGCGCTTAGTCAGTTTCAAAGCTCGAGTCAACACCGTCGCCGCCTCTGCACGTGTAATCGATTGATTCGGGGCAAAACGGTAGTTTCCATAACCACTGATCACGCCTTGCTCCGTAAGCTTACTTATCGCATCTTGAGCCCAGTGCCCTTCAATATCAGCAAAACCGCTTACTAGCGTGTAGCTGCCAATTTTTAACCTGTACATTTGACTCATGAACCATTGATTTGCCTGCAGCTTAATATAATAGGTGCCTGCATTCAGCGTTCTCTCAACGAAAAGCTGATCAGAACCATATTCATTTCGGTAAAAGCCTTGTTCCTTCAATGTGCTATCATATAGCGTTGCGTACATCGTCCTCGAAGTCGGGATATTGGTCAACCGCACTTGCGCCAGACCATTTTGGCCCATTCGGAATTCGAACCAATCAACATCATCATTGTTATTAAATAAACCTTCGTACACCGAATTCATTGCTGCAAAAGTCGCCTGATACGACTTATCATTAGGTTCATTCGGATCAATCAACTTAGGCGTATATTCGATTTCCAACGTATACTCACCTGTTATTGGTTCCGTATAATCCTTCGTATTACTGACGCGAATATAGTATTGCCCCGGAAATACATCCATTAGCGAGCTGATCTCAATCCCGCCATCGCCGCCTTGATCAATGGATATCGACTTTTCTCCTTCCTTCTGAAAAAGAATCATCGGATCTATACGACCTGTATCGACGGAGAGCTTCAACCTCATTGAGCCCGAATGCTCCAGAGATAAGACGAACCAATCGATATCCCCTTTTTGATGAAAGGTTCCGTGGATCGTTTGGCTGCGTTCAGGTAGAGCAAATGCTTTGTACTGCTTATCATTATCTTCAAATGGGTCCGTGTAAATGACAAAATCCGTTCGCAAACTATAATTGATTCCCGTTTTCCGTTCGCGATCTACCGACTGAAGTTGCAAATACGTACGCCCTTTTGTCACTTTCACCTTAAAAGGCTGAGTTCCATCCGAGGCATTATTAGCAATAAACGTTTCCCCCGAATCAAAGCGCGCACGAATACCGGCACTATCGGTGTTCTGCAACCATAACTCAATATATCCGTCATAGGCAGCATCAATCGCGTACCAGTCCTCATCGAGCGCGGAGGATAGCGCTGCTTTCACTGAGGTATGTATTGGCAGCTTGGCTGCTTGATTCTGACGATCATTTGGCTCAAATCGATCCTCTTTATAAGGCTTCGTCAGCGCCATATCTACACGCAGCATCCCATATCCTGTTTTGGCATCCCAGCCGGTTTCTGCTAAATCCTCCGCTGTCTGCTCTAGCTGAGATCTCACTTCATATGCGCTCATCGTTGGAAATTTGCTCCACACTAAGGCAGCTGCCCCAGCAACCTGTGGTGCAGACATTGAGCTACCATCTTGATACTGATAGCCGCCGCCTAGAGCTGTGGTATACACATCCCATGGTGCAACCAGGTCCAGCTCTGGCCCAAAATTCGAGCGGGGATCTGCCTGTTTATCAGCCGTAACGCCTCCTACAGCTAAAACCGTTGGATACGCCGCAGGGTATTTCACACTCATGCTTTCATTGCCGACAGCAGCAACTAACATTACATTGTGATCCTCGGCATACTGTACAACGCCTGCCATGTAATCGGAGTACTTATTCAGTCCCAGGGAAAGCACGACGATCTTCGCTCCATGATCCACGGCATACTTGATGCCTTCGCCAAGTTTCGCTTCGCCGCCGGTTCCATCTGACTCCAACGCTTTAATCGGCATGATTTTGGCAATTGGAGCTATACCTGCAATACCTTTATCGTTATTGATCGAAGCCGCAATGACGCCAGCCACATTCGTTCCATGTCCATTATCGTCAATTGGCTTTTTTGAAGGCTGAAGCAAGTTCACGCCATCTACCAAATTACCTACTAAATCAGGATGTGTAAGATCAACGCCCGTGTCAACCACAGCCACTACAATGGACGCACGGGAATCTCCAGCCGCAGCCCACGCTTGATCGATGTGGATCATATCCAGATAGGTTTGTTTCACCCTCATGGGATCCGTCGAAACGGGATAAGCTGCTTCTGTTTTTGTAACCATCACTGTAAGTTCCACAACGAGCATCATCAGGACGATGAGCCATAAGTGTCGAATGAATTTCATGAAATCACAGTTCCTTTATCTCTTAATGGTCTTTTGCCTTATCTATCTATACCACATTACCCGTCTTCTCGATACATATAACGGTTTTTCTTCGCAAAAAGTTCAGAACTTTCGAAAAAAGTTTCAGGTGCTTTTCCACTTCTGTCTATTGTACATGCAATTGTGGGATTTGTGTGGGATTTGGAGGCAATTACCACATGCCATTTCTACTGTGCAAAACAAAAAAAGCCCTCCCCATCAAGGGGAGGACTCCATCGTATTTACATCAAGATAAAATCCTTCGTTAGCATGAAGATAGATTCAATCCATCTGAGCACAAGATGCGGCACAAAGCCTAGCGCTACGCCAATAAGAGCACATAACCAGACCGTTATGCCCAAGGTAATGGGCACTTTCACCTCGGCCGGCTCGTAATCGCTGCGCATGAACATTTGGCGAACGACACCAAAGTAGTAGTAAAACGATACAACGCTTGTCGCGATCATCAGGGAGCCGAGCCAGTATTGATGGGTTTGCATCGTACCGAGAATGATGTACAGCTTACCGAAGAATCCGCCGGAAATCGGGATTCCAGTTAGGGACAACACAATCAGTACCATCGCAGCAGCTGTAAAAGGCGCCCGATAATACAGACCTCCGAAGCCTTTGGCCTCGGTATGCCCCTCTGCTTGCTCGATAATCATTAATACAGCAAAAGCGCCGATATTCATGAACAAGTACGCGATCAGATAGAAAATGAATTCAGAGAAATTCGCGTAATGGACACCTGAGAAGTACGTTGCAATTGGAACTAGCAAATATCCAGCATTAGCAATTCCCGAGTAAGCCAATAGCCTTTTCATGTTCGTTTGCTTCAGGGCGATGAAATTACCCGCCACCATAGCGATTGCAGCCATGACCGAAATGGCCAGGAACACATCCGATTGGAATTTCGATTCCTCGAAAGACGTAAATCCGAACAAGACGTAGAAGATTCGGAAAAGGATGGCAAACCCGGCACCTTTGGACACGACAGCCAAGAAAGCCGTCACTGGCGTCGGTGCGCCTTGGTAAACGTCCGGCGCCCAGCTGTGGAAAGGGGCGGCGGCGATTTTGAAGCCGAACCCAGCAAGCAGCATAAAGAACGATACATAGAGCAGCGGCTCATATGAACCAATAAGTGATGGGAGCGCAGCGCCAATCTGCGAAAGATTGCTCGATCCCGCCATGCCATATAAGAAGGACATACCATACAAGATGATGGCAGAAGATATACCACCCATCACTAAGTATTTAAAAGCTCCTTCATTGGATTTGCTATCCTTCTTCTTCATCGCTACAAGCAAGTACGAGGTAATGCTAAGCAGTTCTAACCCTACGTATAGCGTAATTAAATCTCCGGAAGAAGACATAATCATGGCGCCCAGCGCTGCAGGGAGATAGAAGTAATAGTACTCGCCTACATGCGGAATCGTATCTTCTTTTACGAAACTTAGACTCATCAGAACGACGAAGCCAGTTCCTACTAAGGTGAACAATTTCAATATATTGGAGAAATCATCCACTCTGTAGCTCTGATTGAGCAGCTGAATCGCCTCATCCGGATTCAATTGAAACAAGACGAATACACCAGAAATCACAAGGCCGACCAAGGTCAACCATCCAATAACAGAACGACTTAACCTGTTTGGCAGGATCAAATCCAAGAGAGATAGGATGATCGCGGTGGCAACCAGCGAAAGCTCAGGCAGCAGATGTACTAAATCGGAGACTTGGAGTCGTAGCTGTTCCACCGGACTAACCTCCTATCTTCCCGGCTACACTTTGGATCAATTGATCCAAGCTGCCTATCGTTTGCTGAAGCGGCTGACTCAGCACGCTTGGGTACACCCCGAGCAAGAGGATGAACGCCACCAAGGTAATCATTGGCACCGCCTCGATTAACCGTGCATCGCGTATCCCTTGCAGGACCAAGGTTGGCTGCTTAGGGCCAAACGTGATGTTCAGCACCCCGCGCAGCACATAAACCGCTGCGAGAATGATCCCCAGTGTGCCGACTATCGCGTACACCCGGTGTGTCTCGAAGAGTCCGAGGAACGCGAGGAACTCACTGATGAATCCGGATAAGCCCGGCAATCCGAGCGATGCCATCCCCGCAATCAGCAGAATCCCGCTGATGAAGGGAACCGACGAGGCGAGACCGCCTAAGCGATTGAGCTCGGTCGTGTTCGTCCGCTCGTAGATGCTGCCGACGAGCAGGAACATCAGGGCCGAGATCAAACCGTGTGAGATCAATTGGAACACGGCTCCCTGTAGGCCCGACACATTAAAAGCAGCGAGACCGAGCAGGACGATGCCCATATGGCTGATACTCGAGTAAGCCAGCACGAGTTTGAAGTCTTTTTGTACCATCGCGAGAATAGCGCCGTACACGATGTTGATTACGCCTAGGAGCGCTAACATCCAGGCCCACTGCTTCGCTTCTGCTGGAAAGAACAGAATGCCGAAGCGAATAAGTCCGTACGCTCCCATTTTCAGCAAAATACCGGAGTGAATCATAACGACAGCAGGCGGAGCCTCTGTATGTACTTTCAACATCCACGTATGGAACGGGAAGATCGGCAGCTTAATGCCGAAGGCGACCAGCAGCATAATGAACACGGTCCATTTCATGGCTGGGCTTAGGAAAAATGGCGCTCCCTCTTGATTCACGTAAGCGGCCGGATCTTGCAGCAAATTATGCGCAATCGTATGAATATCTCCGCTGTAGTAAATGATTGCCTCTGTCTGGGAGGGGTCTTGGTTGAAGCCAGCCGTGCTGACAAGAATAAGGAAGGCAATCAGCATGATCGCTGAACCAAGTCCATTGTAGAGAAGGAAGCGGTTAGCCGCCTGCTCTCTGTTCATATACCCCCATATTCCGATCAGGAAGAACATCGGCACGAGCGTAATTTCGAAGAACAAGAAGAACAAGAACAGGTCCTGAGCCATAAAGACGCCGAACATACCGGTTTCCAACAGCAGGAATAAAATAAAGTACGTTTTCCAACGTTTCTTGATGTACACCGAGGCCAGAGCAGCCATGGACGACACAAGAGCGGTTAAAAAGACAAGCGGCAATGAGATTCCATCTACGGCTACGCTGTATTTGAATTCAAAGAAATACGATGTGATTTGTTGAATCCCCTCATGATTAAGTGGGACTTTAATCCAGTCGAGCTGTTCTTTGTACTGAATCGGATCACCTTGAAAGTTGTAATCCACATACAGCCAAGCTGCCAAAAATAGCGGAATCAATGTCGTGACGATACCGATCGTTTTGATTAAACGGCCGCGATCACTTCGAATGAAGAGCAGGACCAACACGCCGAGCAAAGGTGAGAAAGCGATTAGACTGAGTATAGGTAGATTAGCCGGCATGGATGAACCTCCTTCCTGCGATGGCGAGCGCCAAGATCAGCATCCCTAGAATCATGATGACACCGTAGGTCTGCATCTGACCATTTTGAAGACGGGAGCCCAAACGCCCAAGACTGACGACAGTAAAGGCGACCAAACGCACGATACCATCAATGATGTACACATCAATCAGTTCAAGAATCCATCCCAGACCGCGCAGTGGCTTGACGATAATACCATCATAGATTTCATCCACGAAATATTTACGGTTAAGCAGCGTGTACAACCACGGCAGTTTACCAGATATGACATCTCGCGGAATTGTGCGTTTCAGGTAGATCAAGTAGCCTAGGCCAATACCAAGCAGCCCAGCGAGTGTGGATAAAATAATGACGATCCAGTTGGCTTTCTCATCATGTTCTTGACCCGTTAACCAGTGGCCGAGCCACTCGTTGAACGGCGTATTCACAAATCCCGCAACCACAGCGAGTACAGCCAGTATGATAAGCGGTATCGTCATCGTGGAAGGCGACTCATGCGGCTCATGGGCGTGATCGTCGTGCCCTTGCGTACCTTGTGCTTTCCCTCTAGGCGAACCTAGGAAAACTAGGAAGAAGAGTCGCGACATATAGAAGGCCGTGAAGAAAGCCGCAATTACACCAACCCAGAACAACAGCTGATTATGCTCGTACGCTTCTGTTAGAATCATATCCTTCGACCAGAACCCTGCGAAAGGAAAAATCCCCGAGAGAGCCAATGTTCCGATGGCGAATGTCCAAGTCGTTATTTTCATTTTGCGGGATAAACCGCCCATTTCATTGATATCCTGCGTATGCACGGCGTGAATCACGCTGCCTGCGCCTAAGAAGAGCAATGCTTTGAAGAACGCATGTGTGAATAAATGGAACATCCCAGACGTATACGAAACACCAATGCCGAGCGCCATCATCATATAGCCGAGCTGACTGACAGTCGAATAAGCGAGAATCCGCTTGATATCATTCTGCGCGATCCCAATGGTTGCCGCAAAGATGGCTGTAAAGCCCCCCACATAAGCAACAACCATTAAGGCATCCGGCGAAGCATGGAAAATATCAAACGTCCGCGCTACTAAGTACACCCCTGCGGCAACCATTGTTGCTGCGTGGATCAGCGCACTGATTGGTGTCGGACCTTCCATAGCGTCAGGCAACCAGGTGTGCAGCGGGAACTGGCCTGATTTCCCCATTGCCCCGATGAAGATCAGAACGGCAATCCAAGTGACGATCGTCGGGTCAATTTTGCCCGTAGTAAAGGCATTATGTATAGATGTAAAATCAAGCGCATGACCCGGCATATACCAAAACAGCAGCAGGATGCCAAGGAACAGACCCACGTCACCGATACGAGTAACAATGAACGCCTTTTTTGCTGCAGCTTTCGCCTCTGGCTTGAAGTACCAGAAACCCACGAGCAGGAAGGAACATACCCCAACAAGCTCCCAGAAAATGTAGAGTTCTAACATGTTTTCCGAAATGACCAGGCCTAACATGGAGAAAGAGAACAAAGCGATATACCCAAAGAACACATGGATTCGCTCGTCGCCTTTCATATAACCTCTTGAGTAAATATTAACGAGGAGAGAGACCAACGTGACGATAACGAGCATTAAGGCATTCAGATTGTTGACCTCAAACCCCATATTCAGGGTGATATCACCGACCTGCAGCCAATTCAGCTTATCCCACGTATAATCCTCAACTTTGCCGCCGATGCGTTCAACAAATATCAGCACAGCGACGATAAACGAGGCGAACATCGCAAAAATACTGATATAAATGCCCAAGTCCTTTAATTGACGTCCCATAGCCGTAAGCGCTAGAAAAGCAATCAACGGAAACAACGGAATGAGCCAGGCGTACTGTGAATAGTCCGATACCATATCCTTGTTAGCCTCCTAGCGCTTCATAGAATCCAAATCCGTTACATCTACTGTCCCTTTATTTCGGTAAATCGTAATAAGAATCGCTATCCCGACAGCTGCTTCTGCAGCTGCAATCGTAATGTTGAAGAGCGAGAATATTTGACCTGTCAGCGCTGGATGATCCCCAAGCTTGGAGAACGCGATCAAATTTAAGTTCACCGCGTTGAGCATGAGCTCAATTGACAATAGCACGATGACCCCATTTTTTTTCGTCAAGGCGCCGTACAGACCGATACAGAACAGGATTGCTGCCAGCGTGAGATAGGGAGTGATGATATTACCCATAGCTAATCCTCCTCTCTCTTCGCGACGACAATAGCGCCGATGAAAGCTACCGTCAGCAGCACAGACATGATTTCGAACGGAATTACATGCTGGTTATACAGCAGCTTGCCGATTTCTAATGTGTTGTCTTTACCGGCATCCAAAGAGCCTTGTGAGACGAAAGTCGTTTTTTGAATCGCATAAAATAAAACTCCGAACAGACCCAAAGCGCCCACAATCGCCAAACCTTCGTGCCAAGGACGCCTCGGCTCTTCCTCATCCCCTTGTCTGTGCTTCGTCATCATAATGCCGAAAATCATGAGGATCGAGATAGCCCCTGCATAGATCAACACCTGTACGAAAGCAACAAACTCAGCCTCAAGGATAATATATAGCCCCGCCAAGCTAATGAACGTAAGCGCAACCGCAATGACCATATGAACAACTTTGGTAAAAGAAATCATAAAAATCGCTCCGCCGATGGCAAGAAGGGCAAAAATAAAGAATGCCCAACTTGAACCGCTTGAGAGGAAATCACCAATTCCGTTAAACATCTTTCTTGGCCCCCCCTTTTGGCATGGCCGAGTTGTTCTCCTGGCGAATGTTTTGGTTATTCTCATTTAACCATTGCAAATTTTTGAAAAGATCATCGCGACTATATGAACTTAGCTCGAAATTATTCGTCATCACGATCGCTTCCGTCGGACACACCTCTGTGCAAAGATCGCACAAAATACAAATTTCGAAGTTAATATCGTACGTATCGATAACCTTACCCTTTTTGTCAGGGTCCGGGTTCGCTTTTCCCGTCAGTGTAATACACTCGGTTGGGCAAATACGCGCACATTGATTGCACACGATACATTTCTCTGGGTCAAAATGTTGAATACCGCGAAAACGATCCGGCATTTTTATCGGGACCTCAGGGTATGCGTACGTGATTTTTTTCTGTGTCATGCTTTTCAACGTTACGCCTAAGCCTTTAATTATGCCTTTCATTCGTTTCACTCCTTAAAGTTTTGCTTTAGCAAAACTGACATCGTAAGCATGGGCTTAGAGTTTCCGTAGGAAACTTACATCGTAGGCTTTGTTAAAAGATCGTCATAATGATCGCTGTCACCAGCATATTGACTAACGCCAATGGCAGCAGCACTTTCCAGCCGAATCCCATGAGCTGATCAATCCGTACACGAGGCAACGTCGCCCGCAGCCAGAACAAGACAAACACAACGAGGGAGAATTTCAGCAGGAACCATAGGATTCCCGGAATAAAATCAAGGAATGGGAAAGGTGAATGCCATCCGCCTAAGAAAATCAGGCTAGTTAGTGATGCAATAATAAACACATATACGTACTCTGATAGCATGAAAAATGCAAAGCGGAAGCCGCTATATTCCACGTGGTAGCCTGCAACAAGCTCGGATTCTGCTTCCGGTAAATCGAAAGGCGTCCGGTTAAGCTCCGATACACCGGCAATTGCGAAGATGATGAATCCTAGAATCTGGGGAATGAAATTCCAATGCCAGAACCCCCCAGCTTGGTGGTCAACGATGGTATGCAGATTTAAACTGCCAGTCATCATAATGACACCAATAACGGAAATAACGAGCGGAACTTCATAACTGATCATTTGCGCTGCTGAACGCATGCCGCCTAGCAGGGCATATTTGTTATTTGATGCCCAGCCCCCAAGAATAATCCCAATCGTAGAAATCCCCGTAAGAGCAACGTAATAAAGCAGACCAGCATTCAAGTTCGCATTAAACATCCGATCCGAAAAAGGGATCGCTGCAATAATCGTAAATGAAGGAATGAACGTAATGACAGGCGCTAAAATGAACAGTTCGCGCTCCGCCTTTTTGGGAATGGTATCCTCTTTAATAAGCAGTTTGAGCACATCCGCGACGCTCTGCAGAAGCCCAAACGGCCCTGTCCGGTTCGGTCCGATCCGCAGCTGCATCCAGCCAATGACCTTCCGCTCAAAGTAAATCGCGTAGGTAACGAAGCCAAGGACCAACAACAGCATAACGATGCCCCAGAAAAGGAAAACGAAGAAGTTCGTCCACGTTAGACTCTCTTCCAGCAAATTTACCATTAGGCATCCACCTCCCCAACGACAATATCGATGCCGCCCAATATCGTAATCAGGTTGGTCATCGATTCACCGACCAGGAGTTTGGGCAAGATTTGCAGATTTACGAAAGATGGCCTGCGGAATTTCAGACGGAATGGCTCCTGCTTGCCTCGGGAAATAATATAGCAGCCGATCTCTCCACGAGGAGACTCAATAGCCGCATACACTTCCCCTTCTGGAGGACGAATAACCCTAGGCACTTTGCCCATGGTTTCGCCTTGTTCAGGGAACTGTGCCACAGCTTGCTCTAAAATACGCAGAGACTGCTTTATTTCTTCCATACGGACAAGATAGCGATCATAACAATCGCCGCCGCTTCTTACAGGCACATCGAATTGAAAGCGATTGTATAGGCTGTATGGCTGTGTTTTGCGGATATCCCAGTCAACACCCGTACATCTCAAGTTAGCGCCGCTAAGCCCATATGCAATGGCTGTATCGGCATCATATTTACCTACACCCTTAATCCTGGAAAGAAAAATTTCATTTCCGGATACAAGGGTATGATATTCTTCCAATTTACCGTACATATACGGGATAAATTTCTTAACTTTATCGATCCAACCGTCTGGAGCGTCCCATTTTACCCCACCCACACGCATGTAGTTGTAAGTCAAACGAGCTCCGCAAAGCTCATTAAACAGGTCAATGATAATTTCCCGGTCGCGGAAAGCGAACAAGAACGGACTCATGGCTCCGATATCGAGCAAATACGTTCCCCACCACACCATATGGGAGGCAACCCGCTGAAGTTCCATCACGATCAAGCGAAGAAATTCCGCGCGTTCCGGGACTTCCAGTCCCATCATTTTCTCAACAGCATGAACAAGAACATAATTCGTCGTCATAGCAGAGACGTAATCCATGCGGTCCGTATAAGGAATAATTTGCGTGTAGCTCAGATTCTCAGCCAGTTTCTCTGTGCCTCTATGTAGATAGCCCATAACGGGTATAGCTTCTTTGATGACCTCTCCATCCAGCTTTACAATCACGCGGAAAACGCCATGCGTACTTGGATGCTGAGGACCAACGTTTAGCAGGAGCTCTTCTGTCCGTAACAAATGCTACACCTCCGGGTCAAGCGGTTCGTAATCTTTGCGCAGTGGATGGCCGACCCAATCGTCAGGCATCATAATTCTTACTAGGTTGGGATGCCCAAGGAAATCAATTCCCAGAAGGTCATATACTTCCCGCTCATTCCAATTGGCAGTTGGCCACACAGGAGCAACGGAAGGGATGCTTGGCTGATCCCGGTCTGTTTTCACCTTCACACAATACTCGTGCTTGTGTGTGAGGGAAAGCAAGTGATACGCGACCTCCAGATGCGTCTCTTGGTCCACACCGGAGAGATTGCGCAAGTAATTGCAGCGCAGCTCTTCGTGATCCCGCAGCGTTACCGCAACCTCCGGCCAGCGGGAACTGTGAATGATAACGTAAGGACGGTGCCCGTCCCTTTCGTTGATGAATTGATCGACGACGGCGTCTTCGCCTACATCGGCTTTTAAGATCGCAACCAGCCGGTCTAGCAGCGGCTGGTTCGGTGAAGGCTCTTTCGGCGCGGCAGGCTCCGCCGCATCGGTCTTCGCTCCGCGCGCGCTAGCTCGCGCTGCGCGGGCTTCTGCGGCGGCCTGCGCTTTGGCCGCCTTCTCGTCATCCCCTGAAGCCTCAGGGGATGGTGTTGCTGCCGACGCGGGCTCGCCCGTCGGCTCAGCGGCAGCCGCCTTCGCCGCTAGGCGGGCGGCTCTCGCCGCGGCGCGCTCCGCTGCCTTCTCTTCAGCGGTCTTCTCCTCGGCAGGCTTCTCGGCTGCGGGGGCCGCCGGCGTTTCGCTGGCAGCCTTCTCCTCAGAAGCAGGCGTCGTCTGCCCTGAATTCCCTTCAGCCTTAGTCTCTTCCGCAGAGGCCGTCTGGTCGACTTCGACCTTCTCTTCCGGCTTCTTATCCTCACTCATCGATTGATCACCTGCTTACCAGTTTTCGCTTCATAGCGAATCTTCTCCTGAAGCTTGTTGATCCCATAGATAAGTGCCGCCGGATTCGGCGGACAACCCGGTATGTAGACATCAACCGGAACGATCTGGTCCACACCTTTAACAACGGAGTACGATTTAACGTACGGGCCACCCGCAGTCGCGCAGGAGCCCATAGCAATAACCCATTTCGGTTCAGGCATCTGCTCATAAAGACGGCGCAGCAAAGGAGCCATTTTCTTCGTAACTGTCCCTGCTACAATCATCACATCGGATTGCCTAGGGGACGTACGGAAGATGACTCCAAAACGGTCCAAATCATAATGCGATCCGCCCGTACCCATCATTTCAATGGCGCAGCAAGCAAGACCAAACGTTAAAGGCCAAAGTGAATTACTGCGAGCCCAAGCTTTCACCTGCTCCAGTGTCGTCATAAATACATTGCGGTTTAACTCTTCGCGTTCTTCTGGGGAGATCGACTCTAGACTGAAGTCCATTGCAGCACCTTCTTCTTCCATGCGTATATTAATCCTATGGCTAGCAAGGCTACAAAAATGCACATTTCTACTAAAGCAAAAAGTCCAAGCTGATTAAAAGCAACAGCCCAGGGATACAGGAACACGGTCTCTACATCAAAGATGACAAACATCAAAGCAAACAAATAATATCGAATGTTAAACCGGATTTGACCTTCACCAACAGGCTCGTTCCCACTCTCATACGTCGTATATTTCTCCACGACGGGTTTGCTCGGTCTTAACCATTTGCCTATCGTAAGCGCTGCCACCGGGAGGAAAATACCTAACCCAAGAAAAATCGCTACGATTACATAGTTATTTGTATACATCATCTGAATGTAACCGCCTCCATTCTTATTTGCTTTCTCAAATCATTGATTCAAATTGGTAATAATCACCTTCAATATTATACCAAAAGAGCTCAGGGGAGTCGATGACTAATTCCAAGCCCAATCTTTTACATACTTTGTGAGTAGATTTTCCATATTTATCAAAAAATAATCCTTCCAAATGAAAAAAAGCGACGGAACCTAAGTTCCATCGCTTTCTCGTCAAACATCTATTATTTGCCGGACACGCTGATCCGGTTCAATGCTCTTTGCAAAGCGGCTTCCGCACGTTTGAAATCAACGTTATCTTGCTTATTTTCAGCAAGGCGTTTCTCCGCACGTTCTTTCGCTGCTCTCGCACGATCCACATCGATTTGTTCTGGCAGCTCGGCGCTTTCCGCCAGTATGACCACTTTGTCCTTACGCACTTCCATGAAACCGCCGTTCACTGCGATGATCTCGTCTTTGGAGCCCTGTTTCTTCACAGTAATCGTGCTAATTTTCAATGGAGTCACGAGTGGAATGTGGTTCGGCAGAATTCCAAGCTCCCCTTCGACACCCTTTGCGACCAACATGTTCACTTGTTCAGCGTACACTTTGCGCTCAGGAGTAACAATTTCAAGTAGGAATGTACTCACTTGGATTCTCCTTCCTCAGCTAACGCGCAGTTTACCAAAGGTAACCTTACAGCGTTTTCGCTTTCTCGATTGCGTCCTCAATCGTACCTACGTTGTGGAACGCTACTTCAGGAAGGTTGTCGTGCTTACCTTCAAGAACTTCTTTGAAGCTGCGCACAGTTTCTTTCAATGGCACATACAAGCCCGGGAAACCGTTGAACGGCTCAGCAACGTGAAGCGGCTGAGACAAGAACAGACGGAGACGACGCGCACGAGTAACAACTAGTTTATCCTCATCGGACAACTCATCCATACCCAAGATCGCGATGATATCCAGAAGCTCTTTGTAACGTTGAAGAACTTGTTTAACACCTTGTGCTACTTTATAGTGCTCTTCGCCTAGAATTTCTGGCGTCAACATACGGGAAGAGGAAGCAAGTGGATCTACCGCTGGGAAAATACCCGCAGCTGCAATACTACGCTCCAAGTTCGTTGTCGCGTCTAAGTGAGCGAACGCTGTAGCTGGAGCTGGATCCGTATAGTCATCCGCAGGAACGTAAATCGCTTGAATCGAAGTTACGGAACCTTTTTTCGTGGAAGTAATACGCTCTTGCAATTGACCCATTTCTGTAGCCAAAGTCGGTTGGTAACCTACCGCAGATGGCATACGTCCAAGCAAAGCCGAAACCTCGGAACCTGCTTGTGTGAAACGGAAGATGTTATCAACGAACAGAAGAACGTCTCTGCCTTCAACATCACGGAAATATTCAGCCATTGTCAAACCAGTCAATGCTACGCGAAGACGCGCACCTGGAGGCTCGTTCATTTGACCGAATACCATCGCTGTTTTCTCGATAACGCCGGAGTCTTTCATCTCGTGGTAAAGGTCATTACCTTCACGAGTACGCTCACCAACGCCTGCGAAAACGGAGATACCGCCGTGCTCTTGCGCAATGTTATGGATCAACTCTTGCATCGTTACGGTTTTACCTACACCCGCACCGCCGAAGAGACCGATTTTACCACCTTTTGCGTAAGGAGCCATAAGGTCAATAACTTTAATTCCTGTTTCAAGAACTTCTGATTTCGTGGACAAGTTCTCGAAAGCAGGAGCTTCTTTATGAATTGGACTAGTTAACGTACGGTCAACCGTTTCGATCCCATCGATAGGATCTCCAACTACGTTGAACACGCGTCCCAATGTTGCTGCGCCTACAGGTACAGTAATTGGAACTCCTGTGTCAGTAGCTTCAGCGCCACGCACAAGTCCGTCAGTGGAAGACATCGCTACGCAACGAACGAGGTTGTCACCGAGGTGAACCGCCGCTTCAACCGTAATCGTAACCGATTTTCCGCCTTCATTTTTTTCAATCTTGATTGCATTCAGAATTTCAGGGAGTTGTCCGCGTCCGAACTCAATGTCGACGACAGGCCCTGTAATATTCACAACGCGCCCTTTGCTCATGGTTTCCCTCCTAAGAAAAGCTTCGCCTCTAAGCGAGGCGTTTTATCAATTAAGCGTTCGCGTTCGCGCCGCTGACGATTTCCGCAATCTCTTGCGTAATGGCAGCTTGACGTGCACGGTTGTATGCTAATGTGTAGCTGCTGATCATCTTCGTTGCATTTTTCGTTGCAGAGTTCATCGCTGTCATTCTCGCGCCGAACTCACTTGCTTTACCTTCCAATACTGCGCTGTAAATAATCGTTTCCGCATATTTAGGCAGCAGTACTTCTAGAACGCCTTCCGCAGACGGCTCATACTCGTAACTAGCCGTTGAAGCACCTTTTACGTCTTCCATAGGAAGCAAGCGAATCATAGTCGGTATCTGACTGATTGCATTTTGGAATTTGTTGTACACCAAGAACAATTGGTCGTACGCACCCTTCTCAAAATTAGCAACAGCAGAAGCAGCAATTGATTTAATATCCGAGAACTTCGGAGAATCCGGAAGTCCTGTAACTTCTTGAACGATCTCAACATTACGTTTCTTGAAGAAATTGCTACCTTTACGACCAATTACAAAAACAGCATATTCCGACGGCGATTGATGTCTTTCGCGAATCTCCGTCATAGCTTTCCGCAATACGTTCGCGTTGTAGCCTCCAGCCAAACCACGATCCGAAGTGATAACCAAGTAAGCGGTTTTCTTCACTTCGCGTGTTTGCAGCATTGGGTGCTTCACACCCTTGGAGCCCGCAGCGATGCTAGCAACTACTTCTTTCAGCTTATCCGAGTAAGGACGAGCCGCTTCCGCAGCTTGCTGAGCTCGACGCAAGTTCGCAGCTGCAACCATCTCCATCGCGCGCGTAATTTGCTTCGTGTTTTGTGTCGATTTGATTTGGCGCTTAATCTCGCGCATTCCTTTTGCCATACCTGTCACCTCTCTTTTGAGGCTTTGGAAAGCCTTCATTCGAAGGCCTGATCTCAGGCAGCTTGCACCCAATCTCAGGCATAAACGGAGTACCTGGCTTTTCACGAAGAAAAGCGCAGGTATTCAAATTTTATTCAGAAACTGCGAAGCTCTTTTTGAACGTGTTGATAGCATCAACCAGCGCTTTGTCGTTATCCGCAGTAATATCTTTGGTATCACGAATGCTGTTCAAAATTTCGGAACGATTGGATTCCAGGTAAGCCAAGAATTGCGCTTCAAAACGAGTTACGTCTTGTACTGGAATGTCATCTAAGTGGCCTTTAACAACCGTGTACAGGGAGCAAACTTGTTTCTCTAGGGAAAGCGGCTGATGCACGCCTTGCTTCAAGATTTCGAGTGTGCGAACCCCACGATCAAGGCGGGCTTTTGTTGCTCTATCAAGATCGGATCCGAACGCTGCGAAGGCAGCAAGCTCACGGTATTGAGCCAAGTCTACACGCAGGGTACCGGCAACTTTTTTCATTGCTTTCGTTTGAGCGGAGCCCCCTACACGGGATACAGAGTTACCAACGTTAACCGCTGGACGCTGACCGGAGTAGAACAGGTCGGACTCAAGGAAGATTTGACCGTCCGTAATGGAAATTACGTTCGTCGGGATGTAAGCAGAGATGTCGCCCGCTTGTGTCTCGATGAATGGAAGTGCCGTAATCGAACCGCCACCAAGGTCATCGTTCAATTTCGCAGCGCGCTCTAGCAAACGGGAGTGCAAGTAGAATACGTCACCTGGGTATGCTTCACGACCTGGTGGACGACGAAGCAAGAGGGACAACTCACGGTATGCAGCCGCTTGTTTGGACAAGTCATCGTATACGATCAACACGTGCTCGCCTTTGTACATGAAGTACTCACCCATTGCGCAGCCTGAGTATGGAGCCAACCAAAGCATTGGTGACGGCTCGGAAGCAGATGCTGTTACAACGATTGTGTATTCCAAAGCGCCAGCAGCACGAAGTTTTTCAACAACGCCTACGACAGTGGATTGTTTTTGACCGATAGCAACATAGATACATTTCACGCCGCTACCTTTTTGGTTAAGGATAGCGTCGATTGCAATCGCAGTTTTACCTGTTTGACGGTCACCAATGATCAACTCACGTTGACCACGACCAACTGGAACCATCGCGTCAATCGCTTTGATACCTGTTTGCATTGGCTCATGAACGGATTTACGAGCCATAACGCCTGGAGCCATGTTCTCTACAGGGCGGAATTCTGTTGTAGCAATAGGTCCTTGACCATCAACGGGTTGACCCAAGGAGTTAACAACACGGCCGAGCAAAGCTTCCCCTACAGGAACCTCCATAATGCGACCTGTACGTTTTACTGGATCGCCTTCACGGATATCTTTGTAAGGTCCAAGAATAACGATACCTACGTTGCTTTCTTCAAGGTTAAACGCGTAGCCCAAAACGCCATTTGAAAACTCAAGCAATTCGCCTGCCATAACGTTTTCCAAACCATGAGCACGAGCGATACCGTCCCCAACTTGAATGACTGTACCTACATCAACCACTTGCATATCGGATTTATAGTTTTCAATCTGTTGTTTAATCAATGAGCTGATTTCTTCAGGTTTGATACTCAACGAACGTCACCCCTATTCTTACAGTGCTTGTTATTAAACCAAAGCTTTGGATAGGCGGTCTAGCTTGCCTGCCAAACTTCCATCATATAAACGGTCTCCAATGCGTACTTGAATGCCGCCGAGCAGCTTAGGCTCAACAACAGTTTCAACACGAATCGTTTTTCCCGTAATTTTGCTGAACTCTGATGCAATTTCCGCTTGTTGAGCTTCTGTGAGCGTAAAAGCGGCATAAATCGTAGCGCTCGCTTGTCCAAGCGCTTCATTCGCAATCTTCACATAATCGCCCACAAGAGCGGACAAAATGGCTTGTCTTCTTTTATCAATCAAGACCAGCAGCGTGTTCCACACCGGTTCGGAAACTTTGCCTTCAAAAATCTGCTTCAGCAGGTCCGTTTTGACGGTGTCCCCGATGTTCGGATGGTTCAGGAACTTCTGCAAGTCTGCATTGTCCCTAATCGCACTAGCTACAGATTTCAACTCTTCTTCAACTTGAGAAATAATTCCCTTATCTCTAGCAACTTCAAAAAGAGCTCTGGCATAACGCTTCGCTACGACGATGTCACTCATACGTTGCCTCCTACCTCTTTGAGGTAATGCTCAACCAATTGCTCTTGTGACTTTTCGTCGATTTGTTTTTCGATAATTTTGGAGGCAATTAGAACGGACATTGCGCCAACTTGGCTGCGAAGAGCGGCAACCGCTTTGTTCTTCTCGTTCTCGATATCTTTTAAAGCTTCATCTTTCAGACGAGATGCTTCTGCTCCAGCTGCACGAACAATATCATCAGCTTGTTTAGAACCTGTTTGTTTCGCTTGCTCGATGATATCGTAAGCTTCCTTACGCATTTGTTGCAGTGCTTGTTTTTGTTCCTCTAACAGTTGATCAGCTTGCTTGCGGCTCGCTTCAGCTGTTTGAATTTGATCTTTAACTAATTGTCTGCGTTTCTCCATCATTCCGAATAGAGGACCGAACGCAAATTTAGAAAGCAACAAATATAAAATTAAGAACGCGATAAGTTGAATCCAAAATGTGGACCATTCAATATGCAAGTAACGTCACTCCCTTCTGATAACATGGGCAAAACGAAGGCGTGGTGGCAACTATGGCCATCCCCGCCGAACGGTTTCTTAAGCTTTCCCCATAAAGATGAACGCAAGAACCAATGCAACGACTGGCATTGCCTCTACTAGACCTACCCCGATAAACATTGTTGTTTGAAGCGTACCACGAAGTTCTGGTTGACGAGAAATACCTTCCAAAGCACGACCTACGATCAAACCGTTACCAATACCTGCACCTAGTGCTCCTAAACCGAATACGATACCTGCTGCTACTAATGCTATTGCTCCCATTGATAAAATCCTCCCTTAAACTCTTAGGTTTGTTTTGTGTATAAGTGACTCGAGACTACCCGAGGTAAGTCTTACTCTTAATGTTCTTCATGGATCAACGTTTGCGAGATGTAAACCATTGTTAGCATTGTAAATACGAAGGCTTGAATCGCACCTACGAACACACTAAAGCCCTGCCATACAAAGAGAGGCGCAATTCCAAACCAACCAGCTCCGATGATGACAGATATCATAATTTCACCTGCATAAATGTTACCGTAAAGACGGAAAGCGAGCGTAAGCGGCTTTGATACGACTTCAATCAAATGAAGGATCAACATTGCCCCTTTGTACTCAAAGTAATGCGCGAAGTAATGCTTGGTGTTACGTGTTATGCCTAAGTAGTGACTTAGTACGATAACGATAACCGTTAATGCTCCTGTTACAGCGATATCAGCTGTCGGTGATTTCCACCATGACACATGATCTTCCGTTACGATCGAGAAAGGAAGGCCGAGCATGTTGCCGATAAAGATGTACATAATGAGCGTAAGGCCAAGCGCGATGAAGCCTTTGCCATGCTTAGAACCAATCGTACTTCCAATGATGCCTTCTACAAACTCAATCGTCCATTCCATGAAGTTTTGAATTTTTGAAGGATTCGTTACGGATGCACGGCTAGCTCCTGCGATTGCAAGAATAAGCACGATAATAGTGGTAATTCCGATCATCATAAGTGCTGATGCGTCGAAGTGAATACCTAACCACTCAAATTCTGGTACGTGATGTTCCATGTTTTCCATTTTCACCCCTTTCATCGAATGGAATTACTTCTTAGACTTCCTAATAGAAAGAATACCCAGTACGAGTGTTGCCAATTGAGCAAAAAAGTATCCAACAATCGTCGTGGTTAAAGCGACATGTTCCGGATACCGAACGGCAACCAAACCTGCGAAGCCAGCAATTGCTGCTCTTGTCAGAAAACCTAGGGTCACCTTGCGCCCTTTCTGCTCTATCGCAGCTGCTGCCAACTTGTTAATCTTCCAGGCCAAGAACCTAGCATTGATCATGCTCACCACAGATCCAAGCATAATGCCGGCCAAATAAACCCGGTAATCGACAAGAAGCGCCCATGCAGCCAAACAAAAGGATAAAAAGAAAAGAAACACATTTTGAACCGTTTTCAGAGTGGCTGAAAAGTCATCCATCATAGCCCTCCGTACCGCTTTATCATGAAGTAAATGCTAATGATTCCGGTTACAAGCCCTAGCAGAAATCCGCCTAACAACCAGAATTGTCCCCCTAGTACGCGTGTCAGCCAATCACCGAATAAATATCCGGCTCCTAAACAAACTACAAGGTCAATACCAATCGCACTAGTTAACGCTACTGCTCGCCACGGATTATCATTGGGATTTTGCCGTTTCATAGCATCCCTCCTGAAGGTTTCCGCTGAGGAAAACCTGTTTCGTAGACATAGTGCTACGAATCCTCATTTATTGTATCGAAGCAGTGCGAGGTTTGTCAATTGACGAAACTTAACAGTCCTCGCAGCCCGAAACTCCTCAGAGCCTTGCGGCTCTAAGGTTTGCGAGTTTCCAAACCAAACAGTCGAACTGTACGCTGTAGCGTTTGTCATGATTTTGTCACGGTTAGAATGTTTCAGGACGCTCCGAGACCTTGCCAAAGTGATGCAGAATCGCTTGAACGATTCTTTGGGATGCTTTCCCATCGCCGTAAGGGTTAGCAGATTGGCTCATTTTGTTGTATAAAACTGGATCTGTCAGCAGCGCGCGAGCACGCTCATAGACCTTCTCCTCGTCTGTCCC
This sequence comes from Paenibacillus sp. J22R67, assembly GCF_059692175.1. NCBI lineage: Bacteria > Bacillati > Bacillota > Bacilli > Caryophanales > Paenibacillaceae > Paenibacillus > Paenibacillus sp. J22R67. Next base: position 40,779 of record NZ_JCAUAX010000012.1, on the reverse strand, counting down.
AACCAACTCCAAAGTGCCCGCTTGAATGCCTTCCGGACGCTCGGTTGTATCACGGAGGACAAGAACCGGCACACCAAATGATGGCGCTTCCTCTTGAAGACCGCCTGAGTCGGTTAGAATCATATGCGTCTTCGGATAGAAGTTATGGAATTCACTAGCATCGAATGGTTCTACTAGCTTGATACGCGGGTGGTTGCCCAGAATTTCATGCGCTGGCTCTTTGACAGCTGGACTCGGGTGCACCGGATAGACGATTGCAATATCATCAAATTCATCCGCAATACGCTTCACTGCGCGGAAAATTTGGCGGTGCGGCTCACCTTGTGCTTCACGGCGATGCGCTGTCATCAAGATTAGCCTACGGCCCGCCGCCCACTCCAAAACAGGGTGTTCAAAGGATTCCTGCACCGTATATTGGAAGACATCTGTAACTGTATTCCCTGTTACATAGATTTGAGATTCCGATTTATTTTCTTTGCGCAAATTATCAGCCGATTGCTGTGTTGGGGCAAAATGCAGATCCGCCAAAACGCCCGTCAATTGACGGTTCATTTCTTCCGGATATGGCGACATTTTGTTCCACGTGCGAAGACCCGCTTCGACATGTCCAACTTGAATCTGCTGCATAAATGCCGCATAGCTTGCAAGGAATGTTGTCAATGTATCGCCGTGCACGAGAATCAGGTCTGGCTTCGCCTCTTGGAAGACTGGCTCCAATCCTTGCAGCACACGCATGGTGATCTCATTCAGCGTCTGACGATCCTTCATCACATTAAGATCAAAATCCGGTGTGATTTTGAAAATATCAAGCACTTGATCCAACATCTGGCGATGCTGAGCCGTCACGCAAACGAGAGACTCGATATGTTCTGGATGCTTTTCCAGCTCCTTAATCAACGGAGCCATTTTAATCGCTTCAGGTCTAGTACCGAAAATCGTAATGACTTTCAAACGTTTCATTGGTTCTTCTCCCCCATCGTCATAAGTCTATTATTTCGTGCCGAACAGACGATCTCCCGCATCTCCCAATCCAGGTACGATATAGCCATGATCATTCAAGTAGTCATCCACGGCCGCCACATAAATATCAACATCCGGATGCTCTTGTTGAACCGCTTTGATTCCTTCAGGCGCAGCAATTAAACACATCAGCTTCATTTGTGTACAGCCTCTGCGTTTCAATACTTCAATCGCTGCATTCGCTGAACCGCCTGTTGCGAGCATCGGGTCAATCACAATGAGCTCCCGCTCCAGGACATCCGTCGGCAACTTCACATAATATTCGACAGGCTGCAGCGTGTCAGGATCACGGTATAGACCAACATGTCCTACTTTTGCCGCAGGAATCAGTTTAAGCACACCATCAACCATGCCTAATCCTGCACGCAAAATAGGAATAAGCCCCAGCATTCTGCCGGAAATAATGCGGCAATCCGCCGTTGTTACAGGTGTTTTCACCTGCACATGCTCAAGTGGAATATCTCTCGTGATCTCATATGCCATTAAAGTAGCAACTTCGTCTACGAGCTCCCGGAAATCTTTTGTTTTCGTATTCTCATCCCGAATGAAAGTCAGCTTATGCTGGATAAGCGGATGATCACAAATAAATAACTTCCCCATAATTGCCTCCTAAAAAACCACAATGTTATATGTATTTTACCCATTTAGCGTCAAGGTACGACAAACCTCGTTCATTATATCATATGTTATCCAACTTATCCTCCGAAAAACCAAACCTACCATGAATATCCTTATTTACGCAAAAAACCGCCTGAGAGCATCTCCCAAGCGTTCTTGCATCTAATTTATTCTTCTACAGGACCAGGGTGGTACCAAATGTTTTTGAAGTCAAACCATCCGAGCGTATTGAACGTTATGCCTTGTAGATGAGGGCTGTACACCAATTGCTGCGTCGTATGCAAAAGGAATAAGACGGCGCAGTTTTTCGATACGAGATCTTGCATGCTGCGAATTCTTAGTAGACGCGTCTGGCTATCGGGCTCATTTTCAATGGCTGCAATGGTATCATCAAAAGTTTGTCGCTGCTCATCCGTTGCACAGACACGAACCGGCAGGCTGCCTACTTTATACATCTCGATTAGGCAGCGAGCCTCATCATCATCTGCAACAACTCCGCTTATGATGACATCGACCTCTAACAAGAGCGGCACCTTCGCCATTTGTTCAAAGGTATACAACTTCAGAACAACGGGAATGCCCACCTCTCGGCAGCGAGCTTGAATCCATTCGGCTTGGGGCTGGTTCTTCTGCGTGGATATCATGGTAATGGGTTCACCATTGTATCCACATTCTCTGAGCAGCTCCCTCGCGCGTTCTGGCTGATAATCATCGGGCTCAACCGTCGACGAGTCGGATGGCAGGAAATCAGCCGCAGGCCTCGCATGATAAAGACCTAGTTCCTTAATCAATCCGCATCGATTCAAGATAAGCTGAATGGCCTGACGGAATTCAAACGCTTGATGGGGACCATTCTTGCGAAAGTTGAACACAACTGTGCTGGATCCCAGCATCATCACTTCTTTTTTACACCAATGCGCGGGGGCAGGCTGTTTATAATGGTTAAGCTTCCCCATCTGGAAATTCAACTGCTGCCATCTACGGTCACTGACGTTATCCGGTACATAAAGCAGCTCGATCCGATCCAAATGAGCGCTCTCCTTGTAATAATCCTCGAAGGCTTCTAAAGTAATGCCTCCCGCATCGTGTCTCGTAATCCGAAATGGGCCTGTTCCAACGGGAAGCATACTAGCATCCGCTACCTTATTTGCACTGTAAACATCAGCAGGAACAATCGCTGCCTGGTAGGAACTAACATAATGTGGCAGCATATAATTAGGCGCAGTAAGCTCCATCCGAACTGTCAGCCGATCGACAGCGCGAATATCCTTCACAGATTTCAACAGCCAACGACTCGGTGAATCCTCTGTGCCCAGCGAACGAAGCCGATTGAATGAAAACACAACATCGTCCGCCGTCAGCTCCCGGCCATGATGGAATCTCACCCTTTTTCGCAAATAAAAAGTCCATACGGTCGCATCCGCATTGCATTCCCACTCATGAGCCAAGCCTGGCTCCAGGCTGCCGCAGATCGGATTGAAATAGAGCAGCGTGTCAAAGGCTTGCTTCACAAAATGGAGATCCCGTGAGAATAGCACATCGACAGGGTCAAGCGTCAGCACACGAATCTGCATCGGCAGCCGCAGAGTTTCAAGATATCCGGATTCACAGTTCCCTGTGTATCCGAAATAACTACCGAGCCAGGCAAGGAATCGATCCATCACACTCCCGTCCAAACCTTCCATTTGAAACAAACTCATCGCATTGTTCAAATTTCCCTGTTCAACATGAATTTTCGCTTCCGCCATCAGCACATCCTCAGCTGGAACCAGAAACCGAATCATCGAGCGGTGACCACGGCCTCGCCCTGGCGTCCAGACAATCCAACCCATTTCGGTCATTTTGCGAATCAAAATTTTCACATTGCGTTCCGTACAATACAGGTAGCCGGAAATTTCTTCAACGGAGACAGGCACGTCCATATACGTGTGGGGGATCTGTGAAACACGCATTATTGATGTTTTCAATTGCGCATATTGCAAGGCAAGCTGCATGAAAGTCCCCTCCTTTTACACGAATTACCAAAGAGTATAGTTCTGCCTTGCCATTTCGTCAACCGTCTGCAGATGGGATAAAAGGTGAAAGTTTTCCAAAGATCCGTACACTTTTTAACTCATGGTCATTTGTTATGATGGGTGAACACAGACGTTGACGATACGATGAAACAGGTGATGGCGCATGACATTCTTTCAATTCCACCCTAATGTGCGACTGCGCATTGCTCTGAGCTTTCTGACCAACATACTAAGCAATATGGTTATTCCATTCATGTCGATTTATTTTGCACGAACACTCGGCACAACGATAGCCGGCACAGCGACGACCATCTCCATTGCTGTCGCTCTAATCAGCGCAACGATTGGTGGTCACTACGCAGACCGAGTCGGCCGCAAGAAAATGATGCTAATTGGGGAAGGCGTTGCCCTTCTAGCCTATGTCATCATGACATTCGCCAATTCGCCGATCTGGCATTCGGCAGGGCTCACACTCATCATGACAGTGATCAGCACAGCCTCTTGGGGGCTTAGTAAGCCTGCTGTAGAAGCCATGCTGATTGATGTATCAGGACCTGATACGCGCAAAGCCATTTATCGGATCAATTATTGGTCCAACAATCTGGCCATTTCCGTCGCGGGGATGATCGGTGGTTTCTTCTTTAGCGACTATCTCTTTGAACTTCTGCTCGTTGCTAGCGTAATGTCACTAGTTGCGCTGCTGGTGACAGCCTTTTTCATGACAGAAACGATGCCAGCCGAAGTAATTAAGATCAATGATGACGGAGTCCAACCTTCAAGTCCTAAACAGATTTCAATGTACAATCGATATAAAGAAGTGCTGCGCGACCGCAGATTCCTTATCTATCTGATCTCCAGTGTACTTATCGTCTCAGTCGAAATGAATTTAAACGGCTATATCGGCATCCGGCTCGCTCAGGATATCCACCACACCCCTTGGTTTCCTGGTATGTCAGCTACCATCGATGGCCTCCCGCTCGTCGGCGTACTTCGTACGGAGAATACGCTTGCCGTTGTCTTGCTCTCCCTCTTTGTTGGCCGCCTGCTCAAGGGAAATTCCGACACCAGGATGATGCTGTTCGCCATGTTTCTTAACGTAGCCGGCTACACCTATCTTGTTTTCGGCAGCCAACCGATCATGCTTATGCTGCTAATGCTCATTGCCACTATAGGTGAACTGACCTATGTGCCATTAAAGCAATCGCTGCTTGTACAGCTTGTCCCTGACCACGCTCGCAGCTCCTATATGGCGCTCAGCAGCATGACGAATCGTGTTGCTATTATGCTTAGTGGACTGAATATGATCATCGGTGGTTTTCTACCATCCGGGGCAATGGCGCTATTCATTCTGTTGACCGGCATCGCCGGAATAGGCTTGATGGCATCCATTCTACCTAGCTTGAAGGAAGCGGAGCAAAAGGTGCATCCCGCGGCCGTGTAAAAAAATAAGGGCTGTATCCAAAGGTCGTTGATGACCTGCAGATACAGCCCTTTATATTTTGATTAATAAGTTAAGCCTTGGTAGAGCGGATATTGAGCTGTCAAATCTTTCACCATGCCGCGAGCTTTCTCAAGCACAGCTTCGTCTTTCGGGCTTTTCAATGTAAGTGCAATTACTTTCGCGATGGTTTGCATAGCTTCTTCATTCATACCGCGGGAAGTAACAGCCGGTGTACCTAAACGGATACCGCTAGTGATGAACGGGCTAGTTGGGTCAAAAGGAATCGCATTTTTGTTCGCCGTAATACCGATTTCATCAAGCACGTGCTCAGCGTCTTTACCTGTAATGTTCAGGTTACGCAGATCAATCAGCATCAAGTGGTTATCCGTACCGCCGGATACAAGGTTAATGCCTTCAGCTGTCAGTGCAGTCGCCAATGCTTGCGCGTTGTTGATGACGTTTTGGCCGTAAGTTTTGAATTCCGGTTGGAGAGCTTCACCGAAGGAAACGGCTTTTGCCGCAATTGTGTGCATCAAAGGACCACCTTGGGAACCAGGGAATACAGCTTTGTCAATCGCAGCCGCCCAAGCTTTGCGCGTAAGAATCATACCGCCGCGAGGACCGCGAAGCGTTTTGTGCGTTGTCGTTGTAACGAAATGTGCATGCGGCACTGGGTTAGGGTGCAAACCAGCTGCAACTAGTCCAGCAATATGCGCCATATCCACGAAGAACAATGCGCCTACATCGTTAGCGATGGAAGCTAGTGCTTCGAAATCGATCGTGCGCGGGTATGCACTTGCACCAGCAACAAGCATGCGAGGTTTATGTTTGAATGCTGCTTTACGAACATCGTCATAGTCGATGCGGAAATCCTTCTCACTAACGCCGTAAGCAACGAAGTTGTATAGAATACCGGAAGCATTAACAGGGCTGCCGTGTGTTAAGTGACCACCATGTGCCAGGTTCATACCCAGAACCGTGTCACCAGGGTTTAGAGCTGCCAAGTAAACAGCCATGTTCGCTTGCGCACCAGAGTGCGGTTGAACGTTCGCATGTTCAGCTCCGAAAAGCTCCTTCGCGCGGTCGCGAGCGATATCTTCTACGATGTCTACGTATTCGCAGCCGCCGTAGTATCTTTTGCCTGGGTAACCTTCAGCGTATTTGTTTGTCAGCACTGTACCCATCGCTTCAAGCACTGCTTCGCTTACGATGTTTTCAGATGCGATAAGCTCAATTTTGTCGCGTTGACGACCAAGCTCTAGATTCATTGCTTCTACGATTTTTGGATCTTGTTTACTTAGAAAGTTTGTCATATGGAATTCCTCCTAAAGGATAGTTTATATCTATAAGTTAACCTAGCAATCCGCATCTGGCGCGGCTTGCTGATAAAGCTGCTCGGCAGCCTCTGGTGTGTAGACAGCTCTTGTGCCGCCAATCAGCTTAGGTCGTGTAAACGCCATAGTCACATAAGCATGACCCATATTCCGCACGGGCGGCCGTGCAGGCACAGCAACCCTACGCAAATGCATCCCGATCAGCGTGCTGCCAATATCGATCCCAGCGTGTGCCTGAATGGTCTCAACGACAACAGGCTTCGCGAAGTGACGATACGCATATGAGGCCATTGAACCGCCGGCTTTTGGCACCGGAATGACCGACACAGGCTCAAGCTGAGGGGAGATCGCGAATAGATCTTCCTCAATGACAAGTGCGCGGTTCAAATGCTCGCAGCATTGAAAAGCCAGATGCAAACCGAACTCACGGCATATGCGCTGCGCTGTTTCAAAAATCGGCCGAGCTGCTTCCAGCGTACCCGATGTCCCAATCCGATGACCGAGTATTTCACTCGTGCTCGTACCAATGACCAGAATTTGTCCTGGCCTTAGATTGCCCACCTTAACCAACTCACGAAGATTTGCTTCCAAATCCTCTGCGATCGTGTGAAGTATGGAATTTGTCATGGTGGCCACCCTTATGGATGAATCGCGAAGCGATCTTCAATGCTTTGCAACTTGTTAATACGGTTCTGGTGACGAACACCTTGCGAAAACTCTGTTTCCAGCCAAATTTTCACGATTTCCTCGGCAACACCCGGTCCGATGACACGCTCGCCTAAAGCAAGTACATTCGTATCATTGTGCTCCCGTGTAGCTTTAGCAGAAAATAGATCGTGGACCAGCGCGCAACGGATACCTGGAACCTTATTCGCGGCGATCGACATCCCGATACCTGTTCCGCAGATCAGAATTCCCTTGTCAGCTTCGCCTGAGACCACATCGTCACAAACCTTCATCGCATAATCCGGATAATCAACGGAATCTGCAGAGCTGCACCCATAATCTATGACCTGATGGCCTAATGATTCAATAAAAGGAATGATAACATCTTTCAAACGGTAGCCTGCATGATCCGCACCTAAGGCAATTTTCATGAATAGAACGCTCCTTTGCTTGTTCGAATTCGACCATTCTATTATATCCCAAAGTCCACCAGAAAACGAAAAAAAGAGCGGACACGCTAGAAATAGCGCGTTGCTCTTTTGCCCAGGCGACCGGCCGTATAGCTCAATGCTCCATTGTGGTTACTCCCACTCGTCGCCAGTTACATTGAGTCTTGCTTGATAGATCCATCTTATCGCATTATACGCGAGGTGTAAAGATGTCTTACGCAAATCATTTCCCAGACTGCGGGTCATCTTTTCGCTCACGAAGTTTTTTAACCAATTTATCTAAACTCCCGCTAATTTCATTCGCCGTCTGCCGGTAAACCTCCAATGGGCCGCCGTAAGGGTCAGAAATATCGTAATCCGGAATTGAATCTTCAAGCAGATAAATCCGATTTCTCTCTTCGACTGTTATCGCTTGTGAAAGAGCTTGCTTAAGCTGAACTTCCGTCACCAGCTTCTCCCTTTCCTCAATTGCCTGAAGGATTCGATGATCGTCCTCTACATATTCTTTGAGTGTAAAAATCTTATCAATCGCACCCGGGAAGCGCTGGATAACCGTACGTTTATGCCCCATCGTCATGGTCAAAATGAGATCTGCCCACTTCACCTCAGACTCCTGAATGGCTAATGAACGAATAGACTCTTTGAACCCTGCTTCTTGTAGCAGCGCTGCACTATTTCGGGAGATCGGAGTGCCCGTCATCGCGGATACGCCAGCTGAACGAACTTCCGCCGCAAGTCCTTCTTGGTGCACCCTGATACGCAGCAAACCTTCGGCTAATGGACTGCGGCACGTATTTCCTGTACAGACAAATAGAATTCGCAACATGAGATCCTCCTAAGAACTTTCCGTAGGAAAGTTTTCTTCGTAAGCATAAGCTGAAACTTTCTAAGAAACATAGGCAGAGCCTGCCCCGCCTCTATTGTATCATAGCAAAAACTTGATCCCAAACGCGAGCAGAATAAGCCCGCCAAACGCTTCGCCATACTCGCCAACCCAGCCGTTCACCCGTCTGCCAACCAATAATCCAGCTACGGAGAGCAACGCGCCGAACAAACCAAATATAAGCACGGTTAACAGGATATCCGTCGCAAACATCCCTAGGGATACACCTACCGAGAACGAATCTATACTGACACTAAGCGCAAAAATCGTCAGCCCCCATAAGGACCTATGATCAAGAGAAGTTGCTTCCTCTCCTCTAATTGAACTATACACCATATGGGAACCCAAAAGAATGAGCAAACATCCGCCAGCTGCAGCAGCCACATTACCAAGGAGAAGCGAGACATATTGCCCCATGAAAATGCCCATTAATGGCATTATGATATGAAAAAGTCCAATCACCATGCTTATTTTAAAAATATCCACCAAGCGAATCCCCTTCATGCCGATACCGATTCCCAAGGAAAAAGCATCCAAACCCAAGGCTAACGCCATGATGAATATGGTGATTATTTGTCCAAATTCAACGCCATTTACGAGCATAAGTGCTGTCCCCCTTGTCCGCTTTCTTAACCAAGATATGCGGACAAACTGGGAATCATGCTAGCTAAACACGTACAAGCCGGTGACCGGCTGCCTTGCGCAGACGATTCATAATTGCCTGACCAATCCCTGTTTCTGGGCAGCCTTCTGCGACAATATACTGAATCCCTTGCTGGTCAAATTGCCTTAATGCGGCGTACAGCTCCTGAGCAATCGTTTCTGGTTCAGCTAACGAGCCACAGGGTATGACCAAATCAGCTTCAAACTGAGAGGCTCTCTCCTCAAAAGTAAGGATACCCGTCGATTCCCCGCGTTCTGTAGCGGCTTGAATGTCGCGCTGAATCCAAGCAGCCACCGCAGCTGCATCGTCTCCATATACGATATGCATGTATCCCTTCGGCGCATAATGCGTATACTTCATTCCCGGAGCACGGGGTGTTTCTGAAACTTGCACATCTTCCCGTTCAGCCTCATGAATGCGAATAGCTGGCAGCGTGGACTGCAGCTGCTCTGCCGTAACCCCGCCTGGACGTAAAATATACAGCCTGCCATCTACAAACTGAATCACCGTCGATTCAACACCAACGCCCGTCCCGCCGCCATCCACAATGCCTCCGATTCGACCATCAAGATCTTCTCGAACATGTGAAGCCAGCGTTGGACTCGGTCGGCCTGAGCTGTTGGCGCTTGGCGCTGCAATAGGAAGTTCTGCTTTGCGAAGAAGCTCTAGGGCCACAGGATGATCAGGTATACGAACGCCTACGGTCGTAAGACCGGCAGTCACCAACGACGAAATGCTACCTGTTTTCACAGGCAGCACAATAGTAAGAGGGCCAGGCCAGAAAGTCTCCATAAGCCTATAATGATCAAGCGTGACACTGCCAGGCTCAATAAGATCTGAGAGCTGCCCAGCATCCGCGATGTGAACGATCAGTGGATTATCCGATGGCCGTCCTTTCGCTGAGAAAATACGTTCTACCGCAGAGGTATTTGTAGCATCAGCACCAAGGCCATATACTGTTTCCGTTGGGAAAGCTACGGTGTCCCCGCTCCGCAGAAGCGCTGCGGCATCCAATATTTCTCCACCGCTGTCACTGACCCTATCCAGGTCAACTTTCCAGTATTTTGTCACGATCTATCATCCTTACTTCCAAAATGAATTGTAGGTATTAACTAAACAACGTATTAACTAAATCAAAATATTAGCTAAACCATGAAACGATTTTTTTAGTCATTTCCCAGATGAAAAATTTCACTTTGGGCTGTGAGTCTGCAGCAGCATCAGTAGTAGCATCAGCAATAGCAGGCTTCACTTGCTCTTCGGCGCTTACTTTCAACTCTTTGGCTTGTTTAACCGTTGGTTGAGCTACTTTACTGTCTTTTGTTTTTGCTGTTGGTGCAGGTGAAGTTTCTGTTTTGGCTACAACAGCGGCAGCTGCCACCGCTTCTCCTGAAACAGAATCTACAAAGCAAAGCGGTGGAAATAGCACACACCACCAATTCTGACCTTCCCCGCTGCCAATCGTGACGCGAAGCGCCTCATAATCACCTGCAGGATAAACTTCGTTACCGTACATTTTCGTTGGGAAAGGCACTTTGCCAAGTTCAACCGTATGCGTATAACGATACCCACGGGACTCAATCATTTGCCCGACAAGCGCATCGAACTCCGGCAAATGAGCCAATACCACCGCTCTTGCTTCATCCAAAGAGTGCGGTCCAACTACCCAGTCCTGCATACGCACAATAATCGCATCGCGAATTTCACGTTTCAGAGCTTGATCCTGTGCCGAATCAGAGTTTGCTAGAATACGCAAGCGAATCGATTCTTCCGGTATAGTAGGCGAAATAACCGCCGCATTCGTACGATTGGATTCCCAACTAGTTATCATAACAATAAGTGCAAAAGCCACGAATAATAAGTGCTTGAATGAATGACGATCCGTTCTTTTTACCATGAGGAAAAGCCCCTTTCCCTTCGCTTCTACTAGCCAGTATAGGCAAAAAGTGGAGAGGCTAAACCTAGCAATCTATTTAATTTTGGTAGAATTGATAGAGTTGTAATGATCTCAGGCAACCCAGGCCAGCCGTAAGGATGAAAAATAACGTTATTGCCATTTCGACGATTCGGCAGGAGACTTTAACGATGAAAAACATCGTTAAACCTACATGATTCCCTTGGAACAACCAGGAATCACTCCTGTAAGAGTGAAAAACAGCGTTACAGCTGCTTTTTGCGTTCGGACGGTGGCTTTAACGATGAAAAACATCGTTAAACCTAGGCACTTCCGTGGAGCGATCCGGCTACGGGGGATCAGAAGGAGCCAGTAGCCCTAGTGCTCCCGCGCCCGGATCGCGATCACGTGGCGATCAATCCCCTGGAGATCCGGCACGAACCGGATCTCCTCCCAATCAGCGGCGGCGCGCAGCATCGCCGCCACAGCCTCCGCCTGCCCGATGCCAACCTCGAACCCGACCACAGTCGGGATTCGCGGCAAGAGCGGCAGCTGCCCAACCATCCGGCGGTACAGGTCGAGTCCAAGGGCACCGCCGAATAAAGCCGTGTGCGGCTCGAACAGCCGCACCTCGGGCATCAGCGCCGGGAGCTCGCCATCAGGAATATACGGTGGGTTAGACACCAGTATATCTGGAGCGATCCGGCGCTCGATATAAGGCTCGAGGAGGTCACCCTCGAGCCACTCCACCCGTGCAGCCACGCCGTGGCGCTGCGCGTTCGAGCGAGCCATCTCCAGCGCTGCCGCGGAGATGTCGCTGGCAGCCACGCGCCAGTCAGGGCGCGCGTGAGCCACGGTCACCGGGATGATGCCACTCCCGGTGCCAACATCCGCAAGCAGCGGAGCGCCTTGCGGGAACAGACGCGAGCCCTCGTGGAGCAAAGCTTCCACGAGCAGCTCCGTCTCCGGCCGCGGAATCAGCACCGCCGGGCTAACCGCGAACGTAAGGCCATAGAAATCTTGCTCGCCGATAACATACTGTACCGGCTCACCCGCGGCCTTCCTCTCCACTAGCTGGCGCCAAGAGCCCTCCAGCTGGGCAGGAAACTGTTCCTGGAAGCGGAACAGCAGCTCCGTCCGACTGCAGCCGAGTAGGTGCTGCAGCAAAAGTTCCACACAAGAAGCAGCCTCAGCTACGCCCAGCTTCCCTAAAAAAGAAGAAGCCTCTACATAGGCTTCTCTAATTGTCTTCGAGGCAGTCGGCATCACATTGCCTGCTCCCCATTATCCAAAGCATCCGACTGCGCGGCAATCGTTAGCGCCGACACGATTTCTCCCATGTCACCGTTAAGCACTGTATCCAGTCGGTGAAGCGTCAAACCAATCCGGTGATCCGTAATCCGACTTTGAGGGAAGTTATACGTGCGAATTCGCTCCGAACGGTCACCTGTACCGACTTTGCTTTTACGCTCGCCTGAGTACTTCGCTTCCTCTTCCTCACGTATCTTATCGGAAATCCGTGCACGCAGTACGCGAAGCGCTTGCTCCTTATTAGAGTTTTGCGATTTGCCGTCCTGACATGTTGCAACAATCCCCGTAGGCACGTGCGTCACACGAACCGCTGATTTCGTTGTATTAACGGACTGACCGCCCGCTCCGCTCGAACAGAATGTATCTACACGGATATCCGAGTCATTAATAATGATCTCAACTTCTTCCGCTTCAGGCATCACAACAACTGTCGAAGTAGAGGTATGAATACGTCCGCCTGATTCAGTTACTGGAATACGCTGTACACGGTGCGCTCCGCTCTCAAACTTCAGCTTACTAAATGCGCCTTTTCCTGTGATCATGAAAATAATCTCTTTGAATCCGCCCAAATCGTTCACGGAAGCATCAAGAATTTCCGTTTTCCATCCTTGCCCGTCCGCATAGCGGGTATACATACGGTAAAGATCGCCTGCGAATAACGCAGCTTCATCGCCGCCTGCCGCTCCACGAATTTCAACGATGACGTTCTTGTCGTCATTCGGATCTTTTGGCATCATGAGCATTCTGAGTTGTTCTTCCAGACTAGCCGCTTGCTCGCTAAGCTCATCGATCTCCATTTTCACCATTTCACGCATTTCATCGTCCAGCTTTTCATTCTGCATCGCTTTCGCGTCTGCCAATTGCTCGCTCACGCTCTTATATTCATTATAAGCATCGTAGGCTTCCTGAAGATCAGATTGTTCCTTCGAATACTCTCTAAGCTTCTTTGTGTCACTCGTCACATCCGGGTCACACAGTAGCTCACTTAATTTATCATAGCGGTCCACAACGGACTGAAGTCGATCCAACATAAAGGATCACTCCTTTCTTTATTTTTTATTTATTAAACATTAAATCTGAAGTGCATAACGTCGCCGTCATTCACCACGTACTCTTTACCTTCCAGACGCACTTGCCCTTTTTCCTTCGCGCCATTCATGGAGCCAGCCGTTACCAAATCCGTATAAGATACAACCTCGGCACGAATAAATCCACGCTCGAAATCGGTATGAATTACGCCAGCCGCTTGAGGAGCTTTCGTTCCTTTACGGATCGTCCAAGCTCTAACTTCCTGCACCCCAGCTGTAAAATACGTATACAAGCCAAGCTTGCGATAAGCTGCTTTAATCAATCTATTCAAGCCGGACTCTTGAAGTCCCAACTCTTCGAGGAACATCGCTTTTTCTTCTTCTTCGAGCTCAGCAATCTCGGATTCCACCTTTGCGCTGATCGAAACAACTTCGTTGTTTTCTTTCTCCGCGTACTCCTTAACGATTTTGACGAATGGATTCTCATCTGCTGTGGATACTTCGTCTTCGCTCACGTTGGCTGCATAAAGAACAGGCTTCATTGTCAGCAAGTGAAGGTCGCGGACGAGCAGCTTCTCATCATCGCTCAAATCGATGCTACGCGCCGGCAGATCGTTATAAAGTGCTTCCTTGATGCGTTCCAGACACTCAACCTCGGCTACAACTTTCTTGTCGCCGCCTTTCAGGTTTTTGCGGGAGCGCTCGATCTTTTTCTCAACAGACTCAATGTCAGCCAAGATCAGTTCAAGATTAATCGTCTCGATATCGCCAATCGGGTCTACTTTACCGGAAACGTGAGTAATATTATCATCCTCAAAACAACGGACAACATGCACAATAGCATCCACTTCACGAATGTGTGCCAAAAATTTATTTCCAAGCCCTTCACCCTTGCTCGCGCCCTTCACCAAACCCGCAATATCAACGAATTCAAAGGCTGTCGGAACAATGCTTTTAGGGACAATCATCTCTACCAGCTTCTGCAATCTCTCGTCCGGTACTTCAACTACCCCAACATTCGGATCTATCGTACAGAACGGATAGTTTGCAGATTCTGCCCCCGCCTGTGTAATTGCATTAAACAATGTCGATTTTCCTACGTTCGGTAGACCGACGATACCTGCTTTCAAAGCCATCGTAGTTACAACTCCTTAATTTTCGAAAATCATCCTTCTTATTATATAGTACTTGGAACGCAAAAAAAAGCCTGTAGGCTACTGATTAGCTGCAGACTTTTTTTCCAGTGCTTTTTTTGTTTCATTTTCCTGCTTCTGGACGAAGTAGGTTTCAATCTGATTTTTTAAAATAAATCCGCGCAGCGCGTTCGTTTTCTCGTCTGGGATGCTGATAAAACTTGCCCCGTAATAATAGCCGTCATTCGTTTTTTCTTGCCGAACAATTTCCATTGTACATGGCACCAAAAAGCCCAAAATCAACTCAACTTCAAGTTGGGAATTCTTCTGAATAACTTTTTCTAGCATCACATTTTCATTAATTGTGAATCCCAGGCCATTAACGGATAGATTTTTGATAGAAAACCGCATCGGTGTTTCAAACTGATGTTTAAGTTTCTTGTTTTTATCTTGAAGCCCGAAAATAAGCCCTTCATTCTTCACATCTACGCGGGGGAACTCCCGCTTTTCCGTAAACTTCCTACGGTTTTCAGGAGGATTCAGGACAATTAATGAGCCCCGATCTTTGGCCACAACTGTCGTATCCATAACAAACAGCCCGGATTTCGTGTATACCGTCATTTTACACTTATCTCCCAGCGCAAAAACGTCATATTCCGGCAGCTCCACTTCAATAATGTCACCGAGTGCGTAGGTCAATACGCCAGTGGCTACGAAATCATCCTTGCTCAGCATAGCTTTGCTGTCAATCATCACATCAGCGTCGTAGCCTTCCTTGCTGCCGTATTTCGCTGACTTTTCTTTGCTGACCATTTGTTGATCAACCCTCCCTCGATTTCCATATAAAAAATAGACTGCCCCTTTTGTCTGGGACAGCCTATTACCTCAACCTAAAAAGCATCGATTTTCGGTAACCAGGCTGTCGTAGTTCCATAGGAACCGTAGACCCTCGGCTTTGCGTCCTTACCTTTCGGCAAGTTTGCCATTATCGAACCCTGCATGAATGTCATGCTTTGTCGTACAATATCGTGCTATATGGTCTAAAAGACCTACATTACCTCTCATTATACGGTTGGATTTCCCCATTATCAACTAATTCTCTTGCATACATCATGTATTTGTTGTATGAATGAAAAAAGAAATAAATATCCACAACTTTTTAAGTTATACACATTGTTATCCACAGGTTGTTAACAACGAATATTTGTTCGATCCTTTGTTCACATGTGGATAAGATTATTTTTAGTGAGGTGTCCCCCTGTGGATGAATATATGGAGCATATTCCTTGGATGAAAGCAGCTATAGAAGAAGCACGTAAAGCCGAAGCCATTCGCGAAGTGCCGATTGGTGCCGTTGTTGTCCATCAAGGGCAAATTATTGGCCGCGGCTATAATCTTCGTGAAACTACACTGGATCCACTTGCCCATGCTGAAATGATTGCTATTAAGCAAGCTAGCGAGCATTTGCAAGCGTGGCGACTGCTTGACTGCAGGCTCTACGTCACGTTAGAGCCTTGCCCGATGTGTGCGGGCGCGATTGTCCAAGCGCGCGTTCCGCAGGTGATCTACGGCACAACCGATCCCAAGGCTGGCTGCGCGGGAACGTTGATGAACTTGCTGCAGGAGGACCGGTTCAATCACCGGGTCGATGTGGTCAGCGGCGTGCTGCAAGAAGAGTGCGCGACTATGCTGACACAGTTTTTCCGCAAGCTGCGCGGCAAGGAGTAAACGGTTGTGCGAACAAATTTCGTAAGCGGTGACATCCCCTTGTGCGAACGGGCGGGAACTATAGGCCGCTATTCTCTGGATATTGATCATTTCAGCGAGGAAGAGGAACTGTGGTCCGCAATTTCAGCGTTTTTAGCCGTAATGTTAGCTATCTCGGCTGAATAGGACCCTGTAGTTCCGTCTGATCCAGGGATCTGCGTTTTTGGCTCAAATAGCGCTCTGTAGTTCCCCGTCGCACGATGTAATCAGCGAAATTCAATTACACGCTAAATCTTGCCACTCAAAGGTTGCGCCACATAAGGCTTCGTGCTATCATAATCTTTGCCATGCGCCCGTAGCTCAGCAGGATAGAGCAACAGTTTCCTAAACTGTAGGCCGGATGTTCGAATCATCTCGGGCGCGTATCAAACAAAACGCCAGTTAACGGTATATACCGTTGGCTGGCTTTTATTTTTAATTTTCCGGACAATTGTTATCTTTTAAAGCTGTTTTCATACTTTGTTTTAATTTATCTACATAGCCAACAATACCGCCAGAATACTGGCTAAGATTTGCATTGTATTGATCTACAGCACTCTGGATCTGCCCTGTGTAAAGAGCCGTGATCTCCCGACATACAGGACCTGAAACCTGCGAATTTGACACAGGCTGCGGCGTAGAAGTTGATTGAGGCTTATTGGGAACAGACAAATCGGTTGTATTATCTACGTGCTGATGGCTCCAATTCTTAATAAAGTCATATTCTGCAAGTTTGTCCTTACTGCTCTTACTGAACTCCTCAGCATTTGATCGCTTGACCGTAATAAAGCCTGTAATCGAACTATTATGAATAAGGCTAACAATCATTGAATCCACTGGTGAATTTACCAAAAGACCAGACAGTGCAAGGAGATGTTCGTTATTTTTATTGGAATCACCTGACATTTCTAAATCCGCTTTCAAGTAGACGCCATATTCGTTATAGATGAGCTGGATATTTTTAGCCTGATTTTCTTTGGCTTTCTCATTTAAGGACGGAATGGTAGCTGCAAAATCTTTCATTGCGTTATCTTCCCTTACTCGAGGGAATGCAAGATCAACCGTGTACTTCTCAGCATCCCATGTCACTGTTGCCCCTGTTTGTCTCAATAGGTACAACGGCACAACGGTTCTGCCATCTTGTATAGTAGCAGGCACATCCTCGGCTTGAAGTTCTTTCCCCCCGAATAAAACCTTCACAATCGGAGCCCCCTTGTAGTCACCATGAAGGCTTGCTGCATGGACGACACCAGCCAAACAGCAAAATGCTAACATAGACACAATTACTTTCTTTTTTTTCATCAAAATTTTCTCCCCAGCCCAATTTAGCTTGTCGATTGTCACTTATAATAATTCAAATATTTCTAGAAAATTCCTGCTAAAAATCGCTCTTTTCTACCTATCCACATGTTAATAAAATGTAAAGCCGCCAAGTCAATCAGCGATACTAACAGGAGCATAAGTACAGACTTTTTCGAACGTTATTAACAACGAAAAAGAGGGAGGGTTATCCCCAAATTGGCAGGAAGGAGCACTAAGCAGTAGTACTCAGGAAAAAGCATACGCTATGTTGTACTTTGTGCAACAAAATGACGGAGGTCCGGCCTAAATGCCCAGTTTCGTTGTACTTTGTGCAACGTTTTGGAGAGGGAGGAGCGGTATTTACAACATACAGGCAAAATGAGTGTACTTCATGCAATGAAGAAGACTTTTGCTAGGTAAAAGCCGCTTCTGTGTTGTACAAAGTGCTACATAACCTGCGCCTCGGTGTGAAGCAGATCCCTACGCAGCGCAGCAAAGAAGTCGCTATATGGGGTTCCTTCCCCACACATCTGGTAAAGCCTCATTTAAAAAGAGCCCACCGCATCAAAAGCGGTAGGCTCCATTTATCTCATCCGATCCCGATATTGCCCCGGCGTCATATTCTCATATTTTCGAAAAAGACGTATAAAATACGACGGCTGATACCCAATCTGCTCCGCAATCTCGTTGACCTTGAGGTCTGTGCTAACGAGCAGTTTCTTGGCCTTATCCATACGCAGGGTGATCAAATAGTCGATGAAATTCACGCCGTTAATTTGCTTGAATGCTTTGCTTAGCGCATAGGTTGTCGTATTGAAGGCGTCCGCGCATTCCTCCAAGGATATATCGCTGCTCATGAAACGCTCCTGAATCCGCTCCGTGACGCGCTCCACCAGCCGCTTCATATGGATATCCTGGTATTCATTCAGCCCTTCAATATAAGGAGATATGACCTTCGTCTGGAAAAAGCGCACCATCTGCTCAGGTTCCCGAAGCTGATTCAACTGTTCGTACAGGTTGTAGCCCTCGAAGAAATGATGCGGATTAAAGCCTGACTCCAGCATCGTGTGCAGCATACTGCCCAGTACCTGCATAGCCCCTTCCTGGAGGATCTTTTCCTTGCTCGACTGGCGCACGAGCTCATGAATGAAGCTTTCGATTAGGCTCAGCGACTGCTCGCTTTGTCCCATACGAATGGCTTGCATCAGCTCTTTCTCCAAAGCAAACGGATAATGCACATCGTCGTTGGTGCTCGGCAGCATCTCTTCCAAGTCAAGCACTTGATGGTCTGCTTTCAAATCACGATAGCGGATGGAGCTGCGCAGAAATACTAAAAGCTGCGGCAGATCCTGCACGTTAGCTGTTAAACGCCCCATGCAAACAGTGGTCTGCATTTTAAGAAGGGAGCTAATGGTTTGTCCCAAATCATCTGCTAACAGATACAGCTCGTCTTTGGCCTGTTGTTTCGTCCGATCCATGGAGTAGGAGAGCAGAATACCTACGGTCATATCCTGAAAGTTCATAATCTCCGCGTTTTGGCTCTGCGTCTTCACAATCTCTTGCGCAATATTAGCTGCTGCGAAGGTCGCCAGTTGTTCCTCATTTTCTAGGAATCGGCCATCTTCCCTAGCAAAACCGCTGATCTGCACCAGCAGCAGAACGAACCACTGGGACTCCGTCTGCCAGTCGAAGCTCTCCATCCGCCCTCTCAGCTCAGCCTCGCTTAGAGAGTAAAAATGTCCTTGTACCAATTGCAAAAGGAACGCGGACCTTAAGGCAGGATAAGCCTTATCCAGCTTGGATTCGAGCACCCTGCTCTCCTGACTTAAATGCCTCCACTCCTGCTCAATAAAGGCAAGGTCATCCCCTTGGCTCTCCTGTGTAGGCTTATAATCCTTAATCACATTCACCAGCCGAACAATCGGTTGATAAATTCGCTTGGAAGCCACCCACGAAAGCAGCACAGCTAAGAGAAGCCCTATTCCCCCAATACTGAGCATGCTTCTAGACATGAACTCCACGGGGGCCGTCAATTGCGATAAAGAGGTTGCCGTAACGAATTTCCACAGTGTGCCTGAACGGGAGAACTGGCCGAACGCAACAGAATAGGACTGGCCTTTACGGTCTAGAATGTAAGAGCCTATCTCTTCCGACCGCCCCATGACACTTTCCCTAACGGCAGCTTCTAACTCAGCATGTTCCTCATTCCCATTACCTGGGGAGATGATAATATGTCCATCCTTGCTCATAAGAAACGCGGCACCATTGGGATCTGTGGCCATTTCTTCAACCATCTCTACCAGCTTCTCACGATTTAAATATAAAATAAGCGCTCCATACGGCTCGCCTACGCTAGGCAGCTTCTCGATAAGAGCTATGGAGGTTGAGTCTGGCTTCCCATTGCCCTTAGGCAGAGACTCCCACCAGAAAACTCCTCGCGCTTGCTTCATTAATGTGTGGAAAATATCCCGCTCCTCCTGAGTAGCAATCGGAACAATACCCTCGCTATCCGAAATAATCACAGGATCTTGCCGGTCCAAATATAGCTGCGCCTGATCAATTAAAGGGTACGCTCCCTTCATGAGCCCAAGGAAACGATATAGATTTTGCGTTGTGTTGTATTCATCTTTTAGATTCATATCTGCAATTCTGGCATCCATCCTGCTGTCCAGAGACCACTGTGTAGCAGCAAGTTCGAGCTGAGCCAGATTATCATTCATACGATCCATCGTTTTCTTCAGCAGGGTATCATGGTTGCGCATAATCTCTTTCTCGATATGCGCACGTCCCGTAATATACGAAGTGTACCCGATGATGGCTGTAGGCAAGCTGGTAATGCACAACACCAAGATCAAGCTTCTGCGATAAAAATTCCCCCTGCCGGAACGTTGTGCCCACAAATACCAACTCTGCCTCCATCGACTCCACATCATCTGTCCCTCTTTCATCAAATGCCGAAATCCCCCGCGACTGCCGCAATTTTTTTGGCGTCGGGGGGGCGGTATTTATTTATTTCGCGCTATTGCGTTTCTGATAAGCAGCATTCATTTCTTCCGTGATTTTCACCATATCCGGATCTGTCTTCAACTTAGCTACATAGCTATCCCATGCGCTGAGTGATTCTTTCCCCATAATGACTTTGGTCTTCATGTCTTGAATTTTCTTCCTAAGTTCCGTACCTACCTTTTGGTTTGTATCGGAATTTAGACCTAGCGAAGGGTCACCAACGCTGATTTTTACTTTTTCATCAATGATTTTTCTGTTGCGTTCCAGGTAATCATTCGGCATACCAGTACGGTAAGCACGCAGGTACTTATCATATTTCAAGAAAATTTGACCTAGCGCTTGTTGGGCTACAATATCTTTCTTTGCTTGCTCTGTTGGTGTCTTGATGCCGTCTTTCTCTGTATAGTGGACATCCTTCTGACCAAAGCTTGCTAGATCATAGCCTTCTTGCGTAGCGCCGTAATCCATGAATTTCAGCAATTGTTTCACTTTCGCTTCTGGCACAGATTTCGGTATAGCGTACATACCGAAGTATCCGCTGTCTTTGTTCGAATAGCCATTTAACGAAACTAGTGGGATAAAGTCAGCTTTCGGGTTCGTTTTACGCAATTCTTCCGTTGGTTCCCATGCTGCTTCGGCTGTATCCTGGAAGCCGCCACCGCGGTTTGCTTTCAGCAAGTCCTTGGCTTGTGTATTCTTGAGTACCGCGATGTCCTCAGGAATTAATTTCTCCTGGTACGCACGGTTCATCCAAGTAAGCGCATCCTTCATTTCAGGCAGTACGTTTACGTTGACCAATTTGCCGTCGACAAGCTTCCAATCGCCATTGACTTTCGTGAAGCTGTTCTGCAGCTGATTCATATAAGACATCCCATTTTGGTCGACGAAGCCAACATAGCCGATGGTGTCATTTTTCCCATTGCCATCTGGATCTTTCTCAACAAAAGCTTTCAGTACGGTATATAGTTCGTCCGTTGTTTTCGGAATCTCTAAATGTAACGTATCTAGCCAATCCTTACGCAGGTAAGGGAAACCTCCGCCATCCGTAGGACGGGCACGTGGAATACCGTACGTTTTACCGTCTGCTTGCTTGGTATTTTCCCATGATTCCTTCGGATATTCCATCAAGTTCGGATAGTCCTTCAGCATCGGTGTCAATTCCCAGAAGGCACCTTGAGCGACCATGCCGCGTACTTGAGCACTGAACGGATCATCGAGCAGGATCAGATCAGGAATATCACCTGAAGCTAGTGTTACGTTGATTTTATCGCCATAGTTGTTTGGTGAAACCCAAGTAATTTTGAGCTTTGTGTTCGTTTTCTTTTCGATTTCTTTGACGATAACGTTGTCCGGCCCCGGAGGCTCCGGTGTGTAATACATTGTCATAATGCTGATCTCTGTTGGCTTGGCGGATGCTGCTTCTCCCGCGCTGTTCGCCGGTGCGCTGTCTTTGCTTCCACATGCAGCGAGCACAGAGGAAACTAGAAGGGTGGATGCTACTACACTTATTGCTTTCTTTTTCATAACCATTATTGTACAACCTCCCCAAATTATCATCAATTACCTATTCTTTAACCGAACCTACCATTGCACCTTTGGCAAAGTGTTTTTGCAGGAACGGGTACACCAACAAAATTGGGATGGTCGCAATAACAACTGCCGCCATCTTAAGCGTTTCCGGAGGAATCCGCTGTTCAGACATCATTTCAGCCGCGGCACCGCCGCCTGCAGCCGTTGAAGCGTCGATCAACATATTTTGCAGCAACACTTGAAGCGGCTGCTTCGTGAAATCGTTGATATAGAGAAGAGCTGTGAAGAAGGTGTTCCAGTATGCTACCGCATAAAATAGTCCGAAAGCAGCAAGCGATGGCAGCGACAGCGGCAAAATAATGCGATACCAGACGCTGATATCATTACAGCCATCGATACGCGCCGATTCCTCCAGGCTCGCCGGAATGCTGTCGAAGAAACCTTTCATCAGCAGCACATACCAGCCGCTCGTTAGAACGGGCAGGATGAGCGACCACGTGCTGTTAATCAAGTGCAAGTCTCGCACCAACAAATAGGGGGGAATGATCCCCGGATTGAACAGGGTCGTTAACAGGATGAGCAGCATGATGAACTTACGGCCCTGAAGTCTTTTACGAGAAATCGCATAAGCAAGACAGGATGTTACCAGCAAGCTAAGCACTGTCCCAACTACAGCTAAGAATACGCTGTTTCCAATAGCATGCAGGAAAGCATCGGTAGACATCAGATATTTGTAGGATGCTAAGCTCCATTTGGCAGGAAGCAATTTGAATTCACTGGAAATGTAGCTGGACGGATCACTGAACGAAACGACAAACACATAGTAGAGCGGAAAGAATGTAATAATTCCCATTATTCCTAGCAGGATGGCGTTCACCGCGTTAAATACGCGATCGCCTTTGGAAGCGATATTTGTAGATACATGTTCAGATGACATCTAGGATTCCTCCTTTCCTTTCTAGTAAACGCCGTCTTCGCCAAATTTTTTGGCCAGCTTATTCGCCCCAATAACTAGCAGCAAGCCGACAACTGATTTGAACAACCCGACTGCCGTACTGTAACTAAACTGACCTTGTTTCACACCAAGCCTGTACACATAAGTATCGAACACGTCCGCTACCTCGGACACAGCCCCGTTCATCATCAAGAAGACCTGCTCGAAGCCGACATCCATGATATGACCGATCCGTAGAATGAGAAGAATGATAATGACTGAGCGAATACCTGGCAGAGTTATGTGCCACATTTGACGGAACCGGCCGGCGCCGTCCATTTTCGCTGCTTCATATAATTGAGGATCAATGCTCGCCATCGACGCAAGGAAGATAATCGTACCCCAGCCGGCATCTTTCCAAATGGATTGAGCCGTCAGCATGCCCCAGAAATAGTTCTTATTTGTTAAGAAATCGACTTTATCGAAGCCCATGGCGACTAGCATTTGGTTGATAGCCCCGTCTCCTGTTGAAAACAGCAGGAAGGTGATCCCTACGATAATGACCCACGATAGAAAGTGAGGTAAATATACAATCGATTGGATGATTTTCTTATAAACCATATGGCGCACTTCATTCAGCATTAAGGATAGAAGAATCGGCAGCGGAAAGAAGAGCGATAAGGATAAGACGTTAATTGCTAGCGTATTTCGAAAGAGTGTGAAGAAATCCGGATTGGAGAAGAACCGCTGAAAGTGCTCCAGCCCCACCCACGGGCTCCCCGACATGCCTTGATAGGGTGAATAGTTTTGAAAGGCTATGACGATCCCCCACATAGGCACATATTTGAAAATAAGGAAGTAGAGCAGCCCCGGAAGCGCTAACACATATAAAAATTTGTCCCGAGTGATGCCTGACCAGACTTGTTTCAATCGACTCGCGCCCACTTGTATTCCTCCATTCTCGTTGTAATGATGTCAGCTGGCAGGTACTTGCCTGGCGACAAGATTCAATTTACATGGTGCACCTGTTTCCTACAATCATCCATTTTTGTGACCTAGATATAGCGGGAAATCAAGGGTTTTCTAGGCAATTTCCACCCGTTGTCTTATTTTGCAAACAACCAATCATAGCCTTGCCATAGTCGATGTTCTATAATAAAGCGGTAGTAGATTAGGTCTGAAAGGAGCTCTCCGTGACAATTAACAAAATCCCAAGCTCTTATCGCATTCCTTTGTTTTGCGCAGTCACCTTGTTGTTCTGGATGTCCATGTATACGAGCGTTCCCATCATGGCCCCTTATGTGGAATTCCTTGGCGGGAATCACCAACTGGCGGGATGGATCGTTGGCATGTATGGGATTTCCCAAATGCTGCTGCGCATACCTGTAGGCATCATGTCGGATCGCTTTCATAAACGAAAACTTTTTATTACGTTTGGCCTGTTTTTTACAGCCATCGGCGGGCTAGGTCTTTGGTTCACCCATGATTTCACGTGGATTCTAATTCTACGGGCACTAGCGGGTGCAGCCGCAGCAACGTGGGTTGACTTCACCGTTCTATTTACGAGCTACTATAAGCACGAAGAGTCAACGAAAGCGATCGGAACGATCTCTTTTTTCAACTCCTTAGGGCAAGTGCTCGGCATTCTCTCCGCGGGATGGGCAGCAGATTCACTCGGCTGGGAGGCTGCCTTTATTCTGGGAGCGCTGCTAGGGGTGCTTGGGTTCGTCGGTTCTTTCTTTTTGATCGAAAAAATAGAGCCTGATGCGCCCAAAATCACGATGCGTGCCATCGGGGACGTGGCTGCGGACCGGACGCTGCTATTCGTGTCCTTACTGGCTATTTTGTCGCAGGTGCTCATCTTCGCCACGGTCTTCGGGTTTACACCCGTTTATGCCACAGCTCTCGGCGCAGATAAATTCTCCCTATCCATGCTCTCTTTATTCGCCAATGTACCTGTTGCGCTAGCTTCCTTATTCGGTGGGCGGAAATGGGCAGCCAAATACGGCGAGAAGCGAATGGTTGTATGGGGCTTTATCCTCATGGGGATTTTTACATTCACAATACCTTTTACGCATCATTTATGGGTGCTTATGATTACCCAGGCTTTGGCCGGCTTTGGCCGCGGACTTTCGTTTACACTTCTGATGGGAATGAGCATTAAACATATGCCAGCGGAAAAGCGGGCAACAGCAATGGGATTTTTCCAAGCCATTTATGGACTAGGGATGTTCGTCGGCCCAGTGCTCATGGGCGTGATCGGGGATTGGTTCTCATTGAATCAGGGCTTTATCGTGCTTGGTATTCTTGGCGTATTCAGTGCCCTTCTATCTCAGTGGTTCGTAAGAAGCACGCCTAAGATTCCCGCAGTCCCGTCCAGTGGATCTACCGCTGCGCTTTAACAGATAATAAGCGAATCTAAGCGATTCGCTCTTTTTTTTGTGTAAAGTGCAGGGGTAATCAAGGTTACCTTCGTCTATTCATGCGGAGAGGAGGAGAAGCACATTCAGGAACAAGAGCTTGTAACACGCATATTGAATGGTGATGAGGCGGCGTTCCGAGAACTCGTTGCGACTTATCGTCAATACTTGTTCCAGACGATCTACGCTATTGTACGCCATACCAAAGATGCCGAGGATTTATCGCAGGACGTCTGGTCCCGAATTTATTTCTCCCTCCCTCAGTACCAGATGAAAGGACTCAAGACCTGGATGACTCGCATTGCGGTGAATCGGGCGATTGATTTTAAACGCTCGGCCAGCAGGCGAAGGGAAGAAGTGACGGCAGAGATGGAAGTTCCGATGCAAGCCGCTGAGCCCGCAGGGACCTCAGCTTTTTCCTCTACTGGTGTGGAGCAAGAAGTGTTGATGAAGGAAACCACAGAGCTCGTCCGCAAGAAGCTGCACGAAATTCCAGCTAATTACCATGAAGTCTTAACGGCCTATTATATTCAACATCAGTCTTATCAAGATATAGCAAGTGCCCACGGGGTAACGGTAAAAACGATCGAATCGAAACTGTATAGGGCCAAGCAGTGGCTCCGCAACAACTGGAAGGAGGAGGATTTCATGTGAAACACTACGATGAACAAGCCTGGAGTCTTTATATCAATGAACGGCTGCTGCCAAATGAAATCAGTGAGATGGAGCTTCATTTATACCGATGCAATGATTGTTTGACTCGATATATGATTTGTATGGAGCAAATGACACTGACCCTGCCCACATTGGAAACAGACGAACGAACGTTTGTAGACGCCGTACTCACACGAACGTTGGGAACCAAGCGCTCTTGGTACCACTCCACGATCCTTCATTATGGGATTGCCGCGGCTGCTACACTGATATTAGTGGCTACTGGCTTTTTCCACGGATTATCACAGGAGTTGGGACCTCAAGGCGCCTTACAGCCCGCTCCTCCTTCGGAAATGAAAATCGATCAACCGATATCGGACCAATTGTTAAATAAAACGTTAACCTGGCTGGACACCTTGCAAAATAAATAAGCCACGAGGAGGTTTACACACTTAATGCCTAATAAAAGCACTATCACCGCATTCCTGTTGTCTTTCATCCCCGGAGCGGGTCATCTCTATATGAATCGGCCCTTACGTGCCATTTTATACAGTGTAGGATTCTTTGGTCCTTTATTCCTTATCTTCGTCAGTGTAGCTGCCAGTCACACAGATGATGATATACTAATTCCGCTTTTCCTATTTGCAGTTTTTGTTGCTGTAGTAAATATGGTCGATATGATCGTCTACTTGCTGCGCTCCCGACCCTATTACAGACCGCAAGGGGCGCCATACGGTGCTGAACCGCCGTACGACCACCATACGCCCGCATGGGAACCTAATCCTTATGCCGTTCATGCTGCCGCGCAGCAAGAAAGAACGAGAGTTATGCTGCTTTCCTTCATCCCCGGCCTAGGTCATTTCCAGCTGGGTCTTATGCAGCGTGGATTAACCGCTATGGTTTCGTTCTTCGGGGTTGCTGTTCTCGTCTTTTTCATCACCATGATGACCCATAACGAAAGTTTCGTAGCTTTTCTCCTGGCTATGCCCGTCTTGTGGTTTTACACGATGTTTGATGCACTTAAGCAGCAAGAGCGTAAGCAAGCGGGGCTAGTTCTCGTGGATCGCAGCCTGTTCGATGATTTTCATTTAGGCGAAGATGCTGGCCGTAAGAACCGAACATTGGCAACGATAATCGCCATTTTCCCAGGTGCAGCTCACTTGTATCTGTCCATGAATAAACGGGGCATTCAATTGATGGCGATTTTCTTGTTCTCCATTTATGTGCTGGATGTGCTGCGGTTGTCTTTTTTCTTCTTCTTGATTCCGATTCTGTGGTTCTTCAGCTTCTTTGATGGCTTACAGAGTATCTCAAAGTACGAAAATGGCACATTGGTAGATAAACCTATCGTCGAAAACTGGTCAGCGTATCATCGCTCCATCGGGTTCGTTCTCATCCTCCTCGGGGGCTACTATATATTCAAAGAGGTCATTGTCCAGTTCCTGTACCAGCTGTTCCCGAATATGAATTACATGTATTGGCTGAACAACTTCGGTCAAACGTTGATTGTAGCTGTGATTCTTATCGGCGGCGGCATTAAATTATTGCTTTATCGTAAAACGCGGCCTGTTCATGCTGATCCGTCTGCAACTCCTTTTTCATCTGCTTATTATCCAGAAGACAAAAAGAGAGATAATAAAGAATCAGATTCCGATTTATCTCAGATTTATCTAGAAATAAACGAAAAAAAGAACCCTTTTTAAGGGGGTTCTTTTTTTTGTCGGTGTTTTTTTGATTTCTTTTAAACATGTTACACGTAAACCTTTAGGTAAATCTGCTTATAAAACACGGTAAGTGTCTTTGGCACATCCCCTCCAGCCTGATTATAACAGGTATGAAAGTCCTCTATGCAACGGTTTTTGTTTCGCGGAATGCTCCAACGGAACCACACCTCTCTGCTCACCGACAAATATAGTATGTCCGGTTGATCGAACTTTAAACATCCTTAGGGTAATTTATTAATGACCGTGACCGGCGCCTTCACCGTGACCATTATTTCTAGAATGGTTGCGATTTTTTACTTTTTTCGATCCTGAGAGGGGTTCTTGTTGCTTTTGTCGCTGGCTATTACCGCTAGACTGATTCTGAGATGTATCCGTTACTCCATAGGCATCTGATTTCATTGAGATCATTCCCTCCTAGTTATTCTTCATGATTAAGAGCATCTTGATGTCTGCGATCATTCACTTGCTGCTGCTGTTGCTGTCTATTGTGGCTGTTTACAGCCTTCGTTCGGAAGTCTTTATCTACATTTTGCAAGTTTTTATCTGGTGCTTTTTGCTTCGTCATGTGAGTGAACTCCCCTCCGCATTTTAAACGTTTGTGACTCTGTGGAGCGTTTGCGCGCATTCATGAATGTGGCGAACATAGTCATCCACAAGATTTTGCACAACATCGCCTGTTTCATCGATGTGCATGGTCCCCTGCTGAACATCCATCAATTCCACTTTAACCTCTCTAGCATCCACGTAGTTGACTTTAAAATCGAAATTGTAGCCTGTATGTCCACCCGCCTCAATATGAACCCTAACGGTCTGAGGATCGGCCTCATCGGCCCATACACGCGCCTGATCTGTTGGCTGCAGGGTAGTAGGTAGA
This sequence comes from Paenibacillus sp. J22R67, assembly GCF_059692175.1. Classification (NCBI taxonomy): domain Bacteria; kingdom Bacillati; phylum Bacillota; class Bacilli; order Caryophanales; family Paenibacillaceae; genus Paenibacillus; species Paenibacillus sp. J22R67. The sequence goes on along the minus strand of NZ_JCAUAX010000012.1, from coordinate 12,133 downwards.
ACATTACTCCACTCTTGTACCAATTCCATTTGATCAATTGTCAGCTTATCATAGCTCATAGGTAACACCTCCACATGTTTAAAATGCGGAAGGCGCCCGGCTTTTATCCATGTAAAAAAACAACAACTCCCCTAAGGTCTTGCCAAAGGGGAGTTGTTTGAAATTGTTGTTTATTTCACCATCAATTGTAGAAGAATCGCCAGCATCTTAGCTGCTTCTTGACGTGTTGCTGTGTCTTGCGGCGCGAAGACATTGCCGGACTTTCCGGAAATGATTCCGGCTTGTTGCAGAGATTTCGCTGCGTCTGCGGCATAAGCAGGAATCACTGATTGATCTGCAAAATCTGTCGCCTGCATCGCCTTAGGTAATGTATAACTCATGGTAGAAGCGAAGCGGGTAATCATAGCTGCCATCTGGCCACGAGTAATGTTCGCCTGAGGATCGAATTCGCCTGCGCGTACCCCGCTCGTAATCCCTTTCTCAGCCGCCCATTGTACAGCTTTGGCATAGTAGCTATCCGCTTTGACATCCGTAAAGCCTGTGCCTGTATAAGAGCTTACATCAGCATTAGCCATACGAGCGAGGATCAGAGTGAAATCGGCTCTGGTTATATCCGCTTCCGGGGCGAACGCTTCCTCACTGACACCATTGAGAATGTCTCTAGCTGACAGATAAGTAATGTAATCTTTTGCGAAGCTCGAAGCTGTATCCTTGTAAATTGCTTTCTGATATCCAACAGCATACTTGGAGAAATGCTTCACATTGAAGCTTAGTGTTCCTGTAACAGGATCAAAGTGGCTATTCGTTACCTTGGTAATCTCACCGTTATCTGCGATGTAGTAAGCCACAATAGCGTTAACATCCTCATTAGCGGCTGGTTGGTACGGAATCTCGACCTGAGCCGATCCCCCATTGAAGCTCGAAACTGTTTTACCGCCGGCTGTTACCGTAAAGTCAAAGATCGGACGATCTTTCACAGCCTCTTTGATTGCTTCACTTGCCGCGGCATCCATATTCTGCGTAATGTCATTCACATCTGCTTTGCGTATGGAGAACGAAACATCGCCCGTTGACGCGGCCGAAGAGATAGTAGATACGGCCTGCTTGTCAAAAGAAACTTGCCCGATGCCTGCTGCAATCTTAATTTCCGTTGTTGAACTGCTTGCAATCTTACTCATTGCTTCTGCAGGCAGCTTGACTTCCACTTGATTCGAAGTTGCATCTGCCGCTGCTTTAATCTCAAGAACGGTCGATTTGCTTGTCGATTCTGTCATATCTTTTAAAGCTTTCGTTACTTGAGCGACAGAAACATTAGCAATAGAAGCTCCTTTGCTGTCTTTTTCCACAGAAGGAGTAATCGTTGCTTTATCGCCGTTAGTGCTAGGCGTTGTTGGTTCTGTGGATGGAGTTGTTGGCCCAGATTGCGCTGGCGTACCTCCATTTCCTTTATCATCGGAACTAGTCGAATATACGTTTACATTGGCTTCCGCAGCCCCGTACCCATCCGGGCTAATAGCGGTAATCACTGCACTGCCATATGCTACGAAAGATACAATCCCTTCCGCACTAACAGTTGCAATAGACGGGTTAGACGACTTCCATTGCACCGTACCTGATGTAACGATATTTCCTTGTGAGTCCTTTACCGTCGCTGTCAGTTTTGTTGATGCCGTACCTTCCGATACGGATAAAATGGTCTTATCCAAAGCAACTTTTTGAACGTTCAGCTGATATACCGCTACTGTTCCGCCAACCTCATTAGCAACTAGCAGGAGCGGGTTGCCATTCGGGCTAATGGATGCAGGGATAAATTCTATGCCTTCAGGACCCGTATCCGTGTTCAAGTTATCTTTAGGAGTAAATACACGCGAGTTCGTGTAATTAATAAACTTCGCTTGAGATGGATCCGTAACATCGTAAGTCATAATTCCACCAACGCGCTCTAATCCTACAAAAGCTAGAACCTTACTACCGACTTTGCTAACTTTAATATCTTCAGGTTCAGGACCTTTTTTCGTGCTGCGGTCATCCATTGCTGTTTTACTATTGCTTGCATTGAAATTGCTAGGCAAACGCTGTGCCGTCACTTTCTCAAATTCATTGCCGCTATCATAAACTTTATCCATGGTATTAGCTTGCCAGATCGAGAAGGAGCGTCCACCATAGAGATAAATGCTGTCATGGCCCATATCACCAGCAACCTCGACACCGTCATAGGCGGTTTTTCCTGCTAGGAACATTGCTGCCGCTGAACCTGGTACCAAACTGCCCTTCATAGCGCCAATAGTGTTTCCATTCGTTCTGACGCCTGGCCATTCTGTAACATCTCCCTCGTTGGCTGTGAAGAGATACGGAACTCCGTTAATCGTTTGCGTTGAAATACCATCTGGCATATACATGCCGTAAAAAGGCACATTCTCAAACTTAATCGCATTATCTTTGACGAGATCCAGTGAATTGCCTGGAAGATTCAAATCCTTGAAACCCAATCCTTTTACGGACAAAAGGGTTTTTGAAGCAATGTCCACAGTTCCGATTGCATTGTTTTCTTGGAACGACACATAAGCTTTGGTATTATCCTCAGAGATTGCGATATATTCCGGCTCCAAATCAAACACGGCATCCGCTTTCTGTCCTTCGCCAGTAACAGCGCCAGTCGCTCCATCAGATGCACCGCGAATATGTACCTTATCATCAATAACGGAGACGTTGTTGAATCTAACATTGGAAACTGTATCATTGGTTGTATCAATAATCGTGATGCTTCCTTCAGGATCAGCTCCGCTTGTGCGCGGCTCACCTTCATTGGCAGTCAAAATATATCGACCATCCGTTGTAGTTTTAATCATATCCGGCTGTACGCCTGCTACGTAAGATTTCAGAACGTTGCCATCATAATCCATAACAAGGATTCTCCCTGGCTTCTTGGAGTCCAGCTCCTGGACAGACAAGGAAATGCGTTTCGTCATTGTATTGACATCCACGCTTGTCAGGTCTCCATATAAGAACCCTTCCTTTTCAACCAGATTTTTCATCGTGATTGTTTTTTCCTTGACTAAGCCTTGCACAAGGTCTAAACGAACAATTTCCAAACTAGGTGGATCTCCTGAACCATTTACTAAATAAAACTTATTATTATCCTTGTTGTACTTAACAATTTCAGCTACTCCGCCGTCTTTATTTGTAACGCCTACGGCAAATTGCCCAATTTTGGATATGCTCAAAGCATCATTAGCTACAGGTGGAGCCAGAACCGTTAAAGACAGATTCTGACCGTACTGTGCAAGCAAACTGTCTGTTACCTTCACGTAAACACTAGTTGTGACAGACGTTCCTTGTGCAGGCGAGCCATACACTTCCCCCGTGATTGAATTGATCGATAAGCCATTTGGAAGACCCGTGGCTGAGAAAGTGTACGGTGGTTTACCACCATATACGTTCATCATTACGGAGTATGCCATTTGTTCATACGCATCAGGCAAACTTCCGTTCGTATAGCCTAACAGGGAAAACCATTGCCCATAAGCCCCGTATTTCGGACCTTTTATGGCTCTATCTTGGTCGGTTGTTGCCGCACCAGTGATATCGAACTGTCCGAAGTCGACTTTATTATTATCCGTATCCACTAACGCTTTCCGACGAATAGACTTCTGCTTCGATGTTCCTTCCGTGGATCCCTTCGGATAGTCAAACTCGTAACCGTCTATGTCTGTTTGAACATCCTTATTATCGCCGTCATTGCTTCCGGTACCGACCATATCCACATACCCAGCAGGCTTGGGATTATTGCTAAAAGGATTCTTGTTCGTACTTTCTAATTTCGTCTGATTGCTCAAAAGTGCAACCTTCAAACCTTTATTATTAATCCAACGTCCCGTCCATAATTGGTCATATGTAGTCGACAAACTAAATTTAGGAGAACTTGCTCCTGTCGCTTGTCCAAGAACAAGGAAGGAAGATTTGGCTTTAATCGTACCTACTAGGTCTAACTTCTCCCAATCACCCGTTGGGCCTGTCTTTGCCGACGTTCCGCGATCCGCGTATTGCAAGGACCATCCATTGAGAACGACATCTTGATTTGTAGGATTGTATAGCTCAATAAAACCATTGGATGAGGCCGTATTACTTGAATCTAGAACTAAACCCCCGCCGTAAACTTGGTTAATAAACACGTGCGGCACATTTACATCATAAGTGCCGTTCGCTTGATACGGAGTCCCTGGTACAACGATAACTTCTGCAGCTGCGTTTGAAACGATGGAGCCAAACGAAGATACGCTTACTGCCGCTGATAACATAACGGACATTAATCTCTTCCTAACCGTATTCAACTGTTGCTCACTCTCCTTAGCATGGAATATCTTGTCCATTATAAAAAAAATGAAAACCGCTAAATACACACTTTGTGTCAATTTATTTTTAATTATTTGTAAATGAGTGTCATTAAAAGAAACAACAAAAAAAGCCACACGATTCAATGGAATCGCATGACTTTTTGGTTGGGGTATTACCATGGTTACGGAGAGGGTGGGATTCGAACCCACGGAGGCTTGCACCTCGGCGGTTTTCAAGACCGCTGCCTTAAACCACTCGACCACCTCTCCACGATAGCTGTCCCCTCTAGAGGAGACAACCTTGTGCAGTGACAAAAACCATTGTATCACATACTCCAGCTAAGAAGCAAGTGCTATTTTTTCGTGATTACTTTTACGTTGTTCATGTACGGAAAAAGAACCTCTGGCACAACAATCGAACCGTCTGCCTGCTGGTAATTTTCGAGGATCGCCGCAACTGTACGTCCAAGAGCTAATCCTGAACCGTTCAATGTATGTACGAACTCGGGTTTCGCCTTAGCGTCTCTACGGAAGCGAATATTCGCTCTGCGCGCTTGGAAGTCTTCGAAGTTACTGCAAGAAGAGATCTCGCGGTACGCGCCGCTATTTGGAAGCCATACTTCCAAGTCATACGTCTTCGCTGATGTGAAGCCGATATCACCTGTACATAGGGATAGCACACGGTATGGCAGCTTCAACAGCTGTAGAACGCGCTCAGCGTGCCCTGTGAGCTTCTCTAGCTCATCATAGGAGTCCTCGGGCTTAACAAGCTTAACGAGCTCAATTTTGTTGAATTGGTGCTGTCTGATCAAGCCTCGTGTGTCTCTTCCAGCTGAACCTGCTTCGGAGCGGAAGCAGGCGCTGAACGCCACGAAGTTAACAGGCAGCTGCTCTGTTGTCAAAATATCATCTCGGTGATAGTTCGTAACCGGTACCTCTGCCGTAGGAATTAGGAAATACTCAGAATTCTCTACTTTAAAGACATCTTCCTCAAACTTTGGAAGTTGACCTGTACCTGTTAAGCTATCGCGATTAACGATATAAGGCGGCAGCATTTCTTCATAGCCATGCTCATCGCTGTGGAGGTCCATCATGAAGTTGATCAATGCTCGCTCTAATCTTGCGCCAAGCCCTTTATAGAAGACGAAACGCGAGCCGGTTACCTTCGCCGCCGCTTCGAAATCTAGAATGCCCAGCTCTTGCGCTACTTCCCAGTGCGGCTTCACTTCAAAATCGAAATGTGGAATCTCGCCAACACGGCGCATCTCCACATTCTCTTCCTCAGAGCGGCCCACAGGTACGCTAGGATGAGGCATATTCGGGATGGAGAGGAGCACTTGTTGTAAGGACTCGTCCAATACACGAATCTCATCATCCAGCTCTTTAATGCGGTCTCCGACAACTTTCATTTCCTGGATCAGCTCATCGGCGTTCTCGCCGGACCTTTTACGACCAGCTACCTCTTGGGAAACGGTGTTGCGGCGATTCTTGAGCTGCTCTGTTTCTTGCAGAAGCTCTCTACGCTTTAAATCTAATGCTGTGAAACCGTTCAGCTCTTCAATCTGCTTACCACGGTTTTGCATGGCTGCTTGCACGGCTGCCAAATCGTTTCGAAGTAACTTTACATCAAACAAGGAGATTCCTCCGTTAGCGCAAAATGGTTGTATATGGAAGCAAGCACCCTTACCGAAGTATCCGGTGATTTCAAGGTGCTTGTACCATTAATTATGCTTGACTTTCTTTTACCATATCTAAGAAATAGCTGTGCAAACGGAAATCGTCTGTCAGCTCAGGGTGGAACGATGCCGCAAGGAGATGTCCTTGCTGCGCTGCGACGATCTGGCCGTTATACGTAGCCAGAACCTCAACATCTGGACCCACTTTCTCAATCAGTGGAGCACGGATGAAGACCGCACGAACGTTCTCGTCTATGCCTTTGATCGGCAAATCCGTCTCAAAGCTTTCGCGTTGACGCCCAAACGCGTTGCGAGCCACCGTAATATCCATCAGCTCAAGGTGAGCTTCTGGCTGTCCGGTGATCTCTTTCGCGATGACAATCAACCCTGCGCAGGTACCGAAGATCGGCTTCCCTGCGGCAGAAAATTCTCTAAGCGCATCGATAAAACCAAACGTGCGCATAAGCTTACCAATTGTCGTACTTTCTCCGCCTGGTAGAATAATGCCATCAAGATCTACAAGCTGCTCTGTACGCTTGACTACAACGCCCTCGGCTCCTGCCTTCTCGATGCCACGAATATGCTCTGCTACCGCGCCCTGAAGCGCGAGAACCCCTATTTTCGTCATTACCAGCCGCGCTCCTGCATACGCTCGGAAGCTTGCAGCTTGGAGATTTCGATTCCCTTCATAGGGCTACCTAGGTTTTTCGAAATTTCTGCAATCAAGTTAAAGTCTGTGTAGTGAGTTACAGCTTGAACAATCGCTTTCGCGAACTTCTCAGGGCTATCCGATTTGAAGATACCGGAGCCTACGAATACCCCATCGGAACCCAAATGCATCATTAGTGCCGCATCAGCTGGAGTCGCCACACCGCCTGCAGCGAAGTTAACAACTGGCAATTTGCCTGTTTCATGAACTTGCAGCATCAATTCATAAGGAGCTCCAATTGTTTTCGCTTCAAACATCAACTCATCCTTGGACATCCCTTGAACTTTGCGAATTTGACCTTGAATCTGACGCATGTGACGGACAGCTTCAACGATGTTACCTGTTCCTGGCTCACCTTTGGTACGAAGCATGGATGCTCCTTCTCCAATACGGCGCAAAGCTTCGCCTAAATCACGGCAACCGCACACGAAAGGAACAGTGAAATCACGTTTATTGATGTGAAACACTTCATCCGCAGGTGTCAAAACTTCACTCTCATCGATATAATCAACGCCCAGAGACTCCAGGACTTTTGCTTCTACAAAGTGCCCGATTCTTGCTTTCGCCATAACCGGAATGGATACGACTTTCATAACTTCTTCAACGATAGTTGGATCAGCCATACGGGATACCCCGCCAGCCGCACGAATGTCAGCAGGTACGCGCTCTAGCGCCATAACAGCGGAGGCACCAGCTGCTTCTGCGATCTTTGCTTGCTCGGCGTTCATAACGTCCATAATTACGCCGCCTTTTTGCATTTCGGCCATACCTGTTTTAACGCGTGATGTTCCTGTTTCCATTCTTTATTTCCTCCTATACCTTAGTGCGATTTTATACAGTTTCCTACACGATTCGATAGTAAACTTCTAAACAAACATTTTACATGAAGGAGGGGCATTATACAACCCATTATCTGGTCTAGGAACCACCCTTGATCCCTTTAAACATATCGCTAAAGAAGTTTTTGATGGAGCGGAACAACAGCCGGATCCAACTTCCTTTTTCGACATCCTCATTGGCAATAAGATCTGCTGTTTTTTCTTGTCCATTGTAAGTAACTTTTACTTTACCCAGTGTATCGCCTTTCGCAATTGGAGCTACCAATTTGCTTTCTTCCAACGGCTCTGCCGTGATTTTAAAATCTGTATCTTTCGCGCCTTTTTTCGTAACGAAGGTTAGACCTGTTTTTGTTACTAGAGGTACTTGCGTTTGCACGCCTTTCTTAATGTTTACGATTTTCAATGAATCTATTTCTTGTTTCGCATTTAGGAAAGGTTTAATCTCGAAATTATTAAAACCATAGTCCAACAGCTTCCTAGTTTCGTTAAAACGCTCAGGTTCTGTCTTCGTTCCCATCACAACCGTGATAAGACGCATCCCGTTTTTCTCTGCAGTACCCGTAAAGCAATAGCCAGCGTCATCCGTAGAACCTGTTTTTAAACCGTCCAGGCCTGGATAAGCATATTTTTTAAAATTAGCATTCGTTGAATTGCCTTCCAGCATCCAGTTCCAATTGATCATAGGCGTTTTGTCAGTTGGTCGAAGCTTTAACGTAGGGATTTTCGTGAAATCTAGAATTTCCTTGTGGTCCTTGAGGATGTTGTAAGCAAGAATTGCCGCATCTCGCGCTGTCATTTTCGTTTCGCCCTCAATGGATTGCGGCGGATCCTTCAGATCGGCACGAGAAAGTCCTGTAGCGCTAATAAAATTAGCCTTGTCGGACATGCCTAATTGCTTAGCCTTGTCATTCATCATTTTCGCGAAATTTTCCTCTGATCCCCCGCCAAGGAGCTCAGCGAAAGCTACAGAAGCATCATTTGCGGAATAAATGGACATCGCACTGAACATATCTTTAAAAGATAACGTTTCATTCTCTGCGATCAACTGACCGGAACCAATAACGTCAGCAGCATTCTTAGAAGCTGTGACTTGGGATTCCCAGGTGAACTTGCCTTCTTTGATACTCTCCATCGCTAAGTACTCTGTCATCATCTTCGCCATACTTGCCGGCGGAAGCGCCTCATCTGCATTCATTTCATAGAGAACTGCGCCTGTGCTTGCTTCCATAATAATTGCGGATTTAGCGTTGACCTTCAACTCGCTCCCCGCAGGGGCTGTAGTCGTAGTAGGAGCTGTCGTTGCGGCTGGTGTTTTGGTATCTGCGGCGAACGCCGGTTGTATATGTAAAAGTACGGATTGAGCGATTAAACTAACACCTAACACCAAAGCAATCTTTTTCCTTGTAAAACTAAAAAATCTCACAACTTCACTCTCCCTAGTAATTTTTATAACATTTTATATTGTAACACACCCTATTAGACAAAAAAAAGAAGACACAGGTTCAAATCCTGCGCCTCCAATTATAGCCATATTGTTACAATTATAATGAGTAGTTAGGAGCTTCTTTTGTAATTTGAATATCGTGCGGGTGACTTTCCTTCAAACCAGCGCCTGTTATCCGGATAAACTGCGTGTCGTGAATCAATTCTTGAATGTTGCGTGCACCGCAATAGCCCATCCCTGAACGAAGACCGCCAACAAGTTGATATACGGTGTCAGCTAATGGCCCCTTGTACGCCACGCGCCCCTCAATGCCCTCAGGAACAAGTTTGCTCTCGTTCTCTTGGAAGTAACGGTCTTTGCTGCCTTCCTTCATGGCGCCTAGAGAACCCATACCGCGGTAAACTTTGAATTTACGTCCTTGGAAAATCTCTGATTCTCCTGGGCTTTCATCGGTCCCAGCAAAAAGACTACCAATCATAACAGCACTCGCCCCAGCCGCGATCGCTTTTACCACGTCACCGGAATACTTGATACCGCCGTCGGCGATAACGGGAACACCGAATTCAGCAGCTGCTTGCGCGCAATCATAGATGGCTGTAATTTGTGGAACACCAATTCCTGCAATAACTCGTGTTGTACAAATCGATCCTGGCCCAATACCAACCTTCACCATGGATGCTCCCGCTTGGATCAGATCACGTGTGCCGTCCCCTGTAGCTACATTTCCTGCAATGATAGGCAGATTAGGATATAGTGCTCTAAGCTTCTTCACAGTTTCAGCAATGTTAATGTGATGGCCGTGTGCAGAGTCTACTACAATTACATCAATTCCTGCTTTAACTAGCGCAGCAGCTCTCTCTATTACATCCTTAGAAACGCCAACAGCTGCCCCTACAAGTAAACGGCCTTGTGCGTCCTTCGCGGAGTTAGGGAACTGAATCGCCTTCTCAATATCTTTAATCGTGATTAATCCCTTCAGACCAAAATTATCATCGACCAATGGAAGCTTCTCAATTTTATGCTTTTGAAGAATGCCTTCCGCTTGCTGAAGCGTAGTTCCCACCGGAGCTGTAACAAGGTCTTCTTTTGTCATTACTTCTTTAATTTTAATTGAGTAGTCATGAACAAAACGCAAGTCGCGATTCGTTAAAATCCCAACAAGCTTGTTCGACTCATCTACGATGGGTACACCTGATATCCGATACTTCGCCATTAGCTCTTCTGCATCATAAACATGATGTTCTGGCGTTAAGGAGAAAGGGTTTGTGATAACCCCGCTCTCTGAGCGCTTAACACGGTCTACATGCTCAGCTTGAAGCTCAATAGGCATATTCTTATGGATAATTCCAATTCCGCCTTCTCTGGCCATTGCAATCGCTAGGGCAGATTCTGTAACAGTATCCATCGCGGAGCTGATGAACGGGATATTCAATTTCACATGAGGAGCAAGAACTGTTGAAACGTCGATCTCCTTACCGAACACTTCAGACTTCCTTGGCACCAACAGCACATCATCAAACGTTAAACCTTCCTTACCAAACTTGTCTTCCCTCACAACACATATTCCTCCTTAGATCTCTCTATTCAAAAACCTCGACATAAGCATCCTGCTCATCGTATATGATTGCAATCTTAACAAAAGCCCATTTTTCGTGTCAAGGAAAAGGACTTCTCCAGAGATCAGCAGCCATCCGAATAAGAACATTCGGTTAACGATAGGAATATGTGCTGTTCGAATTCCATAACAAAAATTGTTCCACACCCTGCTCCTTAGCCGCTTTAATTTGCTCTTTCACATCTAAATTTCCGTACTTCTTGTGAGGTTTCACCCATGTAGCCGTAAAATCTTGATACCAAGGCCTAATTTCTGCAGTTGGCGCACTTGCTCGCATGAGCCTCGTGTTTTTCCCATTCGCATCGCTAATGGCTTTATGAATAACCGCATAGGGCTGCAAATCAGGATACTTAATTCCGTACATCCCGTTTGAATAATGCGAAGGATACAGCATTGGCGAGATATAATGAACCTGCTTGCTTATCATTGACCAGTCTTGCCCTATGCCCATGTCATTGTCGGAGGAGGTCGTTAATCCAAATACGTCTGCGGATAAATAAACCTCATCACCTAGGCGCTCCTTAGCCCTACTGAGAAAAGACTCAATGACCTGTGCTTTTGACCGCTTGCTTGGATTATCGAATTTGACCTCAGCATCGACCCTTTTGCTGTTCTCTGGGAATCGCACATAGTCGAATTGAACTTCGTCAAAACCTAGCCCAGCTGCCTCCTTGGCGATTTGAAGATTATATTCCCACACTTCTTCCTTGTATGGATCCACCCACGCTGTGCCTTTATTATCCTGCCAAACACTGCCCTGATAAGTCTTCATCGCATAATTGCTTTTCTTCTTGCTCAAATAGGGATCTTTAAAAACGACAACACGTGCTATCGTATATATATGCTTGTCCTTCAACCTCTTCAGTGTCCCTTTCAGATCACGGATGATGACGCTGCTATTGGCTCCTATCTCATTCACCAAAGGCACTGCCGAGGCGTATGTAACCTGTCCAGAATCGTTCTTCACATCGATCACCATGGCATTTAAATCAGTTTGATCCACTAAATTAATCAATTGCTCTAGTTTGCTGCCTACCGCTGACCAGGCTGATACATAAATACCTTTGACAACCTTCTTCGCGGGCATTTGGCGCTGTGATGCTACCTTTACCGGAGGAGCTTCTTGCTTCGCATCTGCTTCTAATTTAGGAGCAGGGATTGTCTCGACTCTGGCCAGATGATTCAAGGATTGAAGCGGCTCCAGCTCCTCCTTCACGGCGTCCATCTTCACCGAGCAACCTTGTAGAACCAAAAGACAAATTAAGAAAATACCTATCCATTTCCTAACAAAAAATGCTTTCATACTAATCCCTCCTTATAGGGCTAGTATGGTTTTTTACGCTATTTTGTAGTGATGTAAAAAAAAGAGTCCTCTTGGAATTTCTTCCAAAAAGACTCTTTATAGTGCTTGGCAACGTTCTACTCTCCCAGAACCCTGCGGTTCAAGTACCATCGACGCTGGAGGGCTTAACGGTCGTGTTCGAGATGGGAACGCGTGGGTCCCCTCCGCCATCAT
>NZ_JCAUAX010000011.1:0-230898 GCF_059692175.1 Paenibacillus sp. J22R67 | reverse complement strand
GGTTTCGGGGGTGCGGGAGCACTTCCCGCGATCGTTAAGCTTGTTTTTCAGCGTTACAGCGGGAGTTTCCCGCGTTGAGCATACGTTAGCGATGGAAAACATCGTTACAGCGGGGGTTCGGGGGCGCGGGGGCACTTCCCGCGATCGTTAAGCTTGTTTTTCAGCGTTACAGCGGGAGTTTCCCGCGTTGAGCATACGTTAGCGATGGAAAACATCGTTACAGCGGGGTTTCGGGGGCGTGGGGGCACTTCCCGCGATTGTTAAGCTTGTTTTTCAGCGTTACAGCGGGAGTTTCCCGCGTTGGGCATGCGTTAGCGATGGAAAACATCGTTACAGCGATGGTGCATAGGAAATGCAGGGAGGGCAGTAGGCCTGGAGGCTTGGGGTTGGGGTCGGGGTCGGGGTCGGGGTCGGGGTCGGGGTCGGGGTCGGGGTCGGGGTTGGCTCTTGGCTCTTGGCTCTTGGCTCTTGGCTCTTGGCTCTTGGCGGTTAGCGCTTGACGGTTGCCGCTTGCCGCTTGGCCGGTTGCCAGTTGGTAAAATAAAAAAGCCCGCAAGAGTCACCCCTGCGGACATCATGTCTATCGCTTCTTGCCCAAATTGAGCTCTTTCATAATTTGCCGGCCTGTCGGCGTCTGAGCCAAGCCGCCTTTGGCGGTCTCCCGATGCTTTTCGGGCATCGCAGTGCCCACCTCGTACATCACCTGCACGACTTCGTCGGACGGGATGACGGAACGGACACCCGCCAGCGCCATGTCGGCTGCTGCCATCGCATTCACAGCGCCGAAGCCGTTGCGGACGATGCAAGGAATTTCGACCAGTCCGCCGACCGGGTCGCAAATGAGCCCTAGCGTGTTCTTCAGCGCTAGTCCCACCGCATGCATCGCCTGCTCCGGCGTACCGCCGCGAAGCTCAACTAGCGCTCCCGCGGCCATCCCGATAGCGGAGCCCACTTCAGCCTGGCAGCCGCCTTCCGCTCCAGAAACAAAAGAATTATTCGCGATTACATACCCAATCGCGCCCGCACTAAGCAGTCCCCGCACCATGTGATCATCATCCCAGCCGAACCGCTGCTGGCTGCTGATGAATACACCGGGGATAATCCCGCAAGAGCCAGCCGTTGGCGTAGCAATAATGCGCCCCATGGAGGCATTAACTTCGGACACGGCTAATGCGTACGCCATTGCCTTGCAAGCTTCCTCACCAAGGGAAGCTTCTGTCGTTGTCATGTAACTGGCAACACGTTGAGCGTCCTTGCCTGTTAATCCGCTGCGGGAGGTAGTGTCCTCCGTCAGCCCCTTTGCCACGGCTTCTTTCATGATCTGATAGTAAGCCCGCATTTTTTCAAATACGTATTCCGTTGACTTGCCTGATTCTTGGCTTTGATCGGCCAGCATGACTTCCGCAATCGTCATTCCTTCTGCGGCGCATACCTCCGTTAGTTGTTTTAAGGTCCGGAATCTCATGTTATTCGCCTCTTTCTGCGAGATCCACTCTTTTTATATCAAATATCATGCTTAAGGAGTTCATCTCTTCAATCAAGGCATCCGGTACTGAGACGTCCGTTTCAATGACGGTCATCGCCTCGCGGCCCCTGCCCTTCCGATCCAAATCCATGAACCCGATATTTATTTGATTTCGTCCAAGCAAAGTGGTAATGTCTGCGATCATCCCTGGGCGATCGTGATGAGAAATAATTAACGTAGGGTATACCGCCGTAAACTTCACATCGAACTGATTCACATTCACAATTTCGACGTTGCCGCCTCCAATGGATGCACCGATCATACTCACTTCTTTCGTCCCAGAGGAAATCGTAAATTTGACTGTATTGGGATGATCGGCCTTATCCTTACTCGTAAGGAAGGCAATCTCCACCCCCTGAGCCTCCGCTACTTCGGCTGCATCTGGAATTCGCGGATCGTCCGTTTCAAAATCGAGCAAGCCACCTATAAGCGCTAAGTCGGTGCCATGCCCCCGGTATGTATCCGCAAAGGAGCCATACAATGTGATTTCGGCTTTTGTTGGCTGCTCTCCGAGCAGTTGTCTGACAACGCGTCCTAAACGGACGGCTCCCGCCGTATGGGAGCTGGATGGACCTATCATGGAAGGTCCGATGATGGAAAACACATCTTTAAAGCGCATCATGCAGTTCTCCAATCCTATGAGGTTAAAGCTTTATACTTCTATTGTATGAAGCGCTTTTGCGAATGACAAGGTCTAATATCTTGTCCTTATTTTCCCAACTATGCACCAGTCTCATTCGGCTGCGGGTGCGATTGCAGCAAATTTAATTGCGTAGCTACTGTGACCGCTTTCACCCTGTTATTGACCTGTAATTTAGCAAATAAATTGCGCATATGCACTTTGACGGTTCCCGCTGACATGACCAAACGTTCGGCTATCTCTTTGTTCGATAATCCCGCTGCCATCCACTGCAGGACCTCAATTTCGCGCTCGGTTAAAGGCTGCATAGATGCCGTAAGTGCGCCTCCGAATTTAGGTTCCTGGGTGTTTGGCTGGCTGCCGTAATAACCGATCAGCCTTTGAACATAGTTGATTTGTGAAGCGAGCATGTGTAGAACACCTAACCGCTCAATTGCGAACACGCCGGATGCAAAATTATTTTCCAAATAAAGCACACCCTGCAGTTCACCTTGCACAATGATTGGCAGTCCCAAAACCGACTTCGGTTGGTGCTGGGTCACATAAGGATCTTGCATGAAAAGCCCTTCCCGCTGCGCATCATCCAAAATGACATACTGCCGCTTAATGGCCACATAGCTGACCAGGTTTTGGCAAATATTCTCATATTGGCTTAGCTGAATACTCGCACTTAAACGCTCTTTGCCGCTGTCTGTGTCCACAACCTGTTCCACGTACAGCTCTGCCGCACGTACAACAATGAAGCATCCTCGCTGCGCGCCTGCAGCTTCCATCGTAATACGCAATAATTGATTGAGAAGTTGGTAGGAATCGGTTTCTTCGGAAAATGCTTGGGAAGCCCGCATAACAGCAGCCAGTTCCAACACTTGAGCATATCCATTGCTAGACTCGCTATGCTCAACTTCGCCTCGTGTCGCCAAACGGACAGGCTGTTCCGAAGCCTCATCACAACTGGAAATATATACCAATAATGACCCGTCTTGCTCCCCAATCGCAAATCGCTCGCAGTCTCCGCTTGATTCCCACATGTGAAGACAAGTCTCTAGATCCATTCTTAATCCATATGCGCTCTGATATCTGCGTTCAATCGTTTTCTCCAGCAGCTTCTGTATGATTTCATCAATAATAGCGGGAACTTGCTGGTTGTACGACGTGAGCGGGTGCGGCTTTTTAGCTAAATGCGCGTGTGCCCATTCGAGTGGGTCCCTTGCCTGGAACGGCAGCTGCCCTGCCAGCATCTCATACAAGGTGACGCCCAAGGAATAGAGGTCGGTGCTCCCATCCACAACACGGTTCAATTGTCCTGTACGTTCCGGCGCCATATAAGGCGGGGAGCCTTCAATGAGTGGCATATTTCTCGCCTGTCTGCCTCCATCCATCGATAAAACGGCGTGTCCCATTCCCGTTATGCTGACTCGCAGGGAGGATGGCACGACGACAATGGTGTCCGGCCGAATGTTCATATGGACGATATGCTGCTTGTGCAGCTGCTCAAGCACCTTGGCGATTTGAATCGCGAGCTTTAAAAAGACTGGAATGGGCAGAGGCGCAGAGTTGGCAAAATGACGAAGTGTCAGCCCGTGTACCCATTCGCTAGCTAATACAAGACCGTTTCCTTGCCGCAATAAGGCAATAGGTTTAATAATGCCTGGGATATGTAAACTCCCGGCTATTTCATATTCATTAATAACTTTCGCATTTTCAATAATGGCTCTATGGCCTTCTTTGACTATTTTTAAAAGCACCTCGCAAGCCTGTTCCTCCGAGAATGCATGGCAAACGATAATCGTTGGGTCTTCAAATATCACTTGCTGAATTTGATAGCCCGGCACTGTAATCATGAAGTCTGCTCCTTTTAATGCTAAGGTCAATTCCTTCATAATAGTATCATATTCAATGACAAATAACCTTTACATATCAAAAAGAACCGACCGGGAAGCGGAAGCTCTCCCAGTCGATCCTTCCTCTATTTCAAATCTATCATTCTACTAATCATAGCTGCCGCTTCCTCACGCGAAATTTCCACGTTCGGGCGCAGGGTTCCATCCGGATAGCCGCTTATGACTCCTTGCTGGGTTAGATCAGCTGCATACTCGCTTGCCCATGCTGGGATTTGATTTTCATCAAGGAAAGAACCTTTCGAGCTCGCAGTTTGCGGCTCCCCCGTACGCAATATGCGGCCGATCATAGCAATCGCTTCAGCTCTTGTAATTGGTGCTGCAGGATGAAGGTACAGCTCACTCCCCCTGGAAGCACCTCGCAACCATTGATTCGCCAGAGCCGTACGGAGGTAAGGCTCCGCCCATGCGGCGACATCATCGCGATCCACGAATTCATCCGGCAGCGCCATGGAAGACATATCTGAGCCTAAAGCGCCAACAACGATCTTGGCAAATTCTTGCCGTGTAATCGATCGCAGTGGATCAAAAATGAGATCTTCCCCCTGATTTACGCCGTTCACTGCGCCAATGGAAGCAAGGCGATAAACCACATCACGGGACCAACGATTGTTCATATCTTTGAAGTCCATCATATCCGCATTGTACAAGAGCGCATATTTGCTGAAATGAGGCAGCTTAGCTGTAATCGTGCCTGCAACTGGCTGAATTGCGCCACCGATATATTCCCACTTCTTCGTTCGCTCATTGTACCAGTAAATACCTGCTTTACTTGGGTCCTGAACCTCATCTTGCGAATAGCGGATCGTAAGCTCCGCTGGCTCCTTCAGCTTCACTGGCTTATCCATTTTAAATTCATAAATATCTCCGATGACTTTCAAGCCATTTGTTTCGAACACTTTCGGATTTCGCACAGCGCCAATGCCAAGTCCTACATTCTCCTTCAACGGCTGAGCTGCAATACGAAGAGCCGCCCGATCGCGAATTTTCACAATCGCCACTTGGTTTGGGATAAGCTTGACGGAGGTGACGAATTCCACATTTTGCTCTTGCTCAATAAGCCTTTTCAAAATGTTCTGGAGCGTCTCTTCTACCCCTTTATCCACCTGTACCTGATCATTCCCGTCGCTTGTCGAGCTGTCTCCGCCCGGATTTTGTGGCGCAGGCGGAATATACCAGTCATCATAGTTCGGCTTTGACGGCTCAGGGCCATTTCCTGTCTTACCGACTTTTACGATCAACGTATCCTCAAATGCGAACTCTGTCGTTACCGCATAGGAAGCTTTGAGCACAAGCTCACCTTCTTGATCCGCACCGACCTGCCCCTGCTCCGAAACAGATCCATTCGTCTCGCCAAGGATTACACTCCAACCCACCTGACTAGCATCAAGGACTGTAGAGACGCCGTTGTTATCCGTAGCTACCAGCTCTAAAGCTGCCTGACTGCCAGCCGTAAGGCTCAATTCCTCGCCATCAGCTGACAGGCTGCCTGGAGCAGGATCAACAGGCCGCAGCTCCACTTTCTTGAACCCGTCTACAGCGGGATTCATAACCTCGGAGCTTGCCGTCGTCTCGTTTCCGGCATCGTCCACAGCGGTAACGACAATGTTCTTGGACAGACGCCCTTCCATTGGCAGGGCATGTTCAAAGGCTCCGTCCGACTCGACAGAAACCGTTTGCCCATTGATGCGGACGGTGCTTCCCGGCTCTGCAACTCCTTTGACGAGCACCGTTTTATCCGTAGAGATAGCGCCTAGACGTTCTATTTTGAGATCCGGTGACGTTATATCGGAGAACACTCTAGTGCCTGTTCGTGTTTGATCGCCATTCGCGTTAGTGGACAGAAGTTCAATCAAATTCGCCCCTTCGTCTAGCGCGAGTGTTTTCTTCCAATCGCTTCCAGAGAAGGTGCCTGCGCTTTTGTTATTCACAAGAACTTCTGTCGAAACAGATTGATCTGCATGCAGTTGTAATTGGAAAGAAGATTCATTCACCACATATGTCTTCTGATTGCTCATCTCAGTATCCGCGTAGGCATTGGTAATTGGCTCATCGTTCATCTTCAAATGTGTCAACTGAACACTCGCCGGGTTCGGCACCGGAATGTACGCTGATGCAGAGAGCACAGGCTCGCTGTAAATCTTACCTCCGTCGACGTTCTTAAACGCGCCGATAGACACTTTGTAAGATGAGCCTGGAACTAGACCAACCGTTGCGCCTGTGTCGTCCTTAATCAAACCGCCAAGGATCGTTTCCTTCTTGTCACCTGCTACATCCACAGTCCCAATGCCCGCTACCGGTTTATCATCTGCATCCAGCAGTTGGATCGTATAACCGTCTACGGCCTCTGACATTTTCCAGGATACGCCGAGCAAACCGCTGCCAACTGGCGCTGCTTTGACTTCTTGCGGCTGCACAGGCTGATGAGGATTTACAAAAGTAATTGCCCCACTGCTATATTTACTATCCAAATTCGTATCACCGTTAGATAAGATGGCTTTAACATAATAGGACCCGCTTGCCATCGTCTCAGGCAGTGTAATCTCCGTTGTCCCATCTTGAACGGAAATATCTTTGGCTACTAGACGGCCAGGATCATTGACGTTATTCGAGCTCAGGAAGAGCGCCACTTTCTCATTCGTCGCATGATCTCCTTGCCAGTTCACTTTCACTTTGTTCGGACTTGCCGAATCGACCGATGCCGTTACATCCGTTAACGTAGCAGGCATCGATACGTCCATTAAAGACCATTCTAGCACTTGATCGGACTTCACTTTCCAATTCCCGCTCATGCTGCTCACAAGCGACTTCTGGATGGACACGTACACTCGCTTCTCTAGCGTTCCAGACACCGAGTCTTCCGGAGAAATTTCCTGAACCAGATAATTCTCGTCTTGAACAAGCGGGTAATCATTGCCGCTAGGATCTGTAACTTGCAGGTGCGGGATCGTGTCACCCGTATATTTCAGCTCAAATAGTGCTGCTTCTTGATCAGCTGTGACTGGGATTTCATAATCATTGGAGCTGGATAACGTGCGGACAAGATCATCCGCTTTCTTATCTGCTGCAGCTGATTTGGAGCTCGCGACTCGCTTGATGTTCGTTCCGAAGGTCATCGTAGAGACGTTGCCGGAGTCATCGATGTAATCCTTCTCTGCCAGCCCTTCCGCTTCAGGCAGCATATCGGCCGTCAAGCGCGCTGAAGCTAGTGTTGGCCTGCGACTGCCCCATACATACTGGTATCCGAATGGAATACCGATAATTCGAACTTTGCCCCAAACCTTCTCAGAGCTGATCTCACCAGAAGCCTGTGCAATTTCTTTACCGCCGACAATCGGCACGGCTCGCGGTATGCGAACTGTGAGAGAGCCTCCTCCCGCCATATACACAGGACCTAACAAACCATGTTTGGATGAATCATATTCAAAAACAACATAAACCTCACCAATAATTGCATCAAAAACTTCAAGCCTAGCGCCAGCCTTCAAAGCCACGCCATAGCTCGTTAAAGAATCTTTAAAGTTGATGCTGCCATAAACTTCCTTGAGGATAGGGAATTTCAAGATTTCAAATTCGCCGGAAAACTCTAGGCCTTGCATCGATAAACCAAGTGTAACATTATCGGCGGTAACGACTTTAGCGACACTCAGTCCGCCAATCATAACAACTTTCAGCGGAGGCAAAATATTAAAATTACCCGTCACTGTATCATACAGATTGCGGAAACCGCCGCCGCCTTTGGTGATAAATGCCACTGGAGCGACAGGAATTAACGGAATGCCTGGCTCCCCGCCGACAACGAAGACGAAGTTGTCCGGAATCGGCACGCCGCTTTCCGTAAAGCGCAGCGTCAGGAGGCCGTCCAGCTCAACGACCTGAAACTGGACATGCCCTTCGATTTCGAACTTACGATCGAACGTGTCCAGCAGGACCCTTCCGCTTGCACCGAAATCAAGCCCTGGCACCATGCCCTTAGGCAAACCTGCCTCGCCCTCTGCGCGAAGTCCCATGAAACCGAAGGTATTCGCCCTTCCGAACATGTTCGTTTCTTTCCTCATCCCGAACTTGGCTTCATCCAGCGTTATGCCCAGCTGAAGCATGTCGTCGGTCTGGTCTTTCTCAGCGCCGTCTCCTTGCTGACCACCGTTATTTGGCGGCGGAGGTGGTGGTGGATTCTGACCATTTTGCCCCGTATCATCTTCTTCGTCCTCCGCTTTCTGACCCGGATTAAAAATCATCGAAACAGAACCGCCGAAGGATACACTTTCGTCCCCGATAACCGCATTCTTAATCTCAACTTGGAAGAATGACATATGCTGGATGACGGATAATCCTTTCAGGACTTCCCAGTTTATTTCAATCGGCTTCTCCCCGTCATCTTCATTAGCATCTAGGGAATAATGACTGCCGTTCACCAGCTCGATACGAAATGGACCGAAAGAGAAAGGAAAACCGGGAATCGAGAGCACGCCATTTCCTTTTAACTCGATATAATCGCCCTCATGGTTTAAGTCTTGCACATTTTTTTGGATAACCATTTTTTGCGAAGCTTGTCCAAAAATCGCGCTTAATTCCTTCGATGTATCATGACGAATGACCGAATTGATCGTCGCTCCCGCTCCAATTTCAAAATAAGAGTTACCTGTATCGAGCGAGCGGATCGGCCCACGGAACTCTAGCAGCGCTTCTTTCGAGGCGCTCGCATACTGATGTTTCAACTCAGCGAGCTTCGTCTCATTTTCAACCGGAACAAGGGTGTAGGTCTCATTCCCTTCTTGCTCCATATTTTCGCCAACAACGAGCAAAATGCCATAATCTCTACTTTGATAGCTTTTATCTAATGTCAATTCAATCTTTTTCTCAAACGTCCCGACAACGCCGGCATTGACACGAACGAGATATGTACCAGGCTCATCCTTCAGAGACGGCCATAGGGCATCATCCAAACGCACCGTGATTTGCTTATCATCGACGACAACGACATCTGCACTCGGAACAGCCACTGCAGCCCCATCGCGCGCTCTGATCATTTGCACTTGCCAGTCCGATGAGCCTTTCAGGACCTCGAACCCTTTGCCTTGCAAGGCGATGGACGGGTTCTGATCCTTCATATACAGCTTTTTGGGTAGTGCTTCAAGGAGCTGCACCTCAGGTATTTTGCCTGATAAACCAGGCAGAACGACGTAGGAGGCTTGAATGTTTTCTTCGCCTCCGGCTGCTTGGACAATCACTTGAAATTGGGCTGCCTTAACCGTTTTTTGCGGTTTAGCCTTCACTTTCCACGTGACCGTCTTCACTTCTCCGACCTGCATAGTGCCCACCGCTTTCGTCGCTCGCTCGCCATCGACGAGTTCAAGCTCCGCAGGTAAGCCCAAGACAGCTTGGACACTTTGCTGCGCTGTGGATCGATCAATGGAATTATCGATATCCACGCGAATTTCAAACGGCGATTCCTTATACCCCGTCCCGTTTTCATTGATCTTCAGCTGCTTCGGCGCACCGATTTGCAGGCCGTAAGCCGCTTCTTTTTCAGAGGTGAAGAAGCTTCCCAGTCCATAATACGTTTCATATACAGCTTCCGATCCTGGAGCAAGATTGGAAGGGTCCCAGTACATCGCGACTGCGCTGTCTGCTGAACCATAACTATTTTGCGTAGAGGTAAAATCCAGCTGAGGATTCACCGTATAATCCCATTTGGTCTCGGAAATGCCATTCCAATGGGCGATAATCATTCGATTCGGAACGGTATTTCCCCACCCCTGCAAGAAACCGTAGGACATGACCTTAGGGTTTAGCGGGTTATCCGTTGCTCTCCAGTAGTACGGAAGCGAACCTTCAATTTTCGTTTCATTGCGGATATATGTCGTGCCGCCAGATAAAGATATCGGGGAAGCATCTTGCGGCCCCAGCATCGTATCAAGCAGGATCCGTGAGCCCACATTTTGATTTTGTTTGGTTGTATTTTTCACTTTATAGGAAATTTTGATGTTTCCTGCATTCGGGTTCGTTTGATCATCCACCAGCGTTAACGTCTGAATGATTTCCAAGCCCTCGACGTTCCAGACAGATTGGTTGGAGAAGCCTTTATTTTCAGGCGAATAGGTGAAATACCCATTGGACCCCAAAAATCCGTAGCCATTCCCATAAATAAAATCTTTGCCATTAATGCGAAATGTCGTAAATGATGTCTCCGGGAGCTTGTCCCGGAAAAGGAGCGGCTTATGATCATCACTTGTTTTGAGCGGAGATCCTATCTTCGTCATGACACTGAATCTGCCGGTTTGCTTATTGACGCTGACATCCAAGAAATCATTGGCAACCGTGAGCGGCTGGGTCTCCGCGTCGATAGCCAAAGCGAGCTCGCCGCCATAAGGCAGGCAAAGCACGAGTATCATCAACATAAGTACTATTTTTTTCCAAAATGTAGTCCCTAACGTCTTCTTCATAACTCACTCTCCTCTAAAAAGAAGGAAAAGCATCAACTCACCTAGTCCAGTTGATGCTTACCTCGTTTATTCTGAAGCCTTCGCCGGTAAAATGTACACATGAACGAGCTTCGTATGACGTTCCTGATCTTGTAGGTAGAAGGTATATAGTCCATATTCCTTAACAGGTAAATTACCGCTTACTAATTCTTGTTGAAGCGTTTTGAAATCCCCTTTGTTCTTGAATCCGCGTGCCCATTTGACGACGCTGTCGCCTTGCTCGCCGAATACTTTGAGCTGGATCGCTTCACCATAGACGATCGCTTCCGTTTCTTGCAGCTGCTTGGAATTAACGAACACCGTAAATTCCGCCCGCGCTATGACAACCGCTCTGCGCACCACAACCGCTTGATTGCCGGCACGGTCTGTCACCTTGTAGGTGACTTCATACTCGCCAGGATTTTGCGCTTGGATCGTGTGAGTAACCGTCAGCTTATCTGTCAGATTGCCGTCCAGGTTATCCGTGACTTCAACATCAGCCGCAGGGTTAATGGCCGATTCTCCGACCGCGTACAGCAGCTGCTCACCACTGAGAAACTTCAGCTTAGGCGCTACTCGATCAATGTTGCTAACATCGATGCGCAGCGTGTATTTGTTATTCAGCGCATCAGCCGCTTCAATCCAGCGGGTGCCGTTCTCTGTGAAGGTTACGACATTACCGGCAAACCCAGAATAGGTAAGCGGACGATCCGCCGTTAAAGTGACATTTACATTGTTTCGCGTAGGCAAGGTTTCACTGAACGTATAGGTTACTTTTGCAGTAGCCTTCGTGATATTGGTTACTGTCGCCACCGCTTCAGCCATATTGCCGGCTAAATCTTGAACGAGGAAGGTGAACGTGCCGTTCTCCTTGAATACAGCCTGCTTCGCCCGGTTGTTATTCAGCACTTGAATCGCTTCTCCGCTATTAACCGTCACAATAACGTCGTCCTTAGTCGGTGCTGTCGTGCTGTACGTGAGCGTTAGACTAGGCGGCGTGCGGTCAATATTGTAGACATTTGCTGTGACGGTTGTCTCATTGCCTGCACGATCGGCAATCCGGAATCCATAGGTGCCATTCGCCGTAAAATCACGGGACGCGCTGCCGTTATTATTGAAAACGGTAATCGGTTCATCCGCATCCACAGTAGCGCGTACATCCGCATTCGTCTTCATGGACATCGCGGTTGAATATTGAATCGTAGCGCTCGGCGCTGTTTTATCGATCCGATCTGCGCTTGCTTGCATCTCGCGCTGATTGCCTGCCGCATCCTGATACACGAAGGTAAACGTGCCGTTTTGCGTAAAAACATGTGCCGTTTGTCCTGCGTTATTAACGACCGTTGGCGCTTGACCGGAATTATCCTGAGCAACCAGTGTGGCGGTCACATCGCGATTCGTCCATCCGGTTTCGCTATACTGGATCGTCGCTGTCGGCGGCGTACGGTCGATTACGGCCACCTGTGCCGTCACTTCGCCTTCATTGCCGGCCTCGTCGCGGTAGTAGAATACGAAGCTTCCGTTTTCTTTAAACACATACTTTGAGCTGCCTTCATTGTTCACAATCGTTACTGGACCATCTTCACCCGTGAAAGCTAAGGTGACCGTAACATCATCTTTTGTCCAAGCATTCGCACTATAGGTTAAGACTGGCACTGGCGCTGTTTTATCGATAAAGTTCACGACTGCCGTCATCTGCGAGACATTTCCGGCTTCATCTTCAAAAACAAACGTATGCGTGCCGTTTTCTGTGAAGGTGTACGTATTGTCGCCAACAATTGATACGGCACCTTGATTGTTATCGTAAGTTATCAAAGTAACCGTGACATCTTCGTTCGTCCTGCTTTGCGTACTGTAGACCAGTACGCCGGTCGGAGGAGTCAGATCGATATGGTCAACGACAACTTCCTCCTCACTAGTTAACGAAGTCACTCGATCCAGTATTGAATACTTGAGTGATCCATTGGATACAAAGTCATAGACCACTCTCTGCACGGTCTGCGAGACAGGTATCGCATCGTCCGGTACCACTATTTGTCCTAACGACAGCGCAGCATTATTGGACGCATCTACCGTTACACGGACAGGGCCGTTCGTCCATCCACTTGGCGATAGAGTCACCGCTGCATAAGGCAAACTTCGATCAATGCCTTGCACGGTCGCCATCGCTTTTCCGATGTTGCCTGCGTCGTCTATAAACTCAAACTCGAATGTACCGTTATCCGTAAACAGATACTCTTTACTTCCGCTGCTTGGTTTCGTTACCCGAACTGATTCATTCGTCGATAACGTCGCCTTAACATCGCTAGCCGTGCGGCCTGGAGGACTGTAAGTGACCGTCCCTACCGGGCTGATGTTATCCAGCTGAAAGAGTGAATTCGTTCGGCGAATCGCCTCATTTCCCGCCTTATCCTTGACCTTCGCCCATAAATACCAGATACCGTTCGTCCCGCTCAGATCTGCCTGTCGATTAGCGGGAAGTTCCGTCCATTCGGTTGGTGCCGTATTTGCGTTCATGGACCATGAATACGCATAGGTTAATTCGTTAGCCCCCGATACATTATCTATGGCCGTAATGATGGAGCTTGCCGTTTTCTTTTTATCTGAAACGCCTTCGACACTGAACTGAATTAGCGGCTTCGTTTTATCGATCCACGTCACCGTTGCGACAGCCGTATTCTCGTTGCCTGCTTTGTCCCGGAAAACGAATGTGTACGTGCCGTTAGCTTGAAATTCATAGCTGAAACCGCTGAGGTTAACTACGTCGATATCGTTTGCAGCGGTTAGATTATCAGAGGCTGTCAAGGTCGCTATAACCGACTGATTCGTGGTTTGCCCGGTACTGTAGGCGATCTTCACGGCTGTTGGCTTCGTTACATCGTAGATGACCGTGTCCGAATAAGTAGGACTGATGTTGCCTGCCGCATCACGGTACTGCACAGCAATCGTTCGTGTGCCTTCTGTTTCCGGAATCGTGACTGTTTTGGAAGAAGTGAAAGCTTCCCAACTGCCCCAAGTGGAGCCGCCGTTCACCGATAGCCTCATATCAATCGGTCCGTGCAAATCAGCGGCTGAGAGCTCCACGTCTACCGATTTATTGTTTGTCTGCTGAGCCGGAATCTGTATGGTTCCAGTAGGTGCTTGGTCATCTAGCAGATAAGGACCGCCTCTGGCCAGCTGCCAGTTTCCGGCTTGGTCATATACTTTGGTATGAATGTAGTAAATGCCTGATTTATTAGCGATGGTAAACACGCCGCTCGGTGAGCTTCCCCAGCTTGCGTCATTGCCGTCTGTTGTTGCTTGATCCGTGACGAGATACTTGATGACATAATTCCCGAGCGATGTGGTGATGTTATCGGATAGACTCAGGCTTGTCGTTACCGATTTACTATAAGAAGCCGTGCTAGGATTGCTAAAAGCTACTGCAGGCTTCGTGTTATCCAGCACAAAGCCCTGTGTTGTGCTGGCATAACCCACATTTCCTGCGCTATCAGTAGTCTTGATGTGCAAATACTGTGTGTTATTTGCGCCAGCTGGCGTGGAAAGATTTACGCTCTGTGACGTTTTGTTGCCCCCTCCATCTGCAAACAAGGTCCACTGTGAAGCATTGGCGGATGGCACAGAGACACTGGTAGACCACATGTAGCTTGACTCGCCGAGGGTCCCTTTCGCTTCTTGCAAGGTCACTTTCACTTGGCGGCTTGCTGCCGGCGTGTTGCTTCCGAGCTCTGAGAAGGTGACAGCAGGCGGGGTCTTATCGATGATGAATGCCAATGTCTCCATGGTCTTTGTGTTGCCTAAGCTGTCCGTTGCGGTCGCCTTTAACTTATAGCTGCCCTCTACACTATTTGGCACATTGAGCGTTCCTGTGCTGGAAGCAGCCGTACCCGTTGAATAAGAGATGCCATCTTTGAACCACTCATAGCTCAGTTTGGCGATCGAAGCATTATCCTTAGACGTATAGGAAATCGCATGACTTGTTCTGGCAACTCCGGATAGAGGCGAAAGCGTTAGCTCAGGCGCGTCATTATCGTATAGAAAGCGTCCCGTGGATTTAACGGTCACATTCCCAGCACTATCTTCCGCTTTGGCATGCAGGTAATACGCACCTGAACCCAGCGGATCGAGCGCGGGAGCGCCACTTAACATACTCGTCACAATGTCAGCCGCGGGAGGCGACGTTGAGCTTTGCGTCCAAGCATAATACAGCGAGGTATTCCCATTGAAAGGCGTGTCTGTTGCCGTCACGGTCACAGCATGACTCTTTTTATACAAATCGTTATAATCCTGTCCAAACGAAATCGTCGGAGGCTCATGATCGTAGTTGAAAGGCCCCGCCGTGGATATTGTTTCATGGCCCACAATATCAACGGCACGAGCATGAAGGTAATACGTTCCGTTCCCATCGGGATCCGGAGCAGCCGATCCGCTCGTGATGCTCGTCTTGATGTCCGCCGCGGCTGGCGGTGCTGCGCTTTGCGTCCATTTGTAGTACGTCGTTACCTTACCCTCCGCGGGCAAGTCTGACGTCGTCATGGTTACGGCATGACTTTTTTTATAGCTTGGATTCGAGGTTTGGCTGAAGGTAATGATTGGTGCGTCATTGTCAATATAAACTTCATCTTTGAGTAAGCTTTTGAAATACGTCACGTTATCCATAGAAGTTCCATCGCTGAAATACGTCCTAAAACTTGAAAAAGAGTGCCAAAAGTTATCCAACTTACCGTTCGTATAACATAATTCCGGGCCTTGTTTGAGGACAATTCGACCGGAAGCGTCCGCAGCTCCAACTGTGTAAAAGAAATCGGGGAGATAGTCCTTGTAATATTCCGGTTGGGACTGAATTCGAAATACAGCCCCCGTCGTCTTGCTGCCTACGGACTCCGCAGTGACTATGCTGTCTCTGTGACAAAATACATAAGATGAGTTAGTTGCTTCAAAACCAATCCGCAACATAGCCATGTCTCCGGCTTTGACAAAATACCGATTCGTTTGCGGATCGATTGCGCTAAAGCCCAAAAACCGAACACTAATTGGCTGCATCATGGCAGCTGGTACTAAAGTCGCAGCCGCTTGAGCCTGATT
Source organism: Paenibacillus sp. J22R67 (assembly GCF_059692175.1). Taxonomy (NCBI): domain Bacteria; kingdom Bacillati; phylum Bacillota; class Bacilli; order Caryophanales; family Paenibacillaceae; genus Paenibacillus; species Paenibacillus sp. J22R67. The sequence goes on along the minus strand of NZ_JCAUAX010000011.1, from coordinate 215,286 downwards.
AGCGAACGGAACAATTCCCGCAAAGCTGAGGATAAGCGCCAAAATCAATGAACTTATTTTTTTCATGGTACCTCCTATTTACTGATGACATGTTTCTATGAGAATGTATCGATTACGACAAAATACCACAATTTCACCTTTTAAAAATACCCGTAAATGCGACTAAAGCACCATACCCCAAATGGGGTATATTTCGATGAACACCAACATGGACAACATAAAAAGCCCCTACATACGCTCAAAGCGTACATAGAGGCTTTAGTTACTTATGTAAAAACTTAAACAACCAATGCTGCTGTTTCTAGGTTTCTGGAGTCTTGCTCCTGCCCATTAACCTTCCTGCCTTTGCCGAAAGGAATGCAAAGCGGAGTACCGAATAACGGATCCTGAATAATTTGGCAGTCCATATTAAATACGGTCCGGATCGTATCCTCGGTGATAATATCTTCCGGCGTCCCTTGGATGGCGATCTTCTTGTTGTGAATAGCCACGATATGATGAGCATAGCGACAAGCTAGATTAATATCATGCAAGACCATAACAATGCTGCGCTGTTGCTGGACATTCAATTCAAATAACAGGTCAAGCACTTCAACTTGGTGTGACATATCCAAATAAGTTGTCGGCTCATCGAGTAAAATCGTATCCGTTCCCTGTGCCAACGTCATGGCAATCCAAGCTCGTTGTCTCTGCCCGCCTGATAAGGAATCTACGGTACGATCCGCATATTGCTGCATATTCGTAGCCTTCAGCGCTTTCGTTACCATCTCTTCATCTTCTGCGGACCATTGCTGCAGCCAGCTCTGGTAAGGATATCTCCCTTGCTTGACAAGCTGGAGTACCGTTAATCCTTCCGGAGCAACCGGTCCTTGCGGCAGGATGGACAAACGTTTCGCAATTTCCTTCGTCGGAAGCTTGGCGATTGCCTGCCCATCGAGCAAGATGCTGCCATTAGTAGGCTTCAGCAATCTGGCCAATGAACGAAGTAACGTTGATTTACCGCAGCCATTGCTGCCGATAAACACGGTGATCTTCCCTTTGGGGATGGCAATATCCAAATCTTCATAGATACTGTTATCTCCATAAGTTAACGTTAAATGTTGGGCCTCGATGGCGTGCATCGGTCATCAATCCTTCCTTGGCTATATATTCAAACAATCGTTTTGTGTATATTCGTCTTGGTATTTGAGTTAAGTAGAGTCTAAACTTTATTTACTAAGTGTATAGTCGATGATAACCATTGTCAATGATTTTGAGAATCATTTTCAACAATATGCAATATGCAAGCACCAATTTCATCCATTCCGTGAATGGGAGGGGAGTCCTCTGTTCGTAGGATCTCGTTTGTCTGCATAAAAAAGGACTTCCCCAGGTCATTAATAACCCGCTGAGAAAGACCTACAACCGAATCCATCTGAAATTAACTTTGCTGCACGATGCGCCTTTTTCGCAAGATGTGTCAACCCGAAGAGAACTAGGGTCCACTATTTTCGGAAAATCATCCAAGTGAGCCAGGGCAGAGGAACTCCAGGGTCTTATCTGACCGACATCCTCCCATTTGAAGCTCAAAATGACAAATTAGCGGATCATAGTTCCCTTTCGTGTGTCAGAACACCGACTTCTAGCAAAATAAAGCCCTGCAGTTCCTTTAATCGGCTGCCGCCCGCTCCAAGTCACGCAAGCACGACTCATACAAACCGAACATCCCCAGATATCCCCCATTTGACGAAATGTGCATGTTGAACCCTCGTTTGTTCCGGGGCGCCCGGGTGATCAGCGAAATTTTTGATCCCCACGTATTGATCAGGGCTGGTTAAGTAGCGATCACCTTCATAATGATGGTGAGGACCATAGACATTAAACGTGCTCGGGTACAGCGCGACTGCCAGCTCGTATGAGCCTGCCTCAAGATCCTTCGGCAAATTCACGGTCCATTGTGGTCCCCAGCACCAGCCCAACTCCTCACCAGAGAGCCAAACCTGTGCCGCATCCCCTTGAACATCCGTAAGCTGTAAGCCGGTACATCCAGCTTGTTGATCCTCATGCAGCGTGAGGGTCTTCTTCGCTATGACTGGCGTCCCCATGTATGGAAATCCCGCGGAGATTAGGTTAGCTGCATCAATAACAGCCGGCATGGAGACTAAGTGGAACGGTCCGTCTGCCATCCATTGCCGCTCATCCTTCTCGCGCAGAGGCCGTTTACTCATAACTGCAAATCGTCCGCGTAGAAAAGCAATCGGACAGGTTTCTCCTCCAGAGATAGGCGTTACTTCAATAGACAGCAATTGGTCTAGTCCAACCCACTCAACGGGAATTAGAACTTCAACACCGCCATCTATAAAATGCAAAGGAAGTGCCTCCCCGTTTATTCGAACCTCCTTCACCGGATCGAGAAGAACGAAAGATAAGCCACCTATAGTTCCGGGCTGCTCAACCGATATCTGCGCTTCATGTTTGTCCTCTTGTACAGCTTGAAGCTCAACGTAGACTTGATTCGTAGTAGGAGGCAGAATGGACCAATCCGTTTGTTCGGCAGCCGATCCAGCTGCAACAGGGTGCTCTTCGTTCGATTCAACATGTATTTTCTCAGCGAGTATACGCTGCCAATTCTGCGTTTCGCACACGTTAACGCCTGCGGCACACAGCTTTTCCAACATGCCCGCATCCCTCCACCTGCACCCTTCGGCCACAAGTACACAATCATAATCACGTTTTCCGATACGCAGCAAACCGCTCTCGATCAGACCATCCTCCTCAATGACCCGCTCTTCGGTTAATTCGTAGTGCAGACCGGCTGCATAGCAAGCTTCTACAAGCGCTAGCAGTTTCTCATTGACCACCCCGGCGGAGGATGCCGGGATATTGGAGCCATCATGCTCATTCATTTGCATGCCTTCCTTAGGATCGAAAGCCGCCATAATGCCCCGAGTCGGCGTCACAATAAGAACATCCGGCTTCGCTTTCATATCCGGAAGATGAGTCGCCTGCGCCTTAATGGAAGTCAGCAGCGCCGGGAAAGCGTCCTTCCATGTCAAATGGCTTGGCATGGAAGGCGGCCAGTCCTGCACAGCTTTCGTATTCAGCTTCAGCTGGTTCAAGTGCAGCACGAAATGCTCGATACCGTGACTAGCCAGCCACAGGCAATATTTCGTGAAAGATTCGGGGCTTATGCCCCAGCCGCTCCCGCCCATAGCTTCCACGAGCGAACCGCTCCGACCTTGCTGCATAGCAACGGAATGCGCAATTCGCGGGTAGAAATTGTTGCCTGGATTGCGCTCCAGCGCATCGATCGCAGGTGTTTCTACACCTTTTAACACCTGAAACCCAGAGCCGCTGTAGGATAATTGAAAGAATGGACTTTCTTCCGCCTTTAAGTGGGCTGTGAATTTTTTACCGTATGTCTCGCACCATGCCGCAACAGGCTGATAGAAACCTTCAACGATAGCATCCGTCAGAAGCTCCCAGTATTGAACCCGAAAGTCTTCATGACCTTCGCCTTCTGTGAATAGTAGGGGCAACCGCGGCAGCAAGGCTTCGCCATACCGCTCTTCGTACTGCTGCACAAACCGGTCATCCCACGGGATAGCGCCAGTTTTGACCGTAATCCCATGACCATCGAGAAACGCCACCTCGTCCGAGAAAAAACCCGTAACATAATCGAATGCTTCAGGCGAAAGTCCTTGGCGGTACCCTTCGTAAGTAATGCCCAGGAACATCTGGGTCGTTACCGGATCTAAAGAGGACACGGCAGTTTTCGAGCCAAACTCGATTCTGCCCCCGTGATCTGGCGTCGGCACCCATTCCACCCACTTGCAGGTGGCATCTGGGAGTCTCCTTATAACTTCGCCGCTGGCTGTGCCGGAGGGCCAACCATTTTCATCATAAATCCAGAAAATCATCCCTGTCGCTTTGGCGTAGAGAATCAAGTCAGAAACAATCTCCAAATAATCATTGCTCATATAGACCGGAACGTTCGGATAGAATCGCGGGTGAAAGATCACGCCCTCTAAGCCTGCGAGGCGAAGCTCGTCGAGCTGTTTTTTGAGCGCATTCAGATTCAAAGCGTCATTAATGGACCACAAACTAAGAAATGACAACCGACTATTCATTCAAGTTCACACCTTTGCCCGCAGGTGGGGCCGTATTTTCTAGGATGGTCGTGCCTTGTACGGTCAAACGGGAAACTTCCCCGTTGCACAATGTGCAACGAATTGCCCTTCAATGGCGGCCTCAGCACGCCTATAGTGTATTTCATACACTCATTTCACTGAGAAACGAGTGTTTTGCCCTGAAACGCTCGAAAAGGTTGTACATTGTACAACCAAGACAAGCTTATCGCGTTATAACAGGCTAAAAATGTTGTACAACGTACAACATAGCTATGCAGCTAGGCGACGAACCTACCTAGCGCTGAATTCAGTCATGATTGCGCTGCTCCCAGCGATCACTCCCGACTGAGTTCAGCCACAGATCGGCTGAGGTCCAGCACATACGGAAGCCGCTCTTCCTGCTTCGTCAATTCGATCAAATAACGATCGCCTTCAAGCTCAGTTACGACGAGCTTGGCCGAAGCGATGTAGCGCGAGCCACAGTTTTTGTTAGGGTCATAGATCAGCGCCTGCATGAACAGGACGGTGTTCGCCACATCCACCCGTTGGATTAAGGTGGTTCGATTCCCGCTTGGCGGATTATCTGGCGTTATCGCCGAGTAAACATCCGCTGGTTGTGAGCACCAGGTCAGCTGCTCCAGCGAGCCTGTGCGCATTTGATAACTGAAGGAGCGCTCGCCGGCAAGCAAACGCCGCTTGTGCTTCAGCCATTTCTGATCTAGCGTGCCGAGTCGTTCATCTGTAGGCGTCCAAGACGCAGCTTCAGCATGGCATATCTCACCGCTGAAGTGAGTGTTCAAATGCACATCGCGGCGCTCGGGCACCGTCACGCTAACGATATCCAGCAAGTGATCCTCGGCCAGCACGTTAATACGTCGGATTTGTACCCCGTTGTAAGCTTCCGTGTCCCATGGACTAAGCTCTGGCGGCAAAATAATACGATCCTTCATATAAAAATCATCCGCAAGCCAGTCTACTGCCGTCTCCACCCAAACGCCCCATGGCTGCTCGGAGAGTTGAATCAAGTTTCCGTCACGAGGAGGCTGATCAGCCCCGGCAATACTAACCGTATTGTGCGAATAAGTGCGCTTAAACCACCCATAGTGCGCAGGGATGCCATAAGCGGTGGTCCCTGGGTCTACGAATAAAGGAACGCTGCCGCAAACGACCGATAACCCAAGCCGATCCATATGATCATGCTCGCCCCCGAAGCGGCTGTGCTTGATGATCGCTTGCCAACCGGTATGGTTAACTAGCTTTGTTAACCCGCTTGCAGGAAGCGATTGCGTCCGGTGCGCTGTGTCCCACAAGGAAATGCCATTCCCTTCTGCCGGCTCAAGGCACCGCCCAAACATCAAAGCATATACGGAGTCTCTATTGACCGTCTTTACATCTATAAACTGCTTATCCGCCCATACTGTCCCATATGCCGTATTCAGCAATGAGCGGTAAATGTCATCGCCATAAATATCAAGTGCAATTTCGTAATAGCGCGTATACGTCCCTAAGTTGTGACCCAATCGCGCGTCATTCAACGTGGGCATATCGCCACTCGGTAGCGCAGCATGCAAAGGAAAGTCAAACATCGCCTTCAACGCCTTATTTCTCCACACATCCCACTGCGTTCCTTCTGCGATTAGGGCATAATGCAGCAGCGATTGAAAAGCATAAAAGTGATAGTGGACATTGCCTTCATACCATAATCCATCTTCAAAAATGCCACGCGCAATTTGGTCCAGAAGGCCGAATTCCCCCTCAAGTCCCTCTCGAATTATCTCATCGTCGCCAAGCAGGATTCCGATAGATGCAATGGCAGAGGTGATCAGCACAGAATGATTATGAATCTGCTTCTCCTTGTGCTCGATGAGGAAACGAGCGCACGGTTCCAGCAAACCTCTGCCAATGAGTGTTTCTTCTTCCGGAGTCAAGAATCCCCGAATAGCCTCAAAACCCATGGCAAGATCAGTGATCCAATGCGCCTCATCCAGCGTCTGAGCAAACAATTTGCCTGGGCCATTGTACGGAATGTCGCCGTGTGTCTGGTAAGTCTCATAGTGGTTCGCATAAGCCATGAGATAGGATTTCACCCTGTCGATACGCTGTGTATCCGGCTCGATCAAGGTTAATAACGCCATGTGATAGACAGCGTGTCCTATTTGCGTATGAGCTATCGATGTCCATGCGGAATCGAAAGGTTCGCCGGTTCGCTCCTTGCCGCAGGTCGGACACCGATGGCTGAATGGGAGATCCCACTGAAAACTTAACTCAGTCCCATCTTCATGACAGTAATAATAGTGAGTCCACTGCCCGTGTTCGTTAACTCGGATCGTATACGTAATGCGTGAAGCTTCTTCCGCTTCCTTTCGCAGCAGCGTAAGCGCTTCACGAAACTCCGGCTGTCCCGCGTTAGTGCGGAGCCGTTCCAGCCGTTTCATATCCATGTCTGTTCCTCCCCGCTATCCTTTTAGCGATCCTGCCGTCATTTGCATAAACGATTTATTCGCCAGCATATATACAACCAGCAATGGGAGAATCGATAGGCATGCTCCTGCCAGCATATAGTGGGTTTGCACCGCAGCAGATGCCCCGTACCTGAGATACGATAATCCTACTGTCAATGTTTGAAGTTTAGGATTCGTCATTGTAAACACAAGCGGTCGTAAATACTCATTCCAAGCTCCGCAAAAAGTAAACAAAGCCCCTACGCCCAACCCGGGACGCATCAATGGCAAAATAATTCGCCAGAAGATGCCGCCGCTAGAGCAGCCGTCAATGCGCGCAGCCTCATCTAATTCCCGGGAAATACCCTGCAGAAAGCTAAGCAGGATAAAGAAAATATACGCATGCCCGCTCACCAGAATGAGCACGACTCCCCATAAGCTCGTGTGCAGATGCAGCTTGACCATCAGCTCAAATTGCGGCCGAATGACGACCGCACCGATAGAAATGAACATCGTTGAGGCTTGAATGCCGACGAAAAGCGCTTTGCCTGGGAACTTCATCCGATCCACGACGTATGCTGCCATCGACGCGACAATCAGTGTTCCTAACGTTGTCATACCGCTCAAGAATAAGGAGTTCCACGTAAACCTCGCGAAATTGGCCTGCACCCAAGCTTCCTTATAGTTCTCGATGTGCCAGGAGGAGGGGAAGATGGTTCCCCCTTTTGTAATCTCAATATTGGACATGAACGAACCCAGAAAAGTCACGATGACTGGAAAAGCAATCAGGATAGCGGTGACCAGCAAAAAGATCCAGAGCAGCACGGCGCCGCTTATTTTTCCAACTGAAAAAGATCGGGTTTGTTTCTTGATTTGAAGATGAGATATCGTTTCCCTAACTTCCATAATGCCAGCTTCCTCCCCCTATTGAAGTTTGTTCAGACGTCTAGACATCGCATGATAAGCGAGTGTAATGATGCCTACAATAACGGCCGTAACGAAACCGACCGCGCTGCCGTAGCCGAACTGTTGATCCGTAAGGCTCCCGGAAGCGGTTGGGAAAAAGAGCTTGTATACGTACAAATACATAACTTCTGTCTTGCCAACTGGCCCCCCCTCCGTCAGTACCATGATGCTTTCATACCCTTTCAGCGAGTTGATAATCGCCAGCATGATCACAATCTGCAGCACAGGCCCTAGCATCGGAATGGTTAAGTACCAGAATTGCTGCCATTTATTCGCGCCGTCCAGAGACGAGCTTTCATACACATCGTTTGGAATATTTTGAAGACCGGCCAGAAACAACAGCATATAGTTGCCCACAGCTCCCCACACGGCGATAATGATCGTCGTCAGCAAGGCGTGCTTAGGCCCTAGCCAGTCGATTCTTTCAGAGATGATGTGAAACTTCAGCAAATATTGATTCAAGATCCCGTTATAGGAGTTGAAAATAATGAAAAACACAACGGCCATCACAGCTGAGCTAATAATCGTCGGCATGAAATAAATCGCTCTGAGCCAGTTGCGCCCCCGGAGCTTTGAATTAAGAATAACGGCTAGAACTAAGCATAAGGGCAGCGTAATCATGAGCTTACCGCCTGCATAGATGAACGTATTTATAACGGAATGCCAATACTCCGAATCCTGAAAAAGCCTTCTGAAATTGTCCAAGCCAATAAATGTTGCTCCACCAAAGCCTTTATAGTCATAAAACATATAACGGATTGCCCATGCAATCGGATAGACGCCCAGCACCATGGTCAGTAAAAAGCTCGGAAATAAAAACAAATATGAAAACCCGATCTGACGAGTCCGGTTCATCCCTTTTCCTCCTGTAACATCTGTTATTAGCGAGTGAGAGTGGAGTAAGTCACTCCACCCTCGCGGTATTGGCTATAGGCTACTTGGCCATCAATTTCATTGGATCAAAGTTTGGATTTGGCTGTACCTTCACAGTTCCTTTGGCCACGGCTTTATCAAGAGCATCGTTATAGCGTTTGTTCACATCCTGGATCGTTTGATCAAGGTTTCCGCCGCTCACCATGTATTTGAAGAAAGCATCGAAGTATTTCATGCCTTCAACTGTCACGGTAGGCTGCAGCGGCCATGTGCCGTCGTTACCGATCGGAAGGAAGCCTTCAATCCCTTTAATTTCCGGTTTTTTCGCTGCGGAAGAGATGGATGGCACCATGGATAATCCGAAACCTTTTTCATGGTACGTTTTGAGTACATTATCGTCATACATGAACTGCATGAATTTCCATGCTTGGTCCGCATTTTTGGTCGTGTTGCTGATGGATAACCATTGACCGCCTAAGAAGGAAGTAGCGCCTTTGATCGTGCCGTCAATCGTTGGCACCGGTGCTGCTGCCCACTCCATTTTGGCAGGGAACTGATTCGCATACACACCTGGCTCCGAGGAGAAGGAGATGTACATCCCGATTTTGCCTTCCGCGAATTGCGCGCGCAGCGGATCAATGTCCAGCGACTCCATACCTGGCAGTGTACTGCCGTCATCGACCATTTGCTTAAACGATTGAATGATGTCTTTATAGCCTGTGAAATCGAACTTCGCAGTTTTAAAATCAAACCCAAGCCCGCCAAAGCCGCTTGCTTCCGCAATCACGCGTGCCGAACGGCCAAGCGCGCTTTCCGGGCTCTTGAAGTTGAGCGCAAAACCATAGGAGCCTGATGCTTTGCCGACCGCCGTGATTTTCTTCGCGTCCTCAACCATTTCTTTCAATGTTTTCGGAGGAGCGGTAATGCCCGCTTTCGTGAATAGCTCTTTGTTGTACACGAGGCGCAGCGTTGATCCGTAGTTCGGGAGGCTGTACATTTTACCGTCAATGCGGTTGAAGTCGTCGATGACTGGAAATTTCTTCTTGATATCATCATTCAGGTACGAATCGATTGGCTTCAGGTAACCCTTTTGCGCAAACGGCTGAATCGTATTTTCCTTCACACGAATAATGTCAGGCGCTTGGCCAGAAGCGAAGGCTAGATCAATGGCTTGGTTGAAATCCTCTGTTTTGACGACCATCTCGACTTCGATGTTATCCTTGTTCGTGTCGTTGAATTGTTGTACAACGCTTTTGATATAGTCCATATCATGGCGGTCGCCGGTCCAGTAAACGAGTTTTGTTTTATCTTTCTTCACTGGCGCTGCGCTGGCTGCACCTTCCGCAGGTTTCGTAGATGCCGCAGGACTGGAAGCTGCGTTGTTACCGCTGCTGCACGCTGCCAAACTGCCTGCGAGTAGTACGCTTAATGTGACCGTCCCTAATCTTTTTACCATGTGTAAGCCTCCCTTTGTTTGAACACGACGTTGTTGCTTCTTGCTTTCGGAAACGTTTCTCTTTACACTTTTTATACTAAAAGAATTCGATCGATCTGATAATGTGGTGGGCTCATGAACGAGGGCAGGTTTTTCTACATCTTGCTGCGGCTTGCGTACTGCGAGTTACATGCGAGAAAAAGCCTGCGCCTCCCGCGAGGCGAGGCCTCCAACGATGTTTTTCATCGTTGTGGCGATGGAGCCGCGTTTCTCGCTCCCTGTAACGATGTTTTCCATCGTTACATGCGAGAAAAAGCCTGCGCCTCCCGCGAGGCGGGGCCTCTAACGATGTTTTTCATCGTTGTGGCGATGGAGCCGCGTTTCTCGCTCCCTGTAACGATGTTTTCCATCGTTACAGGCGAGAAAAAGCCTGCGCCTCCCGCGAGGCGAGGCCTCCAACGATGTTTTCCATCGTTACAGGCGAGAAAAAGCCTGCGCCTCCCGCGAGGCGGGGCCTCCAACGATGTTTTTCATCGTTGTGGGGATGGAGCCGCGTTTCTCGCTCCCTCCAACGATGTTTTCCATCGTTACAGGCGAGAAAAAGCCTGCGCCTCCCGCGAGGCGAGGCCTCCAACGATGTTTTCCATCGTTGTGGGGACGCAGCCGCGTTTCTCGCTCCCTCCAACGATGTTTTCCATCGTTACAGGCGAGAAAAAGCCTGCGCCTCCCGCGAGGCGAGGCCTCCAACGATGTTTTTCATCGTTGTGGGGACGCAGCCGCGTTTCTCGCTCCCTGTAACGATGTTTCCATCGTTACAGGCTAGAAAAAGCCTGCCCCTCCCGCGAGGCGATCAAGAACTCTAAAACAACAGGCAAGCCCTCACTGAGAAGACTTGCCCAAAGACATCTCCTTAAACTCCGTCGGGGTCAAACCGGTTTGCTTCTTGAACACCTCGCTGAAATAGCGCCTATGCTCGTAACCAAGCTGCTGCGCAATCTCTTGCACTTGAAAATCCTCAATGAGCATCGCTTTGGCACGCTCGATCTTCGCTTGCGTAACGAACTGCTGAAAAGCGGTTCCCGTAACCTTTTTAAACAGATTAGAATAGTACCCCCAGCTCAGATTAGCCTGCTTCGCACAATGCTCCAAGGTCAAATCCAAATACAAATTCGCTTTGATATACTCCGCTGAACGGTAGATGATCTTCTGCGACTCGCTAGTGCGCTCCTGATGAATCATGCCACAACCAAGCTCACAAAGCTGTATGAACCACTCTTGATACTCCAGCAAATCCGCCCCGCTATCGCTTCGGATCGCATGCATTTTCGCCTCGAATGCCGATAGACTGGCCCGCGGGAATTTCTCACAGAGCACGCGCAGCATACGCAGTACAAGTCCTTGCAGCAAGCGCTCCACGACGCCAGGCTCTGGGCGAACCTCAGATTTGCCCATCTCCATGAAAATATCCCTGATCCAGGACAAACATTTCTCCACATTACCGGAGCGAAACGCGAATAAAAATTCATTTTCACTATCTTCGGTATAAATCCATTGCGCCGGCAATTCGGAAGAATCCGCGTTAAAGCCGAATGCCCCGTTTCCACCCGTATAGAAATGATAAGACAATGCGCTGAGCGACTGCTGATAGCTCTTGGGCAGCTCCTGCACGGTAGCGATTTCCAAGCCTATACCGATGGAAATGGTAAACTTCGTATGCCTCGCAATATTGGCGCAGCACTTGTCCGCAATCGCAATCGGAGGCTCACTTTCCGGCCTATTCAGGATGCAAATATACCGGTTAAAAGCTTCGCGAAAAACAACAGCTGTCGTAGAGAAAGCAATCGTCTCTTCCACAATATTTTGCAAGGAGAAACGGGCCAGCTCCAGCTCTTTTACCGGAACTTCGCCGTATTTATCCGTAAATTGATCAATCTGAATCGTCATTACCACAAATGGCGGCTTCAGCGCATGAATATCCAGAAAGCTCGATCGCTTCGCCAATTCAGCTTCACTCGTCTGATGATGAACAAGCAGAGATAAATATTCCTGCCGCAGAGCCGGCATGCTTTCTTTCATTTTCTGCTCTAAGGCGAGGACATGGATACGGTTCAAATTTTCCTGCTCCCACACCTCTTTGGCTTTGACAACGACTTTGATAATCTGATCGATGGAAAAAGGCTTCTTCACGTAGTCCAATGCACCATATTGGATCGCTTTCTGCGCATAATCAAAATCCGTGTAAGCGCTAAGAATGACAACCTTACTATTGGGCAGCACCTCTAGAATAGAGCGCGTCATCTCTAAACCATCCATTTTCGGCATTCGAATGTCCGTTAAGATAAGATCTGGCAGGCTCTTGCGAATGACTGCCAAACCTTCCTCTCCATTGGTCGCGCTGCCCACGATTTCGATTCCGTGCTCCTGCCACGCAATTTTGGTTGTAATCATATCGACAACACTGCGGATGTCATCAACCACACACATTTTAACCAGTCGACTCATGAAACTCCTCCTCACTTCCATAGCAGGGCAGCCATAGCTCAATACAGGCTCCGCCCCGATCATTATTCGTAATCTCCATTCGCTGCCTATCCCCGTAATACAGCTGCAATCGCGTGAAAATATTGCGCAGCGCGTAGCCATGCTTAGACGTCGTCGTAGAGGTCATGGCCTGCCGAAGCTTCTCCGGAACAAGTCCATGCCCGTTGTCTTCCACAGCGATATGGAGCCAGTCCCCGTCTGTTCGAATCGTCAGTCCGATTTCCCCGCCGGAGGTCATATCTTTAAATCCATGCAAAATGCTATTCTCAACCAACGGTTGAATCATTATTTTGGGCACCAAGCAAGACAGCAGTGCTTCCTCCACTTCAATGCGGCATTCGAATAAGTTCTCATACGACCTTTGCTGAATCGCCAAATATTGGCGCACATGTTCCAGTTCGTCACCCAGTGTGATTACGTCTCGTCCTCCGCTCAGGCTTAATTGGAACATTTGTGACAACGCGAGAATCATTTCATTCACATCGTCATTTTCCCCTAGGACTGATTTGCAATAAATCGTATTGAGCGTATTATAGAAAAAATGCGGGTCCATCTGGGCCGACAACGCCTTGATTTCCGCCTTCCTTTTATCGCGCTCGCGGTTTTTGACATCCTCAATCAACTGCTTGATCTCATCGAGCATCCGGTTAAAACGGAACCCTACCTGCGACACTTCGTCCTTATATGCGCTTTCAAAACGAACCGTCAGATCATTCTCCTCCACTTTTTTCATCAGTTTTTGCAGTCTGAACAAAGGTTTCAGCAGCAGTTGGGTTAAATTGTTTGCGATAAATAAAGAGACAAGAATGAATCCAAGAATAGTATACGTCGTTGCTTTCTTAATATTGGTCAGCTTGGCCAGAAGGTCATCTTTCGCCTGAATAGAGACCATCATCCAATCGTCCTTCACATCAAGTCGTGAATAGTTCACTAAGAAATCCTTGTTATCATGACTATAGAAAAAGGAGCCTTTCCTCTCATCGCTGAACTGCGCCATGAAGGCAGGGTCCCGATTAAAGCTCCCTTCCCCCGTTTGATCCCCGAAAATAACGGACTCGCCGGCAGCGTCGATAAACGCGTATCTTTTGTTCGTTTTGGACAAATTGGCCATATACAGATCGCGCAGCGCTTCTTCCTTCACATTGACCACCACATACACATTGGTCGGCTCATAGCCCATAAAGGAGTATTCGCTTACGCCCTCTACAACGAGCGAAATCACCTTTTGATTCCCTGTGAAAAACGGGTCGACATGCCCTTTACTCCAGAACCCCCGATTCAACTTCTGAAAATGCTCATACATCTCAGACTGATAAAAGGAATTGGTCGTATTTCGCACGCTGGAGGTCGGGTAAAAATCGCCTGTCGGCGTAGCGATCAGGATGCTATCGATCATCGAATCATTAAATTTAACTTGGGAAAAAACGTACTGCAACGCGGTCAGCGACTTATAGTAGCTGCTGGTGTCTCTATTCTGAACATCCTTCATTAGCTGCTTGAAGGCATCGTTGAACATCAGGGCTCTGATGGCGATTCCGATATTTTTCAGCCTTTCGTTCACGATTTGCGAAGATTGATTCACCGTATCTTGACTGGATTGAAGCGCACTCTGCTGAATCTCCTTGGATGCGATTAAGTATGCGATACTGCCCGTTGCCATCAGTCCTAACGTAATCAGCACGACGAACGTTAACCAAATTCTTTGCTTCAAAGAAAACGAATGAAATAGGCGTGGAAACAGCGACCACAATGTATTCATAGGCGGCTTAGCACCTTTCCTGTTGCGTGAATATAGACTCTACCTATTTTATTATAGAGCAGGATGACATTGTTCGACATGTGCAAAATTGCAGATGAAGGGCAGCTTTTTCTATGTTCATACGCAAAAAAGCCCCGCTCGCTGTTTGGCGAAGGAGGCTTAACCTTATACAGTAGCTTTGCGGCTGCGGATCAGCTTTTCTACCGCTTGTGTGCGGTTTTTCACTTCAAGCTTATGAAAAATCGCCGTAAGATGTTTCTTGATCGTAATCTCGCTTAGAAAAAGATGCTTGGCAATTTCGGCGTTCGTCATGCCTTGAATTAACAAATCAGTGATTTTGCGCTGTATATCCGTTAGCTGTACCGGTGGAGGCTCTACTGTCGGGTCATTCTCAATGAACTCGCCCATCCCAAGCTTCAGCATCATTTTTCGCAGATACGCTTGCAATTTATGTCCTCTCGTATCGGTTGTGAAGGTGTGCGTCGGCGTAACCTGATCATAATCGTAGTGGACGACAGACGACATTTCGCAACCTAAACGGTGATGGATTTCTGTAGAAAACGGAATCGGAGGCGGAGATCCGGCGACAAAGCCGCCAGTAAGCAGCAGCGTGATGAAGTAATGTCCCGTGTCCGCTAATAAGCTCACATCGTCATAGCTTACTACATCAATGGTTTGTATGTAGTAACCGATAGACGTCTCGGATGGCACAGCAAATTCGTCCAGTTGTTCCTGGGACAAACTGCGAAAATATGCCGACGAAAGCGGCTTGTTTAGTAGGTAGTCAATCGTTGAGCCATTGATCGGAATGACAGCTGTTAAGCCGACAACTTCCCCTTGCGGCTTGCGCAGCAGCCGGACGGTGCCTGGTCCCAGCTCGGCAAGCTCCCGCAAATGCACATGCTTGAGATTAAATAGATTTTGCTCACGGGTAATAACGAACTCCCCGGTTTGATTCGTGGTGCCGTCGACATAAGGAATTCGGTACTCTTGGGCAGTCTCGTAGCGACGCTTGATGTATCGCTCGGCATCTGCCAAATTCGCTTCGTCCATCGGCTCCAAATAGTTGGCAGCGGTGTCTTGATTGAAAAACTGCCGAATAAGCTCATCCCCGAAATAGTGGAAGAAATCACTGGCTTCGAGCGAAATATCGTAGTTCTTCCCAATACTCCGAATCGTTCGATGATAATAATACATCATGCATCTTCGCCTCAAAGTCGCATAGTAGTCAGGCGACCTTGCACTAAACTCTTGGCTGAAGGCCGAGCGAACCAAATCATGAAGCAGCCATCCCCGCTTCACTCTTCTGACAAACGACAATTCGGTAAGCTGCTGAAATTGCTCCACAGTCACCGGCTCTTCTAACACATGAGCAAGTGTCTCCTGATTAAAATGCTTTAACACGGAAGCCGCTTCCACCATTTTGCGCAGGGCAGGCTGAGTAACCTCTTTTAACCATTGCTTCGTAATTAAAGGCAGCACTTCAACCTCCTGCAGGTGAATGAGTTCTCGTATGGAGGCAGTTTGAGCGGTTAAAGAGAGCGTCAGCGGATGCCCCTTTGTTTGGTTCCAAATCCAGTAAACCGTATTTTCATCAAGTATCGATAAGTTATGTAAGTAGGCTCTGACGTCTGTAAACGACAGATCCGAGAGCGGCATCTGCATCGTACTCTGTCGCCATGCAGCGGACAATTTCCATGCGCCCTGCAGAGCATAACGACCTGAAATCACAATACAAATAGAAGGATGCAGCTCTTTGATCAAATGTTCCCGTAGCCAGTGGTCAAGCTCACCCATCTCTTCGTAAGTATCGAAGGTTAAAACCAATCTATGCTCAGCCGCCGCTCGATTAAATAGTTCAATGCTTTCTACGGTGGAAATGGGTTTATTAGGTATGGAGACGATTTTGCCGACAAGTCGCTCTAATAAGTGAACGAGATGATTACATAAAGAGGAGGGGTTATGTACGATATCACGGCTGTCCAGCGAAATCATCTGAACACTTTGTTTGGCAGCGATTTGCCGAAACTCATCGATCAGGAAGCTTTTGCCAATACCACCTGTGCCGTATATGTTCAGCAATCGAATGCCTGAGTGAGTCCTCTGCAAAAATTCGTTAAACATCTGTAATTCCCGCTGTCTGCCCACGACCGATCTGCCGTTTATTTCCACCATCGCTACCCACCCATTTAACGTTAGAATTTTTATACGATGGTATCGTACCAAAATATACCATTGGATAGTAGTGCCAATATTCCTATTGATATATCGTTAGTTCACATGCCATGCACCTGAGTGCGGAGTTTGGAAGAAGTAAGTGAGATGAAATGTGTCTGGGAAAACGTGGTTAGAAAATAATCAACAATTGGTGGAGGAGAGCTCATGTCTATGCGTCTTCAGCGAAAAATGATTTCCTTATTGGCCGTCTTTATTTTGGCGTTCTGTTTCGTGCTGCCCACCCCGCGCGCTCATGCGCAGGTCCAAATGCAATATTTCTTTATTGGAGGCAGTGATCCTTATTTGGTAGCTGGCGCAGATATTGGTTTCAGCTATAGCGATGATAGCGCCGTTGGAACGAAGATTAAATCTTTTGATATTTCTTATTCTACAGATAACATTAATTGGTATGACGTGCTAAATCTGCAGTACACCCTGCCTAACTCCCATTTCCGACTACCGATCGATCCTTCCATCACCACAGTAAGAATTCGAATTAATGTGCATTATGTCCCCATCCTGGGCTCCGACACTTATTTGGAACGGACCGAAGGGCCCTTCAAGGTCATGCAGCCGGGGGAAACCAGCGATTTCCAAGCTTCCGCCAATGATGACGGCTCGGTGACACTCACCTGGAACGATAACTCCAACATGGAATCTTCCTATGTGATCAAACGCGATGGTCCTGATGGCACCAAATATTTTAATGTGCAAAATACAGCGGGTGATTTCGGGCCTATGGCAACCATTGATAAAGCGACGAATAAAAATAAAAATACGTTATATGCCTATACCGTTACGCCGGTTATTGATCAGTACACGCTGCCGGACAATGTCAAACCTGGTATGGAGACGGTCTTCATTTGGAATAAAGCCCCTCGTGACGGCCTAGTTATTGTTGATAAAATTGATCCTGTCGTTCAAATCCCTGTTCTGGTTGGTAAAAATAAAGTGATTACCAAGGTTTCCGTCATCGACCTTAAGCCGGCCGTAGGCGTGAAGATCCCCGATGGACTGGGGCCGATCATCAAAGGCGGCACGCAAGGCGACGCCGGTCAGCCGAGTATCGAGGCGCTGCTCGAAGAGGCAGTCAAAGGCTCCAGCGATTGGGCCAAAGCTGATCTCAAGCTGGCCATCGCGGCTTCGCTCACGACACCGTCGGTGCTTGGCAACTATCAGCAGTCTATCACTCGCGAGCAGTTCGCCGGCATCGCCGTGAAGCTCTATGAAGCGCTCAGCAGCAAGCCGGCTGCAGCGGCTTCGCCGAATCCGTTCACGGATACGGTGAACGTCGACGTGCTGAAAGCGTTCCAGCTGGGCATAGTCACGGGTGTATCCGCGACCAGCTTCTCGCCGGACGCGAGCATTTCACGGCAAGAGCTCTGCGTCATGCTGATGCGTGCTGTGAAGGCGGCGAAGCCTGCCGCCATACTGAACATCAGCAGCTCCGGCGGCCTTGCCGACAGCGACTTAATCGCGCCGTGGGCGCTCGATGCGGTCCGATTCGCCGTCAACCACGCCATCATGAATGGCGTGGGCGGAGGGCGCATGGACCCGCTTGGGAGCACGACGCGCGAGCAGGCGATCCTTCTCGTCAAGCGGACGTTTGACGCTTATAAATAAGGTGCCGGAATTCTCCCGTTCGGCGCTAATGATGAGTAATTCACCTGTTCGCCTCAGCGGCTGAGATAGATGGAAAAACTACCGTTAATCTACGCTGCTCAGTGGCAGGGAGGAATAGCGGTAGTTGCTCCAGCTAAATCGTCGGTGGCAGGATGAAATCTGCCAGATATGGCGAAATTAGCAGTAGTTAATCCAGTTACTTGGGGAAAAGTGGAACAATAGCGGAAAATAGCAGGAGGAATCGGCGTTAATGAAAACGCTAAATACGTTCAAGAAAAGGAATCGCCATAGCGGCAATTCGCTTAAATCCCTCCTGATTCGGATGCAGCCGATCACTGCTCAGAAAGCCCAGCGTGAAGCGATTGAAGCCGCTCTCCGCGTATAAGTTCAGCACAGGAAGCGCATACTCAACGCCAATCGCCTGAATGACCTCGACATAGTCAGCTAAGCGGTGGCCCTTCACATTCACGGAATCAATGTTGAAACCGTCTTTATCCCTTTGCAGCGGTGTCCATAAATTGAGGCGGCAAGCCGGGTTTTTGCTTAAAATATCCTCCACCAAGGTAACATACGCTCCATAAAATGTATGAATATCCCGCTCTGCCTTGCGTCCAATGGGTTTATCCAGCCGAAAATCATTCGTTCCCGCAAAGATGGTCACACAATCATACACGGGCTCCATCTGCCTTCCGACGTGCACGGTCGCCCCGTAATCGCGGTCTCCTCCCGCTGTGAGCGGGCATCCGCTTTTGCCTTCATTCAGAACGGCGGAGAACCCAAGCGCTGCACTTACCATTGGTTGATAACCACCTGCAGCTGAAATGCTGTCTCCTAAGGTGCACCAGCTTTTTCCCTGCCATTTGGGCTGATCTTTGAATCTCATTTCGCTTCCTCCATGATCCGCGCTCTAATTACCAGCTATTTAGATAAACATAATCGGATTAAATCATCAACATGGGCAGTTGCCAAGCACTCCACCGTATCTGCTGCTCCATAATAAATTTTAACCTCACCTGTGTCCTCCAAAATCATACCTCCAGGGAAAATCACATCATTACGGAAGCCTCCATCTGTTTCATAGCTAGCTTCCGGCGCAAGCAAAGGTTCCTTGCTCATCCCAATGATCTTGTACGGATTCTCCAAATCAAGCAGCATAATGCCTGCCGAATACCGCTTCTTCCAGTAAGGTTCCCAGCCATTTTTCCCACGGGACGCATCGATATCGACCGCATGGAACGTAGTGAGCCAGCCCTTGCTTGTTCGAATCGGCGGCGCTCCCGGACCTATTTTATCATTAGCGAAAGGAACGTGCTCTAGACCCATCAACAGCTCTGTATTCCCCCAATATCTCAGATCAGGCGAATCGGAAATCCAAATATCAAAGCTGTCCTTCCCGCCTTTGCCATACACTGGGAATGGTCGCTCCAATCGTACATATTTCCCCCCGATGCGTTCTGGGAACAATACCATATTGCGGTTGTCCGGCGCTGACATGCTCAAAATTTCAAAGTTAACGAAATCATCCGTCACCGCTACGCCGCCTCGTACGCCATGCTTCGTATCTACTGCAAAACACAGATAGCAGCGCCCGTCGATAACGGTCAAACGCGGATCATAAGTACGCAGAATCTCGTCGTTTTCAATGCCAAAACATGGCTTCTCCTGAACATCCCAATGAATGCCGTCATCACTGTAAGCCAGCCCCAAATTGGTTGTTGAAATTGGCAGCAGTGTTTCATTTGCTACGTCGCCATAATCATTGCGGAACATCATGACATATTTGCCTTCATACTTCGAAACACCCGCATTAAAAACAAGCGCAGGCGCATATGGAACATCCGAGGCTTTAAGAATCGGATTCCCTGGATAACGTGTGATAACTGAACTAGATTTGAGCACTCCTGTGATTGACACGATGATTACCTCCGTCATTTTGTTTATAAAAGAAGAGAACATGCAGCAAGTGAATGCAAGGCACGTTCTCTTCTGGGCTCAGCTTAGTTTATTTTTTTGCCGTCGCATACCAATCATTGACTTCTTTGTAGCTGGCATCTCCGCCGGACGATTTGAATTTCGCTTGGAAAGCCTCAATTCCGCTAATAGGCTCCGCCCCGAAAATCAGCTTGGTCGTATAGTCTCCCACCATGGTGTTTAATTGCTGGAAGTTTTTCGAGAACTCAGGCAGGTATGGAGCAAGACCTAATGGATCTTTGATTCTTGTGTTCGCCGGTTCAATCGTATTCATGAAGTTCCAAGCATCAAACAAACGCATATCTTTACGTACACGTGCTTGCCAGTAAGTCGGATAGTTTTTATCATCAGTACCCATTAAGAAGTTGTTCGCTTGGTTGCGTTCATCCGTAAAAATCGGTTGAATTGGCGTATATGCGCCGTCTTTGAACGTGTAATGTTTACCTTCTTGGCCAATCGCCATCTCTTTAAACGTTGCGGGTTCCAGCTTCGCATTCATCCATTTGATCGCATCTTCCGCATGTTTAGACGCTTTAGGAATGAAGGTAATGCGGTCAAAACCTGTCGCAGCGCTCAAGCCGACTTTGCCGTCTTTGCCTTTCAGGGCAGGAATATAGTTCGCTTTTGCGCTAGGATTATTTTTCACTAAGGCATCGGTAACCACAGGAACATCAGCCCAGTGAATCATGATCATCCCCGCTCTACCGCTTGAAAATTTCTCTTTGGCTGTAGCATCTTTGTTGGCAGCAAATTCCTTATCAAGCAAGCCTTGTTTGAAAAGATCGCCCACAAATGTCACATAATCTTTGTAAGCAGGATCTAGTATACGTGGCGTCAGCTTGCCGTTCACATCGTTCCAGAAAAGCGACATACCGAAGGCTCCGACGATGTTATTAATAAACATAGCTTCACTTTTGATCGTTAATGGAATGTTTTTATCGCCGTTGCCTCCAGGGTCTTTCTCTTTAAACGCTTTCAAAACAGCGACCAGCTCATCTAATGTTGTCGGAGCTTTCATACCTACTTTATCGAGCCAGTCTTGTCTCACATACAAACTCTCACCTGCGAAGGAAATCGTTTTAGTTGGAATAGCATATAGTTTACCGTCTACTTTGGCCGCTTCCAAAACAGCTGGATCAACCGATGCTTTAATGTTCGGTCCGAATTTATCGATGAGAGGTCCTAGATCTGTTAACGCGCCTTTTTTCGCATAATCGGCGAATAGTGCTTTGAAGTCTGTCGTTCCACCTGTAGTAATAGCATCATAGGGTTCGCCGGAAGCGATGAGAATATTTAGCTTGTCTGCTGCTTTATCCTGAGGGAGCATATCATATTGCACTTTATAGCCTGTTTTCTCTTCAAGGAATTTCGCAACCGGGTACGTGTTGTAATCATCCTTTTGCCAAATTTGAAGCGATTTCAATTCTGGCTTTGGTCCAGCAGTTGTTGCGGCTGGCGCTGCGCTTGCTGGGGCTGCGCTGCTGCCCGCTGGCGTATTGCTTTTGGAAGAACAAGCGACAAGTGAAGTAACCGATAAGCTTGCTGCGAGCGTTAAAAGCATGACTTTATTGTGTCTTTTTAACATGTGCAAACCTCCCTAGTAATTGTATATACTATATCATTAAACCCTTGATGCTAGCAGCAAGGGCATTAATGCAAATTCATCCTTTTACAGAACCGATTAGAACCCCTTTGACAAAATGCTTTTGGAGATACGGATACACTAACAACATCGGAATAATAGAAGCGATAACCGTTGCCGCACGGATGCCTTCCGGTGAAGCGTTCATCATGTCGTCTACGCTTTTGTTCACGGCATTGGAACTGTCCGCATCCATAACGATATCGCGCAAATATAGCTGCAAGGGCTTCAAACCTGCGTCATTGATGTACAGCATCGGATGGAAGTAATCATTCCAGAAATACACCGCATAGAAAAGTGCGATTGTCGCAATAACAGGAACGCTTAACGGAATGATGATTCTGAAAAGAATCGTAAAGTTGCGGGCGCCGTCCATCTTGGCCGATTCTTCCAAAGCTTCCGGCAAAGATTCATAATAACTTTTGATCACCAGCATGTTAAAGACACTAATCAGGGCCGGCAGCATGATGGACCAAAGGCTATTAATCAGATGAAGCTGCTTCATCAGCAAGTAGTTCGGTATGATACCACCATTGAACATCATCGTGAAGATGAACAGCAGCATAATGAAGGAGATGCCTGGCAGGTGCCTTTTAGACAATGGGTAGGCTGTTAATGCTGTTATCAGAATTGCCAGAAACGTACCCACAATCGTAATCAGCAGCGAAATCCCAATCGAATGCAGAAACTGGCTGGAGGAAACGACATATTTCATCGTATCGAGCTGAAAGCCAATGGGAATAATACCTACTTTGCCGGAAACTACGGCTGATTCATCACTTATGGCTTTGGATAAAATATTGGCTAACGGCAGCAGAGTTGCTAAACCGCAAATTAGTAATACGAGGTAAATGAAGAAGTCCAGCGACCAATCACCAATCGTCTTTTTGTGCATGTTTGTTTACGCCTCCTACCAGATGCTGCGCTTGATTAACTTCTTGCTCAGTTCGTTGCCCGCTACGATCAGGATGAACCCAACAACGGAGTTGAATAACCCGACCGCTGTACTAAAGCTATAGTCCTGCTGACCGAGACCTTGCCGGTACACGAAAGTGCCAATGACATCGCCAGATGAATAAACAACCGAATTGTACATGGTCAAAATTTGCTCTGTACCCGCCTCAAGCAAGTACCCCAGGCGTAAAATCAAGATCAAGATGATGGTTGGCAAAATGCCAGGCAGCGTAATGTAAAGCATTTGTCGAATACGGCCCGCACCATCAATAGAAGCTGCTTCATACTGCTCTTGTTCGATTCCTGCGATTGCAGCGATGAAGATGATGGCGTTCCATCCTGATTCCTTCCAACCTGCTGTAAACACAACGACGCTGCGGAAAAACTGATTGTCCAGGAAAAAGGATATCGGTTCGCCCCCGAACCACTGAATCACATTGTTCACCAGACCGCCTGTTGGAGACAGAATGTTAATGAACAACCCCGAAATGATGACCCATGATAAGAAATGCGGGAGGAAAATAATGGTCTGAATCGTCTTTTTGAAAAAGACTTTGCGCACCTCATTTAAGAAAAGCGCGATGATAATTGGTATCGGGAATAGCAGCACGATCTTATACAAACTGATCAGCAGCGTATTGATGAAAACCTGATAAAACTCTTCCGAATGAATCAGCTTCTCGAATTGATCGAGCCCTACCCATTTACTCCCGGTAAACCCGTCGAAGATATTGAAGTCCTGAAAAGCAATCACAATGCCGTACATCGGCGCATATTTGAACAGCAGCAAAAATATCAATCCGGGTACAAGCAGCAGGTACATATCATAATTGCTCAGGATCAGCTTCAAACGGCCACTACCTTTGGTAATAGGCTTGGCGTGAGCTGTTTGCAGCTCTATCTCTGCTCGTGTTGTACGCATGAATGGCTCACCTCCGTGTTCTTATAGGACAATTATATCGGTGGGCACAAATGAAATGTAGATGGTAATATTTCTGTTTCTGGTGCAATCTTATGGTTTTCGCTCACCACACACCAAAAAAGCCGCCCAAAGAGGCGACTTCCTTCATGACGACTGGCACGCGATGCGCACCGTAACGGTCGTTCCCTCCCCCAGCGTGGAGTGAATACCCAGTCCATAGTGATCGCCAGCGAACAGTTTAATCCTTTCGTTGACGTTGTACAGTCCGTACGAGCTGCCGGAACCGTCCGATTTCATGGAAGGACGAGGTTTCGTCAGCAAGCTCTGCACGAGCTCTTCATCCATGCCGATGCCATCATCCGTGACGGAAAGAACCAGAACCCCGTCCTCTTTTTTCGCTCCAATGAGGATACTGCCGGTCTTGCCCTTGGATTTGCGAATCCCGTGCAGAAGCGCATTCTCGACAATCGGCTGCAGCGTCAGCTTTGGCATCTCTAAGTCATCGAGCCCATCTTCGATGACGAAGTGAACCTCAAAGCTCTTAGGGAAACGGCTTTGCTGGATTTCCAAATAAACTTTAGCCAGATTGAGTTCATCGGTCACACTGACCAGGTCTCTGCCTTTGTTGAGACTAAGCCTGAAATATTTGGCCAAACCATTAATCATATTCGAAATCTCTGGCGCATTATGACCGATGGCGATCCAATTAATCGTATCCAGTGTGTTGTACAAGAAATGCGGATTAATCTGCGCTTGTAAGGCTCGAAGCTGCGCTTCCCGCTCCTGCACTTTGGATTGATAGGTTTCCTCCATCAAACCATGAACTCTGTGGATGAGATGATCCACGCTATTTTCAAGCAGCTTAAAGTCCCCTCCAGCATTAAACGTACGGTCATCCAGACTTTCAATGCCGCCTCGTTTAATCGTCCTAATGACCGTTTGAATGCGCCGATTCATGTTGCGAACGATCATTGCCAGAAGGATAAACACGAGCAGAAGAAATAAAATGGTCACTGTCGAAATCGTCGCCACACCAGAAAATTGGTTCAAGGCTACAGCCCGCGAGCTGATCTCTGATTGCGGCACTTCGGCAACAAGCTTCCACCCGGTTGAGGCCACCTTTGTATAAATGGCAAACCTCGGATTTTTATCATCTAGCAGACGAACGACACCTTCATCATTATGTGCAATTGTGGTCAAGGATTCGCTTTCCATCATTTTTTTACCGAGCAGCGACTTATCCTTATGTGAAATAATTTGGCCATCGTCCGCAATCAAATAAATATTGCCCTCTTTGGTTAACTTAATTTTATTCAAAATGTCGGTAATCGTCTGCTCGGCCACATCAATCAGCAGTACGCCAGAAATTTGATCGAAATCATGCAAATCCCTGAGCATGCGGGCAGCGGAGAAGACATAGGACGGACCGCTATCGATGAATGACTCCAAATAAGCGCCAGACCACACGATTGCGCCTCCTGAATTCATTACCTTTTCATACCAAGGCCAGCTCTCCAGACTTTCCTGTGTAAAAAAGTTAATCTGCTCCCCCGTAAACAAGCGCTCCCCATTTACGAACAAACGAACCCGGAATACATTGGTATTCGTCTCCGAACTATCTACCAGAAAGCGCAGCTCTTTCAGGGAATCCAGCTGTTGATCTATCGTGGCTTTGCGATTCAAATATTCCGCCAGCTTTGGATTCATAAATAACGTATTGGACGTATCTCGTACGGAATCGAATTGAAAATCCAAGTTGATGCTCGCTTGCTTAAGCGTTTGCAGCATCGTATTCGTTACTTCCTCTTCTAAGATGTGCGAGGACCTCTGGGTATGCACGACAAGCAAAACAGCCGCAGGAATGAGGATAAACAGCACATAACCTAGCAGCCAATATTTTGCAGCCATCACACCGTTTGCGAGCAGCAGCACATAATTCCAACAATTAATAAGCAGCCGTTTCATCGATTGGCACCTTCTTTATATCATCTGGTCACGGTATGCGCTTGGCGTAAGTCCGACGTATTTTTTGAACAACTTGCTGAAATAACTGGGGTCCGAGTAACCTACCATAAAACAAACCTCATAAAATTTATTGCGGGGATCACTGAGCAGCTCCTTCGCTTTCTCAATTCTCACCTTGGTCAGAAACTCATTAATCGTCTCCCCTGTCTCCTGCTTGAACAGCAAACACATATAGGTGGATGACAAATATACCTCTTTGGCAATATCGCCAATCTGCAAATTCTCCGCATAACGCTGTTCGATTAAGGCGTGGATGCGTTCAATGACATTTTTCGGCTTCCCTTTGCGCTTCTCCTCGATGCTTTCACAAACCTGTAGAAGGTGCTCTTCCACAATTTGACGCAAATCTGCCATGCGCTCCTGTTTAAAAATGCGTTCCCACAAGTCTCTCTCCTTCTTCTCCATGTCGGGTCCGAGCATATTCAGCTCTTGCAATAACCGGCTTGTCAGCAAAATTAATTGCAAGCTCACGTTTCGCCCGTTCGAGAATCCTGATCTGCGGTTCTGAGAAAGCGGGATGAACACATCATCCAACTCGGCATGCAGCGCTGCTTTATCCGATGATTTGACCACCGACACAATACGTTCTCCCTGCGCAGCATCAAAACGGTATACGCTTTCATTATCATGCTCCAAATGGTCAATGGAAATAATGCGATTTTTCCCCAAATACCAGCGGTGGTCAGCAGCCTCTTGTGCCTGATTATACGATTGCGGTAAAGCAGCCAATTCTGAGATTCGCTCGCCTACGCCAATCGTAACACTTATTTTCAACCATTTGAGCAAGCTATCCCTAATGTCTTCTGCAACACCAAGCAGCATCTCCTCCTGGGTATCCTCTTCGCCCATTCTCAGAATACCAACATACTCGCCATTGCGATTCTCAAAAGCATAACCTTGCATATATTTCCCGATAATTTCCTGGATAATATTCAAAATCGAGTAAGATAGCAGCTGCTGATCCCTCTCGGAGCGTGTCGCGACAACTTGATCGCTATCATCAATTTTCACAACAATTGTCCAATAAGCCGCTTCGCTAGGCAGCACAAGCCCTAGAAAATCAAGCCGATCCTTGATTCTGCCTGGGTGCGGAATTCCGTCCCGAATTAATGACATCAGAAACTTTTCACGCAGCAAAGGCATGCTTTGGGTTAGTTTTACCTGCATATCAACGATATAGGTCCGTTCTTGCTCCGCTTCCTTAAGTTCATTGACGACCCGTTCGACAACAGCAGCCAGTTCCAACCTATCGACAGGTTTAAATATATAATCCACCGCATTAACCTTGAGTGCTGATTTTAAATAATCCGCATCGTCATGCCCGCTCACAAACACAATTTTCATCGTCGGAAAACGCGCTTTAATGGCGTGCGAGAGACGAATCCCATCCATCTGCGGCATACGAACATCCGTCAAAACAATGTCCGGCTTGAGGCTCTCAATCACTTCCAGACCTACGTCCCCATCATCAGCTTCACCAACAACCTCAATGCCATATTTATCCCATTCAAAATATGACATTAATCCATGCCTCACAGTAGGTTCATCATCTACGATTACGAGTCGAAACATGTTGTATGCGCCTCCCTTATCCTATTATTCTAGTATACTTGCTAGTCTGCTTGTTCGAAATAGACCGTGATCAAAAAAAATCGCCCCCACTGCCAAAGGCAGGTCTGGGACGATCTTCTAGATGATGTTCTCCTCGATTTAATTGCTTTCCTCATCGTAATCAATGTGACCGGAGGCCACTGTAACAGCTTCTACTTTTCCAGGGTTTTCGCCAAGCCATGCCCCCTGCTCTACCAGCTTGCGCTGAAGCTCTGGAATGTTCACCTCACGGAAACCGGCGCCTGTCACACTCGCCATTGCCGCAGCTGTACCAGCCGCTTGCCCCATGGCAAAGCAGTTCGGCATTACGCGCAGCGAACCTTGAACAGGGCGGTCCGACGAAACAGAACGACCAGCAACGATAAGGTTGGATTTGCCCTGTGGCAGCATACAGCGGTACGGAACACCATGCGATTTCCCTTTAGGCAAATGTTTAATAACCATGGTACTGCTGGCATTGGCAAGATGAATATCGATAAAGTAGGCATTACGCGCAATATCATCTTCAAACGTTCGCATGGAGATGAAATCATCCACAACAAGTGTGTAATCCCCCGCTATGCGGCGCGTTTCTCTAATCCCTATTTGATCACCGGAGTGTACCAGATGGATATTTTCGAACCCTGGCACATATTTGCACAGGAATTTAATTTGTACATCGATCAGCTTACGCCCTTCGATAGCTGCATATGTCAAATCTTCTGCACTCGTACCATCTATGCCAAAAATATGTCCAAAATTAAATCCGGCAATAGAATCTGTAATCCATGCGATACCGGATACACGTTTGCGGCCTTCTGGCAGATCTCCGTTTTGCTGCGCTTCTACAATCGTTTTGTCTAGCTGCTTGGATTGCCCCGAGTCTTGGCAGAACTGATCGAAACGTGCTTTATCTGCTCCCGACACGAGATAGCACATCGTTCCCGGCTGAAGCTCGCCATTTTCACCGCCCGACTGGAACGGTACTCCGGCTAACGCCGCCAAATCCGCGTCCCCGCTCGCATCAATGTATAGCTTAGCTTGAACGACAGAGCGTCCGGATTTGTTGCTGATCACTAGTCCACTAATGCGGTCGCCTTCGAGCAGCACTTGATCCGCAACGGTGTGGAACAAGATTTTGGCACCGCTTTCCAAAACTTGCTGATCATACACACGCTTCAGCGTTTCAACATCGATAGGCACCCAGTCCAATTGTTCCCTAAAACGCTCATGGAACGCGTCTCCTGCTGCCCGTTTCATCTCGTTCAAAAGATCCAATCCAATCCCTCGAATGATTGGCTTCTCGCCATCCGAGTATGGGCAAAATGCAGGCACCAATGCAGCAGTCCCCATGCCGCCCAGATAGCCCCGCTGCTCGATCAGCAGTGTGTCTGCGCCATTGCGTGCTGCTGCCATGGCAGCGGCAACACCCGTTGCCCCACCTCCGACAACGACGACGTCCGGTGTATAGGAAATCGGAAGTTCAGATGAAATTGTAATGGTTTGTGTCGTATGTTTAGCCATTTGCTCTACCTCCATATGATCTAATACCTTCATTATAGTCTGGCCTGAAAGTGAAACTAGTTTAATTTTAGTTTAATCAAAAAAGCGATCATGGTACGATAGAAACCAAGATGCAACATGCCAACTACGAGGTGGAATCACGTGCCTATACGAAAAGACGTAACACAAAAAACAATAGCCAAAGAGCTTGGACTAACCGTACAAACCGTCTCCAAAGCTTTGAAAGGCAAGCCCGGCATGTCCGAGACGACCCGCCAGCTCATCCTCGAAACGATGGAGCAGCGAGGTTATTTTACCAAGGATCAAATTCGCAGCTTGCGCGCTGAGCATATCTCTCCTTACCCTGTGGAGAAAATGAGATTCCTGCTTGCTCAAACAGAAGCATCCCTGAACTATCATGCGCGTTTAATTGGCGGCTTGCAGGATCGCTTCGCCTCCTTTGGCCACCACATCGAAGTCTGTATGCTGCCGACTTCCATCCGGAGCAGCGAAATGTCTGGCTGGTTGGAAGAGCGTGGAATCGCCTACACCGACGGCATCTTCATCGCGCCCAGCCTGACGCCCAAGTCTTGGGAGGATGAGCTCCTGAAGCTGCCGATCCCCAAGATTCTGCTGAGCTATCCACCGCTCGGCACCAAAGTAGACAGCGTCATCTGGGATATCTATGAAGCGACTTTCCAAGCCGTTGCCTACCTGCGGTCCATCGGGCATGTCAATATCATGTATGTTGGCGATACGCATCAACAACGAGGATTTATATTGCGCTGGCAGGCATTCCAGCATGCCATGAATGAATTTGAGGCGGCTATCGATCCCCGGCTGCATTCCATTGATGCGCGGAATACGAATCCGCATTGGCTGGAGGACCTGCGCGCCAAGCTGCTTCGCCATGCGCCCACCGCCTTGATTTGCGGCGTCGATGGCGAGGTCCCGGCTGTCTATCAGCTCTGCACGGAGCTCGGGCTCCGCATTCCGGAGGACATCTCTCTCATCGGCATGCTCAATGAGCAGCCACCTTCCCTGCCGGAGTTCACCCGGCCGCTGCTGTCCGTTCGCGAAACCGGCTACCGGGCAGCTGATCGCATGCTCTGGCGTATCGCGAATCCCACGCTGCCGTGTGAGCATATTCGCATCCAGGGGGAGCTGTGGATTGGAGGGACGACGGCTGAGAATTTGGGATCTAATAGATAGGAATGCCAGTTCGTGTATTTCTACGGGCGAGACAAAGAGGCTCTCCCAATGTCATCCAGTGACGGAGGGAGAGCCTCTTTGTTGAACTTACCGGGAGTCTCTTCAGATTAACGGGAAATACTTTTTTCCTCTATTTTAGCAAATCATCCATTTTTCCAAATAACTGGAATTTCTAATGTTAATTTCACTAGATTTAGCAGATTCCGTGCAGCTACCGATGTTTTAGCTGGAGTTTCTACCGCTATTTCATTCCCTGGCACAAAACAGCGTAGAATAACGGTAGTTTTTCCATCTATATCAGCTGTGGATGCTACATGCATCGTCCCCCTTGGAACGTGGAGGCTGAGTGGATGGATTACTAATAAACAACGCCTGCGTTAGCTTGCGGAGCAAACGTATTCTTATCTCTGACTTGTACAATATACCCGCTTGCTTCATCAATTTAACGCAAGCTTGTACTCCTCAATCAGTTCAATATTTCTCTTCCGATCCCTCGCGTAATCCTTAATAAGCTGCTTGATATTCGGATAAAGTACAATGCTGTCCAGCTCAGACAATGCAACCCATCTGACACCTACTTGATTCACATCGGGATTCGCTGGGAGGGACGGCTTGGAACCTTCTTTTATCTTGCAATCGAACATCAAACTTAAACCGTGCGGTGAATGACTTTCGTAAGTTGTAATCAAATGCGGGACATGCTCGGAAACAAAAGCGAGCGGACCCACTTCCACATCCACAGACGCTTCTTCCCAGGCCTCCCGCTTCACTGCCTCCATGACTGACTCCCCAGACTCAACGCCACCTGCCGGAAGATTGTAATGAATACCGTTATTTTCTTCAAACTCAATAAGTAAAACAGCCTCATTTTCGATAATAAGCGCACACGCTCTTACCCGGATAGGATAAGTCAATCTGATCATCGCCTCTCGATAGGTATCGTACCAACTACTGCAGAACTTGATTTTCTGGCAAATGGAAGACGGAAATAACCCCTTGAATGTGATAAGCAACCTTCTCCTCTGTAACAAAACACACGACAGCACTCGTCGGCTGATCCCGCACCGCAATAATGGTCATACCCAAGACTTCGGCATTCATACGCACAATATAGTGAAACTTCGTTGTTCCATTGATACTTAAGCCTTCAATTGTATGTTGAGCAATCGTAATCTCCTGCTCACTTAACCCTTTTTCGAAAATGGACGAAATATCGTGCAGTAAATCTGGGAACTCATCCATTTCGATCCTCGTCCCAGCCACGGCTTCATCCTCTAGAATATCAGGATTTCCAGATAATTGCAGTACGTTATTTTTGAAACCGGTCATCGCCATATAGATCTTTGTGAAGAAAGAATTTAACATATCATGGATTGCTCCTCCCGTATGCTGAGTGCAATTTCTCAAGCGTAAGTCGCGCGGCCAACTAGGAACAGTATTAGATATATGGTTTGGATAACGAAAAAAGCCCATTCATGGGCTTTTTTGTTGAGCTTGTTATTTAGCTTCGCAGCTATGGTTCTAAAAGGTGGTGTTAATACTGATCAGAAACAGTAATTGTACTTTGACCGTTAGCTACAATATCAGTTGCACTTACTTTATTCAAACTGTAGTTAACTGTGTAATTACCTGCTTTTTTAATTGTTACAGGAAAGTACGTTGTCAAACCATTGGTTTCTCCATACATAGCCTTGTGATCCTCTAAGCTAAATCCAGCGTCAGAACCCCATGCCAGAATTAATGGATCATTCGCGCCGTCGCCGTTACTTACAACCGCTGGTGATCCTGCGTTTGGAATGACCTGGAAATCAACATCTGCTGCAGATAAACCTTTAATACTAGCAATGAATCTGAATTTGCTGTCAACATAATCGTTGCCAACTACACCTTGCGTAGTTACAGGCAGAGTAAATTGTGTGTTTGTTATTGCATCAACGTGATTAGCAGTGATATGAAGATTTGTTGCAACAACTTCTGATGCAATACTGATATTTGCATCGCTATGAGTGATTTCAACACCATCAATAGTAACTAGTGTGATATGCACATGATAGTTACCTACTTTGCTGATTACTACAGGAAATGGAGTCAACGCACCATTTGCAGATTCATAATCTGCTTTGTTCATGCTCAGTGGGAAACCTGCTGTGGGACCCCATGCAAATTTTAGCGGCTCAGTTCCAAGGCTAACAACTTCTGGCTTGCCTAATCCTGCAAGTTCTTTAACATCTATATCGCTACTTGTTAGTCCATCAATTGTTGCGTAAAGTCTTACATTTGCAATGGCAGCAAAATCATTACCAATGATGCCCTTCATCGTTACAGGGAAAGTAAAATTTTGATTTGCAATTGCATTTGTATCTGGCGCAGTAATAGTAAGACTTGTTGGAATAGGTGGAGTTGGTGTTCCTGTACCGCCGCCTACTATTGGTGCAGAGCCTTCAACGTTACCAATAATTGTACCGTTATTTTGAATCGTTCCTCCGTTTGTTATCGTTGCATCATTCAACAGTTTCAAAGTAACTCCTGAACCTACTGTAACCATATCGTCAGAGCCTAATGTAATATCTTCACTCACCAACACTGTTGAGCCGTTAGAGGCACTCTCTAATGCATTGTTTAAGTTTGCCAATCCAGTAACCTTGCTCAATTTAATAAAACTTTCGTTATTTGTCCAATTTTGGTGTGAGTAATCATAAGTATTACCAACATAAATATTGCCTGCAATCAACGATTCTTCATTTGGAATATCAATAGGTGTTGCCATTGGTGTCCCTGCAAACGGGGCTGCTGCAATATCCTCAACAATTAATAATGCACTCGATGACCAATCTGGCACTGACAGAGCGTATCCAGTAAATGTATTTCCTGAGATATTCAAGTTGACAGCATTGTCACCATGCGCCCAAACTACTACGCCATTAGCAACGCCACCTTCTGCTGATCCGTTACCAATCGTAATATCATTGTTTGTGATGGTTACTTGTTTACCAAGTACGTTAATCGCATTCTTGTCGGGGTGACGTAATCCTTTGTTATTAATTGAAAGATTATTTACCGTAGCGCCATCAACCGAAATCAAGATTGATCCGTAAATAGTTGCTTTTGCAGAGCCAGTATTCACACCGTTAATTACTACAGGTCTGTCAACATTGTAGATACCATAAGCGTCAACTGATCCTAGTGTACCAGTGACATTGATTGTTTTAATAGTTGTATCTGCTAATGCAGCCGTTAGCTCATCTGGTGTTGTTACATTTGCAACCGTTGGATCAACGGCAGGTGCATTAATCAAAGCTTCTGCTGCTGTTAGTGCTTCGTAGTTTGTTACAAGCATTTGTTGTTCAGGGCTAAGACTATCGTATAATGTACGAGCTGCGTTAACATCTTTAATGAAATCTTCATCAACAATAGTTCTTCCTTCTAATAGTTTAATATCATAAAGTTTTGCTGGATTAAAGTTGAATTCTGGACTTTCTTGATAGTAACCAATTGGATTTTTGTCTTCATCGTAAAAAATAACTTGTCTCCAGGCTTGATCATAGCTGTGAACTGAGATCATCCAAACAGAAGACGATACGCCTTCGCCATGTTCAACAGTAGATTCATTCTCGCTCAATCGTACATCTTCCACTCTAAGATTCTCTCTTTTATTACTAGAACCACGAACAGCAAAATATTTGAAATCTTTAACGGAGTCAGGCAGATCGAGATTGGTGACAGTAGTTTTAATTCCACCAATAAAGCTATCACCATACACTAACGTTTCACTTTGTGAAAGGTTTGTAATGCTTACACCAGAAGTAACTACAGAAATAAGGGTATCATTTGTTTCTGCAGCAGCAACCGCAATCGTACTTGCACCAGTCGAAATTGTAACGGAGTTAGTTTCTACTGTTTTCAAACTATAATTAAACGTATAGCTGCCTACTTTGTTAATTGTTAAAGGGTATGCCGTTGTAATACCTGCAGCGTACTGGCTAGTCAAACTTCCCAATGTAAAACCTGCGGATTCACCTACACCAAGAATTAAAGGAAGCGTTTCTGTGCCTTCTTGAATAACTACAGTTGATACGCCACTAACTGTAATGTCATGCGAAGTCAAACCAGCAATGCTAACATAATATCTTACTTTATCAGCAGAATGATCCGTACCTACTGTACCCTTAGCTTTCACATTGAGATCAAATTTTGTTCCTGCCACAGCGTTAGAGATATCGGCAGCCGAAATTGCAATACTAGAAGCTGTTGTTGAATTACCTCCACCGCCGCCTCCACCACCAGACACTACAGGAGCAGGAGTTGTTGTTGGTGCAGGTGTTACTGTTGGCGTAGGCTCTGGTTTTGTTTCAGGATTATCCTTTTTAACTTGCTCAGCACTCTGAATGAAGTTTGACCCCATTTGTGCAGCTTGTTCACGCGTCGCTGTACCCTGCGGATTGAAAGAACCGTCTTCATTACCTGTAACCAATTTGTATTTGAATGCTAGAGCTACGTATTTCCTAGCCCAATCCGAAACGCTATCTGCATCAGGGATTGTAAGCTCTGCGGAATCTTCGATTTTACCTTGTTTTTGCAATGCCTTAACCATAATTACTGCTGATTGTTCGCGTGTTAGTGTAGCGTTTGGTGCAAACGTTGTATCACTCATACCATCAATGATACCGTATTTTTTAGCTGCTTCAATGTACGGAACTGCCCATCCTTCGACGTCCGTGAAGCTTGATACGGCGTTATTATCAATTGGAAGTTTTAAGGATTTAACCATAATTACGATGAATTGGGCACGAGTTAGTGAGCCTTTAGGATCGAAGTGCTCAGTGTCCATACCCGTTAAGATGCCTTCTTTTTGAAGTTGAATGATTGCGTCCTTAGCGAACGAGCCGCTAATGTCTGAGAATGGATTATTAGCTGTTTCTGCCGCCATTGCTGGTACTGCCATAGATAGTAAAAGTGCGCCTGTTACGATTGTTGGTAGAATCTTTTTCATGTTGATTTGTTTCCTCCTGAGTTTCATCTGTTAAAAATGTAATATAAATATTACAAAATAAATAAAAAAAGAGATGTGTTAATAACCCAAACTACTTTTTGCACATATAGTCCAAAAGTATCACTTAGTTATTAAAGTAACTTGAGATATAGTTCTTTGGAATCATTACCTGTATTTAACAATATAGTTCGGAATGACGGGATTGTCAATGATACTTCAAAACTAAATTTAGCTGGGTTGGCCACATTAGCTTTTTCTTGTAATTTTTGGGGTGGTTAGATTCATGCCCAAACAAAAAAAAAGGAACCCAGCCAACGGGGCCGGGTTCAAAAAGTTTATATTAAAAAGGGGGTCTTGCTTATTATAATACCCGCCAAACATTATGAAACCATAACAGGAATATTTCATTTATGTTACAAAATAGAAAACGCTTTATATATTCTATACTCTCCACAGAAATTGTGTTTAATGTGTAAATAAACCTAAAAGTGTTGCACCTTCCCTCTCCCTAGCATATAATAATAATTAAATTAGAATTATTATAAATAAGGAGGGATCGTATGAATACGGAATACGACTACCACCATCTTGATCACGTAAAAGTACAGACAAAATCTAGAAAAACATTGTGGATTACCCTCCTGTTGACTGCCTTTTTCACCATTGTAGAAATTGTCGGCGGGGTGCTCTCGAATTCACTCGCGCTGCTTTCGGATTCCGCCCATATGATCTCGGACGTCATCGCTCTAGGTTTAAGTATGATTGCCCTGCACCTTGCAACCAGGCAGCCGAATGCACGATTCACGTTTGGGTTCCTTCGGTTTGAGATTATCGCTTCTTTCCTTAACGGCCTCGCCCTCTGCGTAATCGCCTTAGGAATCTTCTTTGAAGGCATTCAGCGCATGATTCATCCCCAGCCGATCCAGCTTGGCCTCATGTTAGGGATTGCTTCGATCGGTTTCATCGTTAATCTGGTGCTCACTTTGGTGCTCCATAACAGCGTGAAGGAAGAGGATAATCTGAATGTCAAAAGCGCCCTTTGGCACTTTTTTGGCGATCTGCTCAGCTCGGTTGGCGTCATTGTATCTTCCATTATTATTTACTATTCTGGATTGCTCATATTTGACCCTCTCATCTCCATGGTGATTGGCGGCATTATTTTCATCGGTGGCAGCAAAATCATTCGTGAATCCTATCTGATTCTAATGGAATCCGTGCCGGAGCGTTATAACCTGGACGAAATTCGCAAGCAGATTGCCTCTGTGGAAGGCGTCGAGGATGTGCATGAAATGCATCTTTGGGCCGTTTCGACAGACCATTACTCTTTAACAGCCCATGTGTTCATCAGTCCCAACATTCAACCGTTCTGCGTGATTCTGGCCATCAATGAAACGCTCAAAAGTAAATACGGCATCGAGCATGCCACTATTCAAATTGAGCATGCCGAAATAAATCCGCATGGGGAGTATGGCAAAGCGTTCTTGATGCATCAGAACCGCATTAACTCATCTTCCAGCTCCTTGCCACTCCTCTAATCCATAAAACAAAAAACAAAGACCATCGATCCCTCACACCAAGTGATCAATGGTCTTTCTTATTTTCCTGAAGATTTCCGTTCGATCATCTCTAGATCAATAAACAGCTCATGCCCCGTCACACGAGGCAAATATTCCTCAAGCAGCTGCGTGTTCTCCTCGTCCAAATCTTCCCCGATTTGTCGCATGAGGAAAGCGGCCACCAGGCTGGTTTGCAAATCAACCGGCATCTCAAAGCTGGTAATGGACGGGAAGCTTGACCTCGAATAAAACTCATTATCCATCCCGATGAGCTGTATTTCTTCAGGTACAGAGATCCCTCGTTCATGGCACACAGCCAACAATTCAAGCGCTAACGCATCATTAAACGTATAGATTCCGATTGGCCTTAAATCACCGCTTAAGCGCAGCGCCTCATCAAGCGTACCGGCTATTCCAAGCTCGCCAGCATCCAAAAGCGCATGCACAGTGGATTCTCCACGATCGCTTAACCCTGCCATAAATCCCTCGATACGCTGTTCGTTAGCTCCCATTCCCTTGCTTCTGCCTGCATAAATCACAGAACGGCAGCCATTCTTAAGAAAATGCTGTACGGCTTCAGAAGACGCTTTTGCAAAATCCAAATTAACCGCCAATTTGACAATTTCACTCGGCCATCCCCACCCATTGAAGATGACAAGGGGGGTGCCCTCTCCGACCAACTGCTGCGTAGAATGCATGCTCATCGCCAATCCATGGCTCACCAAGCCGTCTACTCTGCGCTGCAACAAATGCTCCAGATGGCGCTGCTCAATCTCCGGATCCATGCCAGCCGCCGAAAAGATGGATAAATGGTAGCCAAAATGATGCACTTTCTGCTCCAGCTTCTCCGCAAAACGGCCATAATAGCCGCCAAAATGCGGAATGATTAGCCCAAGCTCGTACGACCTGCGACGGCTTAAATTCGTCGCCATCACATTCCGGCGGTAGCCTAGCCGAACAACGGCCTCTTCCACTTTGCGAATCGTTTCGGGCGCCATTGGCACCTTTCTGCGATTAATAACATTCGATACGGTAGCAATGGAAACGCCGGCTTCCGAGGCTACATCGACAATTGTGGGCTGCTTACTTCTGTTCACATAATTTCCCTCATTTATGAATCACTTTCATTTATTCTATCGATAAGCCAATCTCTCGTCAATTAGAACAGTAAAAGTAAATTCTCCAGAGAATGTCCAGCTATCCGTCCAACAAAAAAACTTGACCGCTATAACGGCCAAGTTTCTATTCATTCCTCATGATGTCCAATCAGGGAAATAATCTGCTTTTTCAACTTTAGGAAAGACTCGGAATCCTTCACATCTTCCACGTCCCGTAAACCGGGTGGAATTACGATTTCCTTGCGAATTGTGCCCGGATGCGCCTGCATCACATATACACGTTGGGAAAGGAAGATCGCCTCCTCGATATCGTGCGTAATGAAGACGACGGTTGTCTTTTCTTTCTCCCAGATGCGCAGCAGCAGCTCCTGCATGGCATTTTTGGTCTGCGGATCGAGCGCCCCAAAGGGCTCATCCATCAGCAGTACTTCCGGATTGTTGGCGAGTGCTCTTGCAATCGCCACCCGCTGCTTCATCCCGCCGGAGAGCTCCTTCGGCAGCGCTCTGGCGAACTTATGCAAGCCGACAAGCTCCATGAAGTGATCGGATATGGCTCTTTTTTCGAAAATAGGAACACCCTTCAGCGTCAGTCCGAACTCGATGTTTTCCCGCACAGAAAGCCAAGGGAAAAGCGTGTAGGACTGGAACACCATTCCGCGATCAGCGCCAGGACCATCAATCTCATGCCCCGAAATGCTCAGAGATCCCGTTGTCATCGTCTCTAAACCTGCGAGGATTCGCAAGAGAGAAGACTTCCCGCAGCCCGATGGACCAACAAAACTCACAAACTCATGGGCATCAACATGGAAGGAAACTCGATCCAGCGCAACGAACTGCGACTTCTTCGAACTGTACACTTTCGTAACATCGGAAGCCATAATCTTGCTCATTTTCATTTCTTTTTCATGCGAAGGTTCGATATGTAGGGCTTGTTGTTGTACTCGCATTAGTTAACGTCCTCCTTCCAGCCATGGGAAAAATCGGCGGTGACAGTAAGCAAACGTGCGGTCCGTCATCAATCCGAGCAAGCCGATCGCGATAATGCCCACGAAGATTTGATCCGTATTCAGAAACCGTTGCGCCTTCATGATGGAGAACCCAAGCCCGCTGCTCGCCGCAACCAGCTCTGCCACGACGAGATACGTCCACGCCCAGCCAATGATCAGACGTAAGGTGTTCATCAAATCAGGCAGCAATGCCGGGATGAGCACCTTCTCAATGACTTGCCAGCGATTCGCGCCAAGGGTGTAGGAGGTTTGCAGCAAATCGTTAGAAACCGATCGCGTATTGTCTGCCACCATCAGCATGAGCTGGAAGAAGCAGCCGATGAAGATGACGATGACCTTCGCCCATTCCCCAATTCCGGCCCAAACCATAATTAAAGGAATGAACGCCGTTGCCGGCATATAGCGAATAAATTCGGTCGGAGGAACGAGCAGCGCTTCCGCAAAGCGAAAGGTACCCGCCAGAATACCAAGCGGTATACCCAGCAAACAAGCAAGCAAGAAACCCGCCCCAACACGGAAAATACTCATACCGACATGATGCCAGAATACGGAGCTCTGCAGCTGAATGGCAAATTGGCGAAGCACTTGATCCGGTGTAGGCAAAAATGTTCGATTAACCATATTGCCATAGCTAAGCACACTCCAAAAAGCTATTACCAAACATATGATGAGAACAATGCCTGAAACATACGTTTTACGATTGATGTCGCCTCGTATGGCAAACAACGTGGATTTGCGTCTTTTTTTCATAGCCGTTTCCATAGAGCACCTCTCACTCACCTGTTATTTCTTGCGTTCCTTCATCACTTCTTCGACAAAATGTCCGTCCAAGAAGCTTTCAGCCTTCGGTATGGTTGTCAGCATCTCCAAGCCTTTCAAGAACTCGGCTGTTTTCTGGGATGTATAATGCAGGGAGC
Organism: Paenibacillus sp. J22R67; assembly: GCF_059692175.1. Taxonomy (NCBI): domain Bacteria; kingdom Bacillati; phylum Bacillota; class Bacilli; order Caryophanales; family Paenibacillaceae; genus Paenibacillus; species Paenibacillus sp. J22R67. The sequence continues at coordinate 175,915 of NZ_JCAUAX010000011.1, read as the reverse complement.
TATAGGAGTCACCTTTTTGGAAAGCTTTCACATTATCTTCCAGCTGAAATATTTTCACGCTGTCGACTCCAGCTTTATATTCATCAACTGGCGTTTCTGCCGCCTTCGCCATAATTTGTAGAGACTCTTCCGGATTAGCTTTCCAGTAGTCCAGCGCATCGAACCAGGCATTAAGAATTTTCTTTACGTCTTCCGGACGATTTTTGGTGATTTCTTCCTTAAATACGAGCAGATCAGGAATGAGTCCCGGTGTATCCTTGGAGGAAAATAACAGCTTGCCTTTGCCCTCTTGAATCGCTTTGCTCAGGAATGGCTCCCACAGCACGGCACCGTCCAGATTGCCTGAGATGAAAGCAGGTCCTGCATCGTTAACCGTCATGTTGGTGTAAGAGACGTCTTTCTCAGCGAGGCCCGCCTTCTCCAGCGCGGTTAGCATGAGTAGATGATCAACCGTCCCTAGCTCCGTTGCCACTTTCTTCCCTTTTAACTCCTGTAAGGAATTGATGTTAGGCTTTACTACGACGCCATCTCCACCATTGGAGTTATCATTCACAAGCACCGCCTTGAGTGGAATCCCTTTACTTGCAGGAGCAAGCGTATCACTTAAGGTTTGACTATTCGCATCGACTTTACCTGACGCAAGGGCGGATAAGGAGTCGCTGTAGACAGGGAACCAAACAAGATCAACCTTCACGCCATTTTTCTCAAAGAACCCCTTTTCCTTCACCAAATACCAAACAAACCAACCCGGCCATGGACTGAGCGCCAATTTAATGGGCTGATCACTGCCACCTGCTGCCGTGCTTGCTGCCTCCTTGCTCGTGCATCCGCTCACTACCGTAAAAGCGAGTAACAACGCCATCATCAGAAATACCATTTTTTTTCTCATTCTGATTCTCCCTCTCCATTTAAACTGGTAAAAAGAAAAACCCGGAACGATATCATATTCTGATATCCTCCCGGGCTTTTATCCCTCCGTGTGCACGATGAACTTCACCGTGTGTCTTCTCTTGGACCAGACCGACAGCCTTCATCTGCCGCGGAACCCTAGAAAACAAGTTTGCTATGAGGTTGTAACCAACTCTTACATTTGTCTTTATCATACTTACATCCTAGACTTATGTCAATATACATAACACAAATAATTATTTTGTTGTCAATTCACTCAATTGTGTAATAATATATTACATAATAACAACTGTTATGGAGGTGCAGACGATGTATTCGATTCATTTCCACTTGAGTATGTTAGATATTAGCATGGCTGCTCCGTCAAAAACAGGAACAGTTCCTTCTCCGGTATCAAGCCAGGAACAGCCGGCAACCCACCATCCTCTCCAGACTTCCCCTATAGATAACGCTGATTGGGCGGAGACGAACGCGCTTCCCCCAGCAAACTAACCCCTGTATGCACAAAAGCCCGACACCCTGTCGCTCAGGGTATCGGGCTTTATTCTTACTCTTACACGCCTAACCATTTCTTGAACAAATGTTTCGTTGTGTCTGCATTCAATGCTGCGATGGAAGTCGTCAGCGGAATGCCTTTCGGACAAGAGCGTACGCAGTTCTGCGAGTTACCGCAGCCTTCGATACCGCCATCTGTCATCAGCGTATCCAAACGCTCGTCTTTGTTCATTTCACCTGTTGGATGAGCATTGAACAAACGAACTTGGGAAAGCGCAGATGGCCCGATGAAAGAGTTCTTGTCGTTCACGTTCGGACAAGCTTCTAGACATACACCACATGTCATACATTTGGACAGCTCGTATGCCCATTGACGCTTCGACTCCGCCATACGCGGTCCTGGTCCAAGATCATACGTTCCGTCAATCGGAACCCATGCTTTGACCTTCTTCAAAGCGTTGAACATGCGTCCACGGTCGATGACAAGGTCACGCATAACAGGGAACGTGCTCATCGGAGCTACGCGTACTGGCTGCTCCAGCTTGTCGATCAGAGCCGAACAAGCTTGACGCGGCTTGCCGTTAATAACCATGGAGCAAGCTCCACAAACTTCCTCCAGACAGTTGGATTCCCAACATACTGGCGTTGTTTTATCACCACGTGCGTTCTTAGGATTACGTTGCACTTCCATCAAACCGCTGATGACGTTCATATTGGGACGATAAGGAACTTCGAATTCCTCTGTATAAGGCTTAGAATCCGGACTCTCTTGACGAGTCACGATAAACTTCACGGTTTTCTGTGCGCTTAGTGTCTCAGCCATGATTAATGTCCTCCCTTTTTCTTCTCCGTGGAGTAATCACGTTTCCGCGGTGCAATCAAAGATACATCAATTTCTTCATAGCTGATTTTCGGACCTTCTGGCGTCCAATCGGCAATCGTTGTTTTCATGAAGTTATCATCATCACGTTCAGGGAAATCAGGTTTGTAGTGCGCGCCACGGCTTTCGTTACGCATTAATGCACCAACCGTCATTGCTTCAGCAAGTTCAAACATGTTCCAGAGTTGGCGTGTGAACGCAACCCCTTGGTTGTTCCAACGAGCTGTATCTGTGATATTGATGTTGTTGTATCTTTCTTTCATATCCTTGATTTTGCTGATTGTATCTTCAAGACGATCATTGTAACGAACAACCGTCATATTCGCATTCATCATGTCGCCTAGTTCTTTGTGCAGAACATAAGCATTTTCTGTCCCGTTGTTCATTTTGAGCAAGTTCTCGTAGCGATCTTGGTGACGTTTCTTCTCACGATCGAACACGATGGAAGAGGTATCATCCGCATGCTTCTCTAGGCCGCGAATATACTCAACCGCTTTAGGACCGGAAACCATACCGTCATAGATGGCCGAAACAAGGGAGTTCGCGCCCAAACGGTTTGCACCGTGATGCTGATACTCGCACTCACCCGCAGCGAACAAGCCTGGGATGTTCGTCATCATGTTGTAGTCAACCCACATACCGCCCATCGAATAGTGAACCGCTGGGAAAATTTTCATTGGGATTTTACGTGGATCATCACCCATGAACTTCTCGTAGATCTCCATGATACCGCCAAGCTTGATATCAAGCTCTTTTGGATCTTTATGAGAAAGGTCAAGGTAAACCATGTTTTCACCGTTAATACCAAGCTTCTGATCGATACATACGGAGAAAATTTCGCGCGTTGCGATATCACGAGGCACCAAGTTTCCGTACGCCGGATATTTCTCTTCAAGGAAGTACCAAGGCTTCCCGTCTTTGTAAGTCCAAATACGACCGCCTTCACCACGTGCGGACTCTGACATCAAGCGAAGCTTGTCATCGCCCGGAATCGCCGTCGGGTGAATTTGAATCATTTCACCATTCGCATATTTAACGCCTTGTTGGTAAACAGCACTTGCTGCCGTACCTGTGTTAATGACGGAGTTCGTCGTTTTACCAAAGATAATACCAGGGCCGCCTGTTGCCAGAATAACAGCGTCAGCCGGGAATGTTTGAATTTCCATGCTGCGCAGATCTTGAGCCGCAATACCACGGCAGACATTCTCTTCATCCAGAACGGAACCGAGGAATTCCCAGTGCTCAAACTTCGTTACGAGACCTGCTGTTTCCCAGCGGCGTACTTGCTCATCAAGTGCATACAGAAGCTGTTGCCCTGTCGTTGCACCCGCAAATGCCGTACGGTGATATTTCGTTCCGCCGAAACGGCGGAAATCAAGAAGACCTTCTGGTGTACGGTTGAACATAACACCCATACGGTCCATCAAGTGAATGATGCCTGGTGCTGCATCACATAATGCTTTAACAGGCGGTTGATTCGCTAGGAAATCCCCACCATAAACTGTATCGTCAAAGTGCTCCCATGTGGAGTCCCCTTCACCTTTTGTATTCACCGCACCGTTAATGCCGCCTTGCGCACATACGGAGTGGGAACGTTTAACAGGTACCAAGGAGAACAATTGCACGTGAACCCCGGCCTCCGCTGCCTTAATTGTCGCCATGAGTCCCGCAAGGCCTCCGCCAACGACGATGATTTTCGAATTAGCCACTTCTGTTCACCCTCCCTTAATGCCCCGTACTCGCTTCTACCGGAACTTGAAATTGAGTATCTGTAAATGCAGTCAAAGACATAATAAACATCACGGACATCACCACGAACAACACCATCCAAATAATGGAAGAGTAACGTTGTGCGCGAGGTCCAACTGTAATTCCCCAGCTAACTAGGAATGACCATAAACCATTGCAGAAATGGAATGTTGCTGAAACGATACCAATTACATATAACGTAAACACAACTGGATTCGTCGCAATGTCATGCATCGTCATACCGAGATTTTCGTGTGCAACATTGCCTAGTGCAACTTGCAGACGAGTCTCGAACAAATGCCAAGCTATGAACAGGAATGTAATAACGCCAGTTACCCGTTGAAGCATAAACATTTGGTTACGGAAGTAGCTGTAGTTCGAGACGTTATTACGTGCTTGATAAGCCACATAAAGTCCATAAACGGCATGATAAAGAAGCGGAAGCCAGATTCCCACGATTTCTAACAGCAGGACCAACGGCAGACCGTTCAACCAGTTAATTTGATCTACAAATGCTTGAGGACCCTTCGTTGCTTCATAGTTAGTGAGCAAATGCTCAATAAGGAAGAAGCCCACCGGAATTACACCAAGCAAAGAGTGGATCTTTCGAAAGTAATACGAATTACTCATAATGTAACCAATTCCCCCCTCAACAAAATTTCATAAATACGATCCGACATGTTCTGACAAAACAAGCCACATACCATTCTACTCTCGCCGCAAACGAGCGTCAACCCATATTCATCCACGCCTATTTTACGCCTAATTAGTGAGCGAATATACACTGTCGTCCAATAAATGTGAATAAAAAGTGACATGTACATCGTACCTCTAATACGCTTATAATGGAAGTGCCGTTTTTTTATATATACTTATAACAAATTTGCATATACAAATGAATGCGGAGTTGAAAAAAACATGGAACTCTTGGATGTTTTCGCTGTTGTTGTCGAACAAGTGAGTCTGAATAAAGCATCTCAGCTGCTTAATATCTCACAACCCGCTCTTTCACGCAAAATGATGAAGCTGGAAGAAGAGCTGGGCGTGGAACTATTCATCCGCAAAGGGAAGCGTCTTGAGCTGACCAAAGCAGGGCAGATCTGCTACGACCATGCGCTCGAGCTTCGCCATCTGGAACGAAAATTTAAGCAAACCCTTCAAATGTACAAATCTGCAGGCACCCATTCTTCAATTACGGTTGGGGCCAGTTTAACAACCTTGCAAGCTACATTGCCGGATCTGATTACACATTACTTGAAGGTTTACCCACTCACGGAGATTAAACTGCTAACGGGCAAAACGCATGAAATTGTGACCTTAGTCAAGGAAAATAAGGTCGACATCGGTATTGTCGCATCCCAAATCAATGCATCGAGCCTGCACTGCGAGCCGTTGTTCGATGATCACCTTTGTCTGGTTCTTCCGCTGGGGCACCCATTCATCGATCGGGCCAAGATTACGATGAGTGATTTGAATGATCTGCCGATGATCCTCTTCTCCAAAGGCACCTGGTATCGCATCTTGATGGATGAGCTATTCCATCGGTATACGATTCTTCCTAATGTCCAAATGGAAATCGATTCCTTCGAGGCGATCATCCGACTCGTGTCTACCTGCAAAACAGCGACGCTGCTTCCTAAGTCATATCTGCGAGAAGATTTAATTCAGAATAATGAATTAATTTTGCGCTATCTAGTGGAATTGGAGCAAACGAAACGAACTACCTCGCTGATCTACTCCGACCAAGCGACAGATAACCCGGAGTCCCTTAAATTCATCGAACAAACGATCGGCTATTTTGCTGGCCACAAATAAACCTCTAATTTACTCGGGTTCTCGAGCATAGTTAGAGGTTCTTTTCAAACTAATAAACAAACTTATAACCCACGCCCCATACCGTTCGGATCCGTCTAGGCTCTTTGGGATTATCTTCGATTTTTTTGCGAAGATTGGCAATATGCACATCAATTGCGCGATCGGTGACATAGGAATCGAAGCCCCGGACGGTTTGCAGTAAATCCTCACGCGTATAGACACGGCCAGGATGATTGACGAAACATTTCATGATTTCAAACTCCGAATAGGTCGTCTCGACAAGCTGCCCCTGAACAATCATGGAGCGAGTTTGGATATCCAGGATAATCTTGTTTTTATCCGCCAGCAGCGCCTCATCTGTTTCTGATTTTACATCTTGGCGTGCCGGTGGGTTCACCCGTGCGTTTTCACTAGCATATTGATAAAAACGGGAGCGGCGGATCAAAGCATGGACTCTAGCGCTCATTTCATGCATACTGAACGGCTTACACATGTAGTCATCCGCTCCAGCCCCCAGAGCAGCCACCCGCTCAACCACTTTATTCCTCATCGAGACAATCATAATCGGGACACGCGACGTAGTTCGCACCTGCCTGCACAGTTCAAGTCCGTCCATATCTGGCAGCATCAGATCCAGCAAAATAACGTCAGGGGCAAACTGCTTGACGGCTTCAATCCCTTTTTGCCCCGTCTCCATCCGAATGACCTCAAAGCCTTCTTCGCCCAAATACATGGAGATCATATCGCCAATCATAGGATCATCTTCGATTATTAATACTTTATACATGTCAGAGTCCACCTTCGCCTCGAAATTCTCTCGTTGAGACCTACAAGACGGACCTATGAGCTCTCCGGCCCGTCCGACTTGACTTCAAGTCCCAGCTTTTTCGCCACAAAAGCCGTTGTGCTTGCTTGGATAAGGATGGTGATTAGCACAGCCATAAAAGTAACACTTGCAATAAGGTCACTGTGTGCAATCCCCATACCTGCCACCATCCCGCATAACGCCGCCGGAATTACACCTGTTTCACGAACCCAGAACATGAAGATGATTTCATTCCACTTCCATTTCGCTTTACGGTCTGGCCACGTACAGATCAGTACCGTCAGCGGACGCGCAATAAAGACAAATACGAAGATGACACCCAGACTCGTCCAAAAATGCTCGAGAATCACTGGGAAATTCACTTGACTGCCTAGAAGAATGAAGATCAGCATCCGCATGATAACCGTTATATTTTCGGAAAAATGCTCCATTTCATGCCGTTTATCTTCCATATCGAGTTTGAAGGTACCGGCATTCCCCCAGATCAGCCCCGCTGTAAAGGTCGCCATAAAACCGCTAACGCCGAGGACTTCTCCTGCCATATAAGCTCCTAACGATGTAACGACCATCGCGATAGTTGCGTAATCCCTCAGCATGCCAAGTTTCAAATGGGCTGTTAGAAAGGTCATCACATAGCCGATAATTGCTCCAAGCAGCAGGCCTCCAAGTGCTGTTTTAACAAAATCGAGCGTGCCTGAAAGCAAGGAAACTTCCTTCGTGCCTAAGATGATAGCAATTAGCGAAAAAGTCAAAATGGAAGCTGTCGCATCATTAAATGCCGATTCACTTTCCACAGTCTCTCTAACTTTAGTACGGATTTTGACTTGTTTGAACACGGGGATGAGCGTTGCTGGATCTGTTGAAGCAATAATCGCACCAAGCAGCAAAGCATACAGCCATGGCAAATCCAGAAGGAAATGCGAAGCCGCTGCAACTGCTACGCAGGTAATAATCACTCCCGGAATGCTCAGCATACCGACAGTAAGCCAGACTTGCCGCAAACCAGTAAGCTTAATGTTGCGACCCCCGTCAAAGAGAATTAGCGCAGAACCGATAACGAGAATGAATTGATTCGTAAAAGACGTGCTTGGTTCATAAATCCAATGAAAAGTTTGTCCCGCAATCATCCCTGCCACAAGAAACATAGCAACATCAGGCAGTTTAAGCCAGTTTGCCGCCTTACCGAACAACATTCCTAATCCGAAAATGAGCACGAGCAGCACAATGACATGTTCAATGAGATGGGAAGTTGAATTCTCCATTTATCGGATAACTTCACTTTCGAATTCTTCAATTTGATCGTTCGTTCCGATGATTACCATGACATCATTTTCATTCACAACATCGGTAGCCGTAGGCGCAATAATAACGCCAGATTGCTTGTTAATCGCTACAACACTGCAGCCGTATTTGGCACGAGGATCTAATTGTTTAATCGTGCGCCCGCACAGCCTTTTCGGAACGGAGAGTTCGGCAATCGTATAATCTTTAGAAATTTCAATATAATCTAATAAGTTCGGTGAATTGAGCTGGTGGGCTACGCGAATTCCCATGTCACGCTCGGGATAGATAACGCGGTCAACCCCTAGCTTTTGCAAAACTTTCCCATGCAATTCAGACAGTGCTTTGGCTACAACCTTCTTGATCCCTAAATCTTTCAGTACAATTGCTGTCAAAATACTGGACTGAATGTCGTCCCCAATCGCTACGACTGCGCAATCAAAGTTACGCACCCCCAAAGACTTCAGCACATCCTCATCTGTGGCATCTGCTACAACGGCATGCGTAAGCGTATGGCTCATCTCGTCTACTTTTTCCTCATCCTTATCAATGCCTAGCACCTCATTGCCCAGCTTAACGAGTTCTTTGGAAATGCTTGATCCAAATCGCCCAAGCCCGACAACCACATATTGTGTTTTTTTCATTTGTATTGCTTCCCCTATCCAATCGTGATTTTACCCTCTGGGTATCTATATAGCTCTTTTTCTTGTTTCGGCTGAAGCGCATAAGCGAGCGTGATCGGGCCGAGACGCCCGGCAAACATCGTCAAGCTGATGAGAATTTTACCGAAGAGCGTTAAATCTGGCGTTAATCCCATCGTTAGTCCTACCGTCGCGAACGCGGAAGTGACTTCAAACAATATTTTGAGCAGCTGCGAATCTTCCGTAGTCGATAACAGCATGGTAACAATAATAACTAGAAATAAGGCAATCATCGTTAAGGTAATCGCTTTAAGAATGCGGTCCTTGGCCAAGCGATAGCGGAAAATAACGATGTCCTCTTTTCCACGAATCATCGTAATTATGGCAGCGATCAGGATGGTAAATGTCGTTGTTTTGATACCGCCACCCGTGGAACCTGGAGAAGCCCCAATGAACATCAGAATAACCATGAAAAACTGCGATGCCTGACGAAGCGCGCCAATATCTACCGTATTGGGCCCTGCAGTCCTCGGCGCAACGGATTGAAAGAAGGAAGCAAGTATTTTGCCACCTAAATCAAGAGAACCTAAAGTTCTGTTATTCGTATATTCGAATATAAAAATGATAAGAGCTCCTGCAACAATAAGAATGCCAGTCGTACTTAGTACAACCTTGGAGTGCAAGGAAAGCTTCCTAGTTTTGCGATAATCCATCGCTTCCGACAGAACAACAAACCCTAGCCCTCCTAAGACAATGAGGGCCATTGCAACAAAGTTAACAACAAAATCATTCGCATACCCTGTTAAGGAAACGAAAGGAGCATCGACAGTCCCAAATAAATCAAATCCTGCATTATTGAACATGGATATCGCATGCCAAATGCCGAAGTACAGCGCTTGAGAGAAACCGAGGTCAAAACTCCAACGGATCGTGAAAATCACTGCAGCAATCGCTTCGATGGACAAGGAATAAATAATCACTTTACGGATCAAACGGACAATGCCTTCCATGCTCCCTTGATTAAAAGCTTCTTGAAGCACTAATCGTTCCTTGAGCGTAATTTTTTTGCGGAAAACAAGGGCAAGCAGTGTCGCCATCGTCATAAAACCTAGTCCGCCAATCTGAATTAAGGAGACAATAACGATCTGACCGAACATCGTATACGTACTTCCCGTATCGACCACAACTAGTCCTGTCACGCAGGTCGCAGAAGTCGAAGTAAAAAGCGCATCAATAAAAGGTATAGATTGGCCGGTCGCCGATGCAATCGGTAGCATGAGGAGCCCTGCTCCGATAAAGATAATAATGGCAAACCCAAGAACTAGAATTTGTGGTGGTGTCATCTGCCAAACTCTTAACTTTTTACGCATAGGACCTCCTAGTATATGATACGTAAGAACCAATAGAAACGATATGTCCAAATGCTGCCAACGGTAGCGTTCCCAGCTAGACTAAAGTCATTCGGCTTCACATGCAAATATACGTATTATATAACTGTTTGGTTTGTATTTCCACCTAAAATTCGCATTCTTTTAAAACTCATGGTAACGTGGAATTAAGGTTTCATACTCGTGAATTCAGAAGGGAACTTAATGATGCCAAGGCCGAAATTAAACCGATTTCTCATCCTCTTAGCCTGTATAGGCATAGCCCTTTATGTGGGCATAACCGCTTTGTATGGCTTACAAACGGAAGAAGCGCCAGCGGGCGAGAACCCTTCCCTCACCAAACAGCAGGCCGCAGAACATGCCTCTACCTTTATTAACGAGCGCTATGCGATCAAGGGGGCCAACACTTTTGTAGCGTACCAGTCCAAAAAAGAACGCAGCGGCTATTTGCAAAAGGAGCATTTATCCGAAAGCTATGACGCGGCATACGGCAAACGCTATCCGTTAGACTATTATCAAGTGAACGTAAGTGACTCCAAGAAGAACCGTCAGTTTGAAGTTGAAATCAACTACACGGACGGCGCCGTGATCGGCTGGCGTGAGGTCTATCATGCTGAAGGCGAAAGCGCGCTTATCAGCAAGCAAAAGGCTGACATTATGGCCAAGCAGGAAATGCGAGCCCGCGGTATTGATCCGGATGACATGAAGGCGATTGATAAAAAGGAAGAGGGAGAACAACAAGACTCCGGCTTGGTTCTATACTATGAACAACAATCTCAGCCTATGGGAGAATCGAAATTACAAGTTCGCACCCAATATGATGAGAAGAGCTTGGTCGGCTACACCGTTCTCTTCAGCTTACCGGCAACACATCTGGATTGGCTTGATGCCCAGGATCATTCGGCTTCCGTGATGACCTGGATTTCTATGGGCTTCTCAATCCTTATGACCATTGCCGCCATCGTTCTTGTTATCATTTATCGCAAACAAATGAGATTTCGCAGCGGACTGCTGCTGACCGCCATTTTCTTAGCCATTTATATCATCAATAACTTCAATATGTACCCTGCCTTCCGTTTAATTAGCGGAGGAGGCCCGAATGATGAGTTTACCACGTGGGCAACTATCATTTTCATGAATGTGCTGGCGGTTGGGCTCGCCATTTCGCTCTACTTTTCTCTAGTAGCCGGCAACGGCCTATGGAATTCGATTGGGCAGCCCAAGTGGCCAACTTGGAAGGAGCACACTTATGGGACAGATGTATTTTATGGCATGGGGCGAGGCTACTTACTAGCGCTTTTCATCCTCGGCATTCAGCAGGTCCTCTTTTATACAGGGGATGTCAAATTTGATGTTTGGGCAGTGAATGATCCAACCGATTCCGTCCTCAATATGGTGCAGCCCCGCCTCTTTCCTTTGATGGCATGGGTTGCGGCGATATCGGAAGAAGCCACTTACCGGTTGCTCGGCATCCTATTATTCAAAAAATTGTTCCGCAATAATTTTATTGCGATTCTCATTCCTAGTGTGATTTGGGCTGCCAGCCACACCCAATATCCGATCTATCCGGTCTATACACGGCTAATCGAAGTAACCATTATTGGCATTATTCTCGGTTATGTGTTCCTCAAGTATGGCTTCATTACCGCCGTCTTCGCCCATGCCTGCATGGACAGCATCCTGATGGGAATGTCGCTCTTCTCCTTAGGACATGTAAACGATGTGCTCTGCGGGATCCTATATCTCCTGCTTCCAGCAATCGTCGGATACTTCCTTACGTGGCTGCATGGAAAAAGGCGGGGTCCCCTTATTCCTGGGGAACCGCCGCCTCACCTTGGAGCGCTTTAAGAATCTCGCCTGCTAATTTCTCACCTATACCCAGAGGCTTGAAGTCTTGTACTTCGGCCTCTTTTATTTTGCGCACAGAACCGAAATGCTTCAAGAGAGCCTTCCTGCGCTTCTCCCCGATACCAGGGATGGCATCGAGCTGTGAGGCAACCATGGACTTCGCTCTCGTTTCCCGATGGAATGTGATGGCGAAGCGATGAACCTCATCTTGAATCCGTTGAAGCAGGTAAAATTCCTGACTGTCCCGCGGCAAAGGAATGATCTCTGCAGGATCTCCCATCATGAGCTGCGCCGTCTTATGCTTCGCATCCTTCACTAGACCGCAAATCGGAATGAACAGCCCTAGTTCATTCTCCAAGACATCGACCGCGGCGGAAATTTGCCCTTTGCCTCCATCGACGACGATAAGATCCGGCATCGTCAGATTGTCCTTAAGCACTCGCTCATACCTGCGGCGAATGACCTCGCGCATCGTTTCGTAATCATCCGGGCCAACGACGGTCTTCACTTTGTACTTGCGGTACTCTTTGCGGTCGGGCTTCCCGTCCACAAAGACGACCATTGCGGAGACCGGATTCGTCCCCTGAATGTTCGAGTTATCGAACGCTTCAATCCGGCGAATCTTGCCCATACCGAGCCATTCGCCGAGGTTTTCCACGGCTTTGGTTGTCCGGCTTTCGTCCCGCTCCACGAGACGAAACTTCTCATCCAGCGCATTGCGGGCGTTATCTTTGGCCATATCGACCATTTGCTTCTTCAGTCCGCGCTGCGGGATATGGACCTTGACCTTCAGCCACGATTCCATCGCCTCGCGGACATCTTTCATTTCAGCCTCCGCTTGCGCAGAGGACTGCTCGGGTTGCTCAGCCGAGGCAACGTCTGCCTCAGTGGCAAGGCTCGCTTCGGCCTCAGGCATGCTGGGCAGGAAGATCTCCTTCGGCAGCGCAGGATTGTCGATGTAGACCTGCGTGACATAGGTGATGAAATCACTGTATTCATCACCATAATACGGAAACAGCGAGACGTGCCGCTCGATCAGCTTGCCTTGACGCATGTACTGGATATGTACCGCCATCCAGCCCTTATCTACCGCATAGCCGAACACGTCACGGTCCTGCGCATCAACGGCATTGATCTTCTGCTTCTCCATCAAAGCATCGATGCTCATGATATGATCGCGCAGCTCCTTCGCGCGCTCGAAGTTCAGTTCTTCTGCTGCCGCGAGCATCTTGGTCGTCAGCTCTTCTTTAATAACATCGTGTCCCCCGTTCAGGAAACGGGTGATCTCCTGCACCATCCGCTCGTTCTGCTCAGCGGATACGTCATACTCGCAAGGCGCCAGACACTGCCCGATATGATAATATAGGCATACTTTATCGGGCATCGTCTTGCACTTGCGCAGTGGATACAACCGGTCCAGCAGCTTCTTGGTCTGCTGGGCAGCGAAAGCATTCGGGTAAGGGCCGAAGTATTTCCCCTTATCCTTGTATACCCGCCGCGTGACTTCCAGGCGCGGCTGCGCTTCATGTGTAATCTTAATGTAAGGGAACGTCTTGTCATCCTTGAGGAGTACGTTATACCGTGGATGATGCTGCTTAATCAGATTGCACTCAAGAATGAGCGCCTCCACATTGGAGGAGGTGATAATATATTCAAAGTCGCGGATTTCGCTGACTAGTTTTTGCGTCTTCGCACTGTGGCTTCCTGTAAAATAGGAGCGCACACGATTCTTCAATACTTTGGCTTTTCCTACATAGATGATCGTACCTTCGCGGTTTTTCATAATATAACAACCAGGTTTATCCGGTAATAAGGAAAGCTTATGTTTAATCGTTTCTAGACGCTGTTCACGGACGGCCGCGTCCTCCTGCTCATGTTCAAACTCCGTCATGATTCCTATCTCCTTTCGTGCACAAAAAAACTCATTTTCAGCATAGCAGAAAATGAGTTTTTTCACACGAACAATTGTTTCTAATTTGAAACAACTTATTGATGACGAGTTACAACATTTTTCAAAGCTTCTTTGGATTGGAAACCAACCACTTTATCAACAGGCTGTCCGTCTTTGAAAACGATCAGTGTTGGGATACTCATTACGCCAAAACGCGCAGCGGACTCTGGATTGTCATCCACGTTCACTTTTGCGATTTTCAAAGATTCTACTTCTTTATCAAGCTCTTCCAAAACAGGAGCGATCATTTTGCAAGGTCCGCACCAAGGTGCCCAGAAGTCTACAAGTACTGTACCTTCGCTCTCAACTTCAGCTTTAAAGCTGTTATCAGAAACATTCACGATTGCCATGATAGTTCCTCCTTCTAAGAATGGATTTATAACATCAAGTAGTAATTGCTACCGATGAACGTCAACATGTAAAGTATACCACACCCATAGGCCATTTCAACCAAACCATAAGTTAGCAATCTGGCAGGCACTGGAACCTACTTGGATGGCATGCCTACTGGCAGCCCCTGAAGCTTTTGCTGCTCAATATAAGCAATACGATCCTTCAAATTCGCTTGCAGCATCTGCAGCATTTCCATTTGCCGCTCAATGTCCTGCAGCTTCTCTGTGTAGAGTGGCAGCAGATCATCGCATTGCGACTCCTGATTTTTCATGACGCAGTTTAGAAAGCTTTCAATTTGTTCGGTCGTAAAGCCCAGGCTCAAATAAAACTGAATGGTTTTCACGCGTTCAACAGCCATTTGGTTAAAAACCCGATAGCCATTCTCTTCACGCTGCGTTGCGATAAGCCCCTTGGCCTCGTAGTACCGCAAAGAACGAATGCTGGCACCTGTAAGCTTGGATAATTCACTAATCCGCATGGCTTTCACCTTTTTCCTTTTCCTTGATCAAGTAAGGATAACTTTATTGTAAACCATAACACTAATGTTAGAGTCAAGACTTATTTTATTCTTTCCGCTTCTGTCTGTTATTGTTTGCATAATTGTCACTTCCATTAGCTTTACAAGTTTCGACGAATTTGGGTATACTAAGTTTAAACTTTAGAATGTCGGACGTTAGGGGGTAACCACATGAGCGATCCTAAACACCCTGAGCTTCACGTGTATGAAGAGCCGCGCAACGATTTCATGGATGTTGGTATCGGATTTGGCGCGTTCTTTGGCATCTTGTTTATCATTGCAGCCGTTGCAACTGTTATTCAAGTCATGAAGTAGGCTTGTACAAGCCCATAAGTCAACCGCTTTGCACTGTTGTGTAGGGCGGTTTTTTCATTAGATCAGCCTTCATTTCATTAGATCATTCCTATTTTCAAAGGAGACTTGCGATTCAAATGATTAAAGTTCATCCAGAACGTCAAAAACTGATTTCTTTTATCGGCTTAACGGACGCAGACTTACGATTATTAAAAAGCAAAGAAGAAGCTTTCCAACGTGTTGTAGAACAACTGGTCGACCAATTGTATGCCGATATCATCCAAATTCCTGAGCTCGTAGCGATTATTAAGCAGCACAGTACAATCGAGCGCCTAAAAGAGACGCAGCGTTGGTACTTTCTATCCATGGCATCCGGACTTATTGATGATGAATACATAATGAAGCGCTTATATATTGGAAAAGTTCACTCCCGTATCGGCCTGACAACCTCCTGGTATTTGGGCACGTATTTGAAATATACCGACATCGCTACACAGCATTTCAAAGAAATTATGCCTGATGAGTGGACGCAAGTGCTCCATGCGTTAAGTAAAATGTTCAATCTGGACAGCCAACTTGTTTTGGAAGCCTACGAGCAGGATGAGAAGTTGAAAATTCAAACACTGGTGGACGAGCAGGACATCATGCTGACGACGATCTCCAGTGTTGTGCAGGACCTTGCTTCCATGATGGTAGAGCTAGGCGGCAGCAGTCAAACAGTAGCCGATACGGCGATAAAAACAGCGGAATCGCAAGATTTATCCAATCATCGCATTGACGAACTCCAACATGAGATCAAAGATATCTCCAAAATGGGTTCCGTTATGAAAGAAATCTCCGACCAGACACATCTGCTTGGCCTTAATGCAGCTATCGAGGCTGCACGCTCAGGCGAGCATGGCCGCGGCTTTGAAGTTGTCGCCAATGAAGTGCGTAAGCTAGCTACGCATTCACGTGAAGCGCTCGACACTATCCAGAAGAAGCTGAAGCTGATCACTCAGAAGCTTGAGCTCGTGCAGAAGGGCTCCGAGGAAACGACTCACTTCGCTCGTACACAAGCAGCCAGTGCGCAGGAACTTACTTCATTTGTTCAAATGATTGAGAGCGTAACCACCCAATTGGAACGTTTAAAGAAATCATAACCTTCATTGATAAAATAAAGACCCTTCCATCCACGTTTCCAGTGGTTGAAGGGTCTTTGTTCGTTGGAACTGGTGTTAGACCTCGAATCGTGTAAAAACTACACCAAATTCAAGCTTTATTTCGCTTTGTGAGCAAACACCTGCATAAAGCACATCAAAATATAGGATATTCACTCTTTTTCAGCCAAATGGAGCGATTTTGATGTATGAAATGCAGGATCACTTCAAAATTCACAACTGACTCCTCAGTTTGCTGTACTTTTTACACTTTTATCTTGCAAAGGATACTTTCAGCCCAACTTTACGATCTTCCTCGTTTGTTCGTACCGGTCACTTCAACTACATCAACAAAAGGACGAATACGGTCCATAATCCGTTGTCCCTTGTATTCCTCGTCGCCATCCTTGTTCGTGAAGCTGAAATGCTTCTCCAGATCATGCAGCGCATAGTTCGACGTAAAGAAGGTCGGTTTCCGGTTCATCCGGTGGTTCACAATCGCCCCAATGACATGGTCACGGAGCCATGGGTTCAGGTTTTCAGCGCCAATATCGTCAAAAACAAGCAGATCTGTTTCTTTCAGAAGATCGATCGTCTCTTTCAACTTATAAGGCTCTTGGAACATGCCTTTCAAATCCTCGGCAAAATCCGGCATATAGACGATAGCCCCCGTCATACCGACTTTGGCGAGCTGATGCAGCATATAGCCCATGAGGAACGTTTTTCCCGTACCGAACGATCCGCTTAAGTAAAGCCCACGAGCTTGCAGGCCAAGTTCCATGGTTTGGCTAACGTAGTCATTGATTTGCATCACGGCTTTCGCCCGATCCAAATCCGCTTCAAGGATATCACCAAACGAGAAGCTGCGCGAAATCATACGCGGATCTACGTGGAAGGTCCGGATTCGTGAGGAAATCGCGTCCTGCAACTGCTTGGAGGTAAACTTCTTGCACGCTACTTTTTCTTCGTGAATGTACACTTTATCGTTATCCGTATCGGCAGTTAGCATCGTATAGTGACCCGTCATATCATTCGGGCAGTTCTCCAAACCTGGGCAGTTGGAACAACTTTTGTACTCGGTCACGTATTGGTACAGCTTATTCATATTAATCTTGACTGTATAATCATCGACAAACGGATACTTCTGACGGAACTTATGAACTAAGGCGTCATCCATGACAGCCTTGATTTTGGCCTCCGCCTTTCGTCTCCATTCCGAATTAGGCATGGATTTAAGAATGTGCGACAGCGATTCCATGATTGCGGCACCTCCTACATTGTGTTATCTCCTGGTACTCTACGGCCCTACAAGTGCTCGTCAGTTCTTCCGATTAAAGCGCTCATCCAGCTTCTGCGCCATCCTTCTTGCAGCCTCCAGCTCTTCTTCGGACAGTCTGGAAGAAGCTGCAGCGCCTGCATCCGGGACCACAATCGGGATGTGCGGCTTCTGCGTCTTGCCTTGCCGACCTCTGGTCACGGAGCCTCCACCGGCCTTGGCAGCCTCAACTTTGGATGCAGCTTTCTGTTTATAGCTGATTTTCTCGCGCACATACTCCACAGCTTGCTCGTACGTGATAATTTGCTTGCCGAGCATATCCGAAGCAACCGCTTCAATCGAAGACTTCGCCCAAGAGCGGCGATCGATGTGCAGGAAATGGATCAATACATTGATGACTTCTTCGTTTAACTTATAATTCAAATCAATCTTCTCAAATATATTAAGTACGCCGTCAGGAATAGAGCCCTGTGTAAAGAACATTTTCAGGACTGCTGTATACGGCTCGTTACGCATAATGTAGTTGTATTGATGATCCGTGCATTCGCCGCGCAGCTGCTGCGGTACTTCCAAATAATACGCCATCTCAACTGATTTCTCGTCAGTCTGTTCGACTGAGTCCTCGGCTCCAGCCTCTTCCGACCTGGATATTGTTCGTTCTCTTTCCTCATCACGCTTCTTGCTTTGCCTATAAAAGAGGTTCGCGTTGTACTGCATGAGATCCATCTGCAGCTCGCCTTCTTCGCTAAACACGCCATCTTCATCGAGCAATCGGCATGTTTCCTGCAGGGAAAGATTATACTTCTTGGCCACGATATTAATGGCCGCCATCTGATCTGGCTTATGCTTGAGCGCTTCGACGAAAATCCGATTACTCGCTCCACGCGGGAACCTCATGATAATGTCTGCATACTGGAAGCCTTTGGTCGTGACATCCATTCGAGCCTCACCCTGTTTGCTGGCAGAAGCTTCATATAGCGCTTGCTCCAACTCATAATCAACCACTTGGGTATTAAGCCTGAATAGATCATAAAAGGGAACTGATAGATTCTCTTCCGTTGCTTCGCGGCACTCTTCTGGCTCCGGCGCCAGCAAATCTTCCCGAAGAGAGAGCAGCATGAACTTCCCGACCTTGTCGCGGAGCAGCAGTGTCAAATGCTGATTCCGGAAAAATTCATTGGGGCCAAGCGGCGCGAACAACGTGTAAACAAAAATATAATCTTCTTCATCCGCCAAAAACTTGCGAGTTGTCTGCAAGAGGCCAATGGCCTCAAGCTTGGAAGATTGCTCAATCAAATACTTCCGGCCTCGTTCTCCCTGCTCAAGGTCAAGCAGCAGAAATAGCTTGCGCTGCTGCTCTAACGGCGAAAATCCGACCTTTTCCGCACTCATCTGCTGGTAGAGAGCCTGATAGAGGCTTATAGCCAAACCACCGATCATTGGCTGATACATCATCGCCAACATTTTAAAATCCAAACTGCTTAAAGAAAATTCACGGCCTACACAAAACCTGTGATTCTCCGTGAAATGCAGCATATTCGTCATTCTCATCCGATTACAGCACCATCCTGCCTAGGCTCAACCGATTGCCTGCCATTCTGCCGGCATCTCGGTTTCTCTCTACTAGTCTACCACAAAAATCGACATGCTTGGTATCTACTAGAGAAAGATAATATTACCTAAAATGAAAAAACCAACCTTTCGGCTGGCTGGATTAGCTTCTTAGATGCCTCTCAGCTTTCGATGGAACATTCCGAATTTTGTTGAAACTTACTGCCCCATTCTTTCATTAACAAAATAATCGGCGTCAAGGTTTGACCAAATTCCGTCAATGAATATTCCACTTTGGGAGGCACTTGGTGATACACCTCGCGATGGACGATGCCGTCCTCCTCCAACTCCCGCAGCTGCAAGGTTAGCATTCTTTGTGAAATAGATGGACAAATTCGTTTGAATTCATTGAATCTTTTGGTGCCATCGATCATGTGATAGAGGAGTACGCCCTTCCATTTCCCCCCGATAACATCTAATGTATATTCTACAGGGCAGCCTTCTCGATCTCCTGTGCTGCCATAGCCGGTTTCGCGATCGCGCATAATGCTTTGGCACCTCCTTAGTATACAAATTGATACTATACCACACGAATGTGCGTACTTCCTATTTTAGAATGAATGAGCTACACTGACAACATTATAACTATCATTTATAGGAGATGAGCATATGACTTCCCAAGAAACTATGAAAGCCGTAGGACTTTTCCGTTATCTTCCTATTGATCATCCTGAAAGCCTTATTCACGTTGACATCGAGAAATCGCTGCCCACTGGCAAGGATCTGCTGATCAAGGTCAAAGCCATTTCAGTGAATCCCGTAGACACGAAAGTACGTGCTCCGAAAGAGAAAACAGAAGACGCACCTCGCATTTTGGGCTGGGACGTCGCGGGTATTGTGGAGCAAACCGGACCGGATTGCACCTTGTTTGAACCGGGTGATGAGGTCTATTACGCCGGCAGTATAACACGCCCCGGCGGCAACAGCGAGTTCCACCTCGTTGACGAACGGATCGCTGGGAAGAAACCGAAATCGCTGACCTTCGCCGATGCCGCCGCGCTTCCGTTAACAGCCATCACCGCTTGGGAAGCGCTCTATGACCGGCTTGGTGTGTCACGACATACACATGACAACGCCGGCAAAACCATACTGATCATCGGAGCAGCTGGTGGTGTGGGCTCTATCGCCACGCAGTTCGCGAAACTTGCCGGATTAACTGTCATCGGTACTGCTTCACGCCCTGAATCCACGCAATGGGTGAAGGAGATGGGGGCCGATCATATCATTAACCACTATGATGCTTTCTTAGCTCAATTAAACGCGATCGGCCTAACTGACGTTGACTATATCCTCTGCTTAAATAGCACAGCTCAGCATTGGCAGAATATGGCTGACGCGATCGCTCCGCAAGGGAAAATCTGTTCGATTGTAGAAACCGATCAAGCGCTGAATATGAATCTATTGAAAAACAAGAGCGTCACATTCGCCTGGGAATTGATGTTCACGCGTGCGATGTTTCAAACATCGGACATGATCGAACAGCACAAGCTGCTTAATGAAGTAGCCGGGCTAGTCGATAGCGGATCTCTGCGCAACACAGTGACTCAGAGGTTAACGCCAATCAATGCTGCAAACCTGCGCAAGGCGCATGCCATGCTTGAGGAAGGCCACACGATAGGCAAAATTGTTCTGGATCATTTTGAATAAAAGAAATGGGGTTGCCTCAAGGTCTGATTACGACCTTTGGACAACCCCTTGTCTATAAGAAGCTTTGCTTATTCAGACGTACCCGATTCAGTCAGGTGAAATCACCGGCTCCTCATTTCCACGGGTATCCTCTCCGTACATGGCAGGATTCATCTTCTGCGCAATCGACAAGTCGAGTAGCCCCCGATCTGTGTG
Organism: Paenibacillus sp. J22R67; assembly: GCF_059692175.1. Taxonomy (NCBI): domain Bacteria; kingdom Bacillati; phylum Bacillota; class Bacilli; order Caryophanales; family Paenibacillaceae; genus Paenibacillus; species Paenibacillus sp. J22R67. The sequence goes on along the minus strand of NZ_JCAUAX010000011.1, from coordinate 155,060 downwards.
CTGATCTTCCAGACTTTCTACCCACAAACGGATCAAATCATTCATCTTGGCTGCGCTTTTGATCGGAATTTGATGCTTCGCATCCTTTAAGAAATAGAGCGAGCTATGAGGGAGACCCTGGTGAAGCAAATTCGCATACCGATGAAAAGAACGATCCTTCGTACCATACATCAACAAGATCGGATGCTTAATATTGCGGAGTCGATGCGTGCATGTGTAGTTAAGGGCTTGCTTAAAATACATGCAAACATCATCGGACGTGTCTTTCAGGGAGCTTTCGTACAGCTGCTGATACGTTGCCGTATTGTCTGCGTTTCCATTCGTGATCGCTTTTTTCAACAGATTCATAAGTAAATTCGGGCCGGTCATATTACACGCCATCCACACCCTGATTTTGTTATACACATCAGTCATTTCCGACATACCGCTCACCACGATTCCCCCTAGGAAACGCTCAGGATAAGCTAGAAGCGCTTCCAGCAGGATCATCCCACCAGTTGAATATCCGCAAAGGTAAGCCTGTTCAATCCCTATTTCATCCAGCAGCATGCGAACATCCCTTGCCATTAACTCAATGCTGAGCGGGCGTTCGGAAGCTTGACTGGCTCCATGCCCACGAATATCAAAAGTGATCACCTGAAAATGCTGAGATAACTGTTTTTTTTGATAAAAGAAAGCCTCCGAAGTCAACAGAGGCGGATGAATAAACACGATCGGGGTGCCGGTTCCTGAAATCTCATAATTCAGAATCGTCCCTTTTAAATGGGCAAAAGGCAAAGTCGTCTCCTCCGTAAGGTCAAGTTCAAGAACTTCACTTTATCGTAGCCCGCTTTGCCTTTTATTATTACACTAGAACATTTTAAATCCTTTGATACGTAATGTTTTGATGGCTGATCCGCTAAGAATAGCGCCAACCAAGCCGCCGATGGCCGGAACGATATCAACAATCGTAAAGCTATCCCCGCTTGATAGAAAAGAGGCCGACCCCATTGACCCGTAAATCACGACTCCAATGACCAGAGCGATAAACGCATAGAGTGGAAACCAAGTGGTCTTCATCAGCATGTTCAAAATAAAACCGATTCCAAAGAATAACACCATCATTAAGACAGTGGCGATAATCATCTGCAGCAATGTCTGATCCCCCTAATTATGAAACTCAACTTCCGCTTTCTTTTCATTGTAATCCACGAGATCGCACAGGTAAAGTGTACACAAATTGAACATTTTCCAATTCACCCTTTGTTCATTTGCCCTTTCCCCATGAATTGGATACAATGTAGGGGATATTAGCCTTGAATGGAGGAACACTCATGAGTGAAGCCGTACAAACGCTGGAAGGCTGGTATGCGCTCCATGATTTCCGAATGATTGACTGGAACGCATGGCATGCCGCAACCCCGCAAGAGCGTAAATATGCAACGGAAGAGCTGAATACATTCCTGTCCGAGTGGCAGCAAATTGAAAACGATAAATTAGGCAGCACTGCCGTATATAGCATCGTTGGACAGAAAGCTGACTTTGTATTCATGCAATTACGCGAAACGTTAGAAGAATTGAATGATTTGGAAAATGCTTTTAATAAATCCAGCTTCGCTGCTTTTACAATCCCGGTATATTCCTATGTTTCTATCGTAGAATTAAGCAGTTACCTGGCTAAACCTGGGGTTGATCCTGCGGAAGACCCAGAGATTCAAGCTCGGTTGAAGCCAACGCTGCCTAAAACGAAGCATATCTGCTTCTATCCGATGAATAAACGTCGCGAAGGCAATGACAACTGGTACATGCTCCCTGCAGATGATCGCAAAACGATGATGCGCAGTCATGGCATGATTGGCCGTACATATGCGGGTAAAGTGAAACAAATCATCACGGGTTCTGTTGGTCTGGATGATTGGGAGTGGGGCGTAACGCTGTTCTCCGATGATCCTCTGCATTTCAAAAAGCTCGTGTATGAAATGCGTTTTGACGAAGTGAGCGCACGTTTCGGTGAATTCGGTGATTTCTATGTAGGTAACCTGCTTACACCTGAGAAGTTTACTAAACTCATTACGATTTAAAATCATGCAGAAGGATGGACCTCGTGTCTGTCCTTCTTTTTATAGTAAAAAAAAGAAAGCCTGCCCTCTGAGAGCAAGCTTTCTTTATGGTTTATTCCTCATCATCGTCGTCGCGCAGCGCAGCTGCAAGTTCGGCTTCCATCTGCGCTTTGCGTGCTAGATACGCCTCGGTATCACGGTCACGCTGACGACTCTTTTCCTTCAACCGTTCGATGGCTGGAAGGATGAGAATATCAATTTCCTTTTGTACAACAGCTACATGATCGTAACGTTTCTCCGTCTCCAGAAAATGACCGACTTCAATCAGTCCATTGTAACGATCCAGCTCATCCCGGGTAAGAAGTCCTCTTACTTGGACACTGCAGTGCCGCATAACGATCCCCCCGATTACGAATGATGACTAGAAACGCCCTTTACGAATAACGAGCGGAATTCCGCCGATAATGTAGAGGTATCTCATATCAACCACTTTTTTCATCATGGCTGCTACATTACCTTTGAGTTTACGAGAACCAACAATACCGATGGCTTGTCCTTTACCTAAGGAAGCAACTGTACCTTTGTTGGAGAACTTGAATGTTTTCATCTGCGAACCGCGAATGGAAGCAATCAGGTTATGAGCTACTGCTTCCCCTTGCTGCATCGCGATTTGTGCTGTTGGAGGATACGGTCTGCCTTCCTCATTCATGACGATCGAACAGTCACCTACCACATAGATATTATCGAATTGAGGAGCACGCAGGTACTCATCTACTTTAATTCTGCCGCGCATCGTTTCGAATCCAGCCTCGTCCAGCATGTGGTTACCGCGGATACCGCCTGTCCAAACAACCGTTGCAGCTTTGATAAACTCATCGCCTGCGATAAGAACACCTTCCGGCGTGCATTCTTTGATCGCTGTGCCGATTTTGAACGTGATACCTTTGTCTGTCAAAATTTTCATTGCATACTCAACCAGTTCAGGATCAAAGCCTGGCAGCGCTGTTGGAGCAGCTTCAATATTATAAATCTTCACAAGGGAAGGATCGACGTCGAACTCTTTGCAAAGCTGTGGAATACGATCTGCAAGCTCACCAATGAATTCAATACCAGTAAATCCAGCTCCACCGATAACGAACGTCAGGTAATCTTTGCGGTCCGGCTCGCGCTTGTATTTCGCGAATTGATATTCAATATGCTCGCGAATGAAGCGAACACTGTTGATACTGCGGATATTCAGCGCGTTTTCTTTGAGTCCAGGGATACCGAATGTTTCAGCTTCGCCACCAAGACCGATAACTAGGTAGTCATAAGAAAGCGTACCGTCTTCGAGAATAACCTTTTTCTCATGCGGACGGATTTGGGTAACAGTCGATTTCACGAAATCCACTTTGAACTCATCAATTAATTTCAGAATGTTCACGCGTGCATTTTCAGGATTATCTGTCCCAGCAGCAGGCATATGGAGATGCGTGGTAATGTAGTGGTAATCATGCTTGTTTACGAGTGTTACATCAGCTTCGTTGTAATTTAATTCCTTTTGCAATCGAATTGCAGAAAGAATCCCGCCGTACCCGGCTCCTAGAATAACGATTCTTGGTATTCTACTCATGTCTCTCTCACTTCCATATCCGATTTTATTGTCCCATGGTTTCTCTATCTTGTGAAAATTTACACAAACAGCTTCGAAAGTGGTATACTGCCTCTAGTTTGCTCTCACACGCAGTGATTTATGATCAAAAAGCATCAAAAAACACAAATTTAGTCTAAACATGGTAAACCGATTCTCATGATATAATATAATTTAAATTAGTAAAGATCAAGTGCTATTTTGGCTTAAAATCAAGCTTACAGCCGCTTCTGGCGTGTCCAACCATTGTAAGCATTACTTATCATATTTATAAGCGATTTATATAAAGAAATCACACTTTTCTGTTTCCTTCAATAGAAGAGACGTTTATAATGGAATAATGATTGTGGCAATTCTTGCAATTCTCAGAATAATGCCACATCAAAGGAAATGAATCGGAGGAGTTTAACAATGATCGAGAAAGAAACTAATCAAGACATCGTCGATATTATCGTCGTCGGTGGGGGACCTGCTGGGATGTTCGCATCCTTCTACGCTGGAATGCGCCATGCGTCCGTGAAAATTATTGAAAGCATGCCGCAACTAGGTGGACAGCTTGCCGCGCTTTACCCTGAGAAGTACATTTATGACGTAGCCGGATTCCCGAAAGTAACGGCGCAAGATTTAGTCAATAACTTACTAGCTCAAATGAAACACTTTCCTATAGATGCTTGCCTAGAAGAGAAAGTACATCAAGTAGTTAAGAAAGAAGAGCGTCTCTTCGAAATCACAACGGACAAAGGTACGCACACTAGCCGCGCCGTCATTATCACAGGCGGAGTTGGCGCATTCGAACCGCGTCGCTTAGAACTTCCGGAAGCAGCGCAATTCGAGAAAAAGAACTTACACTATTTCGTGAACGATTTGAATGCTTTTGCCGGTCAAAAAGTGTTGATCAGCGGTGGCGGGGATTCCGCGGTAGACTGGGCGCTAATGCTCGAGCCAATTGCTGAGAAAGTTACACTTATCCACCGTCGTGATAAATTCCGTGCTCACGAGCACAGTGTGGAAAACCTGATGAACTCCAAAGTAAACATCGTAACACCTACAGAAATTACGAAGCTTCAAGGCAGCGACCGTATCGAGCAAGTTACACTGAAAGATATCAAATCGGGCGAAGAAACCGTTCATGATGTCGATGCTGTAATTGTTAACTTTGGATTCGTATCTTCCCTTGGACCGATCGCTGAGTGGGGTCTTAACATTGAGAACGGTTCGATCGTCGTAGACTCCAGAATGGAAACGAACATTCCGGGAATCTTCGCTGCAGGAGACATCACAACATATCCGGGCAAATTGAAATTGATTGCTGTTGGCTTCGGTGAAGCACCTACGGCAATTAATAACGCCAAAGTTTATATTGACCCGACTGCTAAGCTTTCACCAGGACACAGCTCGAATTTGAAATTTTAATTCTTAATCTTTCTACATAAAAAGGGGTATTCTATACCTAATCTTCGGATTAGGAGGAATACCCCTTTGTCATCTATATGTCCGGTTTGCAATGGCCTGCAGGAATTAACCACCGAATGCCCCGTGTGTTCACATGCTATGTGTGATGGCGGCAGACTAAGCGACTACCTTGGTCCCTACTCCCCCTATCGGGAGATTGATGAGTACTCGATGTCTGATTCGGATGGCATGTTGTCAGGTCATGGTGGTAAATGCCTTCATTTGCTCAATTGCCCCGATTGTATGCACAGTTTAACCATTCAGATACCAAATCTATGAGCATAAACTCTCGTAGATGAAGTAAAAGGTAAATACGCTAGTTGAGCGGAGCTTCATCCCTGATGTAGACCTGCAGCTTCAAGTTCCGTCTCTGGATTTCGGCGAGCAATAGATCAACAAAATCTGATTCTAGTCTCAAATCCAGTGCTTTGTAATAAGAGTCGATCAATGTTTCGTCGCTAATTTGTCTCACTGAAATCACCTTTATTCTATAATTTGTAATTATATTATCATGGGGTTAAAAATAGAACAACTGTTCCGTTATCCACAGAAAGTTGTGTATATCCTGTGGGTAAATTGTTGATATCCCCCCTAAACGGTATGATTGCTTGGGGGATACTGTGTATAAAGTTATACACATGCTAGAGTACTCCAATATCGATAAAAAAAATTGATCGCTTATTTTGTAAAAATCCGCGGAATACTTAATATTTCCTTAACGAAGTTCACAAAATTGAAAAGAAATTTTAATCGCCCGTTAATATTCATTGCATATAATAGGACTAGAACGTTAATTAAAGGAGAGATAGCCCATGATCGTCTACGATATTGTATTGAATGGTGAAATCAAAGAAACGATTAAACCTAAAAAGAACCGCTTGAAAGAAATCTATTCGTATATGCTAGATCAAACAAAACTTATGAAAGCCAAATATGGCGAGAACGTAAAAATTAAAGGCCGCATCGTGTACTAGGAATGATTCCCCGTCACATGCGGCTCTTTTTTTTCGACTATGTGGTTTAGATAATTCCTTTGCGATGGAGCACCGTTAACAATCGGTAAAAATCATAGCTTCCGTCTTTGGGGGTATCGATCAGACCTGCCTTAACCGCCGCATCAACCGCAGCTTTGGCCCATACGGGCACTTCCTTTAGCGCCGCTTGTCCCTCTAATGCGCTCACTCTGGTCTGTAAGGCTGCTATTTGCGCCTGCAGCTGCTCTAACATTTTCACAACCTCCTCATCATATCTCGTTAATCCATTTGTTTGTATCAAATTATTCAGCTTACTTGCGTAAGCGATATCCGTAGCGTATCCACTGCTTTGCAAAGCTTGTGTTTGTTCTCCTGGGCTTGTGGCATTCCTTACACGGACATATCGGGGGAACTGAAAGAGGAGATCTTGATCCCGAAAACCTGCCTCAATCGTCGGATACGCGCGGAAATCACTAGGCACATTATCGTAACGCACTCCGTTTACCATCTCCCACGTCAAGGCCGATACTCTGTCACCAGACCAATAAGGCGTAAGCACACCGCTGCCCACCTTGTAACCTACCAAGTTGTTCCACGCATTCACTTTCCCGCCTGTCTCCAGAATTGCCTGAGCAATACGTACTGATGGGAATATCGGAGAATTATCCAAACGAAGTTTTACAGCAATCGGAGCAATCAGCTCGATAAATGCTTGTCTAGTTGCCATGTACTCACCCCCTTCTCCTAGTTCAAGCTAGTACTCTTTCATTCTATTTTATTCTTCTATGAGCAAAAGGTTCCCCTAATAAGGATTCAAGCCCTCTTTACTTTTACCTTAGGTTAAGGTTTAGTAGGGGAAGGAGGGTTGATTTTAGGATGAAAATTAAAGAATTAGCAGAGAAGCTTAACATTTCTCCAAGAACGATTCGCTTTTATGAACAAAAAGGGCTGATCTCTCCTCACAAACAGGAGCACAATTTATATAGAACATTTACGGAAAAGGAAGTATGGAGGTTACAAACGATTATTTCTCTGAGAGAAGCTGGGATGACAATTGAGGATATTAAAAAAGCATTACCTCAAGCTGATGACGAGGATACCGAGCAGCTTCAGTATTATTTGGAAATGCAGCGGTCAATCATCTTTTCCCAGTGGCTGGAGTTAAAACAAATTATTGAAACTACGGATACGATGATCGATCTTTTAAAATATCAACCAACACTTCCATTAGACGATATTTTCATGCTCGCCGAAGGGTCCAAACGATTAAGAGAGACCAGAAAAAATTGGAACGATAAATGGAATTTCGACCATCAAGCCATCACACATGACAACAATGTTGCTAATAATGATAGAGAATATAAGGACTACGAGAAAGCCCTTCAAACTACAGTAGACTGGGTTGCCCCAAAGGCTGGTGAACGGGGACTCGATATTGGAACAGGTACGGGGAATTTAGCTGGGAAGTTTCTGAATAAGGGTATTCAAATGGCTGGGATTGATCAATCCAAAGAAATGCTGAAGCACTGTGGACGCAAGTATCCGCAGATGGAGCTTAAGCTCGGGAACTTTCTTGCGCTCCCTTATCTAGATGGTCAATTTGATTTCATTGTAACTAGCTTTGCCCTGCACCACATTTCAGATGAACAAAAAGTATTGGCTCTAAGCGAAATGCGCCGCGTATTGAAACCACACGGTCGAATTTGCCTTACGGATTTAATGTTCGAAAATGAATGTCATAAGGAGCAGTACATAACTGAATTAGAGCACCAAAATAGAACCGACGACATACAGTTGATTCTTAATGAGTACTACGCAATGAGCTCTGCGCTGCTCAGCTGGTTTGACGAGAACGGTTATATCACCAAACATAAACAACTGAATGAGCTGCTCACTATGGTTTATGCGGTTCCAATCCGCTAAATAAATGTTGACCTTCTCCTAACGTCACTCCTTACGATGGATGTGTATCGTTAACCTAAGGAGGAGTTTGACCAATGCCTGATCATGATTCTATTTACAAATCAGAAGCGGAAACTTATGATTTGCTTATTTCTAAGCAGCCAAGTCTCTTTGATGTAATCGAAAGCATTCAACCCGTTGAAGGTCTGGACATCTTAGATCTAGGTGCTGGCTCAGGAAGATTGACCCGTGTGCTTGCCCCAACAGCCAAATCAATCTTGGCCATTGACGCATCAGAAGCCATGTTACAAGTAACAGCAGATAAGCTGCAAGAAGCCGGTTTACTTAATTGGGCTACACAGGTTGCCGACCACCGAAAGCTCCCTGTCCATGATAACAGCTACGATTTAATCGTATCCGGCTGGAGTATCTGTTATTTAGGGAGTTCAAACATTCCAAATTGGAAAGAAAACATTCATCAGGTCATGGCGGAAATAAGGCGAGTACTTCGCCCTGGCGGCAGCGTTATTATTTTCGAGAATTTCGGAACGGGATCCACCGTCCCCAATCCTCCGAGTTTTTTGCGCGCCTATTACGATTTGCTTGAAAATGAATATAGAATGTCCCATACGTGGATTCGGACTGATTATCAATTTGACAGCTTAGCAGAGGCTGAGCGGTTGAGTAGATTTTTCTTTGGGGATGATCTAGCTCAGCAGGTTGTTAGTGAAGGATGGACACAACTTCCGGAGTGCGCGGGAATTTGGTGGCTGCGCTAGAAGTCAAACACAGCATAATATCCAGTTCTTCGAGCCATACTGCGCGATTGCGATTGATGGTTGTTGGGGAACTACAGGGCGCTATTTTTACAAATTGGCCATTTTCTCGTTTGGTGCGGAACTACAGGGCTTTAATTGTCTTTGTGACCCTTATTGGGGCTGAAAAATCAGGAAATAGAGGACCACAGTTCCCACTCTTCAGAGTGCGGTACCGTAAAGCAAAAAAAAGAAGCAGCAAAATCTGCTGCTTCTTAGCTTATATAAATGAAGAAGACCGGATGCTTCTATACATTAACCTTAAAATGATTCCAGGATACTTTTTACCAATAAGAACGGAAGCGCGCCAATGGAGATAAAAGCATAAAAAAATCCTTGCAGAAAATTTTTGAAAAGTTTCACCAAAATCACTCCCATCTAAATTCGTCAAGATTGTGAACTTTCTTCAATTATACTCCTTTGTCAGCAGAGTTTTATGAAAATAAGATTAAATCTTTCAAAGCTCGTCCAAAAAAGGGTAAAAAAAAGAGAGCAGCTACAAGCCGCTCTCATCCTTATTAAGCTTCAACCTTGTCATCACAAGGCTCAGGTGTTCCTTCATAATCCGCCGGTTTGAAGGAAGATCCGCAACCACACGATGCTACCGCATTTGGGTTGTTGATGGTGAAACCGCCGCCCATCCCTTTGTCCTCGAAGTCGATTTCGACGCCGTACAAATATTTGGAGCTATCTGAATCCACCACAACCTTCACGCCGTGAATGGTAAACTCTTTATCGTCATCCTTCTGATCATCGTCGAAGCCCATACCGTAAGAAAAGCCGCTGCAACCACCAGCTTTAACACCTAGTCGCAAGAACAGGTTCGGTGACTCTTCTGAAGCCAAAAGTTCTTTAATTTTATCACTCGCTGATTCGCTAATGTTGATCATAACGGAAATCCCTCCTTAATGTTTCCCATCGTAGAAAACTGGCATTATCCATAAATTTCGTAATGCTTACTATCAAGTATACTCCTATTCGGTGCATTGCTCAAGGGCAGGTGCGCATACATGACTAGGCATTGTTTCCACGGGCTTACTGCTTGCGTTGTGTTGCATAATATTGCAATAGTAACTGATCCAGTTCTCGACTACACCGCTGCACTTCAGGATGCAGGAAACCATATTCAGTGCCTAAAGTCACCATTTGGCCTCGAAGCTGTTCGATTGCTATATCTAATCGTTCCTGCAATTCGGTCACGAAATATGTTGGCACGATATAATCACCTTTTAGCCCTACGTAATCACATTGCAATAGTATACAGGAATTTGTTAATATTGGGAATAACCTTTTTACGAATTTGATAGCAAAATTTGTAGATTTCCTAGATTGTCAATTTATGTCCATGTTCATCATATTGCCCCCTCCCACATGGAGGTTTATAATGATTACGATGGGTTGTACGTATATTGAAAAACCGTAGAGAGCCTTTGAGCCAAACTCAAAGCTCCCTATATGTGTGAATTCCTGAACCGAACTGGCTGACAGGTAGGCGAGCCACTCACACCGCAAAAGGCGCATGAGATCATCTGCTGATGGATGCGTCGATTCTTTATGTGCTTTATTTTAATTTCATAGGAGGAATAAAGATGAGTGTAATTACCACAGACCCGATCAAACGGATGGCAGAAATTGCCGACAAAGTTGAGCACGGTCAACGTCTTTCCTTGGAAGATGGACTGTTTTTGTATGAATCGGATGATCTTCTGAGCATAGGACAAATGGCAAACAAAGTAAATACGCGATTGAACGGAAACAAGGTTTATTTTGTACAAAATATGAGTTTATATTTCACGAATGTGTGTGAGGAGCATTGTGCTTTTTGTCATTTCCGCCGCGATGAAGGCGAAGATGGTGCATACACCCTTACGCCAAGCCAGATGTTAGACTATGTAGCTGAACATTTTAACCCAGAAATTAGAGAGTTCCATATTAGCCAAGGGCATAATCCTCATCTGCCTTTTGAATATTACGTTGATTGTATTCGCCAATTGAAAAATGCCTACCCTGATGTGACCATCAAAGCGCATACCGCGGCAGAAATCGAATTTTTCTCACGCATCAGTGGCCTAAGCTACCGAGATGTCTTGAAAACGTTGATGGATGCAGGTCTGTCCACACTTCCAGGCGGCGGAGCCGAGATTCTAACGGAGCGCTACCGGTCCAAAATGAAGGTCGAAAAAGCCTCTTCGGAAGAATGGCTCGATGTTCATCGCAACGCGCATTTGCTTGGTATGAAAACTCACGCAACGATGTTGTACGGGTCGATTGAAACGAAGGAAGAGCGCATTCGCCATATGATGCTTTTACGCGAACTGCAAGACGAAACGAACGGGTTCCTGGTATTCATTCCGAACTCCATCCAACCTGCTAGCAAAACCGCGGGCCTCAAAAGACGTGTACCCGCATGGGACGAGCTGAAAACCATCGCAATTAGCCGTTTGATGCTGGATAATTTCCCTCATATCAAAGCTTACTTCATTAATATTGGTACGAAATTGACTCAGCTTTCCTTCACATTCGGTGCTTCTGATGCGCATGGAACGATTGTGAAAGAGAAAATTTCACACGCAGCCGGCGCATTATCCCCAGAAGGTCTTACAAGGGACGAGCTTGTTTGGTTAATTCAAGGTGCTGGACGTACAGCCGTTGAACGCGACACCTTTTATAATGAAATTAAAGTGTATTAGTCATACTAGAGAAGAGAGAATAGTCAAGAAGGGATACGGAGTGTAATGAAAAAATTTGTGATTCTCGGAGGAGGTTATGGCGGTCTGACCATAGCCTTAAACATGTTGGAGAAAGATTTGCCGGAAGATACCATACTGGAAATGATCGATCGCAGTCCTTTTCAAGGACTAAAAACGGAATATTACGCGCTTGCTTCAGGTACAATTGCAGAAACACATATTCGAGTGGCTTATCCGGATGATCCTCGTTTATTGCTAACTTACGGAGAAGTCTCCTCGGTTGATTTGGAGAAGAAGGAAATTCTTTTTGAAGATAGAGAACCTATTACGTATGATTGGCTTGTAATTGGTCTAGGCTGTGTAGATAGCTATCATGGCATCACGGGTGCAAGAGAATTCTCGTCCAGCATTCAAACGTTGGCCCAAACTCGCGCTACGTACCAACGCATTAATAACATTGTCCCTTACGGACAAGTTACCATTATCGGTGGCGGTCTAAGCGGTGTCGAGATGGCTGCGGAGTTAAGAGAAAGCCGGTCAGATCTGAACATTCGACTCATCGACCGCGGTCCAAGCCTTCTGTCTGCCTTCCCAAGCAACCTGCAGCAATATGTGCGGGAATGGATGGTTGAGCATCATATTGAGCTTCGTCCAAATGTATCGCTATGTCGTCTGGACGGTGGAGATTTGCACAACGGGGATGAGATCATTCAAACAGATGCGACAATCTGGACAGCAGGCATTCAGCCGAATCCAATTGTTGAAGCTCTGAACGTACCTAAAGACCGTCAAGGGCGTATCCTGTTAAATGAGTATCACCAAATTCCAGATCATAAAGACGTGTATGTTGTCGGCGACTGTGCTTCCCTGCCCTTCTCTCCAAGTGCGCAAGCGGCACAAGCGCAAGGCAAGCAGATTGCTGAAGTCATGCAAGCGATTTGGAAAGGCGAAACGCCGCGGCTTGGTGAAATTAAGCTCAGAGGCACACTAGGTTCACTCGGTAAAAAAAGCGGGTTTGGTATCATGGGCAAACGTACACTAATGACTGGCAAAATTGCCCGTATGCTAAAAAGTGGCGTTCTCTGGAAATCGAAACGCCACTTCGGGTAAGTTTAGGCTCAATCGCTTAGCAGATCGTACATTGCTTCAATATCTTTGATCTTAGCTAGAATGAGTTCGTGAAGCAGATCCGCGTTCTCTGCGGCAATGATTTCGCCGTTCAACAGCGCATAGGGCTCCATGTAGCACTGTCCGCAATTACCAAGACAGCCATATTCTATGACATCATAGTCAGGATTTTGTTCTAGTGCTTTCATGACTTTCTCTGTTCCATTGTGCATGTTGCTGGCGCAAAACTCTATGATTGGTCTCATAATAAAAATTCCACCTTATGTCGATATATTCAAGTTGAAAACCATTTTCATTTAATCATTATTGTAATATAATATTAAAAGAAAGGAGATGAATCAAATGTCTGAAAAAACAAAAGAAGCTGTTTATGATGAAGTCCTTGAGGTTTTAGATAAACTTCGTCCTTTTCTACAACGCGATGGCGGTGACGTGGATCTCGTTGACGTAGAAGACGGTATTGTGAAGCTGAAACTGATGGGTGCTTGTGGAAGCTGCCCGAGTTCAACGATTACGTTGAAAGCTGGTATCGAACGCGCACTTGTTGAAGAAGTTGAAGGTATAACTGAAGTCGTGCAAGTGTTCTAATACGACTATATCATAAGAAAGAGCTTACCTCCATGGTAAGCTCTTTTTGTTCATTTATTTGCGCTGATTAAGCACCGGCAATGGCTGAATCGGGTCGAGCCCACCAGATATATCCATGATGTTGCCTGTGATGAAATCAGAAGCTGGCAAGCATAAAAATTCGATGACTCTGGCCACATCCTCGCCAGTCCCCGGTCTTCCAACCGGCGTTTCCCCATCAACTTCCAGCCGGGCCTCCTGCATCGTTCTTTCTTTATTTTTACCTCGAATGTCGCCTGGACAAATCATATTCACGGTGATCCCGTGGCTGGCTTCTTCTTCAGCCAGCGTCTTCGTGAAGGAGACAAGGCCTACCTTGGCTGCCGCGTATACGGCGCGATGTGTCCAGCCCCTGGCTTCGGCAGCTTTTCCAAATCCAAAATGGATAATGCGCCCCCACCGTTTCTCCCTCATCATTGGCAATACCAATTGATCAAGCTCCATAACGCCAAGCAAATTGCCGCGCATTAAATATTCAATTTCATCGACACCATAGTCAGCAAAGAATCGCCGCTCCCGGAAAAAAGGTCCTGCATTATTCACGAGAATATCAATCGGGCCAAGCTGCGTCGTTGTTTGTTCCACCATGCGTGTAATGTCTTCGCGCTTAGCGACATCGCCTTGGACGGCAATACTACGAACACCAAGATCTTGTAAGTGATGGACAAGCTCAGCGGCTTCCCTCTCACTATTCACATAATTAACAGCCACCTGACAGCCTTGTCTAGCCATGGTGATGGCGGTCATTTTGCCGAGTCCTTTCGCACTGCCTGTAATAAGAACCGTTCGGCCTCTTAATTCCATGGTCCCCTTACCCCTTTGCAATACTAGCCGTAATATAAGAGAATGCTATAGTTAAGGTTCGGCAAACCATATCAAATCCCTGCTGGAGATCAGCCACATTTGATTTTACATTCTCGACATGAATCCGATCCCCAGGATACGGTTCCTTTTGCATGAGATCATCCAACATCTCGGCATTAATATAGTGAATCTCCATATTGCGTTGATTACGCAGACGATCGAGCGGAGATTTAAAATCCATTTTGAGCGTATATAGCTGAACTTCGAGTGCCTCGTGAATTTTCTTCTCATGCATCCTGCGCAATACCGTAAAGTACGAATACCGCACCTTCAGCACCTCAGTTTTTAGCTCAAATAAATCATTCATGAATGTACCCAATTTGTCCAAAATGGAAAATAGACGAATGAACGCATTTTTGAAAAAATAGACGAAAAGACGGTAGGCTTCCATCTCTTGCGCGTTCATATCCTCCAGGAACAGTTTATCAATATGCTCAGCGTAACGCTCACAGCAGTATTTGCTCTGCTCAAGCTCATCTAGGGCATCAATGAACCCTTTACTCCAGATCGCTTGCCGGTGGTACTTCGGGTAGTCTGAAGCTGTGTGGTGATGTTCCTTCGATTCCAGATGTTCGATAAACACTCTTACCGCATTGCCAGCCTCCAGCAGAAGTCCGCTGTCTACCCGTTTTGGTTCATTGAACAATACTCGCAGCATGGGTACACCCCCTTTTTTAGTAAGCTTAACGTATGAACAACAATAGAAGTAAGTATAGGCATAAATAAAAAGAAATAGCCCTCTCTATAAATAGGAAGGCCTCTTCTCCCACAAAACGGTTCTGTCATGTTGCCAGAAGCCAGCCCCATCCGGGCCTTATGCTTTGCGATCATATAGCGTAAGTACGCATAAATAACACAGGAATCCAAACATACAAGAAACGATTACAGCATGCACCATGCCAGTCAATAAATAAGCAAGTTCATTCCCCATTGACCAAGTGACAACAGCTCCGCTGATAACTTGCAGGGAAACTAGGATCAGTGCCCATTTGCTGCCAAAACGCAATTTGTCTGAGCTCTGGTAGTAACGTTTGGCTTGTAAGTAAAGGAACAGAATGCACAGAAACAGCAGTAAAGCCGCTATCCGATGAGTAAAAACAATGCCAGTCGCGCCGCTAAGTTCAGGGATGACTTCTCCATTGCACAATGGCCAGCCTGAACATCCGCCTGAGGAGACTGTATGACGGACGAAAGCACCCAAGTAAACAACAATATAGCTGTAAATCGCTGTTATCCATACGAACGCCTTAAAGGAACTGCGAATGGCTGTATCTCTTTGAAATTGGCCCCAAGGTGTAAACACAAGCGCAAGGAGCAAGGAAAATGCAAATGCAAGCAGCGATAAGCCAAAATGAAGTGCCAGTACAAGTGAAGATTGCGGCCAAACGACGGCGAGTGCGCCCATTACGGCTTGTACCAATGTCATAACAACGGTTCCAGTGATGAAGTATTTCGCATCTTTTCGTTTGACATAACGAAACACTAGAATGAATGTGGCAATCAGGATTAGCGTCACGATACCGACGACCAGTCGATGACTGTACTCGATAAACGATGATATCGTATGCGCTGGGACGAATTTCCCATGACATAGCGGCCACTCGTCTCCGCAGCCTCTGCCTGCGTCGGCCTTTGTAACCAAGGCGCCCATTGCGAGAATGAGAAACATGCCTATGGCGGACAAATTCGCTAGCCTTTGAATCAGTTTTTGCATGATTGCACCTACTTTTACGTCGTGACTTCTGTGAATATTGTCGAAATTATGTTTGGTTCGTTTTCAATTATATCTTTAAAAAGTTGGCAAATCCATTCGCAATTGTTACAAAGCTCCGAAACCAAGCATGTTCGGCTAAACTCGTGGCGAAGTTGTGATTTTCACGCGGTTTGTAAGGACTGTAATGGTTGACATAGCTAAAAAAACGGCTCTGATTAGAGCCGTTTCTTTTGCTTTTATTTATGGAGCAAGCGCACTGGATACTTCGAGAGCCCGATCAAGGAACTGCTCAATTTCATCGCGTGTTTTACGTAATTTACTGACGAAACGTACAAGCTCTTTGCCATCGCGGAAGGCGATAAAGCTTGGAATACCAAGAATGTTCAGCTGCTCACACAAATCCGGCACTTCGTCACGATCGAGCTCAACAAAAGTAATTCGCCCCGCATAAGCCTCTTCTACAGCTGGCATGAAGGGATTAATAAAGTGGCAGTCCTTGCACCAAGTAGCTTTAAATACAGCAACCGTCAATCCGGGTTGCGAGATTTGTTCTTGAAAAACTTGTTCATTGGAAATTTTCAACATCATGAGCACCTCACTGCTAAGAATTTATTAACTTATAGCATGCCCCAAATAGTGTGTCAAGATATACGAATGACATCATCTTCCTTTTCAGTTATATTTACATTATTAGTAAAAAGTGATATCATTATTATATCAAGATAATATCCAAATGAAATCGCTACTCCAACTTGAAAGGGTGTTGCTTACATGAACGAAAAACAAGCTTGGTCCATTAACGGATTTCTAGGTATTTTGTTATTTATTATTGGCGGAGGATTAGGGGTTTTACTCCTTACACAAGAACGAATTGCGCCAGGTATCATTTTAATCATACTTGGCATTATCTTTGTTTCGACGATTACGGCCGTTCAGCCGAACGAAGCTTCCGTTGTTACGTTCTTCGGCAGTTACTTAGGCACGATCCGGAAGAGCGGCTTGTGGCTCATTGTCCCATTTTCAAATAGAAAGAAAATTTCCTTACGGGTTCGCAATTTTAACAGCGTCAAGCTGAAAGTTAACGATATCGAGGGCAATCCGATCGAAATCGCGGCCGTCGTCGTGTTCAAAGTGGTCGATACGTACAAAGCGCTTTTTGATGTGGACAGTTATGAGAAGTTCGTTGAAATTCAAAGTGAAACAGCGCTCCGCCATGTAGCTAGCAAGTATCCTTACGACCGTTTCGACAGCGAAGGTTATTCGCTCCGGGGGAATGCCGATGAAGTAGCCGCTGAGCTGAGCCTTGAACTTCAGCATCGTCTCTCCGTTGCAGGTGTCGAAGTCATGGAGTCTCGTCTCACTCACCTTGCTTACTCAACGGAAATCGCAAGCGCGATGCTTCAGCGTCAGCAAGCCTCAGCGATTCTATCCGCCCGCCAAACGATTGTGGACGGAGCTGTCGGCATGGTTCAGATGGCCATCTCCCGCCTCGAAGCCGAAGGTTTGCATTTGGATGAAGAGAGAAAGGCGGCCATGATCAACAATTTGCTAGTAGCCATTGTATCGGACCGCTCAGCGAGTCCGGTCATCAATACCGGCTCGCTTTACTAAACGGGCACCGCTATGGCTTCTAAGAAAAACTTCGCGCTCCGACTCGATCCCAAGCTCTATGAAGCATTGGAGCGCTGGGCGGAGGATGAGTTCCGGAGCGTCAACAGCCATATTGAGTATTTGCTTCGGGAATCGATGCAGCGTGCGGGGCGGTTGCCTCGGCCAAACATCAGTCAGCCCCAACCGGAGGAATCGGACTGAATGCTGTAAAAAAAACATCCCTACTAGCCTAGGCTAGAGGGATGTTTTTTGTATTACGCAAAAACCGTAATTGTCGGTTCAGTAATTATCGGCTGTATGGTAACCGTAGAAGTCGTAGTTGAGAAATCGGAGACTTCGAGAACGACTGGAGTACCAACTGCTGCATCTATTGTGGCTAAAACCAGAGATGCTGTTGTAAGCGTGGACAATCCTCCCTCTTGCAGCACACCGTTGACATATACGTTGTAGTAACCGTCTGTCGGCGGTGCAGGAAGGTCTGTAATCGCTTCGCCATTGTCATCTAAGAAACTTGCTGCGGGAATCGTTGTATTCGTTGTTATCATACCTGATGTAAGAAATGCGTTAAATCTAGTTACAACTGGGTCGACCGTTGTTTCAACTTCAGTTCCACTAGCCGTTGGTGCCGTAGCTGTTGCGGTCAAATGAAGTTTAATCAGAGACGCTACCATAAATTCACCCCCTTCCCTAATTCACAATAGCTATCTATAGATGCGAATACTTTGGACAATGATGGGGACTCCTTTTTCTGGAACATCCTCTGAGGTCAAAGTTAAAGAACCTTCCCGTATGCGATATAACGTTCGCGGCTGAAGCACACCGTTCACAAAAACTTGTCGATAAGAGATGATCTTCGGGCTCGGAATAGATTGAATCCCATAATCAGGAACCTGATCCTCATTGGTATATATCCTTTTCTCCCCATCGGAAATGGCATAGAAGAAATAAGTCTGCGCCAAATATTTGACTCTTAGACGTTTGATTCTATGCCTGGACTTCTTTTTTCGTCGTTTGGACGCCTTCTTAGGACATGGACGACAACTTGCCACATGCATGTTGATACTGATGTAAATCACCCCGCCAACGCTGACTTCTGTTAGTTCATTTTATGCATAAAGTCATGCCAGTAATTGGATTTTATTATCAGGTTCTTCCCCCATTTATGGAAAAAAGTAGCCTTAAATACCTATAATCCGCACATACCTACGGGAAAAAGGCCAACAATAAGGAGATGATTCGGGTTCGGTCGAGGAGGTCATTATGAGATCAATAAGTTTGGACACTATCCCTTTATCAACAAACATTGCTGAAAGATTAGAAAAGGGCCTCGTCCAGCAATTAGAACTGCTTCGAGGCGGTGTTCAGCCTTTCCCTCTTACATTGGAGGAGAGTGGGCTAGTGGAGGCTATCCGGGTAAGAACCCAGAAGGAGAACCGGAATAACGTAACGCGTACAATGGCCTATTGGGCTTGTTACCAAGCGTATCCTGAGCTTCACTGGGCTCTGCTTGCCCATATGGTCTCCCGCAACGGCGGCTGGAACATGACCGACCTGAAAGGCGAGCTTTTACCACGTCTCGTTGACACTGATCAAGCTGAGCACCTGTTTGCTTTTCTAGAGCGCGCGAACGCTCTTATTTTTCAAGATGCTTATCCGCAATTGCTGCTTTATGAGGCTAGTAAGAAGTGCAAGAAGAATCTGTTTCACTTGCTTCCCCATTTAGATATTTCTATGTGGATGGTTCCTGTCTGGCATGAATTTTGGACTGGCACAGACTCCGCCGCGCTAACGATTGCTCTTATTGTGAATGAACAAAATTATATCGAACAGCGTATTGTCCAAAAGGGACAGTTCCAACAAACCGTGCTAAATAAGGCACTTTTCAAAGCCCAAGGCTGGCTGCAAATGAATCAAGTCGGTTTCCCCTTTTGGTCCCAGTCCACCGAAACCGATTCCCCCCAGCCCCGTCTGGCTGGACTTATTCTCGAGAATTTTGCCAACTTAGCTGAACGCATAGGCCTTGGGAAAAACCTTTATGCTCTTCTATTCGGAGTACCTGAAGTTCTGCAGGGCGTTCTCCGCTTCGCCACATCGACGCCTCACACGGGTTCACGCGCGGACTATTGGCCCCACTTATTTTCCTCTATACAAAAAGCCCCCCCTGATTATCTTTATCAGGAGAGGCTGGATGGCTGCTTCCTTAAGCAAGGAAGCTCGCCTTTGTATAGTCCTACACTTGAAACTGTATGGCCGGATAGGCCGCTTATGCCCGTGGAACCTGGCGACTGGTTTCAGGACATCGAAGCACCAATGGAGCATCTGCGCCCGATCGAAGTGCCACAGACCATTGATCTAACCCCCGCCATGAGCGAAGGGCTTAATAGCATTGAGCTTGCCATACTTGCTGCGCAGGCTATGAACGTCGTCCGGTAAGGCGACTTGCTTTGCCAATCAGCTTTTGAACAGGCGCTGGAAAATTCTTCACGTCGTCCTTGGTAACAACTCGCGTCACCATTAGCATCAGCGGGTATAAAGCTGCCGTGAAGCCGCAAACGAGCACAGCGTTGATTCCTTCGTTGATCCTGTACAAGCTCGTTGGTTGCAGATATGTATGGGTCAATCGCTCTGCTGCGATGCCTAAGCCGGCGATGACCACAATCGAAATCATTAAACCGATGAAGCGTCGTCCAAGAATGGTGAACTTCACTTCTTTGCGCAGCGTGCGCAAATTGAGCCATGACATGGCGATGAAGCAAAGTCCTGTGGAGCCGATGATGCCATAAATGCCGAACAATGGAGCAAGCAAGAAGCTTCCTGCCAGCTTAACCGCAATACCAACAGCAACATGCAGCATCAGCGGTTTCATACGGCCCATGCCCATCAATACGGCACCGGAGGTCTGCATGATAATTTGGAACATAGCACCTAAAGTTAACAAGGAGATCATGTAGGGTCCGTGACTCATACCATAAGCTGTATCCTCATGTCCAAACATGAAGAAATCGAGCGGACGCGCAGCAATTGCGATCACAAGCACCGCAGGCAGTCCCGATAGAATAGACAACTGCAGCACTCTGGTTGTTTGGTGCCCCACCTGTTTCAGATCTTTGCGGGAGTAAGCCGCTGAGATGATTGGCACGACAGATTGACTGAGCGCAATCGCCAAGATAATCGGGATACCCGCGAGAGATTGCGCGCGGCCTCCGATAATACCGACCAACCCAAGCGCCTCGCTGCTGCCAATTGTTCCCTCCAATAGGGGAATAATGATCGATGTATCGATCGCATAGACCAACGTAACCGTCACCGAAAAGATGACGATCGGAATCGACAGCTTCAGCAGGCTGCGGTAAATGTCCCTATACTTTGCCGGCGCTGTTGCTGAAGCCGAGGAATGTCCGGCTGCAGTTTCATTAGCCGCCGCGTGAGACACATGCTCTTTCAACCTTTGAGCATCCCTGCGTTTGAGTTTCATCGCATAGTAGAGCATAACCGCTAGAGCGGCAATTCCCCCCATGACTCCACCGAATGATGCACCTGCTACACCCCAGGCCAAGCTAATGTTTAATAGAATAAAGGCAAGACCAATCGAGGTGACCAGTCTGAATATTTGTTCCACAACTTGCGATACCCCGTTAGGCATCATGTTTTGTCTGCCTTGGAAGTAGCCGCGCATAATCGCAATTAGCGGGAAGAAGAGCATGGCCGGCGCGATAGCGCGAGTTGCCAGCGTAGCGTCGGGTCCCCCGCGTGAAATTTGTTCGGCATAAATCGGTGCGAATACATATAACAGCACGGTCATGAGCGCACCGGCAACGATAGCAAATAAAATGGCCGCGCGATAGATTCGCTCTGCCTCGGCAGGTCGTCCGATTGCGTATTTCTCCGACACCATTTTGCTTAACGCGCTGGGAATCCCTGCCGTTGCTACAACAAGAAGAATAGAGTACAGATTAAAAGCAATCGAATAACTGCCCATTCCACCCTCATGCAGCAGGTGAACCAGCGGAATACGCTGGAAAACGCCGAGAAACCGCGCTACAAGCGCGGCTACGGTGAGAATGAGCGTCCCTTTTACAAGAGAATCTTTGGTTTCCTTCGTCAAATGTGTTCCTACTCTCTAATCCCGTATTCAAACAACATCCTGTTCAATTAAAAAACCCAAATTAAGAAGAGAACAATCATCGCAAGCTGCAGTACGATTTTGACAGCACTACTGGCAAAGAAACCGATCACGGAGCCAATCCCCGCGCTGATCGCATTCTGCCATTTGGTGCCGATGATGATTTCGCCAATCACAGCACCTAAGAAAGGTCCTATGATTAATCCGAAGGCCGGAATGACGAAGGGCCCAATAATGAGGCCAATAGTACTCCCAATCACAGCCGCCTTCGAACCTCCGAATTTCTTGACTCCCATCGCGCTGACCGCATAATCAGCAACCATAATAATGATGACAATCAGGGTTTGTGTCGTCCAGAACACCCAGCCGAACGGCTCGAAGCTAATCAACCACCCGTACAGGAAGAATGCTGCATATATCGCCAAAACACCTGGCAGCACTGGATATACCGCGCCTACCATACCTACAACAAACAAAAGAATGACCAAGCTCCAGGCTAACGTGATCATGGACTCATCTCCATCCGTTATTGTACTGGCTAAAAGTCTTATAGCTTTTACAGCATATACGCATGAATGATTTTGGCGACCGCACTTTCTTCGTTGGTAACCGTCGTGATATCTGCAATCTGTTTAACTTCATCCTGTGCATTGCCCATGGCTACACCAAGACCCGCTTCACGAATCATCGTGATATCATTCTGGCTGTCTCCCATCGCAATGACTTCCGACATCTGAATCCCCAGAAGCTGACAAACGGCCTCCACACCACTCGCTTTACTAATCCCAAGCGGGTTTAATTCAATATTCGAGGGATGGGAATTGGTGATTTCAAGTGTTCCCCAGCTCTCGGCAATTTCGCGAATTCGGTGTAATTTCTCCGCATTTTCCGTGAAGAAACCGAACTTTAGCCATTCGCTGTTCGGGATATCCAAGCCTTCACGCTCGCGGTTGAAGACCCCTTCTTCGACAGAGTAAGCCCACCACCAGCAGTCATGCTCCTCAGCTAATGCATGCAAGCGGCTCACGGTTTCCACAGGAAGCAGTGTCCGCCGAAGCAATTTATCCGGCGACTCCCATACTTCGCCGCCATTCACCATAACCATAGGTGTAGACAACCCCAACTCCTGAATATAAGGCATGGCGCTTATGGCTCCGCGGCCGGTCGACATGATGACTATTTTGCCAGCCTCCGTCGCTTGACGAATGGCGGATTGATTTTCCGGAGATATTTTCTTCTCCTCATCCAGTAAGGTACCGTCCATATCGAGGGCTATTAACTTATAAGTTCCCACGTTCCCCATCTCCTGTCCTTCATAGACCTAGTAAGCAGCGAGTACTTTCTTAGGCAGCTCTTCCATAAAAGTCATATGCCAGAGGGCAAAAATATAGATCGTCCAAATCCGGCGCGCATAATCGCCCTGACCGCTCCGGTGCTTCTGAAGCATGCGTTCTACCGTGTTCATGTTAATGTAATCTTCAATCCCGCTGGCTTTGATCTGCTCAAGCAGCACATCACCCATCGAGCCTTGAATCCATTGGCGCAGAGGTACTGGGAAGCCCAGCTTCGGACGATTCAGAATCGGATCCGGGATGATGCCTTCCATCGCTTTGCGGAAAATATATTTGGTTGTTCCATTCGCAATTCGATATTTCGCCGGGATGCGGCGTGCCACCTCGAACAGCTCTTTATCTAGGAAAGGAACACGCAGTTCAAGCGAATGCGCCATCGTCATCTTATCGGCTTTCATAAGGATATCACCGGGCATCCACAGATTCATGTCGATATATTGCATCCGGCTGACCGGATCGAGATGTTTGGTCTTGTTGTAATAATCTCCAGCAATCTGCACCGGATTCTTGTAAGCCCGCAGCATCTCCGTATCGAGGCGCAGTACTTCCGCTTTCATATCCTCTGTGAAAATCTTCGCGTTGCCGAGGAAACGCTCCTCGAGCGGCGTCGTGCCGCGCAAGACATAATTGCGCCCCTTCACGCTGCTTGGCAGCATCCGGGCGAAGCGATTCAGCATGCGCTTGATCGAATGCGGCAGCTGATCAATCGGCCGCAAGGATTGCGGCTCGCGATAGATGCGATAGCCGCCGAACAGCTCGTCCGCGCCTTCGCCGGACAGCACAACCGTCACGTGTTCGCGCGCAAGCTGCGCCACGTGGTAGAGGGCAATGGCCGAAGGATCGGCGACAGGCTCGTCCTGGTGCCAGATCGCCTTCGGCATCGTACTGAAGAAGTCATCCTTCGTGATGACTTTATCGTAGTGCTCTGTGCCAAGCGTCGCAGCCGTCTGGGCGGCGATCGGCGTTTCGTTGTTGGCGCCTTCGAAGCCAACGGAGAACGTGCGGATCGGTTCGATGTTCCGCATATGGGTGGCGATGGCCGTGGAGTCAATCCCACTGGACAAGAAGCATCCCCGCTCCACATCACTGACCATGTGGTGCTTGACGGAGTCCTTCAACGTTTCGCGGATTTGCTCCACATAATAGTCAAAAGGACGTTCTTCCGGCTCGAACATCGGATCCCAATACTTATGTATCGTCATTTCACCATCGAAAGTTACCTTTACATAGTGGGCTGGCGGCAGTTTGTGGATGCCGTGGAACATCGTATTCGGCTCTGGCACATATTGAAAGGTCAGATAGTTCAGCAAGCTGTCCGTATGGATCAACCGGTTCATGCCGTCCGCAGCGAGCAAGCTCTTAATTTCAGAGCCGAACAAGAACTGACGGTCGTTGACATGATAGTAAAACGGCTTAATGCCGAAATGGTCTCTCGCTCCGAACAGCTGCTTCTTTTTCTTGTCCCAGATCACGAACCCGAACATGCCGCGCAAATGCTTGACGCATTCCTCTCCAAACTCCTCATAAAGGTGAACAATAACCTCCGTATCACTATGCGTGCGGAATTGGTGCCCGCGTTCCTGCAGCATTCCGCGTAATTCTTTGTAATTATATATTTCTCCGTTAAAAATGATCCAAACGGAATCATCCTCATTGGCTAGCGGCTGATGTCCTTCTTGAATATCAATAATGGACAACCGTCGAAACCCAAGACCAATCCGATTATCCGTCCAAAAACCGGAATCGTTCGGTCCCCGATGCACAATCACATCTGTCATTTGCTGCAGCATTGCAACCGTTGGTTCTCTATCTTCAAAATACATCACACCCGTAATACCACACATGGTGAAACTCACTCCTCCGTACCATTCATCAAACTATCTCTCGCGACTACCGATACATTAGTATACCATATCCGTCCGCCATACTGGAAATAGGATGAAAGTACGCATTCAGCTGTCTATCATAGGAAAATGAAGGTAATGATCAGTCTTTTTAATGATGCTGTTAATCGCGTTGTTTTCATGCTGTCCCCCACCTTTCTTTTCTCTGTGCACAAAAGTTTACCTAGCGCAACTTTTGGCGTAAAGGAGGGCTTTCCTCCTTACATCACCATATGCTTAGGTAGGTAAAAGGGTTCCGCCTCTTATATATTGCTTCCGGTAGGCGAGCGGTGAAAGTCCTATTTTGGCCCGAAAACAGTTCGAGAAGTAAGCGGCATGATGGAAGCCCACCTCCTCAGAGATGCGCTCAATAGACCATTGCGTTTTCAGCAGCAGCAGCTTGGATTGTTCGATTCGATAGGCAACCAGATATTCTAATGGCGTGCAGCCATACACACTTTTCATACAACGGCTCAAGTAATTCGGATGAAAATGAAACTCCTCAACTAACCTCTCATTGGTCAAATCATCCGAGTAATGCTGCTTAATATAAGCTTCGATACGCTCAGCCAACCTATGTACTTTGGACTGTTCATCAGGCTTATTTCCGATGTCTAGCGTACGCAAGATCTCCGTGAAAATACGCTGTTCTTCCCAGAACGATAACGATCTCTCAGAGACGGACATCTCTTTAAGTTGGCGCCAAAGCAGCTCAAGCCGTTCAGGGTCCGACACCGCCCCTTGTTGATGCAGCGTAATTTCATTTTTTTGAGGTAAAACGAACTCGCTGAGCGGAAGAGCCTTGCTCTCTCTAATTATGTACGGGGTCACGGTTTGAAAATGCAGCCAATAAAAATGACAGTCCGCATCGCACGGCCTCACAGAATAATGATATTTATCAGGAAGCAGCAGTGCATACTGGCCCTCGGTCAAGCGCCATGTCAGCTCCTCTTCCCCCAAATGAAGTGTACCCTTTGTAATGAAAAGAAGATCATACATCCCTAACCTTGCACGATCCGGGTGCGTGTCCCCTGCCGTATAGGTGCTAAATCCGCTTTCCAAATAATAAGGCAGAGGCGGTGCAGCTAGCGATATCTCTTTCATCAGGCGGCGGACTCCTTTAATAAATTGTGTGAAATTTTATAAATAATTAGTTGCATTCCCACCTATTTCTTCCCCATTATCCCTCATATAATTGGAGTAAGTAAAGCCTATTCGCAAATTCGGGAGGTTGCTTCATGTCAAATACACTGCTGCCTGAAAAACACAAATTGTCTCTGAATCAAGTCCAAATCAACGACGACTTCTGGAATCACTACGTCAGCCTAGTTCGAAATACCGTCATTCCGTATCAATGGGAAGCGCTGAATGATCGCGTTCCGGACGCTGAACCAAGCCATGCGATCCATAATTTCCGAATTGCCGCAGGCTTGGAAACAGGGGAATACCATGGCTGGGTGTTCCAAGACTCCGATCTCGCCAAATGGCTCGAAGCCGTCGCCTATTCTCTTCAACAGCACCCTGATGCAGCTTTGGAGCAGACAGCTGATGAGACAATCGACCTCATCGTCCAGGCACAGCAAAGTGATGGTTATTTGAATACCTACTATACGATCAAGGAACCCGGCAAGCGCTGGACAAACTTGTATGAATGCCATGAATTGTATTGCGCAGGCCATATGATTGAAGCTGCAGTTGCTTACTTTGAGGCTACAGGGAAAAGGAAGCTGCTTGATGCGATGTGCCGTTTTGCGGATTATATTGATGATGTTTTCGGACCCCAGGACGGGAAGCTAAGAGGTTATGACGGGCATCAAGAAATTGAACTCGCCCTGATCAAATTGTATACGGTAACGAAGCAGGAGAAATATCTCCAGCTTGCCTGCTATTTCATCGATGAGCGAGGACAGCAACCTGATTATTTCGATGGCGAATGGGAGCGCCGGGGCAAAACCTCAATCTATCGCGCTGGTCAAACCCCAGCGCCGAGTCTGAGCAGTATATATAATCAAAGCCATCTGCCTGTTCGTGAACAAGATACAGCAATCGGACATTCGGTTAGAGCCGTATATATGTACACGGCAATGGCTGATTTGGCTAGGCTGACTGGGGACGAGAAGCTGCTTGCTGCTTGCAAGAAGCTGTGGGCGAACATGACGCAGAAGCAAATGTACATAACTGGCGGCATCGGTTCGACGCACCATGGGGAGGCGTTCTCGTTCGACTATGATCTGCCGAATGATACGGTGTATGCCGAGACTTGCGCTTCCATCGGCTTAGTGTTTTTTGCACAGCGTATGCTGCGTATTGAAACACGAAGTGAGTATGCCGACGTGATCGAACGAGCGCTATATAACATTATCATCGGCAGTATGAGTCAAGATGGCAAACGCTTCTTTTATGTGAATCCGCTCGAGGTTTGGCCTCAAGCTTCAGCGGAGAATCCCGGTAAACGTCATGTCAAAGCTGAGCGCCAGAAATGGTTTGGGTGCGCTTGCTGCCCTCCTAACTTGGCACGGATTCTCTCCTCGCTTGGAGAGTACATTTATACGACAGAAGCAGGACGAATCAATTGCCATTTGTTTATCGGCAGCGAAAGCACGATTATGTTGGATGATGCGATACAAGTTGGACTGAAGCAGGTATGCTCGTTGCCTTGGAAAGGGGAGGCCTCGCTTGCGTTAAGCTTGGCTCAACCGCGTTCGTTCACACTTGCGTTGCGCGTACCCTACTGGTGCGACGGCCAACCACAATTGCTCATCAACGGTGAGAAAGAGGATACGTACACGGCTCAGAATGGCTACGCCATTATCGAGCGAATTTGGACAGACGGTGACATCGTCACTTGGCTGCTTCCGATGGAGGCACATCTCATCCAAGCTAATCCGCTCATCCGCAGCAATGCCGGGAAAGCCGCGATCCAAAGGGGGCCGCTTGTGTACTGCGTTGAGCAGGCCGACAATGGGACTCCACTGGCTAGCCTTAGTCTCCAGAGCGGAACGAGGCTGAAGGTCGAGGCTGACGCAGATGTGCTTGGCGGCACAGTGAGGATTGAAGCCGAGGGCTTTCGAGATGCCACACCTGAGGCATGGGCTTCGGATTCAGATTCGGATTCGGCTGAGCCGTACCGCCGTTGGGCGCCATCGGCTGAGCCAGTCGCCTTACACGCTGTTCCCTATTTCCAATGGGGAAATCGTGGGGTTGGTGAGATGGCGGTGTGGATTCGAGTACGCCAGTAAAAGCATGAGGAGAGAGGCTGCTGTCTGAGGCAGCCTCTCTCTTCTTGCTTTTTCGTGCGGTTAACGGAACTATGGACCGCTATTTCGGCAGACTACCAAGGCCGCTTTCCGCCGCCAAGCTTCGTCAAAACGCCGTCATTGGCAGCATCGTAAGCTTGAAAGATCTTGGCGGCAATCGGGGCTGCCCCATAGCGCCCAAAGCCGCCTTCCGGCACAACTACCGCGACAGCAAGCTTCGGGTTCTCGGCGGGTGCGAAGGCGATGAAGACCGCGTTTTCAACCGAACCTCCCGATACACTTTGGGTGGACGTTCCTGTTTTGCGTGCCACATTAAACGGTAACTCTTCAATCCCTTCTGCGCCGCTTTTCATCCCATGGATAATGGTGTTCCAATCCTCTTTGGCAAACTCTGAGGAGGAATCTTCCAGGATCTCAGACTCTACTTTCCTAACCAATTGGCCCTGGTAGTCGCGAATTTCATCTACGAACAACGGCTTCATCCGCTTCCCGCGACTAGCCAAAGTAGCTGTGTACTGAGCAAGCTGCAAGGTTGTCGTTTTCTCATTTTGTCCCCATGATGCGTAGACCATTGCGGATTGATAACTGTCTTTTACAGCATTTTTGATAAAATCATTCGATCCTGCAAGCTCGCCTGGCAGCCCGCTTCCTGTTTTGATCCCCATTCCGAATTTCGCCATGTACGCTGCCCATTTGGCAGTCACAGCAGGATCTTCTCTGCCGAATTTGGCCCAGAAAGGAATACCGACTTTTTCAGACATGAACGTGTTAGAGGAATGTTCAATGGCCCCTGCAGCATCCATATCCCCGTAAGCCGCTTTCCCCGAATTGGTGATGGTGCTATTGCCTCCTTTTCCAAAGCTAAACGACCCCGTATCGTAATAAATCTTGCCAGACCTGCTGAAAAATTTCTCTTTAAGCCCTATCAACACGGACATAGGCTTGATCGTGGACCCCATGAACACAATGGATGATGGATGTTTCGCATTTTCTTTTTCATCTGGATACTTAGCTTTAGCCGTTCGAATGCTGCCATTGGGAATAAAGGTTTCGATTTCTTTATAGACGTTTGCCGACATACCACCGGTCCACGCATTTGCATCGTAATCTGGATAGTTCGCCATCGTAACCACGCGTCCCGTATCCACCTCCATAGCAACGGCAAACCCGGAAGCTGCTTGCATCCCAAGACTCAAATACAAATCATTGGCATGCGATGGGCTGCGCAAGTAACTAATGTGCTCCTCCAGCATTCGTTCTGTCGCTTTCTGGATATCTTTATGTAGGGTCAAATATAAATTATTTCCTTTAACCGGAGCCGTAACATCGGCTCTCCCAATTATTTTGTTAACGGCGTCAACAGGGTATGTCTTAGTGCCGTTTCTGCCGCGCAGCTCATCCTGATACATGCGTTCAATGCCATCGAATCCCACATTTTCTGAGCTCAAATATTCCTGAACCATAGGGCTGTCTTTGTAGATTTCTTTGGCTGTCGGTGAAGTAAAAGAGTTCGTATACCCCACTAAATGCGTAGCAATTGTAGTCTTACCGTCATCATCCATTTCATAAGTGCGAATGCTTTCCTCCGTTACGTCTAACCATTTGAATTCATCCCTGTGCTCTAAAATATAGGCGATCTCATCGCTAGACAAATCTGCCTTTATTCTTCGTGGAACCCAGTAATAGCTCGGTTTTTTGATTTCAACCTTATGGTAGTTGTAGCCAATGTCCATGGCTAGAATGATTTCTTCCGGGGTCGGGCTTTTCGAGTTGGGTTTGGCATACTTGTCGAAAACATCGGACTTAAGACGATCCGCTATTGCAATTAAGTCATCTAACTTTTGCGCGCTGGGATCAATTCGAAAAAATAAGGATTGCATAGGAATGGTATATGCAAGCGGAGACTTCGAGGAATCATAGATGTTGCCTCGGATGGGAGCAATTTGAATCGTTTGTGTGCCATTTCTATTCTCTGCGGCCTTATGTATTTTGGTTTCAACAAACTGCAGCATAGCCAGTCGCACGATCAGTATGGAAAATAAGACAAAGGTTACAAAGAAAAAAAGATTGATCCGCAGCGAAAAATGCCTCTTTTGAGCCAACTCTTTTTTCTTCGGATCATCCGCAATCGGCGATTTCATCACTGTAAAGCCCCCTTCTGTATCAGGATGTATCCTGATACAGACGGAGTGGCCATCAACTTAGTTCACTAAATTTTGGAAAACTTGGTTCACTTCTCAAAACAAGCATATAAAAAAACCTTCAAGCCCACTTGTGAAGTGGATTTGAAGGTTTTTTACGCTTTACTACTTCTACCAAGGCCTCTTTCCGCCGCCAAGCTTGGTCAATATACCTTCGTTGGCTGCATCGTAAGCCTGAAAGATTTTGGCAGCAATCGGGGATGCGCCATAACGCCCGTAGCCGCCTTCCGGCACGACGACCGCAATAGCGAGCTTCGGATTCTCGACCGGCGCGAAGGCGATGAACACAGCGTTGTCGATGGTTCCGCCTGCGACGGCTTGCGTCGAAGTCCCTGTCTTCCGAGCTACGTTATACGGAAGCTCATCAATGCCTTCCGCGCCACTCTTCATCCCATGGATGATGGTGTTCCAGTCATTTTTGGCGAACAAAGCGCTCGAATCTTCCAGCACTTCAGGCTCCACTTTTTTGACTAGTTCACCTTCAAAGCTTCGAATCTCATCTACGTACAACGGCTTCATCCGTTTACCGCGGCTCCCCAGTGTGGCAGCGAATTGCGCGAGCTGCAGCGTTGTCGTTTTCTCGTTCTGTCCCCATGAAGCATACACCATGGCAGATTGATAACTATCTTTTTTGGCGTTCTTACTAAAGTCATTCGAACCTGCAATTTCGCCAGGTAAGCCGCTTCCCGTTTTGACGCCTAAGCCGAACTTCGCCAAATATTCCGCCCATTTGTCCGTTACGACGGGATTTTCGCCGCCATATTTCTGATAAAACGGAATCCCGACTTTCGCCGACATATACGTATTAGACGAGTGTTCGATAGAGCTGGAGGCATCCAAGTTTCCATAAGCCGTTCTCCCTGAATTGGAAATTGAACTTGTAGAATTCGCCTTACCGAACGTGAAGGTACCCGAATCGTAATAGTATTGATTGGAAGGTGTAATCAATTTCTCAGTTAAACCAATCAGAACGGACAATGGTTTGATTGTGGAACCCATGAACACGATCGAAGACGGATGTTTTGGTCGCTCCTTATCAGTGTATTTTGGGTACGCAGTTGTAATCGAACCATTAGCAATATAGGAACCCACTTCATCTAATGTCGCTTGCGAGATGCCGCCTGTCCATTCATTGGAATTGTAGTCAGGGTAATTCGCCATCGTTACGACGCGCCCCGTGTCTACTTCCATAGCAACCGCATAACCGGCCTGCGCATTCGCCCCATATTTGATAAAGGCATCATTCCGCGCATAGGGGGTATGTAAAAAAGCAATCTGATCGGCGATCGCCTTTTCAGCCGTTTTCTGAATATCTTTATTGATCGACAGATACAAGTTGTTACCCTTAGTCGGCTTCGTTACTGTCGCGCGGCCGATAATTTTCATTGCGGCATTTACGGGGTAAATTTTATACCCATTTTTCCCTCGAAGCTCGTCCTGATACATTCGCTCGATGCCATCGAAACCGACATTTTCGGTATCGAGATATTCCTTACTGTTTTCATTATCTTGGTACATCTCCTTGGCTTTTTCTGTCGAATAGCTTTTGAGGTAACCAATTAATTGCGGAGCGATCGTTGACGGTATTCCGTCTGTGTCCATATCGTCCAATTCGTAAGTCCGGATGCTCTCTTCTGTAACTTCCAGCCACTTGAACTCATCCCTGTGCTCTAATAAATAAGCGATTTCTTTATTGGACAAATCGGTTTTGATTTTACGCGGAACCCAGTAATAACTCGGGTCTTTTACTTTGTTTTTATTGATATCATAGCCTAAGTCCATGGCTAGCACGATATCCGCGGGCTCCAGCTTCTTGGAATCCGGTTTGCCGTATTTATCAAAAACGTCTGTCTTAAGCTTATTCGCCATGCGAATGACTTCATCTTTATCCTGCTGGGAAGGCTCAATCCGGAAAAATAAGGACTGCACTGGGATGGTATAGGCAAGAGGTGATTTCGTAGAGTCATAAATGTTGCCTCGGATCGGAGCAATTTTATTCGTCTGATTCGTATTCGTATTCTCTGCTGCCTTCAAATCTTTGGCTTGAACGAATTGTAAAATGGCCAAACGTACGATAAGTACGGAAAATAATAAGAACGTTATAAAGAAAAAGATATTGATCCGAAACGAAAAATGCCGCTTCTTGGTAATTTCTCTTTTCTTTGGATCATCCATTATGGATGGTTTCATCACACTCAGATCCTTTCTTACACAATAGCTTGCTGATCATCAAAAAGCTCAAGCAGGGATCGAATACCCTCCCCGGTATGGTAGTCGTAACGGATAATGCGAACCGCATCGATGCCGACTTGACTCGGCGCCCAAACGTCGTTCGTTTCGTGATCGCCGATGTAAAGCACATCTTTGGCAGCTACACCTGCACGCTCTAAGGCTAGCTGAAAAATTGCCGGATCCGGCTTCTCAAGACCGACCTCTGTCGACACAAGGACAGGATCAAAATAATGAAGAATCCCTTTATCTTCTAAAATTGCTTTCAACGTTGGTGCAAAATTGCTAATAATCCCGATTCTAAAGCCCTGAGCCTGAAGACGTTCGAGAAAAGGCTTAACATCATCAAACAATTCATAGTACTCAGGTGCCGTATAGATGTCGTAAAGCTCGTGACAGCACTTGAAAATCTCTTCCTCCGTCCATTCCTCATGGATACCCAGTTTATGCAGCACATATTTATATAGGTTGACCCAGAATTCACGATCTGACTCTGGCGAACACACAATGAAGTTATCTTGTTTATTCACATAATAAAATAGACGAAAAGCCTCTGTAAACAGTTCACTAATATGAGCCTCGTCCCGCTCCACGGAGCGCAGCTCCAGGTACTGTTTCAAAATCGTTTGGGCTGCCGGAATCGTTAGCAGCGTATCTCCGGCATCTAAGTAAATCATTGGATATTCCTGAATGGATTTCGACATACGGACTCCTTCATGTTCTCAAAATAGCACCTTATTAGTTTACCACATTTACGAATGGATGAGAAAAATCACAAAAAAGCCTCCCCCCGGATCTCCGAGTGAAGGCACTTTACTTCCTTTTATTAACTTTAAACCTGATTAAACATCTCTAATATGCGTTTGGTCAAAGTTTGGCGGATTGAACCAGTTGCCCCCGCTGGCTACCCAAGTAGAATCCAAAGGCACCCAAATTTTGGACTCTTTCAGATACACTTCGTTCCAAGCATGAGGCCCGTAGCTGCCCTGGCCGTCATATCCAAGGCCAGTTACAACCTTAACATCCAGACCTACAGCTCTAGCCATTTGAGCGTATAATCTTGAATAATCGATGCACACCCCTTCTCGAGTGTTGAACGTATCCTCCGGTGTCTGTTCCTTCCAGATACGCTGTTCTTCGTACAACTTCACTTTATCCCAATCGTATTCGATCCGGCTCCCCACCCATTTGTACAGCAGTTTCGCTTTCTCTTCGTCTGTCGTTCCACTGGCGGTTACCTCTTTGGCTGCATCTACGATGTTGCCAGGGACCTTCGCATCCAGAACTTCATATTTTCGTTGTAAAATGTTCGTAAATTCCTGCTCCACCGCCCGGGTAAACACCGGCACCTTATCGGCTATGAAATCTCCAGTGAACGGGGAAATGACTTCCTTCGCCCCTTTTTGATACATCTGAGAGGACTCGATATACGGGGTTACCATGGAATGCGGGAATAAAGTTACATAAATGAACAAAACGGCAATAAGAATGAGCGCTCGCGCAAAACCGGCTACAGAGCCGATAGCCCCTCCAGAAACCGAAGAGATCAACGATTTGCTGCGTTCCCTATAAGGGTCGCGATGCGCCAGCCAATGTCCGATCAACGGGTCAATCAGCAGGTTCAAGAGCTGCTTCACAATCATATAGCCTAGCAGAAACAACACGCCGAAACGCAGCAGCGGGAAATCCCGAATGCTAGTTAAAGCTGTATAATACGCTTGCTTAAGAGCAGTAATCTCTACGGATGGCACTTGCAGATTCTGACCTTTCAGCCAGGTTTGAATCAAAGGCGAAATGAGCTGCACACCCTTCCACGCTATGAACATGGACACAATGACGACGACCGCTTCCACGAGCATGGACAGAAGATGTTTCGCGGACCCAGAGCCGCCTCGGAAAAATCCTTGAAGGACAGAGCCTGCGAAAGTGAGTACAATCACAATGGATATGAAATTAATTGAATTGGCTTTGAACCAGGTAATATCCGTCATGACTGCTCACCATCCTTACTCATATTTCTACTAGCCTGCGTTTTTCTTCGCTTGCTCAATGAAAGCATTCACTGCGGCATTCGCACTCATTTTAAAAGTTTTGCCAAGAAAAGTAACCTGAACTTCATCCGTTCCTGCTTTGCCTTCCACTTTCAGACTCTTCGTAGAAACGATAAAGGACCCGTCAGGATTGGCCTTGAATTGGGCTTCTTTCGCTTCCGCAGTCAACGTGCTGATTGCTTTGTCTTTGACCTCATCGCCAACCTGGGTTACCACGCTTGTCCCAATATCCTTTATTTTATCCTTATAACTTGCTCCATAAACGATGAGCGCACCGACAACTACAATGACAACAAGCCATTTAATGACTGTTTTCACAATCCCAATGACAATAAATAAAATAATAATAGCAGCAACTAGTAAATACCAACGGTCCTGTGCAAATGAAATCCACTGATCCAAAAAGAACCCCTCCTGTTTATCTAAAAGTCCATCCCTATCATACTACAGGGAATCCTTAGTCTTCATCCCTTTTTTTCTTTAACAACGCTAGTTTTCGTTGAATTTCATCCGTTTGATCGGCTTTGCCTCTCGTTTTGCGAAAGGACTGCCTGAGCCGGAATACTAGAAAAACAGCGACACAAGCAAGCAAAAGAATCACATAAGCATCCATAGCTTCCTCCATCAGAATTGTGTCAATTATACAGAAAGGTCATATCCATCGGACGAGCGGCGTACATCTTAAGAAGAGACAAGTCTAATCAAGGTGGTGAGCACATGCGAACAGCCCTTTGGCTGTACTTATTTATGTTTGTGGCTTTTTTTGATTTGCACGCACAGTACCCGATTCTGTCACCTTTCGCCTTATCCTTAGGGGCCGCTCCTTCCTTTATAGGGCTAATCATGGGCGTATACTCGATTACGCACTTGCCAGGCAATCTCATCGCTGGTTATGGTGTGGACAAATACGGCAGCAAATTTTTCATTGTCTTTAGCCTGATTGTAGCAGGGATCATCTTACTTTTTCAATCTAATGTCACAGATCCATGGCATCTGCTCTACATTCGTTCCATAAGCGGATTTGTCCTTGCCTTCTTATCTCCGGCCTGCTTGTCACTGCTGGCTCGCATCGCGAAAGACCGCATCCAGCAGAGTAAACTGATGGCGGGGAACGGCCTAATCCACACGCTAGCGTCTGTGGTTTCTCCTGCAGCTGGAGCCATCTTAGTTGCCAAAATCGGCTTTACAACCGCTTTTTCCGTGCTCGGCTGGATTCTGATTGTAACGGGATTTCTGGCTATTTTTGGTGTCAAAGAAAAACAGTTGCTGGGCCAATCCGCTGGCAAACTTCAAGCCCTGGATCATCACGGCCACGGGATGCCAGACGAGGAATCGGGTTTGCCTGTCGGCGTGTCAGTCCCTTGGCTATTTTTCCTTATCCCCATGGCGCTTTCCTGCTCTCAAGGCATTTTATTCTTTGAACTGCCGCTTATGAAATCTGCTCGAGAATCCATACTCACCTCTGGCGTATTTTTCACATTGATCAGCTTGGGTGCTTTGCTAAGTATCTCGCTCTGGTTCCTTAATAAAGTGCCGCCATTTATCCGAACAGTCTGCGGGAGCTTGTCGTTAGCCGTTGTTTTCTTTGGCCTAGCCATCCAGTGGCCCATCCCCTTGTCTGTTTCCCTCTTCCTGATCGGAATGGCTAAAGGTATCATCTATCCCGCTTTAGCTGCACTGCTTGCCAGCATTACCAGCAGCAATCGTTACGGACGAGTCTTCTCTTTACTCTCGATTTCTTACTCCATTGGCGCTTTTATCGGCCCTATGATGGCTGGACAGCTTCGTGACCATATTTCCTCTTATTTCATCGCCTTTTTCGTCCTCATGCTGGCACTTTCGCTTTTACCATTGCGTACGTTTAAAACGCCTGTTACGACATAACGCCTTCTACTCAAGGCGGCTTGAGATGTTCAAGCCGTCTTTGTGCTGTCAATCTCTGTCATTTCCCGGGAAATGGCAGCGTATTATTTGAGCAAACGTCGAATGGAATCCTTGGATCGCTTACAAAAACAGGTTATACTACAAAAAAACCTGATGGAGGCCAGCCCATGTCGATCACAATCATTGTAGAAGGCAAAAACGACAAAAGCCGCTTAAAGCGCGTCGTTGATGATAGCGTTCAGATTCTCTGCACCTTCGGAACACCTAGCTCACAAACCTTGGAGGAACTACAGAAAAAGGCAGGAGACAAGCAAGTCTATTTGTTTACAGATAATGATTCTTCCGGAAAAAGGATACGTTTTCTGTTGCGGGACACTTTCCCGGATGCCGAGCAAATTTATACGCGCAGAGGGTATGCCGGGGTTGAGGGAACACCTGAGGAATACCTTATTCAGCAATTAGAAAAAGCAGGTCTGGAGGAGTATATTATCTACCCTTCACCAGATCCTGCTCTTGATTAGTTTATGTAGTTAACTTATTTCTCTTTGGACAAAGTCACCACATCTTTGACAATATGGTCGGCGTCCAGTTCCGGATTGCTCGCATCATAATAATTCCGCAACTTACCCTTTTTATCAACAAGTAAAATAGCATTGGAGTGAGAGAAGTTTCCGTCTTTCTCCTTAATGACCATGATGCCGAAATCCTCGGCAAGCTTGTGAATCTTCGCTTCTTCACCACGGAGGAACATCCATCCGGTTGGATCAGGCTTGGACTCAAACTTGGTTCCGAACTCCTTAAGTACAGCCGGTGTATCCCGGTTTGGATCAACGGTGATGGAGATAATTTCGGATTTTGTACCGAACAGTTC
Source organism: Paenibacillus sp. J22R67 (assembly GCF_059692175.1). NCBI lineage: Bacteria > Bacillati > Bacillota > Bacilli > Caryophanales > Paenibacillaceae > Paenibacillus > Paenibacillus sp. J22R67. The sequence goes on along the minus strand of NZ_JCAUAX010000011.1, from coordinate 117,763 downwards.
TTTTTTCTTCAATTCATCTTGCACTTGTGTCAACAAAAATGTTGTCGGCAGACAGACGTCCGGACAAAAAGAATAGAAGAAATAAACGAGTCTTACTTTGCCATCTGTATCCGCAGAAGCAACTGTCTTCCCATCCAAGTCTTGCAGTTGAAAAGACGGAGACTGCTTCATCGCCGTTAAGCGTTGATCCGGTTCACTGCTGTTGACCCAAAGCTTATAGGCAAAAGAAGCAATCATCGCAATCAAGATAGCGCCCAGCGCCAGCTTGAACCAATTTTTTTCAAAAAATGTGCTCATCTTCGTCATCCGTCCTTCATTTTAGCTAATCTTCACCGTATCAATGACCATGAGGATCGATAAGAGGGTTAGATACATAATCGAGAAAAGAAACATGCGTTTCGCCCATACGACTTCTGCCTCACCTGTTGCTTTGAAACCCTTCACGCTCATGAACATCCAGATTAATCCGAGAATCGTGGAGCCGATCAAAAAGAGGTAACCTACATATCCGTAAGCTGTCAACATAACGGTAACCGGAACAAGCAATACGACATAACGGACCATGGAAATCTTAGTCACGTAAGATCCTTTGACCACTGGTAAAAGCGGGAATCCAGCTGCGCGATATTCTTCCATGCGGCGAATGCCAAGTGCCCAGAAATGCGGCGGCTGCCATAGGAATAAGAAAAGGAATACCAGGATAGCTCCTAAATCGACCGTCCCGCTAACTGCACAATACCCGATGACCGGTGGCGTCGCTCCAGAGAATGCGCCTACGAATGTGCTCCAGACTGAGGTTCTTTTGAACCATGCCGTATAGAGCCATACATACAAGAACAATCCAATTAACCCAATCAACGTTGCAAGCGGGGAAGCTGCTCCAAAATAGAGGACAGCTAGTCCGATCGTTCCTAGAATAATGCCGTACCATAAAACGACATTGGGACCGAGTCTTCCACTAGGCAGCGCTCTGTTCTGCGTCCGTTCCATTTTGGCATCCATCTCACGGTCTAGGTAATTGTTCAGCACCGTACCGCCAGCCATGACAAGAGCTGTTCCGAGCATTGTAAAAAATAAGTGGGCCCAACTTACGTCCCAGCGTGCGGCCATCCAATATCCAGCGAAAGCCGTCATTAGGTTTGAATAAATAATCCCCGGCTTCACCAAGCGATAGAAATCTTTTAACGTCACAGGCTCTGCAGATGTTGACTTATTGACTGCATCTATGGCTTCGTTCCGAGCGGAACCTTGTGTCGAATCGTTAGAAATGCTTTCGTAGCTAGCTTGATTTTCCACGTCATTGCCCTCCTCTATATCGAACTTCCGAGCTAACTTATTTATAATCTCATTTATCATACCAACCCCTACACAGTTTGACAATGAAGTCGGGGCAGTTGTCATGATATTGTCGATTCTCCTACCAGTATGCGTGGAAAATAAACTTACCATTCTCTCCCAACGCAAAAAAGGACCGCATTCGTGATCAGACCACGCCATTATGTTGTATAAAATGCAACGATAGTCTTCGACTTCAACTTCGACTTTGTTGCTCAGACGTCCCTTCGTCACCTCACACCATTTATCACTCAACACCAAGTTGCGACTGCAACAGCATTCTATGTTGTACTTTGTGCAACCATTAGGCTGGATTGGACCTCAGATCACCTCTATATTGTACTTCATACAACGATTCATGACACTAAACCGCTTACATCTACCCTTTTGCAACAAATGGATGTATATTGTGCAACGAAAGACTGCATTCGTGGTCAGACTACGCCATTACGTTGTATAAAATGCAGCACAAGCCTTCGACTTCGACTTTGACCAGTTACTCCGCTAACGAACATCAATAAGGGTAAGCGAAGCTTACCCCCAAAACATATAAATTCTGGCGCATCAAAAAAGGAGCCCTCAGGGCTCCTTCCATCCTATTTATTAACCATTAATGGGGTTAAGGCAAGTAAGCTTCGGCGCAGTTCATGCCAGGCTTGGGTAAGGACATGCTGCAATTGCCAGGCATGTCGTCCCATTACGGTGACGATTATCCCGTGTTTATACGAGAGACTAGCTCCGATACGTACTTGTTCAATGCCATTAATCTTCTCCAGACAAGCCATCAGGCCATCTAGATGCCGCTGCCCAAGCCGATCTGAGAAGATATACAAATTCCCCAGATGCGTCTCCTGCTCCCAACTCCCAGGAGCTGTGAGCAGCATATCTTGGGGCTCAATTCTCTGGTTCTGATAATAAATCAGTTCCGTGCCGTACCAAACCTTCATGCGATTGGTATAACGCGAGTACTGAAAGATCTCTCCCCTCTGCGTTCGTCCCGGACAGAGAATATCAGAGAATATACACGCAGCACCTGGGGCAAGATACACTTCCGTCTCGGAGAATAAACGGGCATCTTTGTACAACATGAGCGGCTCCGGGATGTATTCCAGCAGCGCATCCGCCTCCACATGCAGCGACTGGTGCTGCGTGCTTCCTTGATCTCCCAAGGAAGGATGAACCTTCGTGAACGATTGGTTCGTTAGAAAAACACGTGCACCCTCTGCAAGGCGCACGTTAATTTCGTAATGATCCCCTGACATCAATCCCGGGGAGCAGTCCATCATATATACACCCAGTTGCTCCACGGGCTGGTCTCCGGTGAACGATTCGTTCTCATAGCGGAACGTCTTGGCGATTTTGAGCGGGGAGGCGTGATATTTGTGAACCAGCTGCGTGACGCCGCTGCGCACCGCAAATGCTGCCTTGATCTCCCCGGTCACCTTAGGCATGGCTGAACTCCTGCTCCACCCATGTCACAATATCATCAAGTCCTGTGCCGCCCATCAGGTTGGAGAAAATGTACGGACGGTCGCCGCGCATTTTCTTCGTATCCGAATCCATGACTTCTAAGCTGGCGCCGACATACGGAGCCAAATCGATTTTGTTAATGATCAGCATATCGGATCTCATAATACCAGGGCCGCCTTTACGCGGAATTTTCTCCCCTTGGGCAACATCGATAATATAGATGAAGCGATCCACTAATTCCGGACTGAATGCTGCAGCCAAATTATCGCCGCCGCTCTCGATGAAAATGATATCTAGATGCTCAAACCGCTGCTCCAACTCTTCAATCGCTTCGAAATTCATAGAGGCATCTTCTCGAATCGCCGTATGTGGACATCCGCCTGTCTCCACTCCGATAATGCGCTCTTCGGGCAATGCCTCCGAGCTGATCAGAATACGAGCATCTTCCTTCGTGTAGATATCATTCGTAATTACCGCGATACTGAGACGGTCTTTCAGCTTCCGAGCTAGACGCTCCACTAAAGCTGTTTTGCCGGAGCCAACAGGCCCTCCGATACCGATGCGCATCGGGCGGCTCCGATCGACAGATGGTTTCTCCCATTGATGATGATGATGACCTTGTCCTTGACACATAGTCATTCCTCCTTGTATTTGAGTTAAGACATGAACAATCGCGAATATAAGGTCTCGTGCTGCATCATCGCTAGATCAGCCGAGGGTGAATTCGTATAAGCATCCATGGGATCTAAATGAGCTACGCGCTGCCACTGCCTTCCGATCAACGGAATCACCTTAGAAAGCAGCGTTTGGCCCTGCGTCTGCCCCATGGACATGAGCCTTAAAGCACTATTGATACAGGTCATCACACAGCTGTACAGATATCCTTCCACCGCTTGTTCCAGCGGCACGCCAAGGTGATAACTTACCCATCCATGCACAACCGGATGGTTGGCACTGCAGCGCCCATCCTTCACGGCTTCCTCTAAGGACCTCCAATCCAGCTCGGGATACATAGCTCGGGATAACTGCAACAGCCTGCGTCCCATCTTTTGAACGCCGCTTCTCGCCTCACTTGATACCCGCTGCACATGCAGCATGTGGTCGACTGCCCAAAGCTGATCCCAATCCCCTTTGGGAATATGAGTGTAGGCTGCTTTGATCACCATCGCATCAGACGATGACCAGTTGTGGAGGAGCATGGTGCTGATATAAGCCTCAAGCTCATCGACGGTTTCCAAACGTCCTTGCTGAACCAACGTTTCCAAGCCGAAGGAGTGTGAGAAGCCCCCAATCGGAAGTGCTGAATCTAGAAGCTGCTGGTAGGCAAGCCAGTGAAACTTTGGGCCTATTGCTTCTTGTTGCGTGGCCGCTGCCCGCTGCATCCCATCCATGAGCATCACCCGCATTTTCTAAAATAGGAAATATAATTGCGCCATCGGAAGCTTCGTCGCTGGTTCACAAGTGATGGCTTCCCCATCTACTTTGACTTCATACGTTTCCGGGTTCACTTCTATAGAAGGAGTGCCATTGTTATGAATCATGTCTTTCTTCGAGATCTCACGACAGCCTTTCACTGGCTCAATTCTCTTCTGTAAACCGAGCCTCTGCGCAATGCCATTGTCATAAGCCGTTTGAGAAACGAACGTTATCGAGCTTTGTGTCAAAGCCTTGCCGAAAGCGGCAAACATCGGCCTTCCGAACACGGGCTGCGGTGTTGGAATGGACGCATTCGGATCTCCCATTTGTGCGTAGGCAATGCTGCCGCCCTTGAGTACCAGATCAGGTTTAACCCCGAAGAACATCGGGCTCCAAACCACTAGATCCGCGAATTTACCCGGCTCGATAGAACCAACCAAGTGCGAAACACCATGCGTAATCGCAGGGTTAATCGTATACTTCGCAATGTAACGCTTGATGCGGAAGTTGTCCCCATCCTCTGTATCCGGAGCGAGTGGTCCCCGCTGTTTCTTCATCTTATCCGCCGTTTGCCAGGTGCGGATGATGACCTCTCCAACCCGGCCCATCGCCTGCGAATCCGAGCTCAGCATACTGAACACCCCAAGATCATGCAGAATATCCTCCGCAGCAATCGTTTCCGGGCGTATCCGCGAGTCGGCAAATGCCACATCCTCAGGGATTCGGCTGTCCAAGTGATGGCAAACCATAAGCATATCCAGATGCTCTTCAATTGTATTGATCGTGTAAGGACGTGTCGGATTTGTCGAAGACGGCAGGATATTCAATTCTGCAGCGGCCCGAATGATATCCGGCGCATGTCCTCCGCCTGCTCCTTCCGTATGATACGTGTGTATGGTACGGCCTTTGATGGCTGCGAGCGTATCCTCCAAAAATCCCGCTTCATTTAATGTATCTGTATGAATGGCGACCTGAACGTCAAATTGATCGGCTGCTGTCAAGCATGTGTCGATAGCCGCCGGTGTCGTTCCCCAATCTTCATGCAGCTTCAAACCGATGGCGCCTGCTTCAATTTGTTCAACTAATGGCGCCAAGAATGAGGAATTCCCTTTCCCTGTGAACCCCAGGTTCATCGGGAACGCTTCCGCGGATTCTAACATCCTCCGCATATGCCATGCGCCAGGTGTGCATGTTGTCGCATTCGTGCCAGTCGCCGGTCCTGTACCGCCGCCGATCATTGTTGTCACTCCGGAGGATAGCGCCGTTTCGATCTGCTGAGGGCATATATAATGAATGTGGGCATCAATTCCCCCAGCTGTCACGATTTTACCTTCGCCAGCGATGACTTCTGTGCTTGCTCCGACAATTAAATTCGGATGCACGCCATCCATAATATCGGGGTTGCCGGCTTTGCCAATTCCGACGATATGTCCATCCTTGATGCCAATATCGCCTTTCACAATTCCCCAATGATCGATAACGACAGCATTCGTGATCAACGTATCGAGTACGCCTTGATCCCGGGTGGCACCACTGGACTGTCCCATGCCGTCCCGGATTACTTTCCCTCCGCCAAATTTGCACTCGTCTCCATAGACGGTGTAATCATGCTCAATTTGCGCCCATAATTCCGTATCCGCCAAACGAATAGCATCGCCAGTCGTAGGCCCGAACATCAGCGCGTAGCTCTTACGATCTATTTGACTCACACGCGTTTCCCCTCCCATGCCTGCCATCTTGCTCTCGTCTCGTCGGACATCTGGTCTTTAACTGCCGATCCTTCGCTCAAATTATTGAGCCCATAGGATAACTTGGCTCCGCCCAGCTCGACCAGCTGAATCGGCTTTTGCTCTCCCGGTTCGAACCGAACGGCTGTCCCCGCCGGAATATCCAGATGCATGCCAAAGGCAAGTTCTCTGGGAAAGGCTAACGCTCGATTCACCTCAAAAAAGTGATAGTGGGAGCCCACCTGAATTGGGCGATCTCCTGTATTCGTGACAATGATTTCGACTGTTTGTCTGCCTTTATTCATTTCTATGTAACCTCGGTTAATGCGATATTCTCCCGGAACCATCTTCTCGCCCCTTTCGGTCGATTCATCCATATTGTTAGGTGATGGGTTCGTGAACGGTCACCAGCTTCGTACCATCTGGAAACGTTGCTTCTACCTGTACATCATGAATCATCTGAGGAACACCTTCCATAACCTGCTCTGCCTTCAAAATGGTGGTGCCGAAGGTCATAAGCTCAGCGACCGTCATGCCATCCCTGGCGCCTTCCATAATTTCAGATGTAATTAGTGCAATACTTTCGGGATAATTCAGCTTTAAGCCTCTCGCCAATCTTCGCCTTGCTAAGTCTGCCGCTACTGTAATGAGGAGCTTTTCTTTCTCGCGCTCGGTTAAATGCACATCATCACCTCTTCAAAAACCGAATAATGGTATTCTTTTACACTTATTATATTCGGATATTCCTTGCTTGTAAATCTGTAATGTCATATTAATTAACATAAAACAAGTGATTTTCCCAATTATTTTCCCTATTTTATGCACGAAGCACAAAGAGGCTACATCCATTTGTGCAATAATAACAAAATAAAAACCAATACATGTCATGTATATTGACATTATCCTTTTGCCCACTTTATCATAAGCCTTGTAATCCAAATCTTGTAAGTAAGGGAGTGGGACGATTAATGAGAGAGATAAGAAACAAAGGGAAACTCACCGTCGCTTTAAGCATGGCATTGATGATGGTCGCAACTGGCTGTGCAAAGTCGGAGCCTACTGCATCCACGGCAACAACGAAAGCGACAGAAGTCAAAGCGGAAACAAAAGACGAGACTGTACCTGTTGGTATTCTTCACTCTCTAACGGGCACGATGTCCATTAGTGAAGTATCTGTAAGAGATGCGGAGCTTATGGCGATTGATGAAATTAATGCAGCTGGGGGACTCTTAGGCAAGAAACTAAAGCCCGTCATTGAAGACGGCGCATCCGATTGGCCTACTTTTGCAGAGAAAACTAAGAAGTTACTGCAGAAAGACAGTGTTGTGACGATTTTCGGTTGCTGGACGTCAGCCAGCCGTAAAGCGGTACTTCCGGTCGTCGAGCAAAACAAAGGATTACTGTGGTATCCAGTTCAGTATGAAGGCGTAGAATCCTCACCAAACATTTTCTATGTAGGCGCAACAACGAACCAACAAATTATCCCCGCTGTAACCTGGCTCCTCCAAAACAAAGGCAAGAAATTCTACCTCTTAGGCTCAGACTACGTTTTCCCAAGAACAGCCAACAAAATTATTAAAGAGCAGCTGAAAGCCGAAGGCGGCACACTGGTAGCTGAAGAGTATACGCCGCTTGGACACACCGATTACAACACAATTATTAGCAAAATCAAAAAAGAGAAACCGGATGTTGTTTTCAATACGCTGAATGGCGATAGTAACGTAGCCTTCTTCAAGCAATTGAAAGACGCTGGTATTACAGCCAAAGATTTAACAACTATGTCTGTTAGTATCGCCGAAGAAGAGGTTCGCGGAATTGGAGCATCTGTTTTGGATGGACACTACACAGCTTGGAATTACTACCAAACAACGGATACACCAGAGAACAAAAAATTTGTTGAAGCCTACAAAGCTAAATATGGCAAAGACCGCGTAACGGATGATCCGATCGAAGCCGGTTACACAGCCGTTTACCTATGGGCGGAAGCCGTCAAAAAAGCAGGCTCTTTTGAGGTAGAGAAAGTAAAAGCAGCAGCCAAAGGCATAGAGTGGAATTCACCGGAGGGTAAAGTCACCATCGATGGCGAGAACCAGCATATTTCCAAAACAGCGCGTATCGGCCAAATTGGCGCTGACGGGTTAATTAAAGAAGTATGGAATTCTGGTCAACCGCTCAAACCGGATCCTTTCCTCAAAACGTATCCATGGGGCGGCGAAGTAACGAAGAAATAAAGCTCACCGATAGGATCGTTCTTGAAACCAGGTCTGCCTAACGGCAGCCCTGGATTTCAGTATTTTACTCGGGATTCACTAAGGGGGAAGCATCGTCATGAGTTTGCTGCTGCTTCAATTATTCAATGGCTTAAGTCTAAGCTCCATCCTGCTCCTGATCGCCATTGGGCTCGCCATTACATTCGGGCTTATGAATGTCATGAATATGGCTCACGGCGAGTTTATTATGATCGGAGCCTACATGGCCTATCTGGTCCAGCATTGGTTCCAGCAATTCCTGCCGGCATCCGCCTTCGGCTGGTATTTCATCGTTTCGCTTGGCGTCGCCTTCGCCGTAGCCTTCCTCGTCGGATGGTTGCTAGAGGTCTGCCTCATTCGGTTCATGTACGGCAGACCGTTAGACAGCCTGCTTGCAACATGGGGCGTCAGCTTAGCTCTGCAGCAGCTTGCCAGATCCATATTCGGCGCACCCAACGTCGCAGTAAAAGCTCCTGAGTGGTTGGAAGGCGGACTCCACCTGACAGCTGATCTCATTCTTCCTTACAAGCGCCTCTTCATTATTGCCTTGGTCGCTTTGTGTATCTTCATTATCTACATGTACTTATACCACTCTGCTGGCGGCAGACGGATGAGAGCCGTTATGCAGAACCGCGAAATGGCTGCCTGTCTCGGTATTTCTACACGCAGAGTAGATTCGCAATCCTTCGCATTCGGGTCTGCCATGGCGGGCATTGCCGGATGTGCGCTAACCTTGGTTGGACCCATTGGACCGACCATCGGCACGTACTACATCGTCGACGCCTTCATGGTTGTTGTACTTGGCGGCATCGGGAAGCTAATCGGCACGGTTGCAGGTGCTTTGGGCATTGGCGTGTTCAATACAGCGCTTGAGTATACAACCAGTGCGACGATTGGGAAAGTACTCGTCTTCACACTCATCATCGCCTTCTTGCAATGGAAACCGATGGGACTTGTGACGATCCGTTCAAGATCCTTAGACTGAAGAAAGGATGTGGCCTCTTCCATGCTCTTCGCCGGACAATCCAAGATGAAACTGATGGTTTATACCGTTTTTTTAATCCTGTTAGCACTTGCTCCACTGTTTTTGTCTGATTTCCGCCTTTCGCTTCTAGGCAAGTTTCTCGCTTATGCCATTATTGCCATGGGAATTGATCTAATTTGGGGTTACACCGGCATATTGAGTCTCGGTCATGGCGTGTACTTCGGACTCGGCGCCTACTGTATGGCGATGCATCTGAAACTAGCCGCGAATCCCGGCGAGCTGCCTGATTTCATGTCCTGGAGCGGCGTAGAAAGCTTGCCTTGGTTCTGGGTTCCCTTCCATTCGGCAGGCGCTGCTTTTCTGCTAGCCCTCATCATTCCTATGATTGTCGCCTTCATTTTAGGTTATTTTACCTTTCGCAACCGAATTAAAGGCGCCTTTTTCTCCATCCTGTCGCAGGCCCTTGTCATTATTACAGTGACATTGTTTGTTGGCCAACAAGGCTACACAGGCGGAACGAATGGACTCACCAACTTTGACTCTTTTTTAGGCTTAAACCTGCAAGCACAGTCAACAAAGCTAATCTTCTTCTATCTCACCTTAGCGGTCGTTGCCGTCGTCCTAATCCTATGCAGCCTGCTCGTCACCAGCCGTATGGGGAATATTCTAACGGCCATACGCGATGGAGAGAATCGGGTACGCTTCATCGGATACAATCCAGTAACGTACAAAGTATTCATCTACTGTGCATCCGCAGGATTGGCCGGACTTGCCGGCGTGCTCTTCGTACTTCAAGAAGGCATCATTTCCCCCGCACAGATGGGGATTGTTCCTTCGATTGAAATGGTCCTATGGGTTGCTATCGGTGGACGCTCTACCATCGGAGGCGCTGTTCTAGGAGCTCTAGTGACCAACGCTGCCAAAACTACGTTCAGTGAAGCCTATCCAACTTGGTGGCCCTTCATTCTCGGTGCGATGTTCATTATTGTTGTGCTTTTACTGCCCAAAGGAATCGTCGGCACCATTACCCATTACACATCCAATTGGAAAAAGCCCGTGCTGCCTAAGCCGATTTCTTCCTCGCAAGAAGCTAGATAAACTTACAAGTTATTTGTTTCATGAATAAAAGAAGGAGGAACATCCCATGCTCGGACAATTAGCAGAGCAACAACCTGTGCCTGGCGCTAAAATACTAAGCGTAAAAGGGCTAGAGGTAAGCTTCGACGGTTTTAAAGCCTTGCGCAATCTCGACTTTTCCTTGGAATATGGCGAACTTCGCTTTCTCATCGGACCCAATGGGGCCGGAAAAACAACGCTCCTCGATGTCATTTGCGGGAAAGTGAAACCTTCGCTAGGGGAAGTTTTTTTCAAAGACTCCATTGATCTTACCAAGCATCAAGAGCATCAAATTGCACAGCTCGGTATTGGACGGAAATTCCAGGCACCCTCTGTCTTTTCAACCTTAACGGTATTTGAAAATCTAGCTTTATCCATGAAACAAAAGCGCGGTCTTCTCAGTGCACTCTGGGCCAAAACGACAAGCGAGCAGCGGGATCGCCTGCACCAAAGACTTGGCATGATTGGCCTGCAAGGCAAAGCCAAGGAGCGCGCTGGCTCCCTTTCTCACGGGGAGAAACAATGGCTCGAAATCGGCATGCTGCTCATGCAGGAACCTGATCTTCTTCTGCTCGATGAGCCGGCCGCCGGAATGACCGATAGCGAGACAGAGAAAACGGGTGAGCTTCTTCATGAAATTGCTGCGGATCAAACGATTATTGTAGTCGAGCACGACATGGAATTTGTTCGCCAGTTTGCCAAAACAGTCACGGTGCTTCATGAAGGCACCGTCCTTCGCGAAGGTACGATGCTAGATATTCAGAATGACGATAAGGTTGCTGAGGTTTATCTGGGAAGGAGAGTGGAGCGCGGTGCTTAATCTTCAAAACATCGAAGCAGGCTATGGGGAAAGTATGGTTGTTCGCCAAGTGAACTTACTCGTGAAACCTGGACAGATCGTTTGTCTGATGGGACGTAACGGCGTGGGGAAATCAACGCTCATGAAGAGCATCATGGGTCTCGTTAAACCGAAGTCTGGTTCCATTCAATATAACGAACGGGACATCACGACCAGCCCTCCAGATCAGCGCGCGAAATCAGGCATTGGCTATGTGCCGCAAGGCCGTGAAATCTTCCCACAGTTAACTGTAGAGGAGAATTTGCTGCTTGGACTTGAAGCGGCGACAGATGGGAGAAAGAAACTGCCCGATTCCCTCTTCGACACCTTCCCTGTTCTGCGGGAAATGCTCTTCCGCAAAGGGGGAGACCTCAGCGGCGGTCAGCAGCAACAGCTAGCTATCGCCCGTGCCTTAGCTGCAGGTCCGAAACTTCTGCTGCTGGATGAACCCATGGAGGGCATACAACCTTCCATTGTTATGGAGATTGAAGCCATTATCGAATCCATCAAACGAAGAAGGGAGATAGCCGTCTTATTGGTCGAGCAAAGCTTAGAATTCGCTACGAGCATAGCTGATTATTACTATGTCATAGACCGTGGGACGATAGCCGCCGAAGGTCATGCCGAGCATCTGAGCGAAGATCAAGTTCGAAAGCACTTAACCGTATGATTTGGTTCCCGAATGCTCACCCTACCAAAGGAAGCTGGATTACTTGACCTAATCTTTAGGCATCAAGTACCATCCAGCTTCTTTTTTTCTTTTTTGAAAAGTAAACGAATTATTGTCTTAAAACTGGACGGCACAAAATGGATAATGATAACATGTTAAATATAGGATCGAATGTTGCGTCCGGCATATCGAGCACCGAGCCTTTTGAAGGAAAAGGAGGGGAACGTTTATGTCTAAAGTATTAATTATTGAAGATGATCTAAGCATTGGTGAAATGATGTCCATTTATTTGTACGAAGAAGGGTATCAAGTCATGCGGGCGGAGAACGGCCGTCAGGGAGAAACCCTATTCCGCGACTTCCATCCTGATGTCATTGTTCTTGATATCATGCTGCCTGATGTTGACGGAATCCAGCTTTGCACTTACTTCCGAACCGCTTCCACCATTCCTATTCTCATGGTTTCGGCCAAAAGTGAAGTTTCCGACCGAATCAAAGGTCTGCAAACAGGAGCAGACGATTATTTATGCAAGCCTTTCTCCATGAGAGAACTAGCCGCCAGGGTACAAGCCTTGCTGCGACGTTCAACCGCTTTTGCCCATGTAGCGGCCACTGCAGCCGATACCTCAACCAATCAGAACGTCCACCTGGATCTCGAGAAACGGTGTCTTTTTGTACATAATAAATTGATTGAGACCACTTTCTCCGAATTCGAGATTATGAAGCTATTATGGCAAAATCAGGGCCGTGTATACAGCCGCGAGGAGCTGCTCAACCGGGTCCGCGGTTTCGATTCCTATGTGACTGAGCGCGCCATAGATGTACATATCGCAAACCTTCGAAAAAAAATAGAAACCGACCCGAAAGAACCGAAATATATCAAAACGGTCTGGGGTGTCGGATATAAATTTTTGCTGAACTAAGCTCCCTTTGGGAGCTTTTTTATTTTGCAGATGAACAGGGAAATCAGTCACCAAATAGGCGAATGCACAATATGATGAGGTGTATGCTTCACAAGAAGAAAGCTTCCACAAGGAAAGCTCCAAGGAGGATTTACAGTTATGTTGAATAACCCTTATAAAATTGGCAACCAAGCACAAATGCCAACATTTGGCGGAAGTCCCTATCCGGCCTACCCGGTTCCGACAGCAATTACGAACAAAATGGTTCCGATGCAGCCTAGCGGCTCCACGCTGCCACCTGCAGGAACAGGCCTGCAAACGGGTGTAAACGTGCCTGGCCTACCGATGGAAGAATCTTATATCGAGAATATTCTACGGCTCAATCTTGGCAAAATGGCTACACTTTACATGACATACGAGAATAACTCGCAATGGAATGCCAAAATTTTCAAAGGCAAATTGGAAGCCGCAGGACGCGACCATATCATCATCAGCGATCCAGCTACAGGCATGCGCTACTTACTGCTTATGGTGAATCTGGACTACATTACATTCGACGAGGAATTAAATTACTACTATCCCTATGGCAGCAGAAGATAATACGGACATTTCACCTCCACAAAACCGCTAACCTTAACCAAGGCTGCGGTTTCTTTTTGTTAATCAACAGGTGTGAAATGCCACATATGCAGCTTGCTTAAGCCGCCTTTCACCCACTTTTCCCACGCTGCCTGACTGTTCGCTGTTCCCCCGCCTTGCTGGAATCGTTCTTCCTTCAACTGGATATACTCAACATGATTCACTTCATTCCAAATTTCTACAAATAGTCCTGGTTGATCCGTTCCCTCCAATACCTCCAAACGCCCTTCCCGCTCTTGCCACTCCTGCATATAGATGAGAAAAGACTCCCGATATTCGGGATTTATGGCATACTCTACAAAAACTTTAGACATTTTTAGATCTCCCTCTGATTTATTTTTTGCTCCAAAATGGTAAACTAATAAGAAGACGGAAATTGACCTTAGGAGGAGAAACCCACTTGGACACAGGTACACATCTTGTTATTGGCTTAGGGTTAGCAGGATTGTCGCAAATTGATCCCAGCGTTTCCGCGGATTCAGCCGCTACGACTGCTGTCTTCATCGGAACCGTTATCGGTTCACAGATTCCGGATGTGGACGGGCTGCTACGTTTCAAGAATAATGCCACGTATATCCGTAATCATCGCGGTCGCTCCCACTCTTTGCCAGCTTTACTGCTTTGGACGTTACTCATCACTGGAGCCCTCGCTCTATTCTTTCATGGAATCCCTCTGCTGCATCTAGGAATGTGGGTAGGGATCGCGGTTTGTTTTCACGTTTTCAGCGATTGTTTCAACACATATGGTACACAAGCCATTCGGCCTTTTTCTGAGAAGTGGGTATCGTGGAACATTATTCACATCTTTGATCCCTTTATCTTTTCGAGCCACATTGCTGCCATCTTCATGTGGTCCTTCCACGTGGCAAGTCCAAAGCTTGTTTTCCCAACTTTATATGGTGTTATCGCCCTTTACTACATTTGGCGCACGCTTGACCATTACATTGTAGAAAAAGGCCTTTACCGCAAAGATCCGACTTTCCAGCATGGCGATCAATACACACTTATTGTAACATTCAACCTCTATGTCTGGAATGTCGTAAAAAGAAGAGCAGACGGTACCTTCCAACTAGGCGAGCTTAAGAATTCCAAGCTGAAATGGTTAGATACAGTGAGGTGTGAGGACCACCCAGCCGTCGAAGCTTCCAAAAAGCATGAAGATATTCAAGCTTTGCTGTACTTCTCATCGTTCACCTGCGCGGAAGTGAAAGAACATCGTTGGGGCTACGAAGTTAGATGGGCGGATGTACGCTATCGCCATCGTAAGCAGTACCCATTCGTAGGTGTCATCCATATGGACCACAATTTCAAAACACTCGATTCTTACGTAGGCTGGGTCAACGACACCAGACTAGAAAAGAAACTTCGAGTAGATCTTTATTAAGAAGAGGACGCGTGCAATTACGCGTCTTTTTTATTTATATTCCACCAAAAAAAAGCTCAGAGGTTTTTTAGGCCCCTGAGCTTTTATATTACAACAATCGGGAAAAACTAATAACGGGTTATCGCTTCTTAGCTACGGAAGCCAGATTGACCAGCCAACGATTGCTCAGCGATTTGCACTAGACGACGAGTGATGTTACCCCCGATTGAACCTGCATCGCGAGTAGCCATATAGCCCATGTAACCATCTTGAGGAATTTGGATGCCCAGTTCTTGAGCTACCTCATATTTCAATTGATTTAGAGCTGCTGTAGCTTGTGGAACTGCCAAAGTGTTGCTGTTACGAGATTGTGCCATAAGGATCAGACTCCTTTCAGTCAGCTATGATCTTTGATGTATTTGCAAGCTTGCAAACATAGTATGTGGAGGAAATGAATTTATATGCACAGCGATCAAAAAAGTTTAAAATAAGACTACACCGTTCAAACTTCTAGAAAGTAGGTCACGTTCATGAGTAAACCGCTCGCGCTTTTATTTGCTTTAGTCGCCACGCTTCTGCTTGCCTCCATCTCCCTGTTTATCGCACTCCGGCAGCCTTGGATGGTTCTCGTCTGTACGATTATTGCGTTAGGCTTTATCGGTTATGGCTTTGCTGTTAAGGCGAAGATTCGTAAGAAAAATTCCCGGCCGTAACCATGACGGCTGCACAAAAAAAGAGCTCAACAGCCTTAAATTGCTGTTTGAGCTCTTTTCGCTTTCTTTTAGATGACCACGAAACCCATCCGTTTCTTCACTTCAAGCAAGGTTTCGTTAGCGACCTCAGCAGCCTCTTGCGCACCTTTTTTCAAAATATCAAAAATTTCTCCCGAACGGCGAATCTCCTGATAACGTTGCTGAATCGGCTCAAGGACTGCCACGATCTGCTCAGCCAGATCCTTTTTGAACGGTCCATAACCTTGGCCATCGTATCTGGCTTCAATCTCTGCTACGCTCATTTCGGCAAAATGCGAGTAGATCGAAATCAGATTGCTAACCTCTGGCTTGTTCTGCGGGTCATACTTCACTTCACGGCCAGAATCGGTCACTGCACGGCTAAGCTTCTTACGGATAACAGACGGCTCATCCAGCATAGCGATGTAACTGCCTGCATTCGGACTGCTTTTGCTCATCTTCTTGGATGCATCGTCTAGTGACATGATTCTTGCGCCAATCTCAGGCATATAAGGCTGCGGCATCACGAACATATCGCCAAAACGATTGTTAAAACGGTTAGCCAAATCGCGAGTAAGCTCCAAATGCTGCTTCTGGTCGTCCCCAACCGGGATCAGGTCGGCATTGTACAAGAGAATATCTGCCGCCATGAGGGATGGATACGTAAAGAGACCTGCACCAACGGATTCCTTGCCTTCCGATTTATCTTTGAACTGCGTCATGCGCTCAAGCTCGCCCATGTGCGTTAGAGTCGTCATAATCCAGCCCAGCTCCGCGTGGGCGTGAACATGGGATTGCAGAAAGATAGACGCTTTATTCGGGTCTAGTCCCGCCGCAATATAAAGCGCAGCGATCGACTCCGTTTGTTCTTTCAGCGCAGCAGGATCCTGCGGAACCGTGATCGCGTGCATATCCACCACCATAAAATAGCAACGGTGCAAATGCTGCAGCTTCACATAGTTGCGAAGAGCACCAATATAATTACCAATTGTCAGCTGACCGCTTGACTGCATGCCTGATAGTACTCGTTTCATTGTGAAAACCCCTCCAAATTCAATATCAAATTAGCTTTTGAACAGTTAAAAAAGACAACAAAAAGGCCTCTCCCCGCAAGGGACGAGAGACCGTGGTACCACCCTAATTTGTCCATGTATGAGCATATAATTGCCGCATAGACCTTCAGGCTCTTGTAACGGAGAGCAGCCGTTTGGCATACTTGTCAGATGCGGATGTTCTTCCGGCCTAGGTTCCGGCAACCTCATACTGTGTTCAGCCTCAAGCTCAAGGATCCATTCGGTTTGCTCGTTTCACCGGTTCGCACCAACCACCGGCTCTCTGAGAAACGGGAAACAAACGTACTTGTTCCTGTCATCGCTTATTGATTTTATATAATTATACACCTTGACTTTCCATTGTCAACCAAGGTCTTTGTCCTATCTTTCCCTGCATGGACATAGGATAGATAACATACGATCCTATCATCAACGGACAAAGGGGTGTCAATGAATTGTCATCAACACTATACCGGTGGAGTCTTCCCGTCTCCACGGTGATCTGCGCATGTCTTCTCATCCTCATACTAACGACGAGAGAGCTTCCGCCGATGGGGCTGATCCTGAATGATATTAAGCATGTGTTTGCTGCTTTTATGGACATTTTCCTCGACGCCCTGCCCTTTATGTTCATGGGAGTCCTGCTCTCTACCGTCGTCGAAAACTTCATCCCGGAAGCTTTCATCCGGCGTATGACACCCAAGCATCCGCTTGGCGGCGTTCTGTTCGCCTGCGTGCTTGGCATCATGTTCCCACTCTGTGAGTGCGGCATGATACCTTTCGTTCGCCGGCTTATGCGCAAAGGAATGCCTGTCTACATTGCCGTTATTTTCATACTCGTCGGACCGATTCTGAATCCGATCGTGTTCGCGTCCACCTTCATGGCTTTCCACAGCGAACCGGAAATGGCCTATTCGCGCATGGGGCTCACCTTCGGTGTCGCGCTGATTGTCGGTCTCCTGTTGACGCGTTTTCTGAAAAGCAGCCCGCTGCGCCACGCCAATAGCGGGCATGCGGCTGAGCATATCCACACACATGAGCATCACCATGAGCATCACCATGCCCACACGCATGATCATGCTCATCAGCACGACCACAGCCACAGCCACTCCCACGGTGACAGCCGGTTAGCAACCATGCTCAGTCACGGCACGTCCGAGCTATTTGAAATGAGCAAATACTTAATGCTCGGCGCATTCCTGACCGCATTAATCCAAACCTTTGTCGCGCAAGACAGCTTATCCGCCATTGGCCAAGGGACATTCATCTCTCATGTCTTTATGATGGGCTTTGCCTACTTACTGTCATTGTGCTCCACAACGGATGCCTTCGTAGCCGCCTCTTTCGCCAAGACGTTCTCTCCAGGTTCTCTGCTGGCTTTCCTCGTCTTCGGCCCAATGATCGATGTCAAAAGCACGCTGATGCTGTTATCCATCTTCAAAGCCCGTTTCGTGCTCATGCTCTCCATTGTTGTCGCAATTACGGTTTTGACCGGCTCCTTGCTCTTTATGCATTTCTTTTTTTAAAAGCGCACAAAAAAGGCCAGAGCTATACGCCCTGGCCTTTTATTATTTTACCATTTCAAAATAGCTCCGGCACTCGCATTCGTTACCATTTTCGTGTAACGCGCCAAATATCCAGTTTGGATTTTCGGTTGGAACTCTACCCAGCTTTCGCGGCGCTTCGCCAACTCTTCATCGCTGACTTGCAAATTGATTTTGCGGCCATCCATATCGACATCGATAATGTCACCGTCATGAACGAAAGCAAGTGGTCCGCCTTCAGCAGCCTCTGGAGACATATGTCCGATGGAAATACCGCGGGATGCGCCCGAGAAACGTCCGTCTGTAATCAAGGCAACTTTCGCGCCTAGACCCATACCTACGATTTGGGAGGTAGGTGCCAACATTTCCGGCATACCAGGTCCGCCTTTTGGCCCTTCATAACGGATTACAACAACGTGGCCTTCTTTAACTTTGCCATTGGCAATGCCGTAGAGAGCCTCATCTTGGGAGTTAAAGCAGATCGCAGGACCTACGTGACGCCCGCCAACGGATTTATCTACCGCTCCGACTTTAACGATACTGCCTTCAGGAGCAAGGTTACCGAACAGAACAGCCAGTCCGCCTCTTTCGCTGTGCGGGTTGCTCAACGGACGAATGACGTCTGTGTTCTGGATTTCACAACCAGCTACGTTTTCACGAATGGTTTGTGCAGTTACGGAAAGACGATCGCCATCGAAAGCTCCTGGCTTTTTCAAAAGCTCGTTAATAACCGCGCTAACACCACCAGCTAAATGCACGTCTTCAATGTGATAATCGGAAGCAGGAGCGATTTTGGCAAGGTGAGGTACGCGCTCTGCCACTTCGTTAATACGGGAGATCGGGTATTCGATGCCAGCTTCAGCAGCGATAGCCAATGTGTGAAGCACCGTATTCGTGGAACCACCCATCGCCATATCAAGTGCAAACGCGTTGTCAATCGCTTCAATTGTTACGATATCACGCGGTTTAATGTCTTTTTCGATCAATGTCATCAACTGTTTCGCGCAGTCTTTCACGAATTGCTTACGCTCTTCGGCAACAGCCAGGATTGTACCGTTACCTGGCATAGCAAGTCCTAAACCTTCTGCCAAACAGTTCATGGAGTTCGCTGTGAACATACCAGAACAAGATCCACAAGTCGGACAACCGTATTGCTCAAGCTCTTCTAGACCGGCTTCATCCAATTTACCTGCTTGGAAAGCACCTACGCCTTCGAAAACGGAGGACAAGGAAATGGATTTACCATTTTTATCTTTACCAGCTTTCATTGGGCCACCGCTGACTAACATCGTAGGGATGTTAACGCGAAGCGCACCCATGATCATGCCCGGTGTAATTTTATCACAGTTAGGAATACAGATAAGACCATCGAACCAGTGCGCGTTTACGACTGTTTCCAAGGAATCCGCAATAATTTCACGGCTTGGCAGGGAATAACGCATACCGATATGCCCCATAGCGATACCATCGTCAACACCAATCGTGTTGAACTCGAAAGGAACGCCGCCTGCTTCACGGATCGCTTCTTTCACCAGCTTACCGAATTCTTGCAAATGCACATGTCCAGGGATAATGTCTATATAAGAGTTACAAACCGCAATAAACGGCTTGCCGAAATCTTCTTCTTTAACGCCGGCTGCACGCAACAAACTGCGGTGCGGAGCGCGGTCGAATCCTTTTTTAATCATGTCGCTACGCTGTTTTGGATGAGCCATACTCTATTCCTCCTAGATTACAATTCTTTTGTAAAAACAATGAATCTATCATATCACACTTTTCGTCAAATTTCTCCCTTTAGTGTACTGACGCGTCAATGTAAAAGCAATAGGATTATTTCCTGCCAAAATCAGCCTTGATTTCTCCCCACTTTTTCGTGTCCCATTTCACAATCTTATTCGGATAACTGTTGGTGCGAAGCCACTTCAGCGCGCGGTCAACCAGCGTCCAAATTTCTTCTGTCGAAGCGTCCCGAACCAAATTGGTCGAAACTTCCTTTTTACGAATCCAGCTTAAAGCCGTAACGGAATCCGTATAAATCGTTTTGCCGCTGCCCTGCTTTTGCAAATACGCTAATCCATGCACGATCGCTAGAAACTCGCCCAAATTATTCGTACCCTTGGAAATTGGACCTTGGTAAAAAAGGATCTCCCCCGTCCGCGTATCGACTCCTTTGTACTCCACAATCCCCGGATTCCCGGAACAACCCACATCCACAGAGAGGCTGTCATAGTCGACTTCTGGAGCTGTCTCAGGGGTAGCCGACTTACTGCCGGAACCAGATGCAGACGACGATCCTGGCTTCCCTCCGAAATTCAGTGATTTCTGCCAGCCCTTCTCCAAAGCTTGACGCGCCTCCGCCTCCGATTCGTACGATTTAAATCTCGCTTGTGGAAATCCTTTTGTCTGCGCCTGACAATCCGCCCACGATCGGTAGATCCCTGGCTTATGCCCTACCCAAACGACATAATATTTCACTGCTGCCATTCTATTCACTCCGTCATTGTTGATGTAATTGATGCACCAGACCTTCAACTACCTTAACCGTATCGGCAAAATAGGGCTTATAATCCAACCCTTTGATAAAAGCCAAATAGGTTTCCCCGATCTCCAGGACCTCTTTCCTGTAATGAGCGGCAGGTATATGATGGGTCTCAAGCTCGCGGTACGTGCCGTTCGTTCGCTCCTCAACCGAGATAAGCTGTATTTGTTCCTCCGGCAAATGATGCACAACAAATGAGAAACCTCTACATTCCGGGTCTCCGCAGCCGCAAACAAAAAATGGCATTTGCTCCCATTGATCCGGCGGTGCAAAACGATTCGGCTCCGTGTCCTTCAGCGCGCTGTACAGTAGCGCAGGGAGTCCCACATCGACGCATAGCGGTTCCTCGATAATAACACTATCGTCCACCGCCATGCGGACATCCGCTTGTATGATTTGTAAGTCCTTATCAAGGGACCAGCCCTTTACAGATAGTTCAAACATGATTTCGCCTCCGCTCTCCCGTTGCTTTTCTTATTATAACAAAGACTGTCCAATCCTGCTTTTCCGCTTTCCAAAATATTAACTAAAATTTCCAGTAAAATTCATGAGTATATTTTAGAAAAGAGATTATACTACCTATTACTGGAGGTGATATCAGATGGCAGGACAATCTCGCAGCAGCAACTCTTTAGTTGTTCCACAAGCTACAGCAGCTTTGGATCAAATGAAATACGAAGTTGCTCAAGAACTAGGTATCCAGATTCCTCAAGACGGTTACTATGGCTACATGACGTCCCGTGATACAGGCTCCATTGGGGGCAGCATCACTCGTCGCCTCGTTCAAATTGCTGAACAACAGCTAGCAGGCGGCAACAGCGGTAACAGATTTAGCAGATAACATCTCTCCCATACTTAAGCAAGTGAGGGCTTTCCTTCAAGTAGCTACGCTACTGAAAGGAGGCCCTCCTTTTTGCGTCTGGAACGAAAAAGGACTGCTCACAAGAAGCAGTCCCCTCATTTATTAAGGTTTTACGTCATAGATCTTGTACAGATCATCAAGCATGAGATTAGCTGCTTTCACACCGCCAGCTGTATTCCATGTCGCATCATTAACTTTAACTAATTTATTGTCTTTCACAACTTTGAGGTTTTTCCAAAGCGGATCATTCATCCATTCCTGCTCTTGCTTCGTTCCTTTACCATCGCCAAGCTCATATGTAAAGTAGAACACGCGGTCTGCAGCATCTAGTTCAGTCAAGCGCTCTTTGGTAATATCTTCAAATGCTTTCTCGTCGCTTTTTGGATCCGAACGCGGGAAACCGATTTGTTTGAAAATTACACCAGTGAACATATTTCCATAGTAGTAACGCGTTTTACCGCCCATGAAGCGGACAACAGCGATTTTCTCTTTCAGCTTATCGCCGGCTTTGCTTTTGAAATCGTCAATGCGTTTATCGAAGTCAGCAATAATTTTGTCGCCTTCTGCTTTCTTGTTAAGCGCGTCAGCATACAGTGAGAAGTTGCTTTTCCACTCACCGCGTAATGTCTCCGAATAAACCGTTGGAGCAATCGCTTTAAGTTGGTCGTACACTTTCTCATGACGCATTTTGTTACCAATGATTAGATCTGGTTTCAATGATGCAATTAACTCCAGGTTTGGCTGTGATTCTCCACCAACTGTTGTTACACCTTGCATATCTGCTTTGATATGGTCAAACCATGGATTCCCGTAGTAAGATTCAACGGCACCAACCGGTTTAATTCCAAGAGCTATAAGGGCTTCTGTTCCCTCATTCGTCAAAATAACAACACGCTTCGGCTGTGCAGGTACAGCGGTTTCCCCCATCGCATGTTTAATTGTACGAGGAGCATCGGATTTAGCAGCTTCTTGCGGTGCTGCAGATGCAGATGCGGATGGTTGTGCGCTAGGCTTTTCTCCACAAGCAGCTAAAACAATAGATATTACAAACATAATGGCAACAAGAGCCCAAGCTCTTCTTAGTTGTCTTCTTTTTCCAAACATCTTACTTTGTTCCCTCCACACATTTCAATTGATGATAACGATTATCATTATCTAAAGTACATGGTACTCGCTTCCGCGAATTCTGTCAATCGAAATTGATAATGATTCTCAAAATCGTTGACTTCCCTTGCCTTTCTCATTAAAATAAACGAAGCATCTATTAAGGAAGCAGGCACTTATCTATGAATTATTCAAACAACGAACGTCTATATCCCGTATACAAAGGTATTGGACTGCTAGCGGCACTCATCGTGCTTGCCGGGATGATGGTTTGCAGCGTCAGATTCGGCCTACATAGCTATACCTGGACACAGGTCATGCAATCATTTGACCACTACCTCAAGCCTACGAACGAATCGATCATTATCCAAACCGTTCGTATACCAAGAGCGTTAATCGCTGCACTCGTAGGCGGAAGCCTAGCTGTTGCGGGAGCGCTTATGCAAGCAATGACACGGAATCCACTCGCATCGCCAAGTATTTTTGGCATTAACTCAGGCGCAGCCTTTGCCATCGTGCTATCTGTTGGATTTTTCAACGTGTCTAGTCTGACACAGTTCACATGGATCGCTTTTCTTGGCGCTGCTGTGAGCTCAGCCCTCGTCTATGGACTTGGTTCCTTAGGCAGAGACGGCTTAACGCCAATGAAAATTACACTTGCGGGCTCAGCAATGACAGCTTTCTTTGCTTCGCTTACCCAAGGCATTTTGCTAGGAAATGGTAAAGCGTTTGACCAAGTCCTCTATTGGCTTGTTGGATCCGTCGAAGGCAGAACCATGGCCATGCTCCAATCAGTCTATCCCTATATTTTAATTGCATGGGTTGGCGCGTTTTTGCTTGCGCCGCACATCAATATCCTGTCCATGGGAGATGATGTAGCTAAAGGGCTTGGACAACGCACGATTTACGTGAAATTCATTACCGCAGTCGTTATCGTCCTATTGGCGGGAGGCTCTGTCGCCGTCGCAGGCCCGATTGTTTTTGTCGGGATTATCATCCCGCATATTGTCCGATTCCTTGTTGGCATCGATTATCGCTGGGTCATACCCTACAGCGCTATTCTAGGAGGCATTTTGCTCGTTGGCGCTGACGTCATCGCCCGTTTCATCGTTATGCCCAAGGAAGTTCATGTTGGCGTAACGACAGCCATTCTCGGAGTTCCCTTCTTCATTTACATCGCTCGCAAAGGGGGACTGCTGAAATGAATGATTCCAATCAACATGTTACGATTCGAAACAAAGGCTTTTCCTACAGGGTCAGTAAGAAATCCGTCCTTATAACCCTGGTATTGCTCTTAGCCGTCATTATTGTCATGATTCTAAGTACAGGAATCGGCAGCATTTATATCAAGCCAATTGAAGTTGTACGTGCCGTTTTCGGCTACGGGACGGATCCCAGCAACATGATTGTTAGGTCTCTGCGTCTGCCTAGGGTGATTGTCGCCGTATTGATCGGCGCATCCCTCGGCGTGGCCGGTGCCATCCTGCAAGGGATCGTTCGTAACCCGTTAACCTCACCGGATACGATTGGTTCAACGGGTGGAGCTACGCTTGGAGCGGTTTCCTTTTTCTTTTTTTTCGCGGATAAAATCAGCATTCACTGGCTGCCTGTTGCCGCCATTCTCGGCGCATTCATTGCCACTTTGCTGGTCTACTCCCTTTCATGGAAAAATGGGATTACCCCGCTCCGCCTTGTCCTTATCGGGACAGGATTCACAGCCGCGATGAGCGCGCTCTCCTATCTGATGATGATCTCGGGACCCATTATTCTTGCGAATCAATCGCTGACCTTCATGACAGGGAGCATCTATGGTGTCTCTTGGCAAAAAGCGGTCTACCCGCTTCTTCCTTGGGTATGCCTGCTGATCCCAATCATCTTTTTATATGCGCGTCACATTACGGTGCAGTCCTTAGGCGAAGACATCGCCCGCAATGTGGGCAGCAGCGTACAACGCCAGCGTTTTCTACTCATCATTTTGAGCGTCGCCCTGTCAGGAGCTGCTGTCGCATTCGGAGGAGCCATTAATTTCATTGGCCTCATGGCTCCACATATCGCTCGCAAATTTGTAGGACCCAGCTTCGGTTCACTTATTCCCGTTTCCGCACTAACCGGTTCCTTACTCCTACTTCTTGCTGATCTAGCAGGACGATTCGTATTCAAACCGCTCGATATTCCAGCAGGCGTTTTCACAGCTGCCATTGGAGCTCCATTGTTCATCTATGTTTTGTATCGCAGCAGAAATCGCGGTTAACACGTTAAATAAACAAGCACCCCTGTTCATCAACGCGACCGGGGGTGCTTGTTTTATATTAAGATAAGTGCTAAATCGTTTTGGCTAAGCTAGCCATATTATAATTCGTTTCAAAAGTGATGCTTGCCGACAGTATTCCTTGTCTAACCGTAAAATCAAAGTAAATTTCGCCATGTGTCCAACTTTTCTTCCGCTTCAACGATTCAAGCCCCATCTGACGAAAAGATTGATACTGAATCTCTGTGAGGCCTTTGTCAATAGTCTCTGGGAGCATGCCGTCCTTACTCTCAAACGGTAGATGCTTCACTCCGAATTTCCCTATTTCATTATTCCTGATATGCACAAACACCGTACCTGAACTTACATGGGATAGCTCATCTTTAATCCTTCTAAACACCAAATCGATTTGTCTTGCAAGTGACATTTGATCTAAACTCATCATCTTCCCCCTTAAGTTTTAAAATTTTACTTATTATGTAAAATGCGACTGTAGACCTATTATATCCATATAATTTACAAATTTCAACAATTTGTTTAAATATTCGTACAATTTTTATTATTCTTAATACTTCCTTTATGTACACCCTATGCATGAATCGAATACAAGCGATATTTGTCGAATTTGTGTAGAATATTTCCAGATTCAATGTTATAATTTTCAAACATAGTCCATTATTCCTGCATACATAACAAATTTCGCAAGGGAGTCGGTCAATTTGGATAAAATGTCAACTTTATCTTTTAGAAAGAAATTACAGTTGGGCTGCTATGGGTTAATCGGATTAAACTGTGTATTTCTGCTTGTTCTAACATTTTCGTCAGAATGGAACCGCTTACTAGGAATTATCTTTCTCGTTCTTCTTCTTGCTTTGAGCTACCCTTTCATTAAGTGGTTTGAAACCCAATTGACGGAGCCCGTGGCTGATCTATCCCGCATTGCACTCAACATTTCCAAAGGCGACTTCTCTCAGAAAGTGACGGTAACTTCCGACGATACGCTGGGTCAACTTGGCCAATCCTTCAACAAAATGATCGATAAACTTCGTGATATTCTTCGCGACACAGGCACTATCTCCAAGCAAGTTTTCCAAACAAGCCGTGATATTTATTCCAAAAATGAAAATTTTCGCACAGTCCTGGAACAAGTGAGTATTTCGGCCCATGAGCTAGCATCCGGTGCAGGGCAAATTTCAGAAGAAGTATCCGGTGTATCTATTACGACCAAAGACATAGAAGTGAAGATTGTTAACTATGCAGGTTCTGCCAAAGAAATGAAAGATCGCTCAGATCAGATGATGACTCTAGTGGAAAAGGGACGTACTTCCGTTGAGAGCCAGGGCGTCGGCATGAAGCGAAATGTGGAAGTTACCCAGCAGGTTTCCGAAACCATTGACATGTTAGCCCGTCAAGCGGCTGGTATCACCAACGTAACCCGCTCCATCTCGGAGATTGCCGAGCAAACGAATCTGCTGTCCCTCAACGCATCTATTGAAGCAGCCCGAGCTGGCGAGCATGGCCGGGGTTTTGCAGTCGTCGCACAAGAGGTGCGCAAGCTTGCTGAGGAATCTACTTCCCTTACCCGTGAAGTATTTGGTTTTGTGAAAAGCATCGAGCAGGGGATCCAGGAAGCGATCCGCAGCATTCAAGTCAACGAAGATGTTGTAAAAAAACAAACCGTGCTCATCGATCAAACGGAAACAGTCTTCTCCCAGATTGTCGATAGCGTTGGTTTTATCTCGGAAGAAATTAACCGCTTCGCAGAAGAAAGCGAACAAATGCTTGTCAGCTCTGAGCAGATTGCTGCTGCCATGGAGAACATCTCGGCAATCACAGAGGAGTCTGCTGCAGGTACGCAAGAAGTTTCCGCATCCATGAACGAACAGATCGCTACCGTTCAAGGCATCGTCTCACAAGCCGAGGAAATGACCCGCGTCGTCACACAGTTGCAGCAGACAATTCAAGTGTTCAAGCTATAAGCCTAACCTTATCATCACAAAAGGGGATGTCCTGACGTAGATATGATCTACTTCCAGGACATCCCCTTTTCTTATTAAACCTGAATCTTCGCTTCTGTCAGCCTCATGAATTCCTTCACATCTTGAACGGCCATGTCCACAGCGCTTTGCCAGAAGTCAGGCTCTGTCAGATCAACGCCGAGATGCTTCTGCGCAAGCTCTTCCACGTTCATGCTGCCTGTATCTCTGAGCAGAGAGATATACTTATCTTCGAAAGCCGCGCCTTCTTGCACAGCTCTCGCATAAATACCAGCACTGAACATATAACCAAACGTATATGGGAAATTGTAGAAAGGCACATCCGTTGCATAGAAATGCAATTTTGCCGCCCAGAAATGCGGATGGTAGCTGCTTAACGCATCCTGGTAAGCAACCTTCTGTGCATCCACCATAAGCTCATTCAGACGCTCCACGCTGACGAGTCCTTGACTTCGTTCTGCGTAGAAGTTCGTTTCAAATATGAATCTCGCATGAATATTCATGAAGAACGCAATCGCCCGTTGGATTTTGTCTTCAAGCAACACGATGCGCTCTTCGTCCGTGGAAGCACTTTTCACAACAGCGTCAGCAACGATCATCTCTGCGAACGTAGACGCGGTCTCCGCGACGTTCATGGCGTACTCCTGAGCGAGTGCCGGCATATCTGTCATCACGTGTTGATGGTAGCCGTGGCCAAGCTCATGCGCAAGCGTTGAGACGTTGTTCAGCGTGCCGCCGTATGTCATGAAGATACGCGTCTCTCCTGCTACCGGGAACGATGTGCAGAAGCCGCCTGGGCGCTTCCCAGCGCGGTCTTCAGCTTCGATCCAGCGATTCTCGAAAGCTTGCTCCGAAAAGGCCGCCAGCTTCGGACTAAAACGCTCGAACTGCTCAATAATGAGGCTTGCGCCTTCATCATAAGAAATTTTCTTGGAGGAGTCGCCCAGCGGTGCATCGACATCCACCCAAGCCAATTTCTCAACGCCAAGCAGCTTCGCTTTTCGGTTCAAATACTGGACGAAGATTGATTTGTTGCGGTCAATGACGTCCCACATCACATTCAGCGTCTTCTCTTCCATGCGATTAATCGCCAGCGGCTCTTTATGTATACTTTTCCAGCCTCTATATTTGTACACTTGAAGGCGGAATCCGGCCAAATGGTTCAGTGCCTCTGCGCAGTAATCTTCCTTGTCCGTCCAGGCATTTTCCCATTTCTCAAACAGAGCAAGTCGTTCTTCACGATTCTCAGTATGCAGCTTGTTAAATGCTTGGCCTGCCGAAAGCTCAACCGTCTCACCGTCAACCTCTACAGGCATACGGAATTGACCTACGGTAGAATTATACAAGTCGCCCCACCCATGATAACCGTCTACGGCCAAATCATTGATTAATGCTTCTTGTTCAGGCGACAGCTTTTCTTGGGCCAAGGCACGACGTTCATGAAGCGGAAATGCGATAGCTTGGAACGGTTCATTCATCAGAATTTCTGACCAAACTCCATCCGGAATACCTGTCAGCACTTGGTCAAAATGCGTGAGTGAAGACAGATGCTCAGCGTACAAGCTTTTGACTTGTCCATTCAATACCGGTGCTTTCTTATCCTTCTGATTATCGGCGAGCAGACAGCCTACAAAAGAATCAGCCTCGTGAATATTTTTCAAATTACTTTGGAGCAACTCAACTAGCTTGGCAAGACCATCCGTTTCTGCAGCTTGCTGTGGGGGTGGTGTGTTCCGCACCTGCTCTTGGAAAGCCGCAATCGAAGCTTGAAGCTCCTTCAGATGTACTGCGAAGGCAGGAGACTCACTTCCACCAGGAAAAAAAGTTTCTAAATTCCACGTTTGATTAAGAGGTAAATGAAGCAAAGCTATCACCATTCCTTTCCTTCTTTTATTAAATCATAAAGAGTATATCAGGAGCAATCATCGTAATCTTACTCATTGCTTATAGGTAAGAAGTATGATTCAATAAAATAAAGTTCCAGCCAAAAAATCGGAACAGAATGGTGTGATAACAATTATGAAACCGTTACAAATTTCTCCAGAAACAGCCGTCAAACTGGCTGAGCAGCTTAAAGTACCGTTGGAACATCTCATGCATATGCCACAACATATTTTACTTCAAAAATTAGCTGAGCTCGCGAAAACTTCCACTTCGGAAACAAGCGAACCGGAATCGAAGTAACCCGTGTTGTTTCCTTTTGCTAACACATGGCCTTATGACATTGTAATGAAGGACGTTTATGTGGCCGAATGTCCGTTTTGCCATAGCTCCAATGTGCTGCTGCCGCTGAAAGTCCACGAACTGAAATCCATTCACGAAGGTAGAAAAAAGCTGCTTGTGTTTCCTTGCTGTCATAACAAGCTGACGCTCGTTGACACAGACCGCGATTATTTATTGGCGGACACCGCTATACGAACGAAACAATCGTAGCTTTCAAGCACAAGGAGAAGAAAGAGTTCCTATGAATGAGTATCTCGTTAAGGAACTCTCAGTGCTTGACCAAAAAATGAACGCTTAACTAAGCAAGGGATCGCCATCAAGCAATCACCTCAACACATAGTCAAGCGTTCATTTCATTTTTATAATAAAATAATTAAGTTGCTGCTTGTTTCATTTCGTCCGGCAGTTCCATACGAATGGCGAGCATATCTTCGCGAGTTACAATCCATTGTTCACGGCTTGCTCGAATCATCGCAGCATCCATTATCTTACGGTCATTAATGATGCGTGAGAACCATTTGACTGCCTCATTGAAACGGCCCAATCTGCGACTCAGCTCGCCCATTAGAAACATTAGCCTGGCATTGTTCAGATCCATACCTTCATTTTCAAATACATGAACATACGCTTCCAAAGCAAAAGTCAAGAATCGCTTCTCTTGCTCCCTATCGCCCTTAGCTCTGTACAGCCACGCCAAATGATGGAGAAGTCCTGCTACCACGCGGGATTTCTCCTCTTTGATTTGTGCGCTGACCAGCGCCAACTTATAACTCTGCAGCGTTTCCTCCCACGTTCGTTCACCGCCAAAGCCGCGCATCGTCCAGTTCTTGGCAATCTTCTCATGAAAAGCTTCACGTTGAGCAGATTTCCAGTTATCTGAAAAGTTCTCTGTATGCGCATAACCGCAGTAAGGACAAATCCTCACGATATAGTAATCAGGGTTAATATCCTTATAATGAACGCAGAAATCCGCGTCTGTCTTAATCGCTTTTTTGAAACTTGGACGAACCTTCATGGATTTGAAGGCATTGTCGCAATACGTACATTTCACTGAAATCTCGTATAAAGGCTCAACCATCTTGAAACCCCGCCTCTTCTCTGGAAAGTCTAGGAAATAAGAACTATTCTCCTTCAGGTGTGTTCACAAAATGGTAAGCGGAACCTTTCAAGCGCTGCAGCAAAAATTCCCGAAGTTCCTGTGGCAAACCGACTTCTTCCATAGCTTCAGCCATACAGCCTAGCCATGCATCTGCACGTTCCACTGTGATGGGAAAAGGCATATGCCTTCCTCTCATCATGGGATGTCCATGGACATCTGAATACAGAGTAGGACCTCCGAAAAATTGGCTTAAAAACATATATTGCTTATCCATAACGGGCTCAATATCCGAAGGGAACAGGGGCGCTAATAAAGGATTATTCAGCACTTTGGGATAAAACGCCTCCACAATCCGGCGAACCGTCTCTGCTCCCCCCATCAATTCAAACAACGTATTGCGTTCTTGCTCTGACATGGTGAGAACCTCTCTGCTCTTAATTACTTAATAGTTTTCTATATCCTCATCCCCTGTATGCATGAGCGTTTCTCGAATGACAAACACGAACATACAAACGACCAAACCGACGATGACACTTGTCATTTGAATCACTCCCGCGGCCTAGGATATAAGACTATTACTAGTCCTATTTTACCATAAATACACTTACATAACAGTACCAAAGTCTAAGTTTTTTAGGCCGGCATGTATGTCCCATTCCTTTCATATAGTTGAGGAGGAGGTGTAGAGTTCCATGGAGAAAAGAAACTTTACCGCGGCGTTACTCATGGCCTTTGTTGTTATTGCCATTATTCTATGCTTATTTACCTTCCCTCATGCCGGACTTCAAGCAGCCTTGCGCGGCGTTTCCATTTGGTGGGATGTGCTCTTTCCCGCACTCTTTCCCTTCTTCGTGATCTCCGAAATTATGCTGGGCTTCGGCATCGTTCATTTCTTCGGCACCCTGCTTGATCCGATGATGCGCCCTGTATTCCGTATACCAGGCATTGGCGGCTTCGTCGTGGCTATGGGCTTCGCAGCTGGCTATCCTGTTGGTGCTAAGTTGACAGCCCAGCTGTGGTCTCAGAAGCTCGTGAACCGCGAGGAAGGCGAGCGGCTCGTTGCATTTACTACAAGCTCAGACCCAATCTTCTTGATTGGAGCTGTTTCGATAGGCTTCTTCCATGACGCCTCTTTGGCTATCATTCTGGCTGTAGCACACTACGGAGGCTCCCTCATGATCGGATTAATGATGCGATTCCATGGCCGGAAAAGCCCGCCTACCCAGCAAAAGAGCGCCAGCCAAGGCTGGATATGGAAACGCGCATTTGATTCCATGCACCATGCACGCTTGGCCGATGGGAGATCTATAGGCACACTTCTCAGCCAATCCATCCTTCAATCGTTAAATTTAATTTTCGTTGTAGGTGGACTAGTTGTCTTCTTCTCCGTCGTACTGGAAGTCTTAACAGAAGCCAAGGTCATGAATGCCATGTACCTGCTCATTGATTATCTCTTACGTTTCACAGGGCTTCCCCCTCAGTTGTCACAAGCCGTCATGAATGGCCTATTCGAGGTGACAATTGGGGCCAAGGCTGCTGGCAATGCTCCGGCAGAACTGGCACTTTCCAGCAAGGTTGCCATCGGGGCGTTCATTTTGTCATGGGGCGGCATGTCGGTGCATGCACAAATCGTCAGCCTTTTGAGTCATACCAACTTGCGCTATATGCCGTTTTTGATCTCCCGTTTTATCCATGCCTTGTTCTCCGCAGCTATTGTACTCGTTATTTGGGAGCCTATGCAGGTCTTCCGAGATGCCAAAACGGTTTTCATGCCGCAGTATGATCCATCATCTCCCGTTCTCAGTTATCTCAGGCTCCTGCTCCCTGTGAGCGGAACCGTTATCTTGGCTGCTTTTACTGTCATTGCGGGGCTCTTTGCTGCATATTCCTTACTTAGACTCGTGTATGAAAAGGTTGGTGGAACAAGATAATATGGGTAATTACAATAATAATGACAATCATGATCATAAAGGGAGTGAACATACCGTATGCAAAACTCCGTCCTCCGAGTAGCCAAAACATTGCCTCCTGCGATTGAGCGCTTATCCGAGCTAGCCATTAATTTATGGTTCAGTTGGAACTATGATGCTTTACAGCTTTTTGCACAAATGGATTCTGTAAAATGGGCTCAAACCGGCCATAATCCCGTTCGTCTCCTTTACGATTTGGACGATGCTAGACTAGATGCTTTAAGTCATAACACGGAATTTCTAACCCAGTATCGACAAGTCATCGACAGGTTTGATGCCTATTTAAACGGTCCGACCTGGTTTCAAGAAAAGCACGGAGATCGTGGCTACGTCAAAGTTGCCTATTTTTCCGCCGAATTCGGCTTCCATGAGTCCTTACCGATTTATTCGGGTGGCCTTGGCATCTTGGCAGGCGATCACGCCAAATCGGCAAGTGATTTAGGGATTCCTTTAGTCGGTGTTGGCCTTCTTTATAAAAAAGGATATTTTACGCAAAAAATCGATGCTTCAGGCGGACAACAAAGCCATTTATACGATTATGACTTTACGAAACTTCCGATTGCACCTGTTCTTCATCAAGGTGCTCCTCTTACGATTTCGATTGACATGCCGGGCCGGGCTATCACTTTGCAGGTTTGGCAGGTGCAAGTCGGTCGCAACCGGATCTATTTACTCGACGCCGATCATGAAGCAAATCAGCCCGCGGATAAAGAACTGACCGCACAGCTATATGGCGGAAATCAGGATACGCGCATTGCCCAGGAAATCGTGCTTGGGATTGGCGGCGTCAAGGCGCTTCGCGCGCTGGGCATTTATCCCAATGTGTATCACATCAACGAAGGTCACGCAGCTTTCCTTACTTTGGAGCGCTTGAAGGAACTGCTGCATCTGGGACTGCCTTTCCACGTAGCAGTCGAAACTATCCGTTCGGCTACCGTCTTTACCACCCATACGCCCGTTCCAGCGGGCCATGACACGTTCTCCATCGGGATGGTAGAACATTATCTCGGACCGCTGTTTAATGAGCTGTCACGCAACAAACAAGCGATTATAGCTCTGGGACTTGACCATCACACAGGCCAGTTTAATATGACTCATTTGGCCATGAATACAGCCGGACTGCGCAATGGTGTCAGTAAACTGCATGGGCAAGTTTCCCGTGAAATGTTCAAAGAATTTCACGGAAACATTGATGCTAGTGAAGTTCCAATCGGTTCTATCACAAATGGTGTTCATTTGGACACATGGACAGCACCTAGCTGGAAAGAGCTGCTAGACCGCTTCCTGCCTGGCACGTGGCGAGAAGAACAAGCCAATAAGCATCAGTGGCAGCAAGTTGAAGTCATCCCCGATGAATCCATCTGGAAGGTGCACCAGCAGTTGAAAGATGATTTAGTCAACTTCGCTCGCCAGAACTTGATGGATCAGCGTAGACGCAATGGAGAATCTGAGCAGCGGATTGAGGAAGTTAGACATTATCTGAATCCAAAAGCCTTGACAATCGGATTCGCTAGACGTTTTGCAACCTACAAGCGGGCTAATCTGATCTTTAACGATTTGTACCGGCTTAAGAAACTAATTAATGATCCTGAACGGCCGATACAGTTCATTTTTGCCGGTAAAGCTCACCCAGCCGACTATCCAGGTCAGGAGCTTATCCGTGAAATTTACCGTGTTTCTAAAATGAAAGAATTCGAAGGCAAAGTCGTTATGCTCGAAAACTACGATATGAATATGGCTCGCTATCTCGTTCAGGGGGTAGATGTCTGGTTGAACAACCCTCGAAGACCCCTTGAAGCCAGCGGCACTAGCGGGCAAAAAGCGGCAATGAATGGCGTTCTTAATTTCAGCGTGCTTGATGGTTGGTGGGAGGAAGGCTATAACGGGACGAACGGTTGGGCTATTGGTTCAACGGGTACGGCCGATTGGGCTGTGCAGGAGAAAGAAAATACCCAGTCTATTTATCACATTCTGGAGAAAGAAATTATCCCTCTATACTACAACCAGGGAGATCTCCCTCATCAATGGATTAGCCGAATGAAGCGATCTATCCAATCGCTTAGTCCTTTGTATAATACACATCGTATGGTACAGGATTACACGGAAGAAACTTACTTGCCGACAGCAGATCGAGCACGCTTATTTGTGGCTAATCAATACGAGGTTGCGACGAAGGTTGCCGACTATAAGCAATTCATCCGAAATAACTGGTATCAAGTAAAAATCATTGGTATCGATGACCGTTCCGCCAAATTGTCTACGGAAGTGCCATTAAGTGAAATCAAACCTTCAATCAAGGAAGTAACTGCACAGATCTATTTCGGCCCTATTTGGCCGCAGGATACAGCTGTAGAAATTATTTATTACGAAGACAATGGTGACAAATGGGAACAGCGAATCATCCCCATGGAGTCATCAG
Organism: Paenibacillus sp. J22R67; assembly: GCF_059692175.1. Taxonomy (NCBI): domain Bacteria; kingdom Bacillati; phylum Bacillota; class Bacilli; order Caryophanales; family Paenibacillaceae; genus Paenibacillus; species Paenibacillus sp. J22R67. Next base: position 83,266 of record NZ_JCAUAX010000011.1, on the reverse strand, counting down.
GTGAACTAGTAGAGCATGTGCAGAGCTATAAAGCAAGAATACCGGGGCATCTCGTCCATGGGCCGCACTTCTCCATTCGAGTTCGACCTATTTCGACAAATTTCGCACATTCTTTTGAGCTTTCACTAGTAACTAGCACATTATCGTGGCAATAAATGTATGATTCCCTCGATTAAGCCCCTTTTGGGGCTTTTCTTATTTTCTTTTATAAATTATTATGAAAAGAGAACTTACGGTATGTGCATGCGTTCATGAATGCAAATCTAACCACTTGGTGATGCTATGGATTGGAATAAGGCACTAGAATTGGCATATATCGCACCGAACTCCGACTGTCATTTGATTGTTGTCGGTGAGTCTAAAGATGGACAGCCTTTTTGCTATGAAGATAATTTCTACATTGATAAAATTAGTGAAGATTCATTCACTGTTTGTTTAGAGCTCTCAGGCGTGTTTCCATTCGACAAACTTGAACATGTTTCTTTTATTGAATTTTCTTTTAAAGACCGTGGAATTTTATACTATACGCACGTGGAGTTACTTCAACTAGAGTTAAAAAAATCGATTTGTTACCTCACGCTATCTATTCCGGAAGACATTCAACAGCATCAGAACCGACAGCACAACCGGGCCAAGATCTCCCTTCGAACACCAATTACCCTTCAAATTGTCGGCATTCGCGGCTTATCCGCACGCAAGGGCGTCGCTTTCTCTGGACAGCTGCTTGATATAAGTGCAGGAGGTCTTTCTTTTGTTACGACAAATCGACTTATTTATCCCTTATTTCTGGAATTCAGCTTCATTCTGTCAGGGTTCCCCCACCCCATTACCGCATATGGTGAGATCATAAGGGTGACAAATTTCAGCAACGATTCTTATCGTGTAGCTGCCAAATTTCGGCATATGCCTGAATCCATTCTGCAAGAAATTGACAAATACTGCACGCTTCAATAGGAGGAAAACGATTGAAATACAACGTCATTGAACGAGGCGATGATATCTCCAAAGAGCTGACTGCGCGGTTCCATGCGCTCGCCGCTGAGAACGGTATGCCAAGGGATGAAGAGAATCCCGACATTGTCCTTTCCATTGGTGGAGATGGGACGATGCTGCAAGCCTTTCATAATTATGTACATCGACTAGATGACATTGCATTCGTCGGGCTTCATACCGGACATCTGGGCTTTTTCGCAGATTGGAAACCGCACGAATTAGATCATTTAGCTTCACTAGTGTTCAACGTGAGCACCCCTGATGACCTTCACGTTGTTCAGTATCCCGTTGTTGAAATTGAAATAACGACCGAAAATGGCGTCGAGACGCATCTGGCTCTCAACGAATTTACACTGCGAGGCATCGAAGTATCGCTCGTTGCACGACTGCATATCAACGACGAAATGTTCGAAATGTTCCGCGGTGATGGCATCTGCATTTCCTCGCCAGCGGGGAGTACAGCTTACAACAAAAGCTTAGGCGGAGCGATGGTGCATCCATCTTTGGAAGCCATTCAGGTTGCAGAGATTGCTTCAATCAACAATAGAGTTTACCGAACTTTAGGCTCGTCCATGATTTTGCCAGCGCACCATCATTGTGACATTTATCCGAAAGCACATCAGAATATGCTGCTTTCCCTTGATCATAAGTACATGCAGCGCAACGATGTCGTTTCCATTCGCTGCCGAGTTGCTTCCCATGTCAAAGTTAAATTTGCAAGATTCCGTCCTTTCCCTTTCTGGAACAGGGTTCGTGAAGCTTTCGTAGGATTAGAATTAAAATAAACCAGTAAAAAGACGCCTTCCCTCCTCTTTCGAGTGGGAAAGGCGTCTTTTTATTATCTACGATGACGTGGTCGTCGAAGGCTCTGAAGGTACCTGCTGTTGCTGCTTATTTCCATTTACTTTTTCAATAATGAAATAAGCACAACCAAAGTTGCAATACTCATTCAAGTAATCCTGAAGAGCAGCAATGGAGGATTCCTTCGTTGCTTTGGGATGGATTTCCTTGAAGAAACCTCTCAGCCTTAATTGGCTGTACCCCCAATCGCCAACAATATAATCATAACGCTCTAATACTTCACTGAAGCGTTCTTTGAATACTTCAAAGTTCCAGCCATTTTTATGGTCGGTAACGAGCTCATATGTTTTATTGGCAATATGAATCATGATGGTAGGAAGCTCTCCTTTCTATGACCCGTTCGTGTTCTATACGCTAGATGCGGATTTAACCTGCTCATGGGCATGGTAAGAGCTGCGTACCAAAGGCCCAGACTCCACATGCTTGAATCCGCGCTTCATGCCTTCTTCTTTTAGAAGAGCAAATTGCTCAGGCGTGTAATATTTGGACACGGCCAGGTGAGTTGTTGATGGCTGCAAATACTGCCCAATCGTCATAATATCACAGTCGACAGCACGCAAATCATCCATCGTCTGCAATAACTCGTCCCATTCTTCCCCTACGCCAATCATGACACTAGATTTGGTTGGGATGCTTGGGGCAATACGTTTGGATCGCTGAAGCAGCTCCAGCGAACGACGATATTTCGCCTTGGAACGGACGCGGTCTGACATGCGCTCCACGGTTTCCATATTGTGATTCAGAATATCAGGCTTCGCTTCGAGAACAGTAGCCAAAGATTCTTCACGGCCCAAGAAATCAGGAATCAGCACTTCTACCGTGCAAAGTGGTAGTTTGCGGCGAATCGCTTTGATGGTTTCCGCGAAGATCATCGCGCCGCCATCCTGCAAATCATCACGTGCAACAGAAGTTACAACGCAGTGACGCAACCCCATTTGTAAAGCGGCATCAGCCACGCGTTCCGGTTCTTGCAGATCAAGTTCCGTAGGCAGACCTGTTTTCACAGCGCAAAAACGGCATGCACGCGTACAGATGTCACCCAAAATCATGAACGTAGCGGTTCGATTCGCCCAGCACTCATGAATGTTCGGGCATTTGGCTTCTTCACAAACCGTATGCAGCGTCTTCGAACGCATCATTGATTTTATTTCTTTGAAATTTTCATCTGTTTTCAGATTAATTTTCAGCCAGTCTGGTTTTCTCTCTAATGGTTTTGTAGGCATTATATTTCCCGCCTTTTATTTGGTTTCTCAATGTTGTTATTATATCATGAATGCCTGACAAAACAATCCACTTTGCCAGCCAGTTGTGATACACTTATCTAGATGGACCAAAACAGCTCAGCTATTTACATATAGGCTGTATGGGAGGAAAGAAACATGAGCATACAAGAAGTAACGCGCGAGAAGGATCGCAAGCTTGGCGAAATTTTGAGAGGCATGGGCCGTGTATTGATCGCCTTCTCAGGCGGAGTAGACAGTACTTTTGTCCTCAAGCGTGCGCAGCAAGAGCTTGGCGATCAAGTCCTAGCGGTCACAGCCGCATCCGAAACCTTCCCTTCACGGGAGTTCGATGCAGCCGTCGAGCTTGCTGAACAGATTGGTGTCCCAATGTACAAAACAGAGGTCAAAGAATTGGAGAACGCTAATTTCGTCGCCAATAATCCGGACCGCTGCTACCATTGCAAAACGGGTCTTTATTCGCATCTGCAGCAATTAGCCAAAGAATTAGGATATCCCTACATTCTGGATGGCTCAAATATGGACGATCTCGGCGATTACAGGCCGGGGCTGCAAGCCAAGAACGAGCAAGGTGTCCGCAGTACGCTACAAGAGGCTGGGATGACCAAGGATGAAATCAGACAACTTTCCAAAGAACTAGGTTTACGGACTTGGAATAAACCGTCTTTTGCTTGTCTGTCCTCCCGTATCCCCTACGGAACACAAATTGAGAAGTGGAAGATTGACCAACTGGACGAAGGCGAGTACTTCCTTTCACAGCTTGGTTTATATCAGGTACGCGTGCGTCACCATGAGAAAATTGCCCGGATCGAAGTCATGCCGGATGAAATACATAAAGTGGTGGAGCACCGCGACGCGATCTACGAAAAGTTCAGTAAGCTCGGCTTTACTTACGTAACGCTGGATCTGCAAGGCTACCGAACTGGCAGCATGAACGAAGTGCTGTCTAAGGAAACCAAAGAAAAGGTGAAAGAAGCATCCTTATGATGGACTTGGAAAAGATTTTGAAGCTCGTACAGACGGGCGATCTCGACGTCGAAGAAGCCAAAAGGCAAATCATCAAGGATGGCGGCGGCGAAGGCCCTGGCAACCTTGATCTTGGATTTGCCCAGCTGGACATCGATCGCGAGAAGCGCACTGGCTTCCCCGAAGTCATCTTCGGGGAAGGCAAAACCGCCGAGCAGATCGAGGCTATTTTTCGGCGGCTGATGGAGCACACCGACCGCGTGCTTGCTACGCGGGTCGACGCGGCCAAAGCCGCCCATGTTGTCGCTGCCGTGGAAGGTGTCACCTACCACGAAACAGCTAGGTCGCTCACTTGGTTCAAGCGACCGATGTTGAAAGTCCACGACGGCTACATCGCCGTCGTGTGCGCAGGCACCTCCGACCTCCCCGTGGCGGAGGAGGCCGCTCTTACAGCAGAATGCCTAGGCAGCCATGTCGAACGTGTGTTCGACGTAGGTGTTGCCGGCATTCACCGGCTTTTCCGCCGGCTAGACCTTATTCGCGGTGCAAACGCGATTGTGTGCGTAGCCGGCATGGAAGGCGCACTCGCTAGCGTGCTTGGCGGGCTCGTATCCAAACCTATCGTCGCTGTGCCGACGAGCATCGGTTATGGCGCACACCTTGCAGGTGTGGCTCCGCTCCTGTCGATGTTAAACAGTTGTTCGCCAGGTATCTCTGTCGTGAACATTGACAACGGCTTTGGAGCTGGCTATTATGCAGGTCTCATTAACAAAAATATGTCGAAACGAGCGTGAGATTCGTACCATGCGTATTCTATATTTGGACTGCTTCTCCGGAATCAGTGGCGATATGACACTTGGCGCTTTGGTTGATGCAGGGGCAGACCGGACTTATATTGAAAGTGAGCTTACCAAAATTAAGCTTGAACCTTATGTGCTGGAATGGAAACGTGTGATTAAACGAGGAATTTCCGCACTTAAATTGGACGTAATCCTAGATCCGGAGCATCCACCCAAGAAACATCGTCATTACTCAGAAATTGTCAAAGTCATTCAAGAAGCTGGATTTAATGACCGTGTCACATCACTCAGCTTAGCCATCTTTGAGAAAATTGGCATCGCTGAAGCGAAAATCCACGGGATTCCAGTTGAAAAAGTGCATTTCCACGAAGTCGGAGCTATCGACTCTATTGTCGATATCGTAGGGGTAGCCTTAGCTATCGACTCTTTGCAAATCGAGCGTATCTTTGCATCTCCTGTACCACTTGGCTCAGGAATCATTCATATTGATCATGGAACCTATCCAGTTCCCGCTCCTGCAACTTTGGAAATGATGCGTGGTTTACCCATCGCTTCAACGAACCATAGTCTGGAGATGACCACACCGACTGGCGCAGGTATTATTTCTGGAATTGTGGACGAGTTCTCCAAAAGCTTTCCGCCAATGATCGTTGACACAATCGGATACGGGGCAGGTACAAGAGATTTGCCGAATCAACCTAATGTTCTTCGTGTCGTAGTCGGTAAAGTGGATCCTTTCATTGGAAAATGGCAAGTCGGTCATGAGCACATCGCTCATGAGCATAACCATAATCATGGCCATTCACATGATGATCACCATCACCACCATGATCATGATCATCATCACCCGCATACTCACGATCATCAATAACAACAAAATCCTCTTCCTGAACATTAGGAGGAGGATTTTTTGCGCTGCAGCATAAACTGCGTTCTAACTTCTTCATAGACCAATTTCAACGGTACTTGGTGCTCTCTAGCTACCTGTTCACATTCTTTAAATTCAGGGGCATACTGCACTAATTTACCTTGGTGATAACCTACTTTTATCGTTAACAATCCCCATTTGGTATCCACTTGCTCGAATTCTCTAGCTAATCTATGACAGGAAGCATGCATATATCGAATGCCCAGCGTCGTTGTTTCGCTAAAGATAATGTCCTCAATGAAAGAAAGTCGTGTCGCTTCAACCAGCACATTCAACATAATGCCTGGCCGTCCTTTTTTCATAATAATCGGCACCACATAGACATCATTAGCTCCAGCATCGAAGAGCTTTTCGATAATATAAGAGACCCACTCTGGATTCATATCATCCAGGTTCGCTTGAATTAACAGCATCCCATCGTCAATATGCTCTTCCCTGTGATTAAAGCTCACCATTCTCACCTCATACAGGCATCATAGCAAAAAATGGTTAACAACGAAAGTTGTAAGGATAAACATCCACGGAAGAGTACATCCTAAGAACTAACATTTCAGGAAGGATGATAGTGATGAAAAGCAAACCTTTTTGGGCGCGGGTTCTAGCTTGTTGCCTCCTCCTATCAGTAGCCGAGTCAGGGACTTACTCACGTATGGCGGCTTCCCAAACTGCTGCATCTGAACAGTCTTATGCCCCAGCTCCGTCGAAGGTTAACCCCAACCTGAACGCTGAGCGGAAAGAACTTTTTGAAAAAACGAGTATAATCTCTGATATACCCTGGGATTACTTAGCCGCTGTTGATCAATATGAAAGAACAATGAATATTGCTAAGAAAAGACCCGTGCACAAAGGAATTACAAGCATCTATTTTCCTGAATCGGATTGGGCCGGCATGCTAAATCCAGACCAACAGGATACGAATCCGAAAAGCATCTCCTTTTTTCACGGCTATGGACGAGATGGCTCGGGGGATGGAATCGCAGAACGAACCAACGATTTGGATCTATTAGCTTCAATGGCCTTTCTCATGAGTAGAAATGGAACCAAAGAGGAAAATTTACTCATTAACTTATGGAATTATTATCAAAACTCGCGCAGTGTCGAGCGCATCAAACAATTCGCTACTATTTTTAACACTCTTGATACACTTGACCTTGGGGAGCATGCATTCCCACTACCAGTGAGTGCAGACTACTCCTATCGCAGTACTTGGGGAGACAGCCGCGGTTGGGGAGGGCACCGCTCTCATGAAGGAACGGATTTATTTGCTAGGCACGGAGTGCCGGTTAGAAGTACCTGCTATGGCATAGTCGAAGTGAAAGGCTGGAATCCATACGGCGGTTGGAGAATTGGTATTCGCGATGTGAATAATATTTATCACTACTACGCCCATCTTTCTGGCTTCCAAAAAGGTCTCAAAGAAAATGATATCGTCAAACCCGGTCAAACCATTGGTTGGGTTGGCAGTTCTGGATACGGTAAACCTGGAACATCAGGAAAATTTCCACCACATCTCCATTTTGGCCTTTACCGGGATAATGGGTTAACGGAATGGAGCTTCGATCCTTACCCCTCTCTCCGAAAATGGGAACGTGAAGATCGAAATAAAAGAAGAAAATAAGCCGTCCCTTATGGGGTCGGCTCTTTTTGTATCGTTTCTTGTAACTGAACTCCTTCACCCTTTGGTGTGGTTGTTCCGACATTTGGAATCTGTGGAAGAGATAGGCTGGGTAGACCTGCGTCCTTATTACTACCCACAGGATTCCCTTTGTTATCGTAATAATAAGTAGGTACATCCCCTACCACAAGGGAGTAAGAAATTGGAATTTCTGTTTCTACGATCTCTGTATCCGAATCAAAGGGAATAATGACCGACACTTCTGCAATAATGCGTACATAGACTTCAAACATCACCATATTGATTCCCGCGTTTTGCGAACGTGTATTTAGATCAACCTTCACATTGCCGACCGGCAGCAGCCTAATTGGAATATCTGGACCAAATGAAGAGAGGATCGCGCTGTTCATCGCCTGCCCAACTGGGATATGCTCAGATATGGATTGTAAATGATCCAGCTCTCCCTGCACGGTTTTTATCGTATCCGATGTGATACGCATATGTTCATTATAGTTTAACATGAAACCTGTTATTTTTCCGTTTTTGTCCATTTTCCAATCAATGAGCTGCTCTGCTTTCGTATTCCCTGCCACATGATCCGCAATAGCACTGTTAATCGCTTGTGTTGCAATCTGCTTAATTCTTACTTTTGCTAAGTTCATCAGTGGAGGTCTAAGATTACGTTCAACATAGATAAAAAACTGCACACAAAATAAGACAAAGATGAGAAGACTGATCAACAGCACCTTTTTGCGGTTTGACTTCCCTGTAGGTCTGCTTCTCCACCGTCGCCTTTGCAGCATCCCATTCCCCCCTTGCCCCGCTTGTCATTAGTACTACCTTATGCGGACATGAAGTGAAAAAGAAGCCAATGTGCGGTTCTTCTTCCCGCTGCTTCCCACTATCACCCGCTGCCCCGAGCTGTCCCTCTGCCCCCCTCCACTGTTCTTATGTTCATATGCTATGGGCACTATCCCATTCACTCAGGAGTATAAAAATGATTTTAAATATAATTTTTTCCAGAAGTGTATTGAAATAAGAACATATGTTTGTTATTATTTTGACAGGAACACTAGTTCTATATTTTATTTTAGGGGAGGCTAAATGAATTTCTCTGATATGTCTTTCGAGCAGTTTAAGAGTCGCTTCTCCACTGAAGATCATTGCGTACAATATATTTTTCATGTGAAATGGCCTAAGGGCTTTATCTGCCCGAAGTGCAGCCATCGACATGCCTATATAACCAAAACACGCAGACTTCCTCTATATGAATGCAGCCAGTGTCGATATCAAGCTTCCCTAACCTCAGGAACCATAATGGAAGGCAGCCGAACGGGGCTGTACAAATGGCTGTTAGCAATTTTTCTAGTCTCCCGCACCGATGAAGGAACTTCAGCTACAAGTCTTTCCAGTCTCATTCAGGTTACTTACAAAACCGCTTGGCTAATCCTACATAAGATTCGGTTATTGATTCAAAACTCCGACACCCAGATTCCCCTCTCAGGCTCCGTTCGTATTCATTCAGCCATCTATGGCCGTCCATTCAATCCATCTGTTCATAGACACCCGCAAGAGCACCTTCTTCTCGTAGGTTCATCAAGTAGTGAAGCATGTGAATCTAACTATCTCAAAATAAAGCACATACAGCTTTCAACCCCAAAGGAAAGACATATCTCTCGTAACGAAATTCATACATTTCGCAAGCAGCATATTGAAACAGATACTCAGAATGTCGAGATTATTACTGGTTTCTATACCCCCAAACGTCTTCGTCCGTTGCTCGAGATTGCCAGACAAGCTAGCCACTGGATTAACCACACCTTCCATGGCCTTGGAGCCAAACACTTGCAAGCTTATTTAGACGAATATTGTTATCGTAAAAATCTCACCACAAGAAATATTTCTATTTTCGTTCATTTAAGCGAGCTTTGTTTCTCTAGAACGGAATACACATGATGATCTGAGTCACGGGGGTAGTGTCAAGGTGCCATCATGAATAAAACCACCTTCGTAGAAGGTGGTTCAGGGATTTACATGTATTAGTGATAGGAAGGTACTAGAGCTGTCCCACCTAGACCAGATGGTGTACTACTTGATTTGCTAATGGCTATTTTGTCCACTTTAGCCCCATCTTCCCTCACTTTGATATAGAGCGTATGTGAACCTGTTGATAGCGAAATCGAGCTGCTAGGTTTTTTCCAAGCCCAACTGGAGCTTCCTGTTGTCACTTGTTTACTGCTGCCACCATCGACTGCCAAATTAAAGCTGTCTGAACTGCTATCAGGACCTTGTGAAAGTAAGAAGAAGTAGAATGAACCACCATTTGTGACCTCAAGATCATATTTGACGTAGTTCGTCTCACTATCGCTAGAGCCGTTAGGTGTTTCCATATTCACTGCTCCTGAACAGGCAGAGCAGGCTGCTTCGATAAATGTGCCGTTTTTAGCCGTGAATTGCTCAGCTTCAATATAGGATACAGTACTTCCATTTACGTTGTAGTAAAGAGCGCCTGTTCCAGAGCCACCGTCGGCTAGCGTAGTTACACTTACTGCTGTACTTGCTGTTGACACGTTACCAGCCGCATCCTTAGCAATAACCGTATAAGTGTATGACGTAGAGGCGGTGAGTCCTGTATCTGTATACGAGTTGGAGTTCATTGAACCAACCAAAGCACCGTTGCGGTAAACATCATAGCTTGTAACGCCCACATTGTCTGTAGAAGCCGTCCACCCGAGCTTCACTTGGGTACTGGTAAGTGCTGAACCAGTTAATCCTGTTGGGACGGATGGGGCAGTTGTATCTGGGGTTGGTGCCACTGGCGCATAACGCTCCATAATCAAGCTGGTTTTAAGCACATCGGACTCAACCAACCAACCTTTCGTACGAAGCAGGTTAATTAAATTAGTTCGCGCACTCGTTGCTTCACTTAAACTATCCGTTTTAAATGAGGCTTCAACGATGTCTTCCGTTCCTGTCTTAGCTGCATTCAAAATGGTCCAGATTTCAATATCTAATTCTAGATCATCAAAATCTCCCTTATATCTTTTGAAATCGATAGGCCCATAAATGACCGAGTTGTTTAACTGCGCAGTTCCCCAGCCCGCACTAGTCCAATTCGCAAATTTGCTAGGTGCATTAGCAACAGAAATGGAGCGAGAGCTTGTCAGATTAGGTGCATTTAATCCACTACCGCTGTACCCGGAAACCGTTAGGTCTTTCTCATACTGTACACTTAATGTTTGTTTATTAAGCGTCCAGTCAACTTGAAACTCAAACCCGGAGGCTGAGCTGTCCAGCCCTTCGCTAGCTGCTGTCGTTAATGCAGCGTTAACATCTCCGCCAGTTACCGGATATCTCTTCTTAAATTGGAGCTGATGCGTGCTTTCGTCACTTCTCTTACGGATTCGATCACTCCAGCCTTGACCATCCATCGTACGTCCTGCAGTATCCATGTATTGGACACGATAGCTTTTTGCCGAGGAACCCGTTGAGAATTCACTACGCACACTGCTCACTAAGTTATGGCTCGAATCTACAACAATACTTGGTGCCAAATTTAGTTTAACTTCATAGCTTGGAGTTCCATTTGCAGCAGAAGCCTGTTTAGGCGAAATCATTCCGCCAGTCAAAAGAATAGCTGCAGCCGTTGTGACTAATATAGCTTTAGACGCCTTTCTCATTTGAATCACTTCCTCATCTCCCATGATTACCATAGTTTTAAATGATTAATAACGATCCATAATCAGCTGAGTTTTCAAAGAATCTTGAGCTAGAAACCATCCTTTACCCTGCAAATACGTGACGAGTTCATCATGTTTGGCTGAGGCTGTCGATTGGCTAGTCGTTTTGAACGATGCTTCCACAACATATTCTGTCCCCGTACCTGCTGCATTTCGAATTGGCCACACTTCGATGTATAGTTGCTGACCACTCCAAGTACCAACCGAGCGTTTGGCTAACACTGGACCGTAAATACGGGAGGAAGACAATTTGCTTGTTCCCCATCCACTTGAGACCCAGTTATTAAATTTATCAGGTGCATTGTTGATAAGAAGACTACGTGAATCGGCTTGGTTAGGAAGATCCATACCACTGTAACCTGATTTGCTACCACTCTTGGAACGAGTGATACTCAAAGTTTTCTTTTGGTATCCCCATTCAATTTGAGCTTCATACCCAGTATCCCCTGAATTAAAGCCCTCTTGGTTAGCTAAAGTTAGCGCGCCATTGATATCATTGCCTGTGATGGCATAACGTTTTTTATAACTGAGCTCAAAATCGTTCTCACCTTCTGTTTTGCGTATTCTCGGACTCCATCCATTGTTGTAAATATCCTTGGCATTCGTGTCGAGAAATTGAACATTCATCTTCGTCACGGTTTCCGGCATACCAAACGCTGTCCTCACGCTGCTTGTTAGCTTGAAGTCTGACCCAAGAACGACATTCGGATTCAGAAGAAGTTTGACCTCATAGTCCGGAACCATGTTGCTTGCAGCGGATACAGATTGGGGTACTCCTCCGAATCCAACTAATGCACTTGTTCCAACGAGTGCAGCCATGACCAACTTTAATGCCTTTTTCTTAAACATTAATTCAACTCCTCTACGTTTTTGGAAAGGTTTCCCTCTCAGACAAGAGCATAAAGAAGTTTTGTCATTGGATTGTCAGCTGAACATGTGTTTTTTGTAAAAGAATTTACTCACTCTGGACAGAATCACGTAGGTATTGGAAAAAACTATCAAAGAATGATGACCGAATTCGATCTTCGTTATATGTGAAATAAATGTAGCGTTTAAAGGGATTTTGAGGGATTTCACGATACACCAGCTCATCTCTCTGCATCTCTTTTGCTATTGCTATTTTAGAAATGATCGAGACGCTGTCGCCGGTTAAGACGGCTTGCTTAATGGCCTCCAGGGAGTCCATTTCCATGACGGGTTTAAGTTCAATGCCTAAGCTTTTAGCCCATTTCAATGTCATGGTACGCGTACTAGACTCTTGTCCATGCAAAATAAAAGGTATATCCTTTAACACCTCTGGATGAAGTATCGCTTGCCTTGCCAAGCGATGTTTCGGGTTAAAGAAGAAGACCAACTCGTCTTCACATAACGTTTCCCCAATCAGTGGCGCCCACTGAAATGGTTCCGCTGACATAATGCCTATATCGATTTCATGATTCAAAAGCATTTCTTGAATGACAGGAGAGGTCCTGATGGTGAGAGAAATCGAAATTTTCGGGTACAGTTTAGAAAATCCGCTCAGAATGCTTGGAAGCACATACGTGCCAGGCACATAACTTGCTCCAATTTTCAAATGTCCGCTCCCTCTCTCATCAAACTCCTTCACAACTCTCTCCGCTTCTTGAGCCAGCGCATTAATCTTCTTCGCATAGTGGTTTAAGGATTGCCCTGCTTCTGTCAAATGTACTTTTCCTGCTTTGGAGTAAAATAGACCCACGCCTAACTCTTGCTCCATGCTTTTCATATGGAAGGAGACCGTCGGCTGCTTTAAACCTAATTGATCGGCAACCGTGGTAATTCTTTTATGTTTATCCAGTAGTTCAACGATTTGCAGCTTAATTAGATTCCAGTTCATAGTAGGACTCTCCTTATCATTCATTGCTCGCAGAACCATTATAGAAAAAATCTATGGAGAATAATAGTTTCCCAACAAAAACTTAACAATAGATTTACCTTACGTTGACACTCCGCTAATTTTGCTCACCTAAACTAAGATTGTTCCTAAGAACGGAAGGAAGCTTGAGATGACTTTACTACTTCACGGTATCAACAAATCCTTCGGTGCCTCGCCGGCGCTCAAGGACATTCAACTAACCCTTGCCAAAGGGAAATTCACAACTTTGTTAGGTCCATCCGGGTGCGGTAAGACAACATTGCTTCGAATTATTGCAGGTCTCGAATCTCCTGATCAAGGTGAGATTCTTCTAGGAGATGTTTGTCTCTTCTCTAAGAGCCGCAGAATTAACCGCCCCGTTCATCAACGAGATTTTGGTATGGTGTTTCAAGATTTTGCTCTTTGGCCGCATTTGACGGTCTTAGAGAATGTTGCTTTTGGACTCAAGGCAAAGGGCGATACAACAAATTGGCGTCAACGTGCAATGGAAGCTATTGATCTGGTTCAACTGATGGGAATGGAGAAGCGGTATCCCCATCAACTGTCAGGCGGCCAACAACAGCGAGTCGCGCTTGCTCGGGCCATTGTGGTCCGTCCACAGCTTGTCTTATTCGATGAGCCCATGAGTGCTTTGGATGCTCTATTGCGCGAGGAAATGCGTATCGAACTTATGAATCTGGTACGAAATATCGGCTTCACGGCCATTTATGTGACGCACGATCAGATCGAAGCCATGTCCATGTCAGATGAAATTGTCGTCATGCAAAGCGGGGTCATTTTGCAAAAAGACACACCTGAAGCCATCTATCGCAAGCCTACCCACCCGTTCACAGCCCGTTTTATTGGTAAAACCAATTGGCTGGAGACGGACAAGCGGCTCATTCGCCCTGAGCATATCCGCTGGGAACGCTTGACGGAGCAAGACCTTATGTATTCAGGTGTCATACAAGCTGTCAGCTATATCGGCGAGCGATATGAAATCAGTGTAGACATTGGTGAAAAGGAAGTTTGGATGGCGTATCATCCATCAAGGTTGGCTATAGGAGAAAATGTAAACCTTTATATTTCAAAAGAGCACATTCATGAATTAAAGTGAGTTGAAATCAAACAAATTGAGAGGGTGCATGTAAAATGAAAACGAAAATGAAGAAAAATTTTCAAGTGAGTACTATAGCTTTGATGTCAGTTCTATTAGGTGTTGGCTTAACAGGCTGTGGCACAGCTAACAAGACCTCAAATTCAAACCCATCCACAGCTACTCCAGCTGCCCCAACAGCTTCAACGGCTGCAGCAACAGTAGCACCAACGCCTGAAGCTAAAAAGCTTAGCGGAAAAATTGTTGTATACAGTGCAGGACCAGCTGATCTCGCTACAAAAATTCAAAAAGGCTTTCAAGCTAAAACAGGTGTAGAAGTTGAAATGTTCCAAGGCACAACAGGTAAAATCTTAGCTCGTATGGAAGCTGAGAAAGCTAATCCAGTTGTAGACGTAGTCGTATTAGCTTCCCTCCCTTCAGCTATTGGTATGACAAAAAGCGGATTAACACTCCCTTTCAAAGAAGCTAAAAATGCCGACAAGCTGATTACTGATTACTCCGATAAAGATGGGAATTATTTCAGCTACAGCCTATCGGCATTAGGTATTGCCTACAACACCAAAACCGTTACCAACCCTCCAAAAGAGTGGAGCGATCTAACTAATCCAGAGTGGAAAGATAAAGTAAATATTCCGGATCCTGCTCAGTCTGGTTCTGCACTCGATTTCATGACCGGCTACACGAATAAAAACGGCGATTCCGCTTGGGACTTATTTGGTAAAGTGAAAGCTAATGGCGCTATTATTGCAGGTGCTAACCAAGAAGCCATGGATCCTGTCATATCAGGCGCTAAAAGCATCGTAATGGCAAGTGTTGACTACATGACTTATGCCTCCAAAGCGAAAGGCGAGCCAATTGACTTAATTTATCCTGCAAGTGGAACAGTCATTTCTCCACGACCTGCCATGATTATGAAAACGAGTAAAAATGTAGACAGCTCTAAGGCATTTATTGAATATTTGCTTTCTGACGAAGCGCAAAAAATGGTTACTGACTCCTACCTACTTTCCGGTCGCAGCGATATCCAAGTACAAGGAAGAGTAAGCGCAAAAGACATTCCTACAATTAAAGTTGACTGGAATTGGATGAATGATAATCAAGCCGGTGTGACACAGAAATTCACGCAATTGTTCAAAAAGTAAGCTCCGGACGGGGATGACGATTACATGATATTCAAACGTACGGGGACGTTTCTGGCATTGCTGCTTCTAGCCATGCTGGTCGTCCTTCCTCTTTTATTTGTATCTTTCAAAAGCATTTGGGTTAAGGGCTCACTCGATTTATTGGCACCCATTCGGGTCGTGCTGGAGAAAGATCTGACTGGTGTGTTCAGTAACTCTTTAATGCTCGGTATATGGGTTGTGGTTGGTTGCACACTCCTTGCCCTGCCGTTAGCTTGGATCATGGCCAAAACGCCGCTTCGTAAGCATCGCTGGCTGGATATTGTGCTGCTGATTCCTTTCATGACGCCGCCGTACATTGGCTCCATGGGATGGATTTTATTTATGCAGCCTCGCGGGTATCTTGAACAATTTTTTCCAGGCGCGCAATGGATCAGCAGTCATTTCTTCAGCTTATTTGGAATGATTACGATTATGAGCCTTCATTTGTTTCCGTTTCTTTACTTAATCTTACGCAATGCGATTCTCCAGGTAGGCAGCAACAAAGAAGAAGCTGCCGCTGTTCACGGAGCGAGCTTTCTCTATTCACTTCGCCGCGTCATGCTGCCGCTTGTGTTCTCAAGCTATGTCATGGGCGCTCTACTCATCTTCGTCAAAACATTGGCTGAATTCGGTACACCGGCAACATTCGGCAGACGCATCGGGTATTTCGTCCTAACCACCGAAATCCAGGCCTCTATCTCCAGTTGGCCTGTCGACTTCGGGAAAGCAACATCACTGGCCTCCCTACTGTTACTGGCCTGTCTTGTGCTTTGGTACATACAATCCGTAGTCGTCCGCCGGAATTCTTATAACCTTGTCGGCGGCAAAGGCACTCGCGACAAAGTCGTCTTCTATCTGGGCTGGCAGCAAGCGCTAGCCTGGCTCTATGTAGCTCTGCTACTAGCCGCATCCATTGGCATCCCATATTTCTCCATCATCTCAGCTTCACTGATGAAGCTCCGGGGAGGCGGGCTGGCGTGGAGCAATCTGACGCTGCTTCATTACGGCGAGCTGCTGCAATGGGGCTCACCGAGCATGAAAGCGCTGCTGAACAGCCTAGGGCTCGCCCTGCTCGCCGCTTGCTTAGCAGCCGCGCTTGGCACTTGGTTCGCCTTAACGATCGGCCGCGCCAAGCGACTGCCGCAGCGCATAACGGACATGTTCAGCCTGCTGCCGAACACAGTGCCCGATATGGTCCTTGTCGTTGGACTCATTATGTTATGGAATGCGCCATGGATGCCGCTGCATCTTTACAACACCTATGGCATGGTCGTCCTCACTTACGTGGTGTTCTTCCTGCCGTATACCGTGCAATACGTCAAGGCACGTAACGGCCAGCTGGACGAATCCTTGCGGCAAGCCGGGCAAGTCTTCGGCGGGCGGCCCTTGTACGTGTTCCGACGTATTGTGCTGCCACTGCTGCTGCCGGGCATTATTGCCGGCTGGATGATGACCTTCACCATCTCGCTCAGAGAGCTTGTCGCCTCGCTGATGGTGCTTCCGCCGTCGATGCAAACGTCGGCCACCTATATTTTCGCTCAATTTGAACAAGGTCAAATTTCGCTCGGTATGGCGATGGCCGTCGTTTCCGTCGGTCTCACAACTGTACTGCTGCTTATCGTGAACAACATGAATACAAACAGAAAGTGGAATGTGGAATGATGCAATTGAACATTTGGGGCGGCGCTGGCGAACACGGCCGCTCCTGTTATTGGATAGGCAATGAACAAACATCGATTTTGCTCGATTGTGGTGTTAAGCGCGAAGGAAGCGGAGAATACCCGCTGATCGATCCGTCCAAAGTCGCGGAATTGGACGCTGTTTTTCTTTCTCATGCGCATGAGGATCACTCGATCGCCATCCCTTGGTTATACAACCTAGGTTATTCCGGCAAGGTATGGACGACCCGATTAACCGCACAACAGCTTCCTGGGTATTATGCCGCTTGGGAGAAACACGTCAAACAGCAAGGTGGAGCGCTGCCCTATGATGAAACGGATATCACTCGTATCCAATACGTTTTCATCGAAGACATGGCTCCGCCTCGGCAATGGATTGAACTCTCACCTACGCTTCGCATGTGTTGGGGGCGCAGCGGACATATGCTGGGTTCGATATGGATGCTTCTGGAAATCGATGGGAAGCGATTGTTCTTTTCCGGAGATTACAGTGAAGACGCCTTGCTCCTGGGTACAGATCTGCCAGAGGATATCATCAATGGAGACATACCTCTGGATGCTGCGATTATTGATGCCGCCTACAGTACCGATACCGAGCATCAAGGCGAGAAGCTGGAGAAGCTCTTCACTACTGCTGAGGAGATTTTAAGTGAAGGTGGTCAGTTGCTGCTGCCTGTTCCTGTTTGCGGAAGAGGACAGGATCTGCTCCTGCTTATGCGTCAGCGTTTCCCAGAAACGCCAATACGTGCAGAAGTGGAGCTCATTCAAACCATGGAGCTGATGCTCCAGAATGCCAGTTGGCTGAAAGCAGGCATGGAACACAGCCTCACGGAGGCTTTGAACAACGAAAGCTTTGAAGTAATCCACAATGAAGATCAGCGAAAACGGTTATTACACGAGGATATAGCCAATTCTCGGGCAGCTATCTGGTTCACAAGTGATGGGATGATGCAATCTCCCAAATCCCAATGGTACTACGAGCAGCTGCGCACGAAATTTACAAATGGAATTCTCTTAACCGGACATGTCGCTATGGGAACAAGAGCGCAGCGACTTCTCGCGATGAGCGATGAGGAACGCGGCTGTCAATTAAAAATGGTTCGATACAAGATCCATCAAGGACTGCCTGATGTACGCAAAATGACTCAATCGTTGGACAGCCCCTATAAGCTTCTGGTCCATGCTCCAAAAAAAGAAACAGATGCCCTGCTTAAGCAGCTAGCATCTGAAGGTATCGAGCATTTACTTTCCTTACAACCAGGTGATACGGTCAATCTGTAACTATATATACCGCTTACTATGATTTCAGCTCTTCCCACAACTGATCCCAAGAAGTTATCCGCGGTAAATCGAGATGCTGATTGTAGGATCGGTCTTTTACATAGGCTTTCACTGGCAATTGAGATAAAGTCTCGAGCACATTTGGCTTATCGTCGAAATAATAATCCAATTTCAATGCCTCGATAATATGTACTTTCTCGGAATCACTCATTCCGCAATAGAAATGGCCTTCCGCAACAGGAAACCCATTTTGAATAAGCCACTCTCGCGTCCGTTCGGTATGCTCTTTCGCTCTTGCCGTAATATAGTAAACCTCATGACCCTGCTTAACTAACTCATGTAAGATCTCACGTGCATGCGGGAATGGAGCGCAGTCTGAGTAATAAATATCATCGCGGAGGCTCGTCCAGAGCTTCCCTCCCTCTTCTTTCGTCAATCCGAAAGCTTCATGAATCCCCATGGTGGTTAATGCATTAAATACGTCCAAGCCAATATTTTTATTCAACTTGCGATTATAGATATGAAATGCATGTTCTCTTAAATTTATGAGTGTATCATCAATATCAAAACCAAATTTCACAGTTGCCCCTCATTTCACTGAACCCTTTATTCCTTTAGTATAAGCCCAAAAAGACTTGCAAATACGGAAGCTTGTCCTCTTGAAATGATGCAACCGCGCAATTCTTCTACGCCTACGCCTAGACTAGTGAAATCACAAGAGCTGAGATCGATTCCGGTCAACTTGGCTCCCGTGAATTGAGCTCGATCCAGCTTACAACCCTCGAAGTACATCTTCTGCAGCGTTGTCTCATAGAAATCGGCGCTTAAGAGTGAGCACTCTTGGAAAGCAACTTGTCTGAAATTGGCCATCCGGAAATTAATATAATCCCCTAAGCAAGAATCGAATAGCACATTTCGAATCGTTGCTCCAGTCAGATCCATCCCGATAATTTTGCAATTTCTAAATTCAGTTCTGTGAATCGTAGCTTCTCCAAAATCTACATTTGATAAATCACATTTCTCGAAAATGACATCCGTCAGTTCAATGTCTTTCATGGCAATTCGCGTAAAGGTGACATTTCGAAAAATAATTTTATCAAAAGCAACTTTCGACGCTTTCTGATTATCGATTGTACAATCGCTTATAATTCCAGTATGAAAGCTATCTTCCGAGTTCAGCTTCTCATCAGGTAGTGATATGGAAGGCAACACTTTCGGCATCTTTGGTGCTTCAATTTTGGAAGTGCTCATTAGGATGCTCCTCTGTCTGCTAGATTGATATGTTTAAAAAATAATAACCGATGTCAGGCTTTGCAGCATGAAGAACAGCGAACCCCATTTGCGCTTAATGTAATTTCGGCCACGAAAGAGCCTTGTTTTAATCGTCGTAACAGGTAAGTTCACTTCTTTGCTAATGTCTTCTAATGACATATCCAAAAAGTATTTGTACACGATTAGCGTTTTATATTTATCGGGTAGTTCGCGAATCATTAGCTCTACTTGCTCGGCTGTTTCTTGCTCAATTAATTGAAGTTCAGGCGTTTTCTCAAAGCTCGTCAGCTTATCATAAAAAGGCAGCGCATCCTGAAACGGATTAGGATTCGTATCCATGGATAGCTCCGACTTCTTTTTACGCAAAAAATCAATGGTCACATTCTTTCCAATGCTAAAAATCCAAGTAGAGAAATTTTTGCTTGCGTCAAAGCGATGGGAGTGCTGATAAGCCCGTAGAAATGTCTCTTGTACGACATCCTCGGAATCCGATTTGTTGCGCAGCATCCGATAGGCTAAACGGTATATTTTGTCCTTATACAGCTCAAGAAGTCGGCTAAACGCTTTGGAGTCCCCTTGAGACCACATTGTTGCAAGCTGACTATCGCTTAATTGCAGCATGTTACAGCTCCTTTTTCTTAACTGCCATCATTTCGATTCTATCTTTATATTCTACCAAATCGAATCAAAAAAAAGAAACCTTTACAGGTTTCATAGTTGTCTATTTATCGATAAATTTGGAGACAGATTCTGCTTTTTCAGAGGCTGCAACGACAATGAGCACGAGAATGATTCCAAAGAGTATAAACCCGCCTATTATCATGCTGTGCACCTTCTTTGAATGACTTTATATCATCTTATTCAAAGATATGATGCACAGTTTCAATTATGCACTCTTTTTAGTTATGAGTTTGCGATTTGTTCTTATTGCGTAGTAGGCTGAGAATAATGGTACCGCCAAACAGGGCAATAATCACGGAGAAGAAGAGAACATGGGAGATATGGAAACCAAATGCGCCGGCGATCATCTTAAGACCAATAACGATAATAAGAATGAAAGCTGTTTTCTCCAATTCTGGAATTTTGTCAATTAATTTCAGGAAGACTTGTGCCACGCCTCTCATCATGAGTACGCCCAAGATACCTCCGAGGAACAATACCCAAACCTTTTCACTGACACCAAAAGCAGCAAGCACGCTATCCACACTAAATGCAATATCCATTACTTCTACCGCTAATACTGTACGCCAGAAGGAAAGGCCTTTGTTCCTCACTTCACCATTCTCACCCTCTTCATGTTTCTTGAAGAAGAGATTACTGATTGCGATCCAGAGGAGATAGGCTCCACCAAGTACTTTAATCCAAGTAATCTGAACTAAGAACGTACCCACACCAATAGCTACAAATCTAAAGATGTAAGCACCGATAAGTCCGTAAAATAAAGCCTTTTTCTGCTGTTCCTTCGGTAAATGCCTAACCATAACCGCGAGTACCAACGCGTTATCCGCGGAAAGCAAGCCCTCTAAAATAACAAGTGTTCCGATAATCCCCCAGTTTACGGGATCTGTCAGTGTTTCCGATAGCACGTCCCAGCTAAAAAAGCTAAGGAAGTTATTGATAAAGCTTTGAAAAAAATCCGTCATGCGCCTTGACCCTCCTGTAATTTTCCCTAGTTATTTACTGCCTGCAACCCATCTCATACCCCATCCGAGAAGCCAGATCCAATCGCGCTAATGCCCACTCTGCGCCGTATCTATATAATTCCCCTGCAACTATAGCTGTCTCGATGGAGAAGTGATTTCCCAGTTCATATTCCAACATATCATGCCTAGTGCCTGGATGAAGTATGCCTATTGGCTAGCAAAGGGGTGATGCCTAAGCTGCACCACCCCACCTAGTTTAAGCTTTACTCCGCATCAAGTCCATAATTTTTACATAATGCTTGAAGACCACCTTGGAAGCCGCTTCCAACTGCTTGGAATTTCCATTCCTGACCTTGACTGTCTCGGTATAACTCACAAATGACAACCGCAGTTTCAACTGAAAAATCTTCACCTAAATCATAGCGCAAAATTTCTTGACCCGTTACTTCATCGAAAAGACGAGCGAACGCATTGGAAACTTGTCCGAAATTCTGATTGCGGTTTGCTCCATCATGGATGGTTACGGCAATACCGATGCGGTGAATATGCGCAGGGATTTTCGAGAAATCAACTTTGATTTGCTCGTCGTCGCCGTCGCCGTCACCAGTCCGGTTGTCTCCCGTATGCTGAACCGAACCATTCGCACCAACCAAATTGTTATAAAAAATGAAATCCTCAATGCCTTTGGCCTTATTGTCTGCATGAAGCAGAAATGCCGAAGCATCTAAATCGAAAGAATGACCGCCTGAATACTTGTTGGTATCCCAGCCTAAACCGATAATAGCCTTCGTTAAACCGGGGTTTGTTTTGGTTAAGTCAATTCTTTGACCTTTGGACAAGCTGATTGCCATATCCAACAGCTCCTTAGAATGTTTTTGACTTATTAGGAAGTTTGTAAACCGTAATCACGAGCTAGTCCACCAAGACCATCTTTGTAGCCGCTTCCGATTGCGCTGAATTTCCACTCGCCACTGTGACGGTACAATTCACCGATTACTACGCCAGTTTCGATGGAGAAGTCTTCGCCAAGATCGTAACGGATCAATTCCGCGCCAGATCCTTCGTTAAGGATACGCACATAAGCATTGGACACTTGTCCGAAGTTTTGGCTTCTTGTATCCGCTTCATGGATAGTGATGCAGAATGCGATTTTATCTGTTTCAGCTGGAACCGTAGCCAAATCTACGCTAACTTGCTCATCGTCGCCATCTCCAGCGCCTGTACGGTTGTCACCGTTATGAACAACGGAGCCATTGGAATTTTTGCGGTTGTTATAGAAAATGAAGTCGGCTTCAGAAGTCACTTTGCCAGCTCCGTTCAGACAGAAAATGGAAGCGTCTAGATCGAAGTCTTTACCGCCATCGTATTTGTTCGTGTCCCATCCTAAGCCGACAACCACTTTCGTTAAACCTGGGTTTGTTTTTGTCAAATCTACTTTTTGACCTTTAGATAATGAAATTGCCATGGATAATGACCTCGCTTTTTATAGTGGATTAAGTGTAACGCTTAACTAATTGACCAACTGTTGTATCCGTACTGCCTTCACCAATCGCATTGAATTTCCATTCACCGGTATGGCGATAAATTTCACCTACGATTAAAGAAGTTTTACCGGCATAACTATCCGTTAAACTAAATTTAACCAATTCTTGTTTATTGGAATCATTCAGAATTCGTATATAAGCCGATTGGATCAGACCGAAATCCTGCTTTCTATTCACACAATCGTAGATATTTACGACGAAAATGATTTTACTAACGTCTGCAGGCACTTGACTCAAGTTAACCGAAATCTGCTCATCATCGCCATCGCCTTCGCCTGTACGGTTATCTCCGGAGTGAACAACTGAGCCATCGGGACTTTGCAAATTCGCGAAGTACACGACATTTTTCTCTTTTGTCAGTTTACCTTTCTCATCCAATAAAATAACTGAAGCGTCGCAATCGATCTCAACCGCTGTTTTTTTCGATCCGAAAAAGCCTTTTTTCTCAACCATTGCAGGATCCCAACCGAGACCTACAACTACTTTAGTAAGACCAGCATTTCCTTTTGTTAAATCGATCTTTTGACCTTTGACCAAACTGATAGTCAATCAGGCCACCTCCTTCACAACTTGTTTTGTAGTACGCTCATTACTTTGATACGGATGAGTGCCCATCACGTTTCACAAGTTTCGATTAATTTTTCGGGCTCCTTACATATTTTTACTTCACAGCGGTATTTTATCCAAAATTCGCTAATTTTTTTGTTAAATCGTTCCTCGATCAATTGGTTTAGCAACCAGCTTAATTGGACAAACAGATAATTATCACATCTAAGGAGCGTTCTCATGGATGCAAGTTTGTCGAATTCATTGGAAGCTGTTTCCTCCTCACTCGATGATAACCTTCGAACTCTTCGGGTTATATATTCAAAATGCAAAGATGTTAATTTCCATGATTTCCTTATTGGGGGGACAACAAGGGCCCTCGTCGTTTATTTCGAAGGAATGGTTAATCTTGAATTATTGGATCGAAACGTCCTTAGCCCTTTACTTAGCGAGACCATTGAAGAATGGAATTACACGGAAAAAGAATTGTCATCCATCATTTCCATCTCTGACGTCAAGGAGACTTTGACATTCACAGACATAATTGCTCACCTATCTGTAGGTAATGTCGGACTTTTCATCGATGGAATGCCCTTGGCCTACTCGCTCGGTCTCGCCTATTGGGAAAAGAGAGGCATCGAAGAACCCACGGCAGAATCCGTTATTCGCGGTCCACGCGAGGGATTTACAGAAACAATGTCTGTTAACACAGCTATGCTGCGGAGGAAAATTAAAAGTCCTTCACTGAAAATGGTTTCGTACAAAATAGGAAAACACACACGCACGGAAGTCGTCGTTGTTTACATGGAGGGCATCGCCAATGAGGGGCTCATTCAGGAAGTTGAACAGCGGATCTCCGAAATTGAAATCGACGGTATTCTGGAAAGCGGATATATCGAAGGCTTGATCGAAGATAACCCGCTGTCTCCATTTCCACAAATTCAAGTAACGGAACGTCCGGATGTTGTTTGTGCTGCGCTATTGGAAGGACGTACAGCGATCTTGGTAGACGGGACGCCATTTTCTTTGATAGCGCCTGCCACACTGTTCTCTCTTTTACAATCACCAGAGGACTATTATCAAAGATTTATTATTGGTACCTTAATCCGGTGGCTGCGTTACTTATTTTTTTTCATAACACTGCTGCTCCCGTCTTTGTATGTGGCTATTCTGACATTTCATCAAGAGATGGTTCCCACATCCCTCTTGCTCAGCATCGCGAAGTCCAGAGAAGATATTCCGTTTCCCGCACTCGTTGAAGCCCTTCTCATGGAAGTCTCTTTCGAGGCGCTCCGCGAAGCTGGCGTTCGGCTCCCCAAGCAGGTAGGTGCTGCTGTTAGTATCGTGGGAGCACTCGTCATCGGACAAGCCGCAACTTCTGCGGGTTTAGTGTCGGCGCCGATGGTCATGGTCGTAGCTATCACTGGAATCGCCTCCTTCATGATGCCGCAATATGCCACAGGCATTGCTCTGCGAATGCTCAGATTTCCCATCATGATCTTATCGGGAATTTTGGGACTGCTCGGTCTCATGCTTGGATTTATTGTCATCGTAATCCACCTTTGCTCCTTGCGCTCGCTTGGCGTACCCTACCTCCAGCCGCTAGCGCCGATTAGAGCAAAAGAATTAAAAGATGTGATCATTCGTGCACCAATCTGGTCGATGCGGACTCGCCCTAAATTTACCGGAAGGATGAATGCAATTCGGCAGCCCTCTGGACAAAAACCAGAACCACCAAAAGGGGATGACATTCATGATTGAGAAGGGACGGATCTCCCCACTTCAACTAGCTATCATTATGCATCCGACTGTCCTCGCTACCGCCACTTTATCCGTTCCGTCCATAACCATGAAAACCGCTGGCATTGATATGTGGATGACCCCCATGCTTTCGGCAGTGGTAGGACTATTGTCGGTGATTGTCATGTATCGTTTGTATATCAAATATCCGAATCTGACCTTTATCCAATATACGGAATCAATTCTAGGCGTGTATGCAGGGAAAGTGCTCTCCGGCTTTTTCCTCGTGTCCTTTATCTTTACGAATGGGCTCGTTCTGCGCGAATACGGGGAGTTTGTCATCGGTAATTTCTTGCATGAAACACCGATGGCACTCGTCATTTTTTTCATGGTGGCTGTATGTGCCTATGTCTTATATGAGGGGATCGAGGTGCTTGCCAGAGTCTCTCAAATCCTTATCCCTTCCGCTGTGCTCATCATTTTCATTATGCTTATATTGATGATACCTACTCTTCATCCTAAGGAGATGTTTCCTATTCTGGGAGATGGCCCGCTGCCATTACTAGTGGGGTCGCTTGTACCTTCCTCATGGTTTTCCCAGTTTTTCATGTTGTCGTTTCTTTTTCCATTTTTGAACAAAAAGCAGCATGTTTTGCGGTGGAGCTTCCTCAGTGTCGGCATCGTGATGATCACCTTGCTAACGATTAATCTGACAATCTTATTAATGTTCGGATCGCTTACGGTCCAATTCAACTACGCTTTCCTCATTGCAGTACGGTATATTTCCATCGCTGACTTTCTGGAACATGTGGAATCGCTGCTGATGACCATCTGGATTATTGGGATATTTATTAAAGTCTCTCTGGTTTACTACGCCACTGTGCTCGGTATGGCGCAGTACCTAGGTCTCTCTGATTACCGGCCTCTCATTATTCCAGTTGGCTTTCTGATGCTGCTGCTCAGCTATTGGGTTTCTCCTAATTTCCAGGAGCTCATGCATGCTTTGGGAACTAACATCCCTTTTTTGGCACTAATCACGCAGCTTGGTGTTCCATGCATGCTTCTTATTGCGGCTTCTTTCAGAAAGGGGCAGCATGGATGAAGGCGATGCTAAATCTGTTGTTAACAGCAAGTCTCTTCACGCTTTTGCTGACAGGCTGCTGGGATCGGACGGAAGTGAACGATTTGGCGCTCGTCACCGGAGCTGCAATTGATCAATATGACGATAAATCGATTGAATTAACCATACAAATTTTTATTCCCCGAGGTCCCGGAGGAGGCGGCGGCTTAGAAAGCAGTAACAAAGGGGGCAGCATTCAAACTTCCCTCGTTAAATCCGCGGTTGGCGTGGATATTGCTGATGCGATTTCTAAGATTCAAGAGAAGATGCCACGCAAAATTTTCTGGGGACATACCGAAATTATTATTTTTGGTGAGTCTACTGCACGAAGAGGCGTTCGAGACGATGTAGATTACTTAATGAGAGCGCCTCAGCCAAGAGAGCGTGCCTTTATGTATGTTTGCAAAGGAAAAGCGCGCGAAATCCTTGAAATGAATACAAAGCTGGAGCGGAACTCCTCAGAGATCATGAGGGAGATTGGCAAGAGCAGAATCATCCTGAGTGTAACGTTGGCTGATTTGGCACAAATGCTAGCGAATCAGTCTGGCGCAGCTGCCTTGCCTTTTATTGAACTCTTAGCCGCAAACACTCCAAGAAATCATGACACAACAGGAAGCTTCACCAATTATACAGCTGTATTCAGAGACGACAGAATGGTCGGCACCATTGATGATCCAACAACCCGCGGCCTGCTTTGGCTCAGAGACGAGATTAAAACAGCCGTTGTAACCGTAACACCGGAGGGTGCATCCGGCCATGTCTCCCTTCGACTATTGAAGAGCGAGACGAAACTGCAGCCTCTCATCGAAAACGGCAAATGGCGCATGAACGTCTGGATTCATACGGAAGACGATGCGCTGCAAAATACGACTTCATTGGATCTAGCCTCCGATCATCAAGCTGTTAAGCGTGTGGAAGCCGCTATGAATGATGACATCGAAGAGCGTGTCGCGGGGGCACTTCGAAAGGTGCAGCAAGGTTTCAAAGCAGACATTTTTGATTTCGCTGGGGAATTCCACCGAGCATACCCTAAGCAGTGGCGGCAAAACCAAAAGCGTTGGAACGAAATCTTCCCGAACGTCGAGGTCACCGTACAATCTGACGCCAGAATGCTGCGTCCAGGACTATCCAGCATCAAGTCTTCTCGACCCGAAGAGGAGAAAGAAAAGGAAGAGGAATATACAAAATGACATCCAAAGACATTCCCATGTGCATGGCCGCGTGTTTGCTCATCACTCTATTTCAGTGGTTTCGCATGAAAAACACGCCAAACAAGGAGAAAGCGGCTTATCTCTCTATCTTGGCTTTATGCTGGATTCTTGCGATCTCATTAGTCATGAATCCGGGCATGCCGGGTCCGACGCAGCTCGTGAATTACATTTTCTACCCTCTCGGTAAACTCTTAGATCGTTAAAGGAGCACTTACGGACATGCAGATCGGCGGGAAACAATTATTCTGGATGATATTGACCATGCAGCTGGGTATGACCATTCTACTGACGATTAATCCGTCTATCCAAACTGCGAAGCAAGACGCCTGGCTTTCAACCATTTGCGCAACCGGGATAGGTGTAGGGGTCGCATTTGTTAGTTCTCGGTTGAACCTGGCTCATCCAGGGCAAACCATGATGGAATTTTCCAAGCGGTTATTGGGTCGATACATCGGCTATGTGGTCATTGTGGTATATTTGATCTTCTGGTATAGCGTGCTTGCGATCATCCTAAGGCAATATTCAGAGTTCATCGTCGCGACGATTCTGCCTAGAACTCCGATCCTTGTCCCGATTCTTGGCATGCTCCTTGTTGCGATCTATGTAACCTTCTCAGGTATAGAGGTCATTGCCAGATGCTGCGAAATTCTTGGGCCTTTAACCCTGTTTGGGATTGCAATTCCTCTTCTGCTCAGTCTAAAAAATATCCACATTAACAATATCCTTCCCATCTATGTGGATACCGGCGCGATGACAATCTTGAAGGGAGCGCTGCCGACTTCAACGTTTCTTGGGGACTGCATCCTTCTGCTCGTTATCATGGGATTTCTTTCAAAACCCCAAACGGGGGTGAAACCGGCTATACTTGGGGTGGCTGCAGCAGGTTTGTTAACAAGTATTTCGACTTTCTTAATCGTTTCTGTTTTTGGACACCTCACCGCTTCGGGCCAAACTTATCCATACTTTAATTTGATTCGTTATATTTCCTACTATGACTTTTTTCAAAATCTCGATTCCTTTGTTATCGCTATTTGGATTGTTAGTGTGTTCACTAAAGTATCCCTCTACTTTTTTATCTGCACATATGGCACAGCCCAAAGCTTTGGCCTGAAAAAATGGCGACGAATGATGTGGTTCGTAGCACCGGTTACCGCGCTTCTTACTTTGATACCGCGGGACTTTATCGATAGTTCTGTGCTTTTTCCGCAAAAAATCGCGATCCCTTTTTTCTTACCTATCCATGCGATCTGTCTGCCACTTTTGATGTGGGGAGTTGCTAAATGGAAATATAAATAAAACCCTTGGGAATTTCCCGGCTGGGAAATCTCAAGGGTTTTTCTGACTTAGTTGCTGATTAGTTGCTGATAAATTCCTGCACCCATTCTCCATTATAATAGGCAACACCGATCTTGGTGAAGTTGGGGCTCAAAATATTTTGACGGTGACCCGTGCTGTTCATCCATGCTTCCATGACGGCATCAGGTGTAGGCTGTCCTTTGGCAATGTTCTCACCTGCGTAGGAATAACGAATGCCATAAGTGCTCATCATATCAAAAGGTGACCCATAGGTCGGCGACGTATGATCAAAATAGCCGTTGTTATACATATCTTTGGCTTTGTCCAACGCCATAGCTGTAAGCGCGCTATCGCTAGTTAGCGCTTGTAGCCCAGCTTTTACCCGCTCCTGGTTAACTAACGTAACGACTTGGCTGGCATAAGCCGATTGCGCTGGCGAAGGTACAGCTGGTGTAGCAGGGGCTGGTGTCTGAGAACCGCCACTTGTACCCGTGCTGCCAGGAATGTTCAACTTCATCCCGGACCAGATCACATTGGGGTTGGCAACCTGAGGGTTCGCTTTAATGAGCGAAGTGAGACTCACGCCATACTTCTGGGAAATCAACCACATGGTATCGTTGCCTGACACTGTGTGCGTGGCGGATGCAGCCATGGCCGCGCTAGAGCTTATAAGGACACTCAGTCCAATAGCGCCGGTAACGACTAGCTTTTTGTAACGTTTCAACATAAGAAATCTCTCCTTTTTGCGGCCTGCGAGGTTAGCTGTCGGATTCGGGTCAAAGAGTAATCACCCGGCCGCTAAGATAGCGGCTTCACCCCAAAGAATGGGTCCCCCGTGCTTCCTAAGAAGCTTCGGCCTTCTAAGTTTTTGATCCATAATCGATCTTTCCGATTGTAACACGGGGTTTTCTTGAAAACATGACTCAAAATTTTCCATTGCTTTATGAAAGCGTATCCAAACCACTTCAAAAATATTTTCCAGTTACATGAATAAAAAACCAAAACTTCCACAAAATACTCACATACCAAATAAAGGAGTGAATCCAGATGGCTAGCAGTAGAAGCAATAACTTACTTGTGCAACAAGCAAAATCAGCTCTTGAGCAAATGAAATATGAGGTCGCTCAGGAACTAGGTATTCAGATTCCTCAGGACGGGTATTATGGCAACATGGCTACTCGCGATACCGGTGCAATCGGCGGGCACATTACGAGAAGATTGATTCAAATCGCAGAGCAACAGCTAAGCGGCAGCAATAACGGGAATTTTAGACGCATGTAAGCATGTAACAACCTTATGTACAGAGAAAAAGACTGCACCACCACTTCCTCCTTGGTGATCCAGTCTTTTTTGTTTTTTCAAATCACAAATTCCATAAAAACCGGAGAACGAAGCCTTCCGTTTTTCGTCCAGCTTTTCGTCTTAATTTTGGCCATCAGCCGCGGTTCCATATAAGCGAAATGATTGTCTTCTTTGTAGACTAAGCGATGCTTCACACCATCCAGTGCCTTCTGATGCAAAGGTGTTACCCCCGTCTCAATCACGCCAACAGGAATCTTCAGCCCGTTCGCTGAATCAATTGAAGCCAATAAAGCAAAGTTATTTTTCCTGTAACCAGTAATGTATACATCTGCATAAGTCCAGTTAATCACTTTTTGCCACTGCCTGGAACGTTTGTTACATTCGTACTTGAAATTCTCTTTTTTAGACTTCAAAATGATGCCCTCAAGCCCATCCTGCCGGATTTCCTCAAAATAATCCACCGCTTTACCTTCGTAAACCTTCACCTTCTTGTACCTGTTGTTCTCGACGAAAGCTTGGTCTAACAGCTCCTTACGTTTAAGCAGGGGCAATGCGGTGACATCAATTCCCTTGTATTTTAAAATGTCAAATGCACAAAATACAACGGGCGATAAATCTGTCGGATTTAAAAATCTAGCAGACATCGCTTCAAAATCCGGTTTACCTTGATCATCCAAAATGACCAATTCACCATCAAGTATCGTTCCCTCGGGAATCGGACACTCGAACAATTCAGGAAATTTATGAGTCACTAATTGATTGTCTTTCGTGTATACATATAGTTTGTCCATATTTGAAAGAATACACCTGAAACCGTCCAACTTAACTTCTACCACATGATGTTTACTGTTATAAGGCCTATTATCTTTGGCGTCTTGCAAAAGCATAGGAGAAATGAACATATGAAATCACCCTACGTTAGATAATACTGTACAGTTATTCATCTGCCTATAGGGACTTGAAGGAAATCGAGGCCTGTTCGCTCCATTTTCGACAAAACAAGTGCAAACCATCTCTACAATGCGACAATCAAATCCGCCGATCCCGTTTATAATGGAGCTAGATGAATGGGAGGGATGTTCGCATGGACAAGCTATTTATCAAAAGATTGCATACTTTGAATCGTCGCGACGAGCTTAGATCAATGCTGCTGATTGAAGGTATTAAACTCACTCTCAAACGGAAAAAGGAACTCGGCTTATTTTATAGATTATTCAAAAAAACCAAGAAGAAACCCATTGTTGCTAAAGGATGGAATTGAACGGCCCTACGCATAAGGGGCGGCCATGAAAGTAGAATCCTCTACCTTCATGGCCGCCTCTACTATTTTCCTACCTTACTTTCCGCTCTTCGCGTATTGCGCACTGAACTCCTCAATCACTTTATCGCCGCCAGCTTTTCTCCACTGCTCAATGGCTTGCTTCCAGCCTGCCTCATCAATTTTACCCAGGATATATTTCGTCCGGGCATCGTCAATAATCGGCTTCAGCTCGCTGCCTTTGGTCGTTTGCGTCTCGGAAACGAGTGGGTTCGTCGGGTTGTTAACCGCGATTGCCTCGTTTTCTTTGATCATTTTGCCGTACTTCTCCATGAGCGGCGTTTCTTTCCCCGTCGTTTTTGCCGTATACTTGGCTATTTGAAGCTGTAGATAACTGGAGCCTACTTCGGTATCCTGCAGCTTTTGATCAATAAATACCGGCTTGCCGTCTTCTATCTTGTAATGCTTGCCTTCAACGCCCCAGCCCAGCAAATCCAGCATCTTCTGATCGGACATTTTATCATAGAAGCCTAGAATTTGCTTTAATTCCGCTTCGGTTTTCACACTTGATTTCGGAAACATAAACACACTGTTATAGCCTACGCCGCCCGGCAATCTCTCGCCTTTAGGCCCTTTGATCCGAGAGACGACGTCTACATCCGATCCAGGGAACGTTTTGGAAAGCGATGCCTGATAACCAGCTCCGTCGATCATATTCGAGATAACCGCGCCAGCCTTACCTTGGTTGATATCGTCTTTCTTCTGTTGATTGTTCAGGACAGGGAAGTCCTGTTTAATGAGCTTCTCGTCGTACAGTTTTTTATAAAATTTCATCGCTTCAAAATACTCAGGCGCTAGAAAATCAGGACTTAATTTGCCATCCTTCACTTCCCAGGAATTCGGCGCACCCATAATGGAAGCTACTACGCCAAAGCCGTCCATCGTTTTCTCCTCAGTCAGTCCCACGGTATCCGCTTTGCCGTTCTTATCCGGATCGTTCAGTGTAAACGCTTTAAAAACATTATATAAGTCATCGAGTGTTTTCGGTTCGCTTAAGCCTACGTTTTTCAACCAGTCGCTGCGGAAAATAACCCCGTAAGTCGACAAGTCGCGCGCACGATATAAGCCGTAAATTTTACCATCCACTTTAATATTATCAAACACTGCTGGGTTCATTTTAGACAGATTCGGATAGTCCTTGAGGTAAGGACCCACTTCCCAAAACACGCCAGCACGCACAGCGCTCAAAATATTCGAATCCTTGTTGTTCTGCACAAGCAGCGCCTTGGGAAGCTCACCGGAAGCAATCGTGACATTGACCTTCTCTTTGTAAGAAGAGTTGGGGACCCAGGAGATGTCCAATTTCGTGTTCGTATAAGCTTCAATCTGCTTTTGTACGTCACTGTCCGCTTTGGGCGGCTCCGCATACATGAGTGTCATGACGCTTAGTTTCAAAGGCTCGTTGCTTGCAGGCGCACTGCTTGTACCCGCATTCCCTCCTGCAGTTGGACTCGCTTCGTTTCCACAACCGGCCAGCAGCGCAGCAGCGCCAACCATCATTCCCATTGCAGCCAAACCGCTTTTTCTCATTCCCGTATGTTTTCTCATTGTGGCAATGCCTCCCCATAGTCTTATTTTATATGAATGCTTCCCAATCACAATAGTTTTCGGAAGCCTGTTCAACCTTTTACAGAACCGATCATGACTCCTTTGGCAAAATGCTTCTGCAGGAACGGATAAACGAGCAAAATCGGCACCGTTGAAATGACAATGACGGCCATCTTAATGATTTGTGACGGAGGTGCAATATAATTCTGATCAAACTGGGTCGAATCACCAATCCCGCCTTGGGATAAAATGACGATTTGCCTTAGCCATACTTGAATCGGCCACATTTTTGAATCGTTAATGTACATGATCGCGTTGAAAAAGGTGTTCCAATGGCCTACCGCATAAAATAAAGCAAAAGTAGCCAGTACTGGTGCTGATAACGGCAAAACAATCCGGAAAAGCAGGCCCACGTCGCTGCAGCCGTCGATTTTGGCGGCTTCCTCAAGCCCTTCGGGCAGCTGCCGGAAAAAGCTCACGACAACGATGAGATTAAACGCACTAATCGCGTTAGGAATCAGCAGAGACCAGTAGCTGTTCAGCATGCCAAGCGCCTTAACAACAAGAAACGTTGGCAGAATCCCGCCGTGAAACAGCATCGTGAATACGATCAGCATCATAAACAGCTTTCTTCCTTCAAAATCCTGCCTTGAAAGCGGATAGGCGAGCAGTGAGGTGAACAAAAGATTAATAAATGTACCGACCACCGTAATGCCGATCGTCACGAATAAGCTGTTTACGATCGTTTGTGTTGAAAAAATATAGCGGTACCCTTCTAACGAGAAGGAAGTAGGGAACAAAATGAATCCCCGTTTGAGTACCTCTTCTGGCTCGGCAAATGAAACCGAAATAATGTAGATAAACGGCAGCAGCGTGACTAGAGCAAACAACGCCAGAAATGTGTAATTGAAGCCGTCAAATATGCGGCTGCCTATGCTTTTGTTGATCATTGAACACCGCTCCCTTCTTAATACAGGCCGTTTTCGCCGAATTTTTTGGCCAACCGATTGGCCCCAACCACCAGCACCAGCCCAATGATCGACTTAAACAATCCGACTGCCGTACTGTAACTGAACTGACCTTGCTGAATCCCGACGTTGTAAACGTACGTATCAAAAACTTCGCCTACCTCGCGGTTCATAGCGTTCAGCATTAAGAAGATTTGTTCAAAGCCGGTATCGAGGAACGACCCCAGCCGAAGGATGAACAAAATAACAATGACGCTGCGGATGGCAGGAAGCGTAATATGCCACAATTGGCGAAAACGGTTCGCACCATCGATTCTTGCAGCTTCATACAACTGCGGGTCCACCCCAGCCAGCGCTGCTAGGAAAATAATCGTTCCCCAGCCTGTTTCCTTCCATACCACTTGGGAAACAATCATGGTTCGAAACCACTCGCTTGAGATGAGAAACTCCATTTTGGGCAGGCCCAGAGAGACGAACAAGTCGTTGACGATGCCCCCTTCCGTCGTGAAGAAGATGTAGGAGATCCCAACCACAACCACCCATGATACGAAGTGAGGAATGTAGACAATGGTTTGAATGCTGCGTTTGAAAACTTCCCTGCGCACTTCATTTAATAACAAGGCCAGAATGATGGGCAGCGGGAAGAAGAAGACCAGATTATACACAGCAAGAATGATCGTATTCTTGAACAGCATCGCGAATGATGCGTCAAAAAAGAACCTCTCAAAATGTTTGAAACCTACCCATTTGCTGTGCAGCATCCCTAAAGCTGGCTGGTAGTCCTGAAATGAAATTAACAGCCCCCACATGGGGAAATAACGAAAGATAATAAAGTAGAGCATGCCAGGAAGCGCCATCGCATACAGCCATTTGTTTTTCAGCAAACGGTTGATCCTCGTGCGGGCTTTGCTCCTCGCAGCCGTATCCGCTTTTACCGGTCTGGAAGTCAGTTCCACGTTTGACTCGTCCTCCTCGTTTGTTTGACAACGTTAGCGTATCGAAGCCGTAAATTGCCTGCAATAATCAACAGCGCTCCACCTGCGGATGATCGGCTTAATAGCTGCTACAGCAAGCATTTATAATCATTAGCGGCCCTGCGGATAATCATTTGTACGCAAAAAAACCACCCTACTTGGGTGGTTGGTAATCAAAATTGTCAGCCAATTGCATCCCTGCGTTGCTCCCGATACTGGCCGGGCGTCATTCCTTCTAGTTTGCGGAATTGGCGGATGAAATTCTGCGCGTTCGTATACTGCAAGCGTTCCGCAATGTCTGTGATCTTCATCTCCGTGCTGCTCAGCCAGCTCTTGGCCATATCATGGCGATATCCTGCCAAATATTCACTAAAGCTCATCCCCGCTTCCTTCCGGAACATCCGGCGGATATAGTGAGTGCTGTAGTTCAACCGCAACGCACACTGCTCCAGCGTCATATCACTGTCATAATGGGCATGGATGAGATCCATCACCGAGCGGGAAATGCTTTTGCCGGACGACTCATGCCGCTTGAGCGTAAGCTCCATCATCGGTTGAATCATTTGATCCTTAAACCAAACTTCGATTTCCTGTGGTGTCTTCCATCGAAACATATGCTCATACGCATTCCGTTGATCCGGGAATAGGAGCTCCCCTGTATCCCCCATGTCATACAAGACTCGGATGAGATCCGTCAGCAGCATGGCAAAAGACATTCGGTAAATGTTCGAATCCGTCTCTACGCGCAGCACGTCCTGAATAAACTGATGCAGGAGTTCCTCGGCTTTGTCTTTATCGAGCAAGGCAATGGCCTGTATTAACTCGGAAACCAAGTGGTGCGGATAATAATGCCGTGAAGCTTGTTTTGGCTTCAAATCATCGAGATGCAGGATCGCTTTTTCGCCAAGACGAATCCGGTATTGCAGCGCTTCTTTGGCTTCAAGAAATGCCCCTGAGGTCGCAAATAATTGGTCATAGGGCCTGCTGATGCCGATACTTACCTTTAGTCCCAAATATTCGTCTACGGCGCTTTGCACCGACATAGCCAGAGCACTCCATTCGCTGAGCAGCTCCATGTGGTTGTCCGTATCACTGCCGACCAAAATCACCTGATAATTGCCAATAGGCATCGCATGAATACGCTGCGGCATCGCAATCAGCTCTGCAGCCATATTATTAATCGCAAAGAGCAGCAGATCCTGCTCACTGGAGCGATAACGCGTTTGATCCAGCGTATCGATCTGCAGGACCAGGACGGCATAGTTCTTCCAGACAGGCAGCTGGTACCGCTCCGCCTTCTCCTCCATCTCACCGCGGTACAACTCACCTTGAAATAGCTTCAGCATGAAGTAGTCCACGAGTTGGCCAGCCTGAATCTTCATTTGACCTTCTAGCTGCTCCTTGGATTGATGGAGCGAGGCTACCTGCGTGCCGATCCATTGCAGCTCGTCTTTCACGGCAGAGCCGCCATTTTGCGGTTTGCTGTGGCGCATCGTGAATTCCATGAGACTGCGTACCGGGAAATACATCCGCTTGGAAGCCCAGTAGGACAGCAGCGCGGCAAAAAGCAGCAGCACAATACATGCCGTTAGCGTTGCCCATCCGATAGCAGCGGATTCCTTCCGCGCCTCCTCCAGCGGGATCACTGACACATATGTCCAGTTATTATAGCGGGACTGATTATAAATCACACTGTATGGCTTCCCTGACAAAGTACTATTGACATATCCCTGTGTATTTCCTGATTGCTGCAACTCCTTGGCCCACGGCTCGGCAAGAACACTTTGGCCAATCCTCGCAGGATCACTGTGAATGATAATTTTCATTTTGTCATCCAAAACCATCGTTTCCCTAGTTGAAAAGCCTCCGGTTAGCAGCTTGGAGAGCTCCGTGTTTGACATGCGCACGAATAAATAGCCTTTGGGTTCCGCAGCCAGCGGTGGAATCGTTTTCACAAGTTTGATTCCTGCAAAAGAAGCATCCTGGTCAGGCAGCCACCGAGATGTATAGACGTAAGTAAGCGCGTTCGATGCTTGCGCGGTGTCCGTGCCAAAGTAAAAGCCGCCGTCTTTGATATACCAGTTGTTCTGCAAACTGTGCAGCTCCGCTGCTTTCACACCTAATTCATAGGTTTGAACGCCAAGAAGCCCTTTGACCAGCAGCTCGATATCTTGAAAATCTTCAATCTCCATGCGTTTCCCCACGGAATTGATGACAAAAGGCGTCTCCGCGAACCGTCCGGAAACCTGATCAATGACCTTCAGGATCTGCTCAACCCGGCTTTGCGATTGCTGCAAAATAAACACATTCGCTTCGTTAACCTTCGCCTGAACCGTAGAAGTCGATTGAAAGAAAGCGTATACACCGAGACATAACAAAGGTACCGCGCTAATCAGTGAAGTCGTAATCAGCAGCTTAATTAGAAATGATGAGTATCGCGAAGGCATAAGTTCCTCCATCCGGCTTAGTAAAAAATACAAAAATAAATACAAGAATAAATACAAGAATAAATACAAAAATGACACTCTAATTATTTAGAAGTGTCATTTCTGATGCAATTCATATTATTATTGAGCTTTAACGATCTCTCTACCTTTATATGAACCGCAGTTTTTGCAAACATGATGTGCTTTTTTCAATTCTGCACATTGTTCACACTTCACCATTCCTGGTACTTCCAGTTTAAAGTGAGTACGGCGCTTATCGCGACGTGTTTTGGACGTTCTCCGTTGAGGAACAGCCATTTTCAAAACACCTCTTTTCAGTTACATAAATCAACAAAGAATATAATAGCTTTCTTGATCAATATTGTCAATGCTGAGTTTGAATAAATGCATCTCTAGCATACATAATGGCCTCGTCCACGTCACCAGACGTATACGCCTTCCAAGCATGTTCATCCCCTCGCAAATGTTTGTCAAACCATGCCAGGAGCATCCGCCTAACTTGCAATTTCACTTTTGGGCGACCTCTGATCCCATGATCCTCCCCGTGGAAGAGAAGGAGTGACACCTCTTTACCCATTGAGGTAAGCGCTGTGAACATTTGCTCAGACTCCGCTACAGGCACAATCCCATCAAGCTCACCATGCATGAGCAGCAGCGGACAATTCACCTTATCCGCAAGAAAGAGAGGTGATGATCGGACGAAGCGTTCCGGATCACTCCATGGTCTAGTGTTGTCACGCAGGGAACTAAGCCCGTACTGGTAACCATAAACGCCGGCTCCCCAGTAAGAGGCAAGATTGCTTATCCCTGCCATTGAACATGCAGTATGGAATAACTTGGAATCAGTCAAGCACCGCATAGCCAAAAAACCCCCAAAACTTCCACCGTAAACGGCAACTCTGCTTGGATTAAGAGTTTTATACCGCTTAAGTATGCACTCTACGGTTTCCAACACTTCAGGAATCGCGGACGCCCCCCAATCGTCCAAATGTAGATCTGAACGCGTCCTCCCATAGCCTGCTGTGCCTGTAGAGTTAATGACCAGTACAGCATAACCGTTACCAGCAAGAAGCTGATGCGTATCTTCGTAAGCCATACAAAGCTGAGCAGCTCCTCCATACAAGTAAACAATTAACGGTACTGACTCTAGCATTGCCTCATCCATGCCATCAGGCTCATAAAGCCATGCTCCTGGAGCAGGTACCTGAGCTATCCGCTTAGCAGGAGCCCACACAATCTCCGAGGATCCCGAACCTTTTAGGGAATCGGGACAAAGCACCAAGTCCGTCCGATCAATACGAAAGTGAGCAGGAACGAAAGGCATCCCATTCTCCGAATGTACACAAACAACTTTCCCGTCTGAAGTTATACTATGGCAACGGGAAGTTCCGCTCCCCAGAACTTCTGTTTGCAGCTTGAACAATTCATCTCTTTGTACTCGCGCTAATTCAGTTTGATGCCCCTTTGTTGCAATGAATGCAATATATTCCTCATTTATCCAATAAACTTCTTGCTTAGCGGCAGGCATACCTACTGGAGTTCCCGCGCTTATCTCGTCCTGTGAACCGTATTCACAAAGAACCCCATCTATCAGATCTAGCACATACAACCGCGTATCGTATACGTTGAGTTGAAAACCTGCAGGGTTCATCGTTTCATGACGAAAAGAGCGAATACTTAGTCGCGAAGATTCCGTTTCCATCGATCTAGAAGCAACATAGGCCAGATAGCGGCCAGTAGAAGATGAAACTGGAGTGTTCATAAAACTATGAGGTAGCGGTATGGGTTCCCTTTCCATTCTTGTATCCAAATGAATATTCCTTAATCGCAGTTGTGGTAAGGTACCGATAATGTTCACTTGATCTACAAAGTAAAGGGTATTTTCGTGAGGCGAGAGAAAGCAATGATCAAATTCATAGCCGGGGCCAGCGAGCCAGACAAGATCCTGCAAATCACCTTGAGATAAACTTGCCTGCACATACACAATCATTCTCTTCTTACGCCACCATGCCCATCGCTGAGGAATCTTAGTGATATGCCAATAATCGCTGTACTGAGGTGAATCTACCGGAGGTGTGGCATCACAGACGAGATAAAAACCTTTTCCTGCCTTATCCCACAGAAGCGATGAAGCATTATGGAATATCTGAGGATTTTGCCTTATGGATCCATCTTCAATAGAGTAGACAGCTATGTAATCCGTGTCATCTGTTCTCTGAAGTAACGCAAGTTCCTCTCCACTCGGAGAAAACTGAAGGCCTCTTGACCCTACCCCGACGTTCGCCTTCCAAATCAGGTTTATTCCCTCTTTTTCATCTAAAGAGCACATATACAATATATGTTCAAATTCATCCTCTTCCAAGTTCCACATCGTGGAAAGGAAAGCTGAGTGTCTTCCATCTGTTGTAACTGCGGTTTCTTTATAATCTGCAATGTCCGTAAGGTCGCTAAACGCCATCCTCCGTCTTCTCACTCGTTCGATTCCTCAACAAACACCGTATTCGCATCCGTATGCTCGAAACAGAGATTCACAGTCCGTACCTCAGAACGTGTTCGATGCAAAACGCCTGCAGGGATGGTTACATACTCATTCGGGGACAAAACAATGGATTTCTCGTCACTTAGATCGATG
This sequence comes from Paenibacillus sp. J22R67, assembly GCF_059692175.1. NCBI lineage: Bacteria > Bacillati > Bacillota > Bacilli > Caryophanales > Paenibacillaceae > Paenibacillus > Paenibacillus sp. J22R67. Next base: position 43,448 of record NZ_JCAUAX010000011.1, on the reverse strand, counting down.
ATCAGCTCCCCCTCCAGCACAAGGAACATTTCATCTGAATCGGGGTGGGAATGCCAAGGATAAGTCCCCGTAAATACGGCTAGTCTTAGACAACTTTCATTGACCGTTCCAATAATGGAATTATGGTAGTTTGATACTAAATTTTCGTATAGTGATGTTAACTTTCCTTTTTGAATCGATTGACCTACATTCATTTTATGACCTCCAAAGTAATGGTTATGTAAAATTAACTAACAACCATAAAAGAAAAATATTGTAAATTAATTCAAATGACGTTATAGTAGTTTTAGTAGATAATTGGATAAATAAGGAAATATCTTATGAACTCCATTATATCTGGCTGCAAATACAAATGGAAGAGAGGTGTTATAATATGATTAAAAAAACTTCCAAGAAGTCTACTACAATCCGCACGACTACTCCTTACATCGCGAACTAATACTTACTATGAGAAGAGACCTAAAGGCAGAACTTTAGGTCTCTTTTTTCCATTAACACTAATTGAATTTACTATTTCCATTCAATTTGGAGGGATAAATGATGATCAACAACTTACCACGAACTCGTGCTTCGTTATATGGCATACTGGACTCTGCGTGGGAGTCACTAGAGGAGCAGAACAAGTCCTATCTATGTATCTATGGAGAATCCGGGGTAGGAAAGAAGGATACTCTAATGGGTTGGATGGAAGAAAAGTTCACACAAGATACTCTCATCCACTCTGACGGCAGATCTTCCTCCTATGGATATTTTGCCGGTTTGGAAGTTCTTATTCATACCCTTTTGGAAGAAATGCACGCAACGCATGCCGAATATATACATAAGCATGAGCAGACCCTTAAGCGGCTCTTCCCCTACCTACCTTCCAATTATTTTATATATGAAAAGGATTTGACCAATTTAGCGTCTCCAGACGAGCGCACCCGCTTCTACCATCATGATTATCAGGAAAAGCTACTCCATGGAGTTTATGAATGCTTATTAGATACTGTTTCTATAACAGGGCGTCAGTTTAAAATTGTCATTCATCATGCAAGTGAGCTTTCCAAAACGGTCAAGACGTTCTTGCGCATCTTTCACCGCCGAAATCAACTTGCAAAGTCAATGTGGATTGTACTTCTTTGCGAACAACCCCTTGACCCTGATATTGCAGAAGCCGCAGTGGTTCTTCCCTTTCACCGCATGGACCGAGATGAGTTCGGACTTTGGATGGCTCAATTGCCTCAAAGCATCAGTATATCGTCAAAAAAAATGGATCTCCTTTATGAAGCATCCGGCGGGAACACGGCGAAGCTTTATGCCCTTCTGGAAGGAATGAAGATAGGCATGGAAGTGAATCCATACTTGCCCTTTCATACATATCTTGATTTTTGTTTACAGCTGAAAGGAGAAAAATTGCGCTATACTCTGCTGAAAGCATTCATTGAAGGACATTGTGCTTCCGACGATCCTGTGGCCTTGCGTAATTATGCGACATTCCATCCCGAAACACGGGCAAGACTACATAGGGAGAAGATCGAGAAACTCCGTGACGAAGGCTCTTGGGGGAATTTGCTTCACCCGATTCATGCCATGTCTTTGCTTACTCAAGCGGAACAACTAGGGGCTCTGACTCCCATCTCCATCCAATTACAAGAAATTGGCCTTTATGATACTTGGTTTGAAATATTTTCTCCTTACTATACTTCTAATCATCTTCGCGTTCTTCCGGATGGTGAGCAACCCCATAATTCAGTGTTCATCCGAATGTCGTTCATTTTGTACTCACTCGGATTGTCGAGTTTGTCAATTCCGTATTTGGAGTTGTTTTATCAACAATTTCCGGAGAGCCACGCGGTCCCAATGATTCTGTACTCTCAGAGCATGACTTATGGACGCTATCAAATTCCTGTTGATCTACCCCGAGCCGAGTATTATGCTCTTTTAAACTTGGAGAAAATTGAGAACTTGTTCCTTAACCATCCTAAATATGATTACATTATGGTTTTTGCTGAGAATGCGCTTGCTTATATCCGTGCTCGCCAAGGCCGCTTTGAAGAAGCCATTGAGCTATGTACAAAAGGATTAGAGCGTATGGAAGAAATTTATGGAAATGAAAAATATGCGCTTCACCAATCCATCTTAGTTTACAACACGGGACAAGTATATGAATTGGTTGGTGATTTTGACAAAGCCTATGAAACATATAAGCATGCTATTGCTCTCGATCCGAACTACGGAGAATACTATAATGATCTAGCTAACCTGCTAAAAAAAGCAGGAAAATTGGAAGAGGCCATGGAGTATTACTACAAAGCCATCGAGTTATGCCCGCCCTATTATGAGGCTCATATCAATCGTGCAGATCTATATGAAAAGTTAGGGCTAATCTCGGAGGCAGAGGCAGACTATCAACGCGCGCTCGTCCTAAAACCGGATGCGGCTATCGCCTCTCTAGGTCTCGGTGTCATATACTATCACGAGAGACGTTTTGCTGAATCTCTGGAAATGCTCAATAACACCATTTACCACCAGCCTAAGGAAGCACAAGCCTATAATAACCGTGCACTTGTTTTTCAGGAGCTCGATCAACTGCAAGAGGCGGCACAAGATTTAGACTATGCCATTCTTTTAAATCCTAAGTTAAGTGAAGCTTATAATAACAGAGCCATTTTGCATTTCAACGAAGAGAGATACGAGGAATGTAGGATAGATCTAGAATGCTCTCTGGAGCTCCAACAAGACCCTGATATTTACATGAATTTGAGTATGCTTCATCGTAAGCAAGGTCAGATGGTAGAAGCACTGGAAAAGCTCATCACGGCCAAAGAAAAGTTCGGCTCTTCGGAAGCCATGGATCATTTACTTTTGGAAATTGAACGCGAGCTCGTATCCTGATGACCACAACCAACGCTTCGGAACCATCCTCCAGCACAATAGAGGTGCTCAGATCTTTTTGGCCTCTCTATTTAGCATATGGGTTAAGTCAGCTGGGAAACTGGATGTTCCGCGCAGGCGCTATATACGATATCTTCGACAAGCAAGGTGGGGCCGGATCATTGTTGGGCTGGACCATCTTGTGCGTATATGTGCCTATTATGGTCGGAGGCAAATGGCTTGCACCCTTGTCGGACCGATTCAAAAGCGTCCCCCTTCTGATTTACTTGGATATTATTTGCTCACTGCTATTAGTTCCATTAATGATATGGGCAAACATGGGCGATAAAACCCAAGTGATTATTGCCTTAGGCATTATCGTTGGTTTAAGCTTATTGAACCCATTATTCACAGCGACTCAATCGAGTATGTTTCGCAGACGGTTAAAGACTGAACAAGTGGCAGCCGCAATGGCCCTGCTTACTAATATAACTTGGGCAACCCATATTCTTGGAACAATATTCGGTTCATTGCTGTTAATTATGCTCTCGTTTCGAATCATCGTTATGATTGATATCTTTAGTTTTGTCCTATCATTTGGTATATTGGCCTTCTGGATGCGACTTCAAGTTCCGTCATTTACGGAAGAAGCACGGAAAGAACCCGAGAGCTCTCCTACTTACTTAAGTACTGTAAAGGTAAAGTGGGTTCTGCTTGTTTCTGTATTCTTCCTCAATCTAGGTGCTGGTGTCATTAACCTCTTCCCGGTAGTAGTAGCCAGGAGTATATACCATATGGATCAGACAGGGCTCAGCCTTTTCTACCTTGTGAATGGAATCAGTGCCTTCGCGGGAACAATCCTCATCGGACGGCTGCGCAAGAAATTTCTGGACTTTCAACTTCTTGGCGCCTCCAGCCTGCTGATTGCTATCTCTTTGTTTACTATGAGTTGGTTCCCATCCTTGTCTTTCTCCGTTGCCGCTAGCTCTTTGATGCTCTTGTTCGGTCAGGTTTTTGGCGTAGTAGCTCATTCGTTTCTGCTCACTTCACACCGTCCAGAACAGGCAGGCCGCGCATCCGGATTGTTTATGACCTTTACATTCCTTGGGGTAGCAGTAAACGCAGGCTTGTTTTCTATTTTCTTTCATACAATTCAACCAGAACCCTTTTCCCACTTTATGCAGGCCTGCGGAGGGTTCGGTCTGATTTCTTTTATCATTATTGCAATCCACGAATTCAAAAAACGGCAGAGTCGGCATTCAAAGTATGACACGAATACTAAAAGCCTTCTCTGAAGAAGACACCCCCCGTACCTCCTTGGAAACGAGGGTACTGGGGTTCTTTGCATCTCATATTAAGGAATTTTCACAAGAAAAAACGTTCACCCAGTTAAGTGAACGTTGCACTTCAAGACTTTGTTTGTTACTTCAAGACTTACGTAGGATACACTCCAATGCTTTTTCGACAAAAGAGACTGAAGGAAAAACCAACTGTGTATCATTAATAATCCCTTATACATCAATCCTTTGCGCCACATCGAAACTTACCTAATACACCCAAGACAATTTACATTCCAGACAGTAAAAACTAACTTAACGTTCACATCACACACTTACCAGCTAACCCATCAACCGCTGCCGCGAAGCCTCAAACAGCAGCACCGTAGCCGCCATCGCCACATTCAGCGACTCCGCCTTGCCCTGCATCGGGATGATGACCTGCACATCCGACAGCGCAGCAACCTCCGGCGACACGCCCCGGCCCTCGTTGCCGAGAATCAACCACGTCGGCTGCCGCAGGTCCGTGTCGTAACACGAGCTCTGCGCCTGCAGGCTCGTGGTCACCAGCCGCACGCCGCGCTCACGCGCTCGCGGCAGCAAAAGCCCCAGATCTGCCTCCACAATCGGCAGATGATACATCGATCCCATCGTCGAGCGGATCGTCTTGGGATTGTACAGATCGACCGTGCCGCGGCCGAGCACAACCGCTTTGGCACCAACCGCATCCGCACTCCGGATGATGGTGCCGAGGTTGCCCGGGTCTTGGACGCCGTCCAAGACCACCACAAGGTCATGCTCGCCAGCGAGCAGCTCGTCCATGCCCAGCTGCGGCCGAGCAACAATGGCCAGCACGCCCTGCGGCGTCTGCGTGTCCGTGCATTTCTCCAGAACGGCTTGGCTGACGCCGACCCATTCCACCGCGCCTGGCAGTGCCAGTCCAGCAAGGCCATCAGGCAAGCCTTTTTCCAGACTAAAGATAACGATTTCGACTGAGGCTCCCGCTCGCAGCGCTTCCTCCACAAGATGATGGCCTTCGATGATATATTTCCCTTGTTTATCTCTACCTTTGCGTTCCAAAAGCTGTGCCCACTCTTTCACGCGGGCATTTTGAACAGACATAATTTCCGTATGCGTCATTTCTTCTACCTACTCTGCAAAAGTCACTTCAAAAGTTTGAAGGTTCGAATTTTTACCAACGATGACTAAAATATCATCAGAACGGAGTATTTCCTCCGCGCTTGGCGGAATAATCAGCTTGTCATTGTGCTTAATCGCGATGACATTGCAGCCGTATTTGGCCCTAATATCAAGCTCGATTAAATTTTTGCCAATCATATTTCGAGAGGCTTGAATCTCCACGATGCTATAGTCCGAAGATAGCTCTATGTAATCAACAATATTGGACGAAATCAAGTGGTGCGCCACGCGCTGTCCCATATCCCTCTCGGGAAAAACGACTTTATCAGCGCCGATTTTCTTAAGCACCTTGCCATGCAAGTCATTTACAGCTTTCACAACTACCGTAGGTATACCCATTTCTTTGAGAATTAATGTGGTCAAAATACTCGCTTGAATATCCTCACCAATGGCTACTACGACAACGTCAAAATTGCGAATGCCAAGCGCTCGAAGCGCTTCTTCATCTGTTGAATCGGCCTGTACAGCATGCGTTACGATCGATGAGATTTCCTGCACAGTTTCTTCCCGAAAATCAATGGCCATGACTTCAAAACCTAACTGTGACAACGTTCTGGCAATGCTGGACCCGAATCTTCCCATTCCTATAATGGCAAATTGTTTTCTCATAGGCTGGCGTTTCCTCCAAATTCCCAATGTTATTTTAAATTATATCATACTTGCGATCTGTAAACTCACCATGTACGGAAAGAGCCGAATCTGGAGGATGAACCGCCATCAACTTGCGCATATTAGTATCGATAACGAAATGGAAGCGAGGTCCACGAACGAATGAATATAACTTTAAGACAGGCCATCGTCCAGAGAGTCCAAAATAAATCCAATGACGAACTTCAAGAAATTATTGAAGATTCCATTGGGGGGGAAGAACGGGTATTGCCCGGGCTAGGCGTGCTTTTCGAAATTATATGGCAGCATAGTGAAGCAAATATCCAAAATGAACTCGTTGAAACTCTAAAAGGGCATCTCCCTTGACCTTGACCTCAATTCCCCACCATCAGCTAGGGGGCTGCTCCGTGCAATCCCTTAGCTGTATATTCGTAAGAAATCGCCACTCCCCCTTCATAGCCACATCTGCGATTTGATGTAAAAACTACATGTTTCCGTCGCTATATCAACGTTCAAGCCAATAATCATGTAAAATGTACATCAATTTCACTTAAAATCACCTAAATCCACCCATACCTCAAATATTAGATGTACAAAATACATCCCTTTCGTTTTTTTAAGCTAAGAATCGCAATTTTACTGTACTTTTCACACTTTCCGAACACTTCCATGGCTGCACATGCTCTACTTTCCTTACACTCCAAACAGCAAACAAAAAAATCCCCCTCTATTTCAAGAGGAGGATGATTACCTTAACTATAGCACGGTATCCGGCGACAGAGGAGCCGGCCTTTCACAGCTGCTCTGCATCACATAGTGCTTGCCTTCACTCGCTGCGTCGTGGAAGCCATGCATAGCTTCAAGCACGTGGTAGGCCAACTCGCCATTGGCACGATGCGCTTCACTCTCACCGCTAATTAGAGCTTGCGCCATTGCCGCAACACCCAAACCGCGGCTGTTTTCCTTGTAGCCATGGGATAATGGAATTGGCTCCCAGTCGGAACCATTTTTACGGATCATCACCTGACCGCCAAATGTGTTCGGATCCGGTACACGCAAAGAACCATGACTGCCATAGATTTCAATGTTCGGCAGCTGTGTGCCGCCCATAATATCAAAGCTAGTGACCAGCGTAGCAATTGCACCGCTATGGAAATCAAGCACGCCCGCAATATGCGTTGGCGTTTCAACCGTGATCTTCTGCCCGCGTTTCTTCTCACTTTTAATCGTACGCTCTGGGAAGCTAATTCCTGTTGAGCCCGTTACACGGCGAATAGGTCCCAGCAAAGCTACTAAAGCTGTAAGATAATAAGGACCCATATCGAACATAGGACCGCCGCCTTTGGCATAGTAAAACTCTGGGTCCGGATGCCAATGCTCGTGACCTTTGCCCATCATGAATGCTGTTGCGGCAATCGGTGTGCCGATCCAGCCGTCATTGATCAGTTTCACGCATGTTTGAATACCTCCACCGAGGAAGGTATCCGGCGCGCTGCCGACCAACAATTCCTTACGGCGAGCCACCTCCAGAATGCGTAAGCCCTCTTCGCGCGTAACCGCAAGCGGCTTCTCCACATAGACGTGCTTGCCCGCTTCCAACACCTGAATACAGACTTCAGCATGTGCAGCAGGAATCGTCAGATTGATGACAATATCAATATTCGCATCATTCAAAAGCTCCTGAACCGTGTACGCATGAGGAATACCAAACTCCTCCGCCCGCGCCTTCGCTCTCCCCAAATCGATATCCGCGCAAGCAAGCAGCTCCAAATGCTCGAAGTTAGGAATATTTTTCATATAAGCAGCACTAATATTCCCGCAACCGATAATACCAACCTTCATCTTACTCATCTTTTCGCTCTCCTCTATTCGTTATCGTGTCGCCCACAGCAAGCCGCGGCGCATAAGCTCAAGTGTTTCCGGCATCCGTACGATGTTCGCTTGATGACCTAGCGAGTTATAATACACCTTGCCTTCACCATAGGTTTTGGTCCAAACGACCGGCATCTCCACATCACCGAAATCCGTCACTGCATGAACCTGAATAGCAGGATCAACATGCATGTAATACTTTTCAGAGACGACGACGAAATCATCCATCCCCTCCGTCAAAGCGTGCTGGCGATCTTTGATCTGCACCGTGTAGGTAACGCCGTCATTGCCAGGATGAGCGACCCATTGACCGCCGACCATGTACTGATATTCGACTTCATTCCGGAAGGAATCTCCCATACCGCCGTGACAGCCGGCAATCCCAGTTCCACCTTCTTTGACCGCGGCAAGTAAAGGCGTCAACTGCTCTTTTTCAATTTTCCCCATCGTCCATACAGGTACAATAAGATCAATGCCTTTCAAGCGCTCCGCATCTTTAAAGCTGTCCAGCGTATCAGATACTTCCACGCCATAACCTTCCTCGCGCAATAACCCTGCAAAAATGCCTGCCACTTCCTCAGGTTGATGACCATCCCAGCCACCCCAAACAATTAATGCTTGTTTACTCATCTTGTACAAGCTCCTCTCCGCTTATGTTTAAGCTTAAACCTCGCTAATTTTCACCCAACGACGCTGCTCAATGGATTGATCCACGGCTTCTAGCACCTCTTGACACTTCACGCCATCCACAAAATTCGGAACCGGCTGACGATCTTCTGTAAGCGCGTTCATAAGCTCAACAACCTCGTGCACGAACGTATGCTCATACCCGATGGTATGTCCGGCCGGCCACCAAGCATCCATATAAGCGTGGGACGGATCCGTTGCCAGAACACGGCGGAAGCCCTGAACATCCTCTTCATCACTTGTAAAATAGACCTGCAGCTCGTTCAAGCGCTCGAAATCAAACTTCACACTGCCTTTACTGCCATTAATTTCAAAAGAATTCGTACACCGGTGACCAGGTGCAAATCGTGTTGCCTCGAAGCTGCCCAGCGCCCCATTCGCGAACCGAGCCATAAACAGCGTCGCGTCATCGACGGTTACAGGTCCGTGCGGCGCATCCTTGCTGCCTTTGGCGCTTAGCCCTGTCATGGAGCTCGGTAGTGGACGCTCCTTCACGAACGTCTCGCTCATGCCAATGACTTCTGTCATATCACCGACCAGGAAATGCGCTAGATCGATCAGATGCGCGCCTAAGTCGCCGTGAGACCCAGAGCCGGCAATCTCTTTCTGCAAACGCCACACCAGTGGGAACGTCGGATCTACGATCCAGTCCTGCAGGAACCAAGCGCGGAAGTGATAAATCTGGCCGAGTCGACCGCTCTCGACGAGCTTCTTCGCGAGCTGCACCGCAGGAGCAAACCGATAGTTGAAGCCTACCATGTGCTTCACCCCAGCTGTTTCAGCCGCCTCCAGCATCTCCCTTGCATCCGCAAGGCTCAGCGCCAGCGGCTTCTCGCAGAACAGGTGCTTGCCGGCCTTGGCCGCTGCAAGAGCGATTTCCTTGTGCGCGTCGCTGGGTGCATTGATATCGACGATGTCGATCTCAGGATGCGTGACCAGCTCGCGCCAGTCGGTGACGTAACCATCCCAGCCGAACTGCTCGGCTGCGGTTTTGACACCGTGCTCATCGCGTCCGCAGATGAGCTTCATTTTCGGCACCGCCGTCTGCGGGAAAAACATATGTAAATCTTTATAAGCATGGCTGTGAGCCTTACCCATAAATTTATAGCCGACCATACCAATATTGAATGATTTCATGTAATAGAAAGCCTCCTTAAGTGGATAATCGTTTCTTAATCCCTGTCTCCCTATCTTCCCTAACTCATAACTTTCCGCTTATATAAGTGAACTGCTCTTAGATGATTGTCGAATAATTAGTTGAGTTGGCAACTTAACATTTGGAGGGTCTGCGCTTTCCCCCTGCATGACGCGTGCCAGAACGCCTCGTGCTGCTTCTTTTCCCATTTCATAAAAGGGCACATTAATACTGCTGAGCGGTGGATCGCTGAGTTTGGCAGCATCGGAGTCATCGCACCCAACAACAACAAAGTCGCGACCTGCCACCCAACCTTTTTCCCGTAGTCCTTGCATCAGGCCGATGGCCATGCGATCATTTGCGGCAAAAACAGCTTCCACCTGCTCCCGCTGCGCCCAAATCCTCTCGGCTGCTTCATAGCCGCTTTTCCGGCTGTAATTGCCCTCGAGCAGCAGCTCGTGTGGAGTCTGAAGCCCCGCATCATGCATCGCTCTCAAATAGCCTTGAAGCCTGTCCCCGGAATTGGAGTACTCCGGTGAACCATTCAAGAAGGCAATCTTCCGATAGCCCTCCTCCTGCAAATGGCGAACAGCCCGATAGCTGCCATCGACATGATCAGCATCCACTTCGTGAAAAGCTAAACCCTCAAAATGCTGATTAACCAAGCAGAAGGGGTACCCCTGCTCCTGTAGCTGTAGGAGCGATTCTCGCTGCTGCGGCGTATCTCTTGCACCGAGGATGACACAAGCATCCACTTTCTGCGATCGGTAGAGCCTGGCGTAGTCCAAGTCTTCATCTGGCTTGAGTAGCGATAGAAGCATATCGTACCCTTGCTCCCTTACTTGCTCGCCGATCCCGCTTAAGATTTCTGCAAAATAATACGCTGAGAACAGATGCACCTTAGGCATATAAGGAAGCACCACGCCGAGATTTCCGCTGCGTCTTCGTGCAAAACTTTGCGCAATCGCATTCGGATGATAATTCAGCTGGCTAGCCGCTTCCAGAACACGCGCCTTGGTTGTAGGCTTCATGGGGCCGAGCCCATTAAATACACGGGAAACGGTCGCTTCGGAAACGCCTGCTAATTCAGCAACCTCTTTTCTAGTCACCATGTAGAAGCCTCCATTTTCATTCCTGAAATTCTTTATGTACACGCGTACATTTTCTCATTCAAGAGCTATTTTTGTCAATACTTTATGATTAAAAAATATGCGCCTCACATTTCGACATCAACACCAATTTCCAGCAAATAAAACCAGCAAAAAAAGACTAATTTCTGTAAAATGATCTAATTTATTATATTGCCTATTCCTGGCCTTTCGTTTTATGATTAAGGTTACATGGACAACTATGATGTGGGAATGAGTGATCACAATGAACGTAGCCCAGCGACTTCTTCACTTGGCCTCATCAAGTACAATCAGTACTCGGCGGAGTACGAAAAAAGTGACTCGAAGTCACCTTTTAATATTGATTCAAAAAGCTGTCAAACGTCATAGCAGAGCTATGCGCAACGCACCAATTCAAACCATTCTTATCTTGGATATTGACCGGTTTCGACATATCAATTTCTCACTCGGCTACGCTTCCGGTGATCATCTGTTAGCTGAAGTCGCTCGTCGGCTGCACGCTATACCTAACTGCAGTCTCGCCGTTCGATCCGGGGATGATGAATTTGCCCTGGTTATATATGCACGACATCAGGAACAGTTGTCCCAAAGTATTCAGCAGGTACAGCAGCTTTTTGATCAGTCATTTATGATTCATGAACATGAATGTTATATTAACGTAAGTATGGGTATGAGTGCAGTGGAGCTAACGTCAGCAACCGTGGAACAAGCTTTGAAGCAAGCTGACCAAGCACTTCAAACCGCCAAACATACGGGCAAAAATAAGCTTGTCATCTACCATTCCATGCTTTCACCACAACATGCCAGCTCTGTGGAAATGGAAACCGAGCTGCGCAAGGCTATTTTAGAAAATCAGCTCATCTTGTATTATCAACCGCGCCTTGAGCTCTCTACCGGCAAGATTATTTGTCTGGAAGCTTTAGTGCGATGGAATCATCCTAAGCTTGGCATGATTCCGCCTAACGATTTCATTCCGCTTGCAGAAGAGAGTGGTTTGATTCTACCCCTTGGCGAATGGGTGCTCCGCGAGGCTTGCCTCCAGAAGGTGAGATGGCTCGAAGCCGGTATTTTAGACTATCAGGTTGCCGTCAACGTCTCGCCGTGCCAATTCCAGGACGAATACTTCTCAGATAAGGCCATTCACATTATTGAACAGACCGGCATTAATCCCGCCTATCTGGAATTTGAAATCACCGAAAGCTCTATTATGCAAAACATGGAAAATACCATTGCTGTGTTAGAGAAGCTCTGTAAGAAAGGAATCTCCATCTCCATCGATGATTTCGGAATCGGCTACTCCTCACTGAATTATCTGAAACATTTTCCTATCCACTGCTTGAAAATCGACCGTTCCTTCGTAAAAAATATACAGAGCAATAAAGACGATTTAGCAATAACCAATGCCATTATTCACCTCGGTCACGCCCTCAATGTGCAAGTGGTAGCTGAAGGTGTAGAAGAATTGAGCCAGCTTGAAATATTGCGAGAAACCACCTGCACAACCATCCAAGGCTATCTCTTAAGTCCGCCTGTTTCCGTTCACGAAATCGAGCAAAGCTTTCATAAATACGACAACAGACCGGTTATGATTTCATAACCGGCCGTATGCTTTGGCGTACCTCCGTATTTTAGCGAATACACGCTTATCCCGCAGCCTGCGGAAAATGTAAGGATCTGGACTCGTATTGACCTCTAGAATCCATGGATGCAGATCTTTGTCCAGAGCGACATCAACTCCGATTTCCTTAACTCCCCGGTACTTCGTATTAATCGCTTTCGCCACACGCTTCCCAAGCACATGCAGTTTCTTCACATAATCATCCCGCTCACCGGCAGGTAAGTAGCTAAGCAGCAAAGTATCCACCGGTTTCAAAGTTCCCCCATTATGAAAATTCGTCACGATTTTACTCGGATGCGCCACTCTACCGATTACGCCGGTCGTTTCCCAATCGTGCAAAGGTGTTTGCTGCACCATAATTCGCAGGTCAAAGCGGTTCCCTTTATATTTCAGCAGGTGAATCCCTTTCTGTACCAGGTACCGTGCCTTTCCAATTTTCTTCGTGATGGAGGCATACATGTCTTCAAATGTTTTAAATCGTTTCAAATTGACTCCAAGTTGATACGAGTACGGCATGATTGCTCCCTCGCCGTCCGATATTTCCACGCGGATTACACCATTCCCAAACATGCCTACATTGGGCTTAATATAGACCATTTTATGCTGATTCAGCATTTGTTTCAGTGTCTCTGCTGTCATCCACTTCGTCGTCGGCACATATTCCTTGAGAGCTGCCGTGGCCTCTACCGCCTTGGTTTTGCCAATCTTACTCATGACGTATCTGGGGTATCTAATTTTCGTCCGTTTCTTTACCACTTTTCTCATGTCTTTCCTCCAGCTTCAGTTTATAGAAATCGGCCAGTGATTGCGCTGTGGCCTGCCAGCTGAACTGCTTAACGGCATCAACCCGCGCTTGCTTCGCTATGCCGCCTGCCCACTTTTTCCGCGTAGCTATGGCCGCAATCTCCCGTGCGAAGGCTCTAGGGTTTCTGAAGTTTCGGATCAATACCCCATTATGCCCGTGCTGTATGATTTCTTTAATGCCCCCGTTGGCCGAAGCGATTACCGGGATTCCGGAAGCCATCGCTTCCACGTTCACTAATCCAAAAGCCTCATGCCCTTGCGAAGGGCACACGAAGCAATTGGCAAGGCCATACACCTCGTGGATATTGCGATGCGGAATATTTCCCAGAAACTTTGTTGGCACTGCAAGCCTGCGGGCCTTTCTATGCAAGGACGCTCTATACCCTTTCCTTTGCTCCCCGCCAGCTATCAAAAGCTTTAGGCCAGCTACCTTTTTTCTAGCCAAATACACAGCTTTAATTAATTGCGTAATACCTTTGCGTTTAATCAGTCTGCCGGCATAAAGGATGTGGAAACCGCGGCCTACCCCGTATTTTCTCCTCAACCGTTGTCTCATTGCTGCTGTTCTGGGCTTGAATCGATGAATATCTGTCCCAAGGTAAATGTGATGCAGCTTTGCGCGGCGCTTGGGAAATAACCGGATTAACTCCTGCTGCAGCGAAGAACTGTTCGCTACAACCCAATCCACTTTACTTAGCTGTGCCGAGCACTTCGAATTCGAAATATAAGGCGGTTTCACAAACGTTAACGAATGTAGGAAAAGAGAGACAGGACTATGGGGAAACTGGCGCTTGATGGCTGCTGCGAATACGGGTCTGTTGTCTACCTGAACCCAGTCGAATTTCTCACCTTTCATGGCCTTCATAACTTCCTTCAAGTATTGCTTCGAACTCTCCGCCCGAACTCTTACAATCTTGAGTGAGCCCCTTCGGGTTGTGTTTCTATAAGCACGATGTTGCCTCGAAATGATGGTCACGTGATGCTGTTTGGCAAGCTGCCGGGCAATGGCATAAATGCATATTTCAACGGATCCACCTTTTAGCGGCGGCACTGGAATTTGTTCAGGAGCAATGATCAGTAGATGCACGGTCTCTCTTTCACATCCTTAAGGCCTGCGCGCCCTGTATTCGTAACCCGTACTTATTGTATGAAGCAAACGGTCCATCGGCAACTAAAAAAGAAGAGACCGCACACCAGATTTTACTCTGATGCACAGCCTCTTCATGTTATTAAAAGTCTTATGGAGCACTCGTTAAAAACTTCGCATTCGGGTTCTTCTCTATGGAAGATCTTAAGGCATATTCACTCTCGAACAACCCGACGTAATTCCCTTTCTTATCCTTTACAAGCTGGGAATTAATACGGAATTTGCTCGGATCGATCTTCTCGTCGACAATCCAGCGAGCGAACTGATAGTTCTGACGCTGCAATAGAATATCTACACCATATTCGGATCTCATCCGGTGTTCAAGCACCTCGAACTGCAATTGACCGACGACGCCTAGAATCATATCTTCGAAACCGATTGTCGTGAAGACTTGAATCATGCCTTCTTCCGTCAATTGATCGATGCCTTTGAGAAACTGTTTTTGCTTCAGCGCGTTTTTGATCGAAACCTTGCTGAAAAGCTCCGGTGAGAACGTTGGAAGTTCGTCGAACACGATGGCTTCCCCTTCGCTCAGCGAATCTCCAATACGGAAAATACCTGGATCGAACAAACCAATGATGTCGCCAGGGAATGCCTGTTCCACGATATCGCGGTCTTGCGCCAGAAACTGCTGGGGTTGAGCCAGCTTGATATCTTTGCCCATACGAACATGCTTAACCGACATGCCGCGCTCGAATTTACCGGACACAATGCGAAGGAAAGCAACGCGGTCGCGGTGAGCAGGATTCATATTCGCTTGAATTTTGAATACGTAACCCGAGAACTTTTCTTTCGTAGGCTCGATTACACCTGCCGTGCTGTTGCGCGGCTCAGGTTTTGGCGCTAGCTGCAGGAAGTTCTCCAGGAACGTCTGCACACCGAAATTGTTCACGGCACTTCCGAAGAAAACAGGTGTAAGCTCGCCCTTCATCACCTTCTCCATATCGAACGGATCACCCGCTACGTCCAGCAGTTCAATGTCATTGCGTAGCTGCTGATGCAAGAATTCACCAGCAATTTGGCGAACCAGAGGATCATCCACCCCTTCTACCTTGCGGACTTCAATTTCTTTATGATCTTCACCGTTGTATAGTTCCAGCTGCGACTTCCCACGATCATACACGCCGCAGAACTGTTTGCCTGACCCGATTGGCCAGTTCATCGGATAGGACCGAATGCCGAGTACTTCCTCCAACTCTTCGAGAAGCTCGAATGGATCGCGTCCTTCGCGGTCCAATTTGTTAATAAATGTAAAGATCGGAATGCCCCGCATCCGGCAAACCTGGAATAACTTCTTGGTCTGTGTCTCGACCCCTTTGGCCACGTCAATCAACATCACCGCGCTATCCGCTGCGGTAAGTGTCCGGTACGTGTCCTCACTGAAGTCTTGGTGACCAGGTGTATCCAGAATGTTAACCCGGTGCCCTTCATAGTCGAATTGCATTACACTGGACGTAACGGAAATTCCACGCTGCTTTTCAATTTCCATCCAGTCAGACGTTGCGTGCTTGCTGGCTTTGCGCCCTTTGACCGTTCCGGCTAAACGAATCGCGCCTCCGAATAACAGCAGTTTTTCGGTCAGTGTTGTTTTTCCCGCATCCGGGTGAGAAATAATCGCGAACGTGCGTCGCTTAGCGACTTCCGTTTCGAGAAGCTTAGTGAGTTGCGTAGTCATTTGTTAGGTTAATTCCCTTCTTCTTTTACATGGATACTGCATGGTTACTGCTAGGTGCTGCTTATTGATTAAGCTTGGGCTTTCTGCAAATCGATGCTCCAATTCGCTTCGTCAAGGAACGTACGGTTGCTGAACTCTCTGCCACGTACGACGACCTTATCGGCAAACACTTGGACATAGATACCCTGAGCTTTATTCTTGGCTTCCTGTTGATAAGCACGGTTCAGCGTTCTGCCTACCGATGCATTGTGGAAATAATGGAATGTTTCCTCCACATAATGCGGAGTCCCATTCTGGAAATCTTGATGGCGGTGTCCACAGAAGACAAATACATTCTTATAGGGCTTCAGCGTTTCGCGGAATTGGTTAGCGCGGATTAATTGGTGAGATCCCCCATCTGTACCCTTCGGTGGCAGCGGTTGATGTGTCATAACGAACAGCGGTCTGCCTGGTTGATACAGGGCTTTAACTCGCTCCTTGAACCATGCCAACTGCTCATCGGAATACCACGCGCCTTCACCGACTTCCGGTTTCTCTTGCACATAGGCTTCTTGTGAAAGCAGCAGAATGGAGTGACCTTTGGTCGTAAAATCATTATAAAGCGACTTGTAGCCAAAAAACTTTTTGAATGACTCCCGGCTGACTTCATCGCTTTTGCCGTTCGGAACGGCCGCTTGATCCCAGTTATTCGCCTTATTGATCCAAATCGTGTAATAGTCGTGGTTTCCCATGTTCGCATGAACAGGAGGAAGTTTATACTCACTTACAATGGTACGCAGCTCCTTATAATCTCGTTCCGTTCCTGTATCGGTTAAATCGCCTGTTAACATGATGGCGTCAACTGGACCGTCGAAATGTGTAATGTCATCGAGCGCTTGCCTCAATTTCTTCACAGTTAATGGGTCGCCTGCGGTGATATGAAGATCGCTTAATATAAAATAGGACATTAGCGGACCTGTCGGCAACGGTTCGGCCGAAGGCTGCGCCACAGCTTGAGCGGGCTCGGGTGAAGCAGATGAAACGGCTGGCAGTTCTTCCGCCATAAACTTTTTCTTAAACATTTGACTAAAAAAAGCACTTAATCCAACCAATGCAGCCCCGATTGCAAGCAGCCATCTTATAAAAGCTCTTCGTGACATAAACGCACCCCAAGTATAATAGTAAGGATTTACTCCGTAAGATCTATTATACCACAAAAAATCCAATAGGCGTCAGTCGCCTATTGGATGTTATGCTCCGTACTTAAGTTAAAACCGTCGTTTTTTGAATGGTTTCCCAATCGACTTCGCCTTCATTTTGACCATTGATCGGCCACCACTTGAAACCGTCGTCTGAAAGCAGCTTAGTCGCCTCTTCAGGTCCCCAAGATCCAGCCGGATACTCTTTCAGATCATCCGTTTTCTCATTCCATGCCGCAGCGATGCGGTCCACATAAGACCAAGCAAGCGCTACTTCATCCCAACGGGTGAAGTACGTAGAATCTCCACGAGCTGCATCATACAGCAAACGCTCGTAGGCTTCCGGCGTGTTAATGCCGATTTGACAGCTTTGGCAGAAATCCATAGCAACCGGAACGATTACACCTTCAGATCCAGGCTGCTTCGCATTCATTTTCAAGTAAATGCCTTCCATCGGATTTACGCGGAATACAAGCAGATTCGGGTCCATCTCATGCTTTTTAGCCAAGTAAACATTGTTCGGAATGTTCTTGAATTCAACAACAACCTCCGTTGTTTTGACCGGCAGCCTTTTCCCCGTCCGAATGTAGAACGGCACACCAGCCCAGCGGAAATTATCGACATGTACACGCGCAGCGAAATACGTTTCCGTTGTCGATTGCGGGTTCACGGAGTCTTCTTCACGGTAAGCTGGTAACGTTTTGCCTTTGCTTGAACCATTCGAATATTGTCCACGAACGACATTCGCACGGACATCATCGCCATTTTCGAATAGACGCAAAGAACGCAGAACCTTAACCTTCTCATCGCGAATATCTTCCGGATGCAAGCGGCTTGGCGGCTCCATCGCCATCATCATCAGCATCTGCAGCATATGGTTCTGGCCCATATCGCGCAAAGCACCGGAGTGGTCATAATATCCGCCACGCTCTTCTACACCGACCGTTTCGCTTAATGTAATTTGAATATTTGCTATGTATTTATTGTTCCATAGCGGCTCGAAGAAGGCGTTCGCGAAACGCACAAACTCAATATTTTGCACCATTTCTTTACCTAGGTAGTGGTCAATACGGTAAATATCCTTCTCCTCAAACACTTGACGGAGTTGACCGTTCAAACGCTCAGCCGAAGGCAGATCGTAGCCGAATGGTTTCTCAATGACAAGACGGTGCCAACCTTTGGTTTTGAGCAAGCCGCCTTCGCTTAAATTGTAAGACACGTTGCCGAAAAGCTCTGGTGCCAAAGCCAGGTAGAACAAGCGGTTGCCACCTGTTTGATATTGTTCATCCAGTCTTGTGGATAACACGTTTAACTCATGGAAGCCGGCCACATTGTTAATATCGAGCGACATGTACTCGAAGCGACTTGCGAAGCGAGACCATTGCTCATCGTCCGTAATTTTGTAACGGGCAAATTCTTCGATCGAATGTTTCACGTCATCACGGAATTGTTCACTCGTCCGCGGTCTGCGGGCAAGCCCAACAACTGCAAAATTTTCTCCTAATTTCCCTTCACGATACAAGCTATAAAAAGCTGGAAACAGCTTTCTTTTCGCCAAATCGCCAGTTGCCCCGAAAATATAAAATACAGCTCCACTCATATATGCATCATTCTTTCTCTATTAGGATTAGTTAATATGCTTAGCATACCTAAAATTGTCAAGCTATTCAACTTTTCTGAGAACTTTCACTATAACAATTTCTTATAACGAACTAGACATTCGTCTATACCGAAACGAGGCCTTCCGAATAGGCTGAAGTACATACAAAAACGGAGGTGCCAAGACTCTCATGCAGCCCATTGATCCAATTACTGAAAAAGCTTGCAAAACCCTGTGCGGAAAGTCAGTTCTGCTTTATCTTAATGATGGTTCCCAAATCTTCGGAGTTTTAAGCCGTCTAGAGAAAAATACTCTCATTCTTAATGAAGAAGCTCGACCGACGCTTAGTGGAGCGACACCCAAGAAGAAAGGCAAAGCCTTTTCCAAAGCGAAACCTGTCCAAACAAAGAAAGAAAACACAGAACCATCCAGCTCAGAGCCGGTACTGGAGCGATTAAACTTCTTCGGAACACCGCTTTTTGGCGGACCAGCTCCTAGTCCAGGTGCCATCGATATTCCACTCGACCGGGTTGCTGTTATGTTCAGCGAATGAAGAAAAGGCTGCCGATGACTTGCTCATCAGCAGCCCTTGTTTTACCGAACCAGCTTCTTTTTCATTCTGTAGCAGCTTAGCTCAGGGAGATACTCTTGAATTTCATACCCTTTGCTTGAATAAAAGCCAATAGCATTGGGATTGCTATCATCTACGAAAAGCTCTGCTGTGCGACAGCGCTCACTTTTCCCGTACTCCTCAGCCATCTTCATAAGCTCTTTTCCTAGTCCCTTGCCCTGCTCACGAGGATCGACGGCTAGCATATCGACGAACAGCACGTTCGATTTGCGGATAACCGAAATGAAGCCATATGGCTGTTTATAACCTTTCGCTGCCACAAACGTTTTGTTGTGGTTCAGCCGCTTACGAATTTCCGAAAAGCTGATCGTCATACCTGATTGGTATTGTCTGGAAAAAGGTGCTAACTGTTCAACAACCAAACGATGAATAGCCCGATCGTCATTAGCAGCTAACCGTTTGCGAATCACACTGCATCGCCTCCACAAGAAGCAATAATGCTATCTTATGTTGTTTCTGGCGGAAGTGACTCAGCTCCTTACTCATATTCATTCTGGCAAGTACCAATTTACCCCAATACCTACGAATGCTATACTAGATTTAAGTGAAAAGGGGTGATTGAAATGATCTATGCCTATCCTCCGATAACAGCAGTAAATAGCTACCAGACCCACAAGGATTACTATCGAGTTAGCGGTATCCGCGGCATCGCAGGCGGTAAATCTACGACGATTGGCGTGCCCCTTAATTTACCGTATGATGGCTCCCCGTATCAAACAATCGCAAAATCTGCGGCCAAAAACGTAGCTGGATTCGTTCAAACTGCCCAGAACGCCAAACAATCCGCACAATCCTTGGTCAAAGCAAGACCGGGCGACAACAATCGTGAAACCATCCTAGAGCCTATCCGTGAATTCGTAGATACATATAATGAACTTCAGACCTCCTTGCGGGAGTCACCTGCGTACATGAATCGCTCACTTCTTGGTGGGCTAGAGCAAGCCGCTAAGCCGTATTCGCTCAAAGAAATCGGCATCAACAAGCTCGATGATGGCCGCCTCGAACTCCAAGAAGATAAGCTTCAAGATCAGGTCAACAGCCTTTCTGGCTCCTTTCGTAAAAGTCTCGGCAATCTCACCAGCTTCGCTGCTACCTTGGCGAACAGCCTTGGACAGCTGCAGCAGGTACCATCCGAAGCACTGTTTCAAATGTCCCAATCTGACCTAAAGCCTTACGGGCAATACCGCTCAAAGCTCCAAGCTTACTTGCCCGTTCCGATGAGAGGGCTGCTGCTAGATACACAGATGTGACTTAATAAAAACGACCCTCTGGAATGAGCTCATGCACCTGCATGCTCACCCAGAGGGTCGCTTCTATTAGAATAGCTTTTTACCTAACACATGATCGACAGGAACGAATCCAATGACTCGGCTGTCCATACTATTATTTCGGTTATCCCCCATCACGAATACGTGATCGTCAGGAACCGTCCACTGTTTGTTTCCGTTTGCTCTCATCGCCTCATTCAAGTACGGCTCTTCGAGCAGTTGGCCGTTTCGATACAATTTATCGTCTTTCATCTCTAAACGATCGCCGGGTTTCCCAATTACACGTTTGATCCACACGTGTTTATCATCGCCTTTTGTAAATAGGCTAAGCAAAGGGCTGTCAAGCAGATCGTTCTTGAACGTCCGCTTCAAATCAACTCTAGAATCAATAATGACAATGTCCTCATAATTGGGTTCGTAATTGAACGTATGAGATAGCTTTGATACATATACACGTTGACTATCATGCAGCGTTGGGTCCATAGAATGTCCCATTACTTTCGTCGATTGGAATACAAAAACACCAAGAAATACGACTAAAACAAAAGAAATGGCAATGGAACCAAACCAGCTCCACAATTGCTTGAGAAAATTCATCCTTATCGCTCCCTTGTCCCTTGTTGCTACTCAGCCAAGCCGTGCTTAAAGGCATAGATTGCAGCTTGTGTCCGATCTTCCACACCAAGCTTGGCGAGTACGTTCGTGACGTGAAATTTCACTGTTTTCACACCGATAAACAAATCATCCGCCAGCTCCTGGTTCGACTTCCCTTTGGCTATCAGCCGCAGGACTTCCATTTCCCGATCAGTCAGCTCTTCATGCGGTTCCGCTGCCGCCTTGGGCTGTCTGAAACGGTTCATAATCTTAGAGGCAACCTGAGACTCTAGAATGGATTGCCCTTTGGCCGCGGCTCGAATCGCTGAGGCAATTTCAGAAGCGCGAGACGTTTTGAGCAAATAACTGAAGGCCCCAGCTTCAATCACTGGATACATTTTCTCATCATCCAAGAAGCTAGTCAACACAATGACTTTACAATCCGGGTACAGTTGCAGCAGCTTCCGGGTCGTTTCGATCCCATCCATGCCTTCCATGACCAAATCCATCAGCACGACATCCGGTCGATATTCCTGAGCCAACCGAATGCCATCGTGCCCGTTGCTGGCTTCTCCGACCACTTCAATGCCATCCTCCGTTCCCAGAACAGCGGCAAGCCCGATCCTCACCATTTCATGATCATCGACAAGCAAGACCTTAATCAATGTATCGTCCATTTGCTTCTCCTCTCGTCAGCAGAACTGTCATTCTATTTCCAAACTAACAATTAAAAACCAAACAAATCACTATACACTTTCCACAATTTCAGCAGCTAGGATTGGAACACGAATCTCAATACGCGTACCACGATCAGGGGCTGTAATAATATCAACGGAACCGCCAATTTCGTTAACCCGCTCCTTCATAGACACGATGCCATAAGAAGTAAGCTTCTTCGCATCCAGTTCAAACCCTACACCATCATCACGGATTGCCAGACGAACGCCGTCAGCACGGTGCAGCAGCTTAACCTCGAGCTTATTCGCTTTGGAATGACGGAGTGCGTTCGAGAGTGCTTCCTGTACAATTCGGAACAAGTGATCCTCAATACCTTTATTTAAACGAATCTCTTCGTCCATATCCCACGTAATCGCCATCGGCACCTTGGCCGCCAGCTCTTTGAGAAGCTCGACAAGTCCTTCGGACAATCGTTTTCCTTCCAAATGGATAGGCCTCAAATGCAGCAGCAGCGCCCTCATCTCCGATTGCGCCACAGAAGCCATCTCTTCGATCAGATGAATCTGACGTTTGGCTTTCTCGAAATCCTTGTCCAATGTCCGGCCAACTGCTGTTGCGGTCATGGAGATTGCGAATAATTGCTGACTTACTGCGTCGTGCAGCTCCCGTGCTAGCCGTTGTCGCTCTTCAATCACAGCCGACAGTTTCGCTTTCTCTGCAAGCTCGGCATTATTGTTAGATAATCGCTGCAGTGATGTAACCTGCTCTTCCCAACGCTTCATAATGCGGCCCAGCTGCTCGCCAAGACGCCCAATTTCGTCTTCGCCGTTCTGGAAGCCCTCACGGGTGAAGGTCCCTTTTTCCAGCAAAATCATTGTTTCCATAAGCGGCTCAAGCCGGCGTGTAATCCGTGAACTGTTCCAATAACCGTATCCAGCACCAATGCCGCCGATAATAACGATGGCCATGAAAACGAATTGCACGCCTTCTTGCCAGCTTGTGAATGGGGTAATTAAATTCCGTGAGTTCATAAAATAAATGATAGCGCCAAATACAAAAAAACTAAAAATGATCGATTCAGCCATACTGCGCCATATCATATTCGTTAATCTTCGTTTATAGCCGTCCAATATGCGCTGAACCTCCTCTAGATTGTTACATCACTTTGATTTTAATATCTCCTACGATATAAGAAAGCACAAGTTTCACGCGGTGATCACAGCTCTCATAATTGGACGATTGCCACTGCAATTTGTTCATTACGCCAGACTCGCGCTCACTTGCGACCTGAATTTGGCCAAAGGTGACAGAAGCCCCCACTGATACGCCAATATCATCTGGTACCTTTATATCAACATCGCCTATCACACCTTGCAGGATAAGCGTTGTTTCCTTTTGCTCTAGAATGGCAAGCGAGAGATCAATATAGGTCTCCCCAATAATGTACCACGTTGAGCTATTGCGCATGATCCAAGGCTCACGCCCCAAACGAACGCTATCCATCAGCTTTTGCTTCTGAATATAGGTGTCATCTTTGTGCATTTGCTTTGAACGGATGAAAAAGAATCCTAATGAAATCAAGACGATAGCGAAAACAATCGTAATATGATCACCAAACAGAATCACAGCTCCCACGCCGATGAGCACAAAGCCTTTGCGCTCTTTGCGGGAATGGACCCGATGAATGCCCAGCAAGACGAGGATAATCGCAAGAATGGGGAAAAAGCCTATCGTATGATCCAGAAGCAAAAAAAGACCGGCGCCAATCAGCACTAGTGCTGTATTCCGGTTGCGGTTGTTTTTGGTTTCTTCGCCCATCGCTGCACCTCCTCTGGCTGCCGATTAATACGTGCATATAGATTCCTAGCATACCATAAGAATGGACAGCCTCCAAGAAGCAAATCCTTGCCCAGCAAGGATCTAGCCTAAGGAATGGAGGCCAGAACTCGGCTGCGCCGCACGCTGTGCGCGGCGCAGTACAATTATGCGTGGCTTATTTCTTGTCGCGCCAATCCTGCTGAAGCTTGCGCAGCTCCTGCTGGAGGTTGCTGCCAGCCTCCTTCAGCGTCTCTCGCGACACGCGCCCCGCCACGCGCAAGCCCTGCAGCGCTTCCCGGCCGAGCTCGCGGCCGGTCGCTTCCAGCTCGCGCAATGCCTCCCGAGCTTCTTCCTTGGACAGCCCGCTGCGCGGCTGTCCGGCTCCTGCTGCGCGTCCGGCACGCAGCGCCGCTAGCTCGTCTGCGAGCGCCAGGCAGACGTCCTGGCTGCTCGCGTACTTCGCGCGGTACTCCGCGCAGGCAGCTTCCAAGCGCAGCTTCTCTTTCAGCGCCAGACGCGCCAGCTCTTCGTCGCCAGCGCGCATGGCTAGCTCGGCCTGCTCGGCGCGCAGCTGCGCCATCTCCTCCGCGTCGACGCTTTGCTTGCGCAGCTCAATCGTGCGCTGCAGCGCCTCCTCGTAGCGCTCTTCCAGCTCGGCGATGCCGCTCGATCCTCCAGAGTGCCCGGAGTGGCCGGAATGGCCACCTCCCCGTTCATGCAGATCAAGCTTGCTTGCCGCTTCCTGGAAGGCCATATCCGCCATTTTACCAATTCGATTAAATACGCTCATTATCCCCACACCCCCTAAGTTCCTATTGATTATAATTTGAACTCCGTCGAATCCTTTTGTTTTTTCAGCATGCGATAACCGTAATACATTAACCAAACCGCAAACACAATCGCGAGAAATCCAGACAATTTCGTAATTAATATCAAAGCACCAATACCAAAAATAACCCATCCAATTTTCTTCCCATTACTTATCCCCACATAACCAAGCCCCACCATCGCCACAGGAATCAACAATCCCATGACATGAAAATGCATACCCACTTGATGCATACAGATGAGGAAGCCAACAGCTATTAGAATGAAAGCCCAACTTTTTGATCGATTCATGCTCATTCTTGCACCGCCCTTTGCGTAATCTTCATGCTACTATCGTAGCCGAAATGGATTCACGTCAAAACGGACTCCCGACTGTTTTTGTACCTAGACCTAAGTCCAGTACGTACTAAGACCTGTAACCATATTTTGGGCGTTGTCTCTCTTATTCTATCAATGATAGAATATTTGAAGCCGAGTCCGGTGCACAGACAAAGTGCCGGTACGGGGGACGATTTACATGGGGTGAATATTTACTCTGCATGCAGAGTAGACTAGGGAGAACCTTCTTCCCGAACCCGTCAACTAACCTCGGAGGCTCATTTGAAGGAGGATTACCAATTGAATATGTTTACAAAAGGGTTAACGTGCCTTGCTGTGTCCGCCACAGTTTTGGCAGGAGGCTTTCTTTCCCCATTTTCGGGACATGCTTATGCAGCTGCCGCTAATATGGACGTGAAAGTTCAAGTCAACGATGACCTGGTTCAATTTCCTGATGCTCAGCCTTATTTGGATGACAACCACGCTACACAAGTACCGATCCGTTTTGTAACAGAGAAACTGGGTTATGATGTACAATGGCAAAAGGAAGGCGACGCAATCAAAGTCACACTTAACAATGACAAACACTCTATTTCCTTAGTGTCAGGTCAAAAAGAGGCCGAAATCGATAGCACTCGTGTCGAGATGGACACACATGCCGAATTCCAAAATGGGCGTGTATACGTGCCACTTCGTTTTCTAAGCAATGCTTCTGACATTCCCGTTCAGTGGGACGCAAGCAGCAAATTAGCGATTCTAAGTAAAGACGGCAATCATCACGCACCTGATTATGAGCTATTTGAGTCAACGGCCTACTCGGCAGATCCATCTGAAAATGGCGGCTATGGAGCTTTGGATTATATGGGGAATCCATTAGGAATTGGAACCGTCGCTGTAGATCCATCTGTTATTCCACTTGGATCTAAGCTCTATATTGAAGGTTATGATTTCAACGGCCTGCCAAAAGGCGGCATGTATGCTTATGCAACGGATACTGGCGGCTCCATCAAAGGTAAACGCGTTGATATTTATGTCCCAGGCTCCCAACAATCCTTACGCAAGTTCGGCTTCCAAACTGTTAAAGTGTACAAATTAAACCCGTGAATATCACGGGTTTTTTTAATTTTGATGAACATACGACTACTGAGAACCCTCACATAAACTGCCATGCAAGTCCGGGATCTCCAGATCTATTTGATCGAATCGCCTCAAAGGAACTGGAGTCCCCTATTTGCGGAAAATTGAGCAGTTCTCTTTCGGAACGGAACTACAGGCTCTTATTTGCCATCAAATTGATGCATTTTTCAGGTGAAATCGGCAAAATAGCGAACTGTCGTTCCCCTCAAGTAGCCTAAGAGGCGTTTTCCCCTCAAATAGGGCCTCACAGTTCCCTTTCAGGTGGGTGGGACGTGTGAATGCAGCGCGACAGCGGTACGGGGGCAGCCTGAAAGTCTTTCAGCGGAACTACGGTCCGCTATTTGTTTTGAAAAGCTGGCTTTTGGTCCAGCGAGGGGAACTGTGTTCCTCTATTTCCTCGTTTTCGGCTGAAATTCGAGGCAAAATGGGGAAATAGGGCCCTCTAGTTCCCCTTCCATGTGAAAAACATCCTTTTCATCGAAATAGTGAACTATAGTCCACTCCCAAACAAAAGACGGCCCCGGAACACCGGGACCGAATCTTCTAAAAGAAATCCGCCAAATATGTTGTCCTCTGCGGAATAGCCGCTTCCAACCGCGCAACAAGTTCCTGCGAACCTTGAAGTCGCTCAATTCGGGCCATAAAGCTCGCCTTTTGATAGCTCATAAATAAGGCAGTCAACGTTTGAATACTACAGCTCAGTAGAAGCTCATCTGCTGGTTGCTCACCCTCAGCTAGCCTGGTTACCTGCACCTTTTTCCCGTTATCTGTGAATTGCAATTGGAAAATACCATCGTTCCAGTCAGCATGCGGGTCAGAAATACGCAAGTTGATTGGTTCAACTTCTTTACGTGTTTCAAATCGATATTGCTTCAGAAAAGCTTCAACATCAACAATCCGCGATGAAAAATACGTTATTTTCTCCTGCTTGAACTTAGGGTCATGCACCAAGAAAGGGAGCTGATCATCGATTGGTGCTTTAACCTCCACCTTCGAGATCATTGAATCATGATCCGCTATGAATTTCCACAGCCCACGTCTCGCTTCTTCATCCAAAAACACCATCTCATGAATGCTCGCTGTAAACTCCTTCACCTGATAAAAAACGTACCCCGTCCGTTCACCCTGCGGATTTATATAGAGGGCTACTGTACCTTTTTTGTTCCTAAAAAATCTATTGTTCCACCAATTAGCGTCCCGCTTCAGCATCCCATTAAATTGAACAGCGTACTGCTCATAAATTGGATTCAAAAGCTCCCATTCTTTCGTCACACGAACGATTGAACTGCCTTCCGAGGCATGAAATTTAGGAAGCTTATCCGCAGGAATTTCATATTTCAGGTAGTCAATGTACGTTTCCCAGCCATACTTCCGATAAAATTCAAACTTAAACGGTGATAGAAAAGAGACAGTCTGCCCTTGTTCCTTCATGACCTTAAGCGCTTGAAGGAGCAGTTTCGCGACCATTCCATTACGCCTGTACTCCGGCCATGTCGCTACACCCGCAATTCCACCCATAGCAAAATGCTGGCCATTCAGCCACGTATGAAATTGATTAATTTGCAGCTTCGCAGCTAATTTACCCTGAACAAAAAAGCCCCAAATTTCCTTCGGATCTGTCCAACTGCTCCGCTCATCCTGCTCCTCTTCGCTCAGCTCATATTGAAAAGCAAATTGGGACAAAGCAAGACTCTCCGCTACTTCCTGTTGTTCTAATGTTCGAATTTCATTCATTTATGTATCACCTCATGTACAAGTATACTGGAAAATCATTTACAATACCTATGCCTAATTAGGCGCTTTCCAATGCGAAATCAGGGCATACGTCCAATCAACGAATGTCTCTACGTCATATGATGTTGATGTATAGTGATTCAACCCACTTAAATAATTAAGAACCGGAGGGGATACTATGTCATATGCAGCTGGTTGTGGAGGAACTGGATACGGATCCGTAGGTGTTGTTCTTGTCCTTTATGTTCTGCTTGTTATTATCTTAGCTACTTTCGCAATCTAATCTCGCCTTCATTCCAACCTGATTACTTCTTGTAAAAAGGCCTGCCTGCACCAACTTCTTTTACAGAAGCTGAGTGATAGGCAGGCCCTTTTTCTATTTGATCGGATAGGTTAGAACAAGTTCGTCCCTCGCAAAACCTGAGCCTCCAGCAGGCAGTTGAATCAAACAATCCGCATCTTTAATGGAAACCATGATGCTGGATTTATCAATGCCAGAAGGCTTAACTCGCAAACAGCCATTGTCCACATGCGTTGTCCCTCTGACATAACGAGGAAAGGCCGAACCTTTGTCGTAATCCACATCCAGATAAGCTGTAATGGCCTCGGGGCAAGGTGATGGACAGCCTGACATCGCTTTAATCAGCGGTTTCGCAAACAGCTCAAAGCCTACAAATGATGCTCCCGGATTACCGGATAGCGAGAGCAGCAGTCTATTCTCCCATAGCGCTGCGCTCGTCGGAGTGCCCGGACGCATCGCCACTTTATTAAACAGAAGCTTACCCGTAAACCGGCCAAACACATCCACCAAAACATCGTAGTCGCCAACAGAGACGCCGCCGGAAGTGATGACAAGGTCAACTTTAGCAAATGTCTCCAGCAGCGCAGCTTCCACCTCTTCTACATGGTCCGAAAGCGCCTGCATGATAACCGCTTCTCCGCCTGCTGCTTCCACTTGGGCTGCAAGCATGTAGCTGTTGCTGTTGCGAATTCGCCCAGGCTGCAGCGCTTCCTCAACATTCAATAACTCTGAGCCTGTTGAGAAGATCGCTACCCTCGGTTTGCGGAATACCGCCACAAAGGAATAGCCGAAAGTAGCTAATATCGCTGCTTCACCAGGTCCAATTTGTGTTCCTAGCGGGAGCAATAACTCATTTTCGGCTATTTCCCCGGCAATAGGGGTTATATTGCTGCCCACAGGAACATTTTTCTTGATGCAGACCTGAGTCGAACTTATCCCTACATCCAGCGAGGGGAGTGCATCCGTCATTTCCAGCATGACTACGCAATCCGCTCCATCCGGAACCGGCGCTCCCGTCATAATACGGGCTGCAGCACCCGAATACATCTTGAGCTTAGGAATCGTTCCGCTTGGAATATGCTCAATGACATGCAGGATGGAAGGATTCTCAGGCGTAGCTTGCTCAATATCCGCAGCGCAAACTGCATACCCGTCCACACCAGATCTGCGGAAATGAGGCACGGGATGGTCGGCATAAATATCCCCGGCTAGCCGCCTGTTGAATGCGGCGGATAACGGTACCATTTCCGTTTCGGTATGTTTGACAAACTCGAAAAGCAGGCTTCGGGCTTCTTCCACCGAAATGACTTTACGCCCGAATTTTAGCTTCACATGGCTATTCACTAACGTCTGTTCCTCCTATAGGCTAACCGCCAATTTGCGACATCCGGCGAAGTGTTGGTGTATGTGACTGACTTTCATTCAGGAGCGCCTGCGCCATCTCATGATTTTGTGGCTTAATATCCAGAGCGCGGAAGAACAGGTCTTCCATTGCCGCATCGTCGCCAATATAGGTTCTTACATTGAATTCATCTGACCAATATAAGCATGGCTTCACATTGCCGTCTGCCGTAATCCGCAGCCGATTGCAAGTCTCACAGAAATGGTCGCTAATCGGGTGAATGAGACCGAATGAACCCAGTGCTCCTTCTATCCGAAAGTTTTGAGCGGGCCCGTTCCCATACACGGCATCCGATGCTACAGCATTCCAGCCCTTTTCCTTACAGCGGTCCAGTACGGTCGTCAAGGGCAAATAACGGCTTTTCCAAGCCTCATCTTGATGCCCGATCGGCATATACTCAATGAAACGAACTTGAATCGGACGATCCATCGTCATTTGTAAAAAGTCTTCAATCTCGTCATCATTCATGCCCTTCATAAGTACAACATTCAACTTGATCGGGGTAATTCCCACACGATAAGCTTCTTCA
The DNA here is from genome assembly GCF_059692175.1 of Paenibacillus sp. J22R67. Lineage (NCBI taxonomy): Bacteria > Bacillati > Bacillota > Bacilli > Caryophanales > Paenibacillaceae > Paenibacillus > Paenibacillus sp. J22R67. The sequence goes on along the minus strand of NZ_JCAUAX010000011.1, from coordinate 13,422 downwards.
ATGCTGGCCAGAACACGTTTAATATCGCCGCCTCGAGTGATGAGCGAGAACCGGTCGGCTTTCAAGGAATCAAGACTAATATTCACGCGGGTTAATCCAGCTGCACGAAGCTTTTCAGCTCTCGAAGCAAAATAGATCCCATTAGTTGTCAAAGCGATATCTTCAATCCCGGGTATTTGGGAGAGCATGCCAATCAATTGTTCCAGGTTTTTACGCACAAGAGGTTCTCCGCCGGTTAATCTCAGCTTACGGACACCTAGTCCAGCCAGCACACGAACAACCTCGGTGATTTCCTCGAACGTTAATAGCTTATCATCCGGTTCAAATTCCATTCCTTCTTCGGGCATACAATAGACACAACGAAGATTACAGCGATCCGTAACTGAAATTCGCAAGTAATCGTGCATCCGTCCAAAACGATCCATCAGCAGCTTCGTCATAAGGTTCACCTTCTCTCTAGTCCATTATGACACATTTTATAGCAAAATCCTAAGTTCCTACAGGACTAATTATTTGCCAAACTAACATTTATGATAAATTTTCTAACATAGATTTGTACTCATCCGGCGTATTCACATTCGTAACAAACTGTACCGACAGGTTTATTTTTTCAAAAAAAGCATTCTCCGCTGGCAACCAATCGATATGATCCAGCAAACCCATCAAGCGATATTGTTCCTGCTTCAATAATACCTCAGCCTCAGAGCCAACTAATCTAGAGTAAATCCCATGTAGCGGATGAACCTTGCCATGCATGACCGGAATAACCGCATCAACATTCGCCTCATGGCACAACCGTCCCATAGCATCTGCGGCTTCGGAAGAAATGAACGGCATATCACAACCGACAATCCACATGAATTCATGGGATGCGGCTTGCGCAGCTGCGTGAATACCACTGAGCGGACCTTTTTGTACATATAAGTCTGACACCCACTGTATATTCATGGAAGCGGAATTTGATTCTATAAGAGATTGGAATGCCTCAGGTTCATTCGATACGACAATAATTTGGTTGCAAATACGGGACATTTCCGTAAGCTGCCGAAGAAGCAGTGGCTGATCTTGAACAGGAAGCAGCGCCTTGTGTCTTCCCCCCATGCGACGATTAAGGCCGCCGGCCAAAATAACACCTGTCATCATGAACCGAGTTCCGCCAGTCGTTTCATGAAGGATTTCTTCCAGCTATCCGATAAAGCTGAGGTCTGTACGAGTCGTTCAGCCCCTTCTTTACTCCTTTTATCGTGATACTTAATTTGATTCGCATAAGCCAGGGTTACACCCTCATTATCTTTTGCGATAAGCTTCACTTGAGAATCTTTGGAAATGTATCCTTCTTGCAAAACCCTGAAATAGAAGCCGGTAAATCCAGTTTCCTGCATTTGCAGCGGGGTTTTGGCCCACTCCAGACGTTTACCCACTTTAAAACAAGGCTGGCGCGGCTGTGAGACCTGAACAATGACATCATCAATGGCATAAATGTCACCTATGCAGACGTCAGTCTCTAGAAAACCACGGACCGTTAAATTTTCCCCAAACGCACCAGCTTCCAGCTTACGGCCAAGCAATTCCTCCCAATAGGCGTAATGCTCCTCGGAGTAAACACACAATGCTTTATCAACACCGCCGTGTACGGTCAAATCGGCTTGCCCGTCCCCATCCAATTGCGTTGTGGAAACATACAAAGATGAGCTGACCGGGGATTTATAGATTCCCGTGACCAGCTCTTTGCCTTGAAATTGAATGATTTGTGGTTTTCCCACATTAACCGATACGATTCTCAACGTTATTCCTCATTTCCAAACTGGTCTCTTTGACATAACTATACCAAAAACCACCCGGAAAGTCAGTTCAGCTTCTTGCCATTTCAATCACTTTACGCGTTATTAGATCTATCCACCCAAGCATCATTATCATAGCCTCTAACTTCCCAATACCCCATATGCTCTTTCTCAATGAGCTCTATCCCTTGGAGCCATTTGACGGATTTATACGCATACATCTGCGGAACAATCAGCCGTACTGGTCCCCCCAATTTCTGGGGAATCGGCTTGCCATCCAGCAGCACAGCTACCATAATGTCATCTCCGCCAGCTTGCTCCAACGAAAGTGCATCGGTATACACCTTGTCTCCGGAATAAAATTTCACAAATTTCGCCTTGGACTGCACACCTGCTGCAGCTAATAGCTGCTTAAGCGGTATCCCTTCCCACGTACAATTGTAAATAGACCAGCCCGTCACACAGTGGAAATTACTAACCTGTACGATTCGCTTCAGCTTCAGGAACTCATCCCAGTTCCATACGCTTGGTTTATCAACCAGACCGGAAATGGCGAATTGCCATGTCTCCGAGGAGAAAGCCGGAATTTCCGTCACCGTATAGATACGGAAATTCCCTTGCGCTCCTCCGCCGACCACGGCGGCGGAGTCAGGCAGCGGCGCAGGCGGCGGCAGCATACTGTTGCCGTCTCCTGCGGCATACTCGGCGGTCGAAGAGCCGCCGGAGTCAAAAGCGCCTTTTATCCAGCGATAAAAGGCGGGACCAACCGCGATCACAAGCACCAGTCCTGCGACAATCCGCAGGAACGAGGCTCGTGTGATCGGCGACTCCTTCAGCGCGGCGATAACCGCCTGCGCTGCTGAGCGCTCTGCCGTGGCGTCAGATGCCGCCACGGGGGTTGTTGCCGCCGGCTGCGTGGCCGGCGGCTTAGCAGCGGCAGCAGCGGCGGCTTGCTCGAGCCGCTGCTGCCGCTTTAGCCATCTGCTGCGCGAGATGGCATGGTACACGGCATACGGCACTCCGACCCAGGTGAGCAGGTCATGGATGAGGAGTGCCGTATTATTCAAAGCGGGTGGCAGATGGCGGAACTGCCACAGGACCACCCCGGACGCTGCCCAGCCGACCAGCAGCGCAAGCACAAACACCAGATTCGCGCGTTGATTGCGGCGCGCGCGAATCTGCCGCCAGTGCTTGCGAATCATTGGCGCATAAAGCACCATCAGCAGAATCGAGACGACACCCAAATAAATGTGAAGCTGTTTCAGCGTTACACGTATAATCCCCAAATCTCCTCGAATCGCCCCTATGCTAAGCACAATGCCCGTGATCGTTAGCAGTAGGAGAATCCAGGCATTCCAGCTATGTATGGCATTAAGACGCTTGCCAAAGGATTGCTTTAACCAACCTCTTTTCGACTCCATACGCCCACATCCTATTCAACCAATAGTTTATATCTCTAATCATAACGTACAAATCTTAAATAAAGCTTACAAAATCGCTAAAATTACAAAATCACATCCCCTTACTTCATCATCATTTTCTCAAGCAGATAGGTATCAATGAATTCTTTAGAGACATACGTCATGTCGTTCACAATCATTGGAGTAACCATTAGCATTTCTTCCTTATTGCCTAGTTGCCTACAGAAATCGTTTTACTATCTATATGAAGCATAATTGTCTCCCCCATATCCATACTCTTATCCGTCATCATTTTATCTTGCATATTTTTATCCTGCCTATTTTTATCTTCCATCATTTTCTTACGTCCATAGATTTCATCAAAGTTACTGTTCTAGTCATATCGTTCCATGTTACCTGAAAACCAATGGACTCAGCAATTTGACGAAGGGGTGCGAGCTCGTTACCATCTTTAGTAATCGTTACAACACCACGATAGCCGTACTTTGGCATCATCATTTCTTCGGCATTAATTAAGCTCGGTAACGCTAGTGTTCCGACTGTAATTGTTACTGCCATTGCTTTTTTCATCCATTTTCTCATTTCTAAATTCCTCCCAGAGTTTCATAGTTCTCTCACTTCCTAAGATATTGGACAGAACTTAAGGAGCCCTAACGAAGAAATTACAAAAAGCTTACAAGAGACTGACAAATTTAGTAAAACGTCTATGAGTGAATAGGAATAGTAAACCAGAACGTGCTGCCATTCCCTTCATTCGAACCTGCTCGGCTGTCAACGCCGATAGTCCCTCCATGCAATTGAACGATAGACTTGGCAATCGCGAGGCCAAGTCCGGCGCCTCCGCTTACACGCGTCCGTGATGGATCTGAGCGATAAAAGCGATCAAATATTTTGTCCGCATCCTTTTCCTCAATACCCGGACCTTGATCTTGAATAAGCAGTTTTAAATAAGGGGCAGGCAGTTGTTCTACTTTAATTGTAATGCTCCCGCCGACAGGGGAGTGACGAATGGCATTCCCCAAAATGTTAGCAAGAACCCGCTTCATTTCCTGCGGCATGATAGTCATAGGCGGCAAGCACTCGGGCAAGTTGACGATGACTTGCAATTGCTTATCTTCCAGCTGAAAAGCTAAGCTTTGCAGACCATCCACTAGAAGTTGGTCGACATGATACGGCTCTGGCACGAAGTCGGTTCCTCCTGCATCCAGCTGCGATAACTTGAACAGCTCCTGGATCAATGCATCTAATCTTCCCGTTTCCAACCGGATGGTTCGGAGATAACGCTCAAAGGTCGCTTTATCCTGAATAACATCGTCTTCTAGGGCTTCGACGAATGCTTGAATAGAAGCCATTGGCGTTCTTAGATCATGCGACACATTCGCCACAAGCTCTTTGCGGGAAGTCTCGGCTGATCGTAATTTTTCGAAGCTTTCTTTCAGGTTTCCGCTCATGCGGTTGAACTGACCCGCCAGTCTTTGAAATTCAGCCGGCCCAATGTGGGGCACTTGCCCCTCAAAATGTCCTTCTGAGATGCGAGTCGTTTCCTGAGTAATGGCATGAATGGCTTTTTCCAGCGGACGCGTCATTAAATAATGTATGCCCATCGATACGACAGCAGCGCCTAGAGTAACGGACGATAGAATCACAACGTCCTTCCAATTAAGGAGCATAAAATGATAGCAAATAAGAAGCGAAAGCAAGATGATACCCGTACTAACTCCGCTTGCAATAAGCAAATAGAATCGAAGCTTCAGGATGGCTCCCTCCCTTCGAATTTATATCCGATACCCCACACGGTTTTGATATAGCGCGGCTCAGAAGGATTAGGCTCCAATTTCTCTCTTAATCGGCGGATGTGGACGGTTACTGTCGTTGTATCCCCGTAATAATCGATATCCCAAATTTTGCTCAGCAATTGGTTCCGCGAAAAAACTTGATCCGGATGGGCTGCGAACAAATGTAGCAGTTCAAATTCCTTCACGGTCAACTCGATGTCTTTGTCGATGACGCGGACACTGCGATGCAGCACATTAATCTCGAGGCCAGGGTATCTCATTATATGAGCAGGTCGTGCTGCTTCCGTATTCACCGTAGCCTCCGTCTGCGTTCGCTGTATCCTACGCAAAATTCCCTTCACTCGCAATACGAGCTCTCGCGGGGAAAAAGGCTTCGTCAAATAGTCGTCAGCCCCCATCGTGAGCCCCATTAATCGGTCCATTTCGTCCCCCAGTGCCGTCAGCATGATGATGGGAACGTCCCGTTCATTGCGAATTTCTTCGCAAACCTGCCAACCGTTTTTACCTGGCATCATCAGATCCAGCACGATCAGCTGCGGATTGTGCTGACGCCATTGCCTGATCGCCTCCTCACCGTTCATTGCTGAAATGACTTGATATCCTTCCCTCTGCAAATAAACGGTGCAAACATCTATAATATTCGGTTCATCATCTACAACAAGAACGATTGTCGCCATACGAACATACCTCCTCAAGCTAGTATAATTATACCTCATTCTTTTAAAAGGAAACTTACAGATGTCTTACAATAAAATAAAACCCAGCATCCTTAGATGCCGGGCTTCCATACCATCAATATTAACGAAATCAAAGGTAGAATCGTACCGATCGAGCCGAAGATATCCCACTTTTTCGAAACACGTTTATAAGCTTCTGTTTGCCTACCTGTCTTCACGGATTCCTCACTATAGCGAATCATTTTTCTTTGCAGGGGAATGAGAATGAACAGCCACAACAGGCCAGATAGTGAGAATAACAGCAAGGCTGCACTCACCCAGTTCCATGCTATAAGGGAGTAGCCCAAGTTGGCCGCCATCAGATAACCTGGGATAAGCAGCAGCAGAATGCCAGGTATGGTGAACACATAGTCAGCGAGCATAATGTTTTTGACGGTAAGATGTATGGCCATCAGATCCTGCTTTCCGTAATGCGCCCTCACTTTCCAAAAGGCTCCCGTCACAATGTTACCAAGAAACAATACAGCGCCTAACACATGCAAAAACAATAGCATTTTCACTCACTCCTTTGGCTAGATCTCATCTTAAATTCATTGTAGACTTTCCTCTTTTCTATGTAAGGTGAGCAAGGTCATAACGTTTTGGTGACCTAAGTCATTAACTTGAGGCGTCCTTCGCAAATGTCAAAAACCGTAAGAAGGAACAACCTTCTTACGGTTTTGTGGTGCACACACTATTACTTCTGCACTGCGAGCATAATCAAATAATCACCCAGCATTATGCTTGCAAAACACCTTCAATAACCGGCTCTTCCTCTTTGCGATTTAAGCTTCGAATATATCTAGCTTGAGCAATACCCGCAGCAATGAGGATGACGCCAACCACAGCAAACATCACTTTTCCTCCATAATGGCTGAACAGCAGTCCTCCGAGGATAGGTCCGATAGCGCGGGATAATTGCCAATTCATTCCGAACACTGAGAAGTACAAACCTCTATGCTCCTCTGGGGCAATTACAGAGATCACTTTTTGAACATGAGGGCCGTTCAACATTTCACCAATGGTAAATAAAAATTCAACAAAAAGCAGAATCGCAAGATAAGGAACGAATCCGTAACCGATAGATACGACAGCAAACAGCATGTAGGATACAGCAACTACGATGTAAGCAGGCACGTGCTCTGTTCTCTTTGCAATCCATAGCTGCAGCGCGATGACTACGCACCCATTAAAGGTAATAATCGTCGCAAATACCGACTTGTAATTCTCAAAATTCTGCTGTAGATGCAGTGGAAATGTAGACTCAACTTGCGCATATAAAAGAGATACTGGCATCGCCAAAAATGTAATCCACAACAGTGATTTATGCTCCGACCATTTAATTTTGACTTTATTCGCTTTTGCGGCAGCCAGCGCCTCTATACTTTTAACAGGCATCGTCTCTGGAACCTTCCATATGACTAAACCTGCATAGGCAACCAGCGTGACCGAACAAGCTAGAAAGATAATTGACGGATTCAAGGTAAACAGAAGCAAACCAAGCAGCGGACCAAATGCCGATCCCATGTTTAAAGCAGTATGCAGTAAAGCAAACACTTCAGCTCGCTTATGTTCAGGCACAACATCCGAAATCTGAGCATTGGCAGCTGGTCCATACATCGCATGTCCGATCCCGTTAATAATGGAAATAAGCGCAAACTCCCATACGTGGCTGGCAAATATGTACCCTCCAATAGCAAAGGCTTGAATAATGAGCGCTGCAAGCATCATTGGCTTTCGTCCATACTTGTCACTCAGGCTGCCTGCGTATAAGTTTACGAATATCCCACACAACGGCTGTAAGCCAACGATCAACATGGATAAGAACACGGAACCATCCAACTTGTCGTATAAATAAAAAACTAGATAAGGTCTCATCATAAACCCAGCTAATGACGTCAGAATCGTGCCCACGACTCGAACCCATATCGCTGTGTCATACTTGCTAATCATCGAAAAAAGGGGAATTCTATGCATTTGACCTCCTAGATGTCTTTGGTATCTTCAGTTTAGAGGGATCTGGGCAAAAGAAAAAGGTAAAATCTCGTTATAACGGATTTCACCTTTTATGTATCTCCTATTTTCTTAACCGCCGATACGAATCTTCCGGTAAGTATCGATAAACGAAAGGACATCTACGCGCTTCCCCCTCTTCTTCGCTACTCTGGCCATTTTCACTAGGGTTGTCCAGAATTCGTCGAGCACGGGAGATTCAAAATCATTTTCTTTTGGAGCCTGTGTTAATTTATGCTTGTTCGTGTAAGAAGCTCCTTCATCCGAGATCAGATATTGAATCTGACTTTTTTTCCATTGCTCCCCGGTAACGTAGCTTACACCGATTTCACGCATTTTCTTGCGTACAGATGTGACAGGGCGGGATAATTCTTTGGCAATTACAACGGGTGGGCATTCTGATGAAAGTCGAATTAACTTGTCCAATTCTTGTGTGGACCAAGGTTTTTTAGTCATAGCCATAACCTCACTTCATGAATGAATGATTCTTATTCGCTTTTATTGGTTAACAACGGGTATACTGAGAGAATAACAATCAAATGTTAAAGAAGTATGAGTTAACCATAATGAAAGTATGAAGACATAACTTTTTCGCTATTTCTCTTGTTTTTACGACCTTTGAACTAATATTTTGCTGAAATTTAGGACTTTATGCGTGTAAAAACTAGTCATGGAGGATGACAACGAATGAAACATCACATCAACGGAGCAGAGTTGTACATAGCGGAAAAAGGGCAAGGAGCACCTGTCATTTTACTTCATGGATTTCCATTGGATCATCGTATGTGGCAAGCGCAAGATGAGGCTTTATCGGAAAATTATCGTGTGATTACACCTGATTTACGAGGTATGGGGCATTCAGATGTACCCGTTGCTAACATTTCTATTGAGCAATACGCGGACGACATTTTGACGATGATGGACAAAATGGACATACAAAAAGCCGCGCTTGGCGGCTTCTCCATGGGTGGATATGTGGCTTTTGCACTTCTGCGCAAAGCTCCAAAACGATTCACGGCGCTTCTTCTCGCCAATACCCGTCCGGAAGCAGATGGGCTTGAGGCTCGTAAGAATCGCATGAATATGGCGGTCGCCCTCTATGACAAAGGGGCCAGCGCAGCAAGAGATGCGATGCTGCCTAAGCTGCTCACCGAGCTGACAGCCAATGATCAGCCAGGGCTCGTGGAGAGCATAAGTGCGGTCATGGCTTCCATGCCTGCCGAAGGACTGGTCCACGCGAGCCTGGCCATGGCGTTCCGAGCCGACTCCGTCGACCTCCTCGGCTCTATCACTGTGCCAACGCTTGTCATCGCCGGCGAGAAAGATCCGATCGCGCCTCCGGATGTCATGAAAAAGATGGCTGACGCGATTCCTGGCGCCAGCTTTCATGCCATCCCGGGAGCTTCGCATTTGGCGCCGATGGAGAAACCCGAAGCCTTCAATGCGCTGCTCCTTGAATTCCTCAAAGGCGTCACAGCCTAACGAGCTGGTCCATGACCATCACGGCTGCTCCCATGGCAAGGGCTTCTTCACCAAGCTGTCCCTTGCTGAAGACAACCTGATACGCGGGGTAGTAGTATGTTTTCCGAATCGCTACCTGCGTAGCGGTTTGGAAGAACAACTCCCCGCCCGCGATGAGCGGTCCCCCGAGGATTACCTTCTCTGGGTGCAAAATATTTAATAAATTGGCTAGTCCTATTCCAAAATAGGTAGCAGCCTCCGTAATGATCTCCACGACAAGGGGATCATTTTTTTTGAGTGCCTCCAGTACCTGCGTGTAGGTCAACTGCTCAGGGTCCTCCACAAAATGCGACAGTACCGTGGATCGGCCCTGTTTCAAGGCAGAGCGTGCCGCCTTTTCAATCGCATACAAGGATGCGTATGACTCCAAGGCGCCGTAGTTTCCAGAAGCGTTACGGTGCGCCACGCCGTCCGTCTGAATGATCATTTGCCCGACGGAGCCTTCCATGTCGACCGCGCCATAGATGAGCTTCCCTTCCGAAACCATGGAAGAACGTAAACCAACCCCGGCATGGATATATAGCAGATGCTTGAAGCTCTGCGTGCGCTGATGCCAGGATTCCGCTAGTATCGCTGTGTTCGCCCCGTTATCCAGCATGGAGGGTATACCTAGCTCCTCTGTCAGCAGCCTGCAGATTTCAACATTCCTCCAGCCTTTGGCCTGAAAATAAGCCGGCTCCAATATCGTTCCCGACTGCCTGTCCACTGGACCTACGGCGCCGACACCAATACCTAGCAGCATCGACTTCGTGATCCCGTGCCGCTCCATCATACTGCGCGCTTCATTGACAATGAAGCGGATAAGAACTTCCGGCGTCATCTCTGCCGTCATCGTCCAGCTCCGGGCATCTAATTTGTTCATGCCCAAATCAACCAAAACCAGCTTGGACAACGTCCTTGAGATTTCCAAGCCAAAAATATATGCGTAAGCCGAATTCTTCTCATATAGAATCGGCCTACGCCCACCTGTTGACGCACCGAAACCTGATTCAAGAATGAATCCTTGGCCCGTCAGTTCTTCCAAAAGCCGCGTCAACGTCGAGACAGTCATCCCGCTTTGCTCAAGCAGCTCTGTCTTGGATATCGCCCTCTGGCGACAAATCAACTCATAAATCTCTTTGGCTTTTCGGTTCGGAATGCGTTCCGTTATAGCATCAGCGTTCAAAAGAAACAGCCCCCAATGATAATCTTTCTCACTTATTTCGCCATCGGGGTGCCTAATTCCTGCCACAGCTTCATCTATTCCTTCGAGCCTATCATCAGCGTGTATCCCATGTAGCTATGGTATTTGTTCACCAGCTCATCGTATCTGGCTGTAATTTGCCAGATGCGTGGATCCATGAATGATTGCTTATCAGATAAATGCACAGGGTCCGGATGTTGAACTTGATCTTCGAACATGGTTAACGGAAAGGGGTGGATGCCGGAGAAATCCACTTCAAATTTGCTTCCTTCCAGCAGGTCTCGCCATTCCTCCATACTATAAATTTTACTAACTCCATAGAAGCTGCACAGCGCTCTGTGGACGCCAGTGGACATATTTTTAACACGAATAACTTCTCGGTCATAGAGCTTCCCGCCGGACTTCAACACCCGGTAATACTCCGATACCGCCTTCTGTGCGTCTGCAAAATTCGTAACGGACTCCACCATCACGACATCAAAAGTTTCATTTTCAAAAGGTAACTGGCACACGTCGCCCTCTCTAAAATTCACCTGCACCCTTTGCTTTTCGGCTCGAATCATCGCTTTTGCTACCATTTCAGGGCGGATATCAATCGCTGTCACTTCACATCCCTGCTCAGCAAGGAAGCAAGCTGTTCTCCCTGTCCCGCATCCAACTTCCAGAACTCGTTTCCCTTTCTCTATCGGGTATTTCTTCAATTGCTCTATGGTCTCGCCGAACCCGCCAGGGTGCGCATTGCCCACACCAAGCTTTGCTAACATATCTAGGTACTCGATAGCACTCACACCTCCATAATGGCATTTCAATCTCTTTTTTACCATATGGAGGGCTGCTGTCTCTTGTTCAAACTCTGGATCGATTTTCTAAAAAAAGGCTCTCGCCTAAAGCATGTTTTTCAGCTTCTCTTGGGCAGATCACCCAGTCAAACAATGGTATATCACCATAGGATGTATAGTCTCTCATGGAAGGCTGCCGAGAGCATTACTTACGATTGGGGGTGACATCCATGGGTGTTGCTGCTGGTGCGGGTGTTGGTTATGGAACTTCTGCCGCTGCTATTCTCGTATTGTTCATTTTACTCGTAATCGTAACAATGACTTACGCTTGGTAATCTATGAAGCCTGAACGTTAACACTACAAAAAAAGAAGGAACTCCTGTTCATTGAACTTGGCTCCTTCTGCTTGTTTATTTTCTACATGGTTAAAATGAAAAAAACCAATGAAATCAAATGATTTCATTGGTTTTAATTTTGTATACCGGCAAGAGGACTCGAACCTCCACCCTTTCGGACTCGATTTTGAGTCGAGCGCGTCTGCCATTCCGCCATGCCGGCCTATGAACTTGTAAAAACAATGGTGCCGAAGACCAGACTTGAACTGGTACGGTAGTCACCTACCGCAGGATTTTAAGTCCTGTGCGTCTGCCGATTCCGCCACTCCGGCTAATAAATTTGTGGAGGCGCCACCCAGACTCGAACTGGGGGTAAAGCTTTTGCAGAGCTCTGCCTTACCACTTGGCTATGGCGCCTTAGTAATAATGGAGCGGAAGACGGGGATCGAACCCGCGACCCTCGCCTTGGCAAGGCGATGCTCTACCGCTGAGCCACTTCCGCATATAAAACTGGGGATCAAGGATTTGAACCTTGGCATGACGGAGTCAAAGTCCGTTGCCTTACCGCTTGGCTAATCCCCATTATCTTGCTTTGGTAATAATGGGCGGACGACGGGACTTGAACCCGCGAATGCTGGATCCACAAACCAGTGCGTTAACCCCTTCGCCACGACCGCCACAATATTAAGTTGCTTACTTTTTTGGCAGGGGCAGCAGGAATTGAACCCACACCAAAGGTTTTGGAGACCTTTGTTCTACCCTTAAACTATGCCCCTAGAAAAAGTAAATGGAGGCTGATGGATTCGAACCACCGAACTCGGAGAGAGCAGATTTACAGTCTGCCGTGTTTAGCCACTTCACTAAGCCTCCATGATAAAAGCTGGTGCCGTCGAGAGGACTTGAACCCCCAACCTACTGATTACAAGTCAGTTGCTCTACCAGTTGAGCTACAACGGCATATGTTGTTGTAAATATGGTGGCTCGGGACGGAATCGAACCGCCGACACGAGGATTTTCAGTCCTCTGCTCTACCGACTGAGCTACCGAGCCTTACATGATGTTGGTAATAATGGCGGAGCCGACGGGATTCGAACCCGCGGTCTCCTGCGTGACAGGCAGGCATGTTAGGCCTCTACACCACGGCTCCACATTCATTATTGGTTGCGGGGGCAGGATTTGAACCTGCGGCCTTCGGGTTATGAGCCCGACGAGCTACCGGGCTGCTCCACCCCGCGTCATTAAGTATATTTCAGGAATTCTAATAAATCAAGCCTTGCAATAGAATTCATGGTGGAGGCTGACGGGATCGAACCGCCGACCCTCTGCTTGTAAGGCAGATGCTCTCCCAGCTGAGCTAAGCCTCCATGGGAAGTACTTAATGGTGACCCGTAGGGGACTCGAACCCCTGTTACCTCCGTGAAAGGGAGGTGTCTTAACCACTTGACCAACGGGCCTTACTAGAAAGATAGTGGCGGAGAGAGAGGGATTCGAACCCTCGAGACGCTTGTGACGCCTACACGATTTCCAATCGTGCTCCTTCGGCCAGCTCGGACACCTCTCCATATGGCTCCCCGAACAGGACTCGAACCTGTGACAACTCGATTAACAGTCGAGTGCTCTACCAACTGAGCTATCAGGGAATAGAAATAGTACTTATTCAAGGATTATTCCTTGAAAACTAGATACGAAACTTGCGTAAAGTAACAACTATAGGTTTATTGGTTAAGCCCTCGACCGATTAGTATTCGTCAGCTGCATGCATTGCTGCACTTCCACCTCGAACCTATCAACCTCGTCGTCTACAAGGGGTCTTACATACTGGGAAATCTCATCTTGAGGGGGGCTTCGCGCTTAGATGCTTTCAGCGCTTATCCCCT
>NZ_JCAUAX010000010.1:0-286269 GCF_059692175.1 Paenibacillus sp. J22R67 | reverse complement strand
CAGTATGTAAGACCCCTTGTAGACGACGAGGTTGATAGGTTCGAGGTGGAAGTGCGGCAACGTATGCAGCTGACGAATACTAATCGGTCGAGGGCTTAACCAATAAACCTAGTTGTTACCTTTACGCAAGTTTCGTATCTAGTTTTCAGGGAATAATATTTCCTGAGTATATATGTCTTGGAGAGATACCCAAGTGGCTATAAGGGGACCCTCTGCTAAGGGGTTAGACTGCGTAAGTGGTGCGAGGGTTCGAATCCCTCTCTCTCCGCCAGTTCCAAACATATATAACAGATTTTATGTGGCGGCGTAGCTCAGCTGGCTAGAGCGTACGGTTCATACCCGTAAGGTCGGGGGTTCGAGCCCCTCTGCCGCTACCATAAAACCAATCCAGATGGAGGCTTAGCTCAGCTGGGAGAGCATCTGCCTTACAAGCAGAGGGTCGGCGGTTCGATCCCGTCAGCCTCCACCATCTTTCTTCACATGCCGTTGTAGCTCAACTGGTAGAGCAACTGACTTGTAATCAGTAGGTTGGGGGTTCAAGTCCTCTCGACGGCACCATTCATTTGGTGCAACTTGAATTGTCATGGAGCCGTGGTGTAGAGGCCTAACATGCCTGCCTGTCACGCAGGAGACCGCGGGTTCGAATCCCGTCGGCTCCGCCATTCATGTTTTTCATTGAATGGGACAATCTAAATGAAGTACATAAGGCTCGGTAGCTCAGTCGGTAGAGCAGAGGACTGAAAATCCTCGTGTCGGCGGTTCGATTCCGTCCCGAGCCATTGAGATGGTTGTGCTGCTACAAAGCAGCACGGTTATCTCGCAATATGGAGGCTTAGTGAAGTGGCTAAACACGGCAGACTGTAAATCTGCTCTCTCCGAGTTCGGTGGTTCGAATCCATCAGCCTCCATTTCCCTATGAGCCATTAGCTCAGTTGGTAGAGCACCTGACTTTTAATCAGGGTGTCGTAGGTTCGAATCCTACATGGCTCACTTTTATAAGTAAACACACAAGGCCGCGACGGTCTTTTTTTGTTTTTATGGTGTTAGATCTCTTTCATACAAAAAAGCATCCCAACGAGGGATGCTTTTTTTATTTCAACTTATCTGCAACCGACTGCATTTTTTGTGACATGGAGGCTGCTATATCACGGCGATCATCAATTTTGATCGTAGTAGAGACGCGCTGCGCACCATTAGTGAAGGGAACTTCATGCACAGCACGAATGACCTCCAGAATTCGATCTAAGGAGCCTTCCAAAATAGTTCCCATAGGGGTCATTTCGAAGGTAATGTCGGCGTGCTTTTCTAGTTCTTTGTGGAGATCAGCTACATAACCGCTAAGGCTGGTGGTTGTTGTGCCGATAGGGATAATCGTAAATTCTGCGATAGCCATGACGTATCGGTACTCCTTTCATCTTGTCTGTTAAGTTCTATTGTAGATGTTAGGATACTCGAGATGCAACTAATCTGTGGAAAGATCAGCTGCTTTAAATGCTAGCGAGTTCGATTATATAATCCGCGGTTCTTGCTGCCAAAGCCATAACCGTATTGGTGGGATTACAGCCGCTAGAGGTCACGAATAGACTCGCATCGCAGATGAACAGGTTCGGTATATCGTGGCTCTGACCGTACGTGTTAACGACGGAAGTAGCAGGATTATTTCCCATGCGGCATCCCCCCATGAAGTGCTGCGTATCCGGAACGACGAAGGCAATTTCGCCTCCGGCAGCTTTGAGGATCAGCTGCATATTGTCCACGGCGTGATCAATGAGCTTGCGATCATTATCTCCATAATTAAAGGTGACGGCAGCACGCGGCATGCCATAGTCATCTTTTTCATCAGATAAAGAGATATGGTTGTCCCATTGAGGTAGTACCTCTCCCACCATTGTTAGCCGTCCGTAGTGGTTGTAATTAAGCATAGCTTGTCTAAGTCCTGATCCCCATAGGGGCTCTTGTGTAGCTTTGCTTATTCCATCAGCCATATCAATGGGTCTAGAGCCGTGAGAGTGAATCGTATAGCCACGAGCGTAGCCGCGCCGAGGATCCGTTTCATAGAAATCCTGCGTAGATGCTAGCACAGGGGTTCCTTTGTACAAACGAACTTCCTGCTCAAATTTGGCATAAACATCGTTGCTGCTATGAGTCATAATCGCTCGGCCTACCCATCCGCTGGAATTGGCTAGACCATCAGGAAATTGCGGCGACGTGGAGTGGAGCAGCAGACGAGGCGTCTCGACAGCATGTGCGCAAAGAATAACTGTTTTGGCACGCTGCCGGTACTCGGTTCCTTGATGGTTGAAGAGCACACCGCTGACATGACCGTTAGCATCCACTTCGATTTGAGTGACCATGCAATCGGCGAGAATCTCCGCCCCGGCTTTCACCGCTTTGGGGATATGTACGGTCAAGGTACTGAATTTGGCATTCGGTATGCAGCCTTGGATGCAGAAACCGCGATTGATGCAAGGAGGACGACCATCAAAGGGAGCAGATAAAATGGCTAACGGTGTAACGGCAGATTGAATGCCAAGTACTTCGCAGCCTTTTTGAAACAGATAAGCATTGGGACTTAAGGGATCTCGTTCTGGATAAGGATAAGGCCCCTGAAAGTTGCCCCACGGAAAGTGTTTGGGACCAGAAACGGCAATTTCTTTCTCGATTCGATTATAGTAAGGTTCAAGGTCTTTGTAATGAATAGGCCAGTCTTCTCCAACACCATCGATGGATTTGGTTTTGAAATCAGACTCATGAAATCGTAAGAATACACCTGTGAAGTTTTGCGTCCCCCCACCAACCCCCCGGCCCGAATTAGAGTAGCCCATGCTTAACGGGACTGTCCCATCTACAAGCCGAGTATCTTCCCATCCCAACTGCCGCATGCTCAACTCGTCGCTGGCAAAGTTTTTCTGAGGATCCCGCCATGGGCCAGCATCCAAAACAACAACGCTCAGCCCAGCCTCACTTAGTTCTTTGGCGAGAACTCCGCCGGCAGCGCCTGCTCCAACGATTAAGATATCAACGGCATCTTGCTCGAATCTCCTCTTCATTGCTCTTTCACAGCCTCCCAGGGGTCAAGCTGGCCTGTCTCAGCACGAACATAACCACGCGGATAGGCAGGACCGCCAAAACCAATCTCCGACCATACCAAAGGATGAGAATAATAAGCTTCAACACTAAGCTTTAATAGTTTTTGGAATAGAGCTTTCTGCGGGATGCCCTCCCAATTTGCTGTCGGAGGATAGATGTCGCTGCTGATTTGCAGCATGATCTGCCGCTGAGAAGGTTCATCTAGTTGGAAAAAAGGTTTGCTGCTATCTATCCAGCCAGTTTCATCAATGGCTTTAAGTCCTTGTCGCAAAAGTGTACGTATAGGGGGGACATTCGCCTTTCGCTGTCCCTCGCCTTTGTCTTGTGTGAGAACCTCGTCAATATGACAGAGAACATATTGAATGATATCGCCTCGATTATCATCCATTAGCAGCGTGCACCAAGCCCGCAGTGTTTCTGCCTCGACATGTGTGAGGAACTGATACATGGTTTCACGATGTAAACGAGCGTTTACGATATTCCGAGTGTTGGCATCCCATTCTTTTTGCTCATCCATGACATTATAAGTCGGATAATAGCTATGAGTTGTCATCATCAATCAACCTCCATAAATAGCAGTAAGTCCAAGAATACTTAGAAATGAAAATAGTAGAGGCATTAGCACAGGCGGTCCTGTGAGAAAGTTACGTAATGCCAAACCGCCCACTCTTTTACGCACACCATTTACGTGAAAACCAAATCCGATCAACCCTTGAAGGACACCGAGCCAAAAGATGATATGCGAAGCCGTATACCAGCCATGACGATTTATCAGCGTGCCTATTATGGAGACTAGACTGATAAGAAGAGACAGGATGACTGGACTCCACATTATTTTTTTGTGAAAGTTTTGACGATAGTGCGATAAAGTCACTTGAATCCATAAGAGGAGATAGGCGACTCCAACCAAGAGAATGATGACACGGTCCAAAGACCATTGCGTCCATACCATATGTAGTACCTCCTATAGGACGAATATCCCTTGTACAATTATTTCCAAAATTACGAAGTTTATGAGTACGCCGCCTCTAATGACACATGGATGAAAGATTTGTTAGGTTTACCAATCATGTGCGGGATAGGAAACATTTTAGGAATGAAAGACTTTTCATAACCATGGTAATCTTGTACTAGATTATATGGACTTTTCCATATCTACTAACAAATACGTACTGGAGGATTTATGATGATAAAGATTCTTGCAAGACGCACATTTGGGATTACGGCAGCGATAACGATTGCTCTGTCAGCGACAACAGCTATCTCCGCATATGCCGCAAACGATGATATGGATGCAGTTTCACTAGCGAATAAAATGGTAGGGGTTGATTATTCCAAAAGTAACGAAACACCAGGTGCGGGGTTTGATTCCTCGGGCTTGATTTACTATGTCTACCAAACATTGGATTACGCTATTCCGAGAACGCTTGCTGATCAATTTAAAATGAATAAAAAGAAAATTACGAATATGTCTAATGCGGAACCAGGTGACGTTTTGTTCTTTGGCAGTGGTGAGAAGCCATCATTTGCCGGGATCTATGTCGGTCAAGGTAAAATGGTCATGTCTTCCCAGAGCAAAGACGAAGTCGTCACTCGCAGTGTTAGCGACTATAAGAGCAGTTTCATTGGTGGGAAAAGCATTCTTTCCTCCAAGGATCGGTTGAAAGCAGAGCTTATTCTGACTGCTCAGAAGTATTTGGGCACACCGTACGTCTTTGGAGCCAAATATGGACAAACCAAAACGATGGATTGTTCGTCTTTTGTGAAGACTGTGTTTGCTGAGTATGACATTACGCTGCCGCGGGTATCTCGCGATCAAGCCAAAGAAGGTAAGTTTGTAAGCAAAAGCAATTTGCAGACCGGTGATTTAGTTTTCTTTACAACCGTGGATTCAGGAAAAAATATTGGACATGTTGGGATATATGTAGGCAATGGGAACATGATCCATACGTACGGTGAAGGCGGCGTGAAATTTACCTCCATGAACAAAGAATGGTGGGCGGATCATTATGTGACGGCACGCCGGGTTTTAGACTAGGAGAATAGCTATTCATGAAAGAGAACCCTTTTGCAGTCTAGTTGCAGAAGGGTTCTTTTCCATGAAACCTCCTATATATGGTACAATAGGGAGATAGACATAGAAGAAGCTAGGAGTAAGGAGAGACGCAGATGGATTGGGAGCGCATAAAAGAACGTTTGGAAGCGGTTTTACAGACACCTATGCACGTTAGTTTGATCTCTGAAGCAGATTGGTTGCACTTATCCGAAGAACAAGCCGAATATCCGGCGAGCTTTTGTCGAAGTATTGAACGTGGGCAAGATGTGTTGTTTTATTTAGCTAAGGAACACAAGGATATACGCGTATTACAGGTAGCTGGAGCAAAACTGACGGCATCTGAGCGTAAACTCGTTGAAATGACAGTTGAGTCTAAGCAAACACAGGAAAAGAAACAGCGTGGCACTTACCTGTCTGAAGATGAAAGAAAAGCTCATCAGTTAAGGGATTGGCTGCTTCAACAAATGGAACTCGGTTCAACTTATGCGGAGCTTCCGGATGCCCTTGCATCACAATCCTCTCTGTACTCAACGAAAATTCCGCTGCTCTTATACGGGGATTACTCCCAAAGCCAAAGCGTTTCTTACGCGGAGCTGAAGAAGCTGCTGGAGTCTTTCTTTGAAGCGGAGATCATTCTGATACCTTTAATGGACAAAGAATGGCTGATTCTAGCGCCAGAAGGCTTATTAACGAGCGGTAGCGAGGAACGCGAGGGCGACGAAGAAGAAAGTGTAGAACAAATTCTGGACGCCCTAGGTTCAGGTTTATATGAAATGCTCGCCAATGAATGGGTGGGAGAGTGTCATCTCGCGATCGATTATCCGGTGAAACCCGCGAAATCGCTGTTTGCTACCATTCTCAAGCTAAGGGAAACAATTATGCTGGGCCGTTCCTTTCATGTAGGAAGTTTCATTCATCTTCGTTGGGAGCTTCGTTTGGAGAAGCTGCTGCATCTCATTGAGGAAGAGGAGAAGGCAGAATTCCTTGAACAGGTACTGCGCGGCACTGACCATGCGCTGGATACGGAAACGGTTACAACCCTTGAACATTTCTTCACATTAGACTGCAATGTTAGTGAAACTGCGAAGAAGCTTTATATTCACAGGAACACGCTGCTATATCGATTGGACAAGTTCAAAAATGAGACCGGACTGGATGTCCGGACGTTCAATCACGCGGTATTAGTGAGACTCGCACTATTATTGTACAAAGTAACGAAAAGAAAGTGATTTTTTTGTAGGTATTGTGCATAGTCAGTCCGGCCTTCGTGGGGTAAGATGAGTATAGTCAAAAGTTGATGAACAAGTAGTGTACATCGATAAACCGTAGGGGGAATGAACACATGGCAGGCGTACGTTTAAATCATATCGTTAAAAGATATTCTGGTGCAGAAGAATCTACAGTTAAAGATTTCCATCTTGAAGTTGCAGATAAAGAGTTCGTCGTATTGGTTGGAGCATCCGGTTGCGGAAAATCCACAACTCTTCGTATGATCGCAGGATTAGAGGAAATCACTGAGGGTGAACTTTACATCGGAGACCGCCTAGTTAATGATGTCGCTCCTAAAGACCGCGATATCGCGATGGTATTCCAATCTTATGCCCTTTACCCGCATATGACTGTTTATCAAAACATGGCATTCGGTTTGAAACTTCGTAAATTCAAAAAAGCTGATATCGATGCTCGTGTTCGCGAAGCAGCGAAAATCTTGGATATCGTTCACTTGCTGGACCGCAAACCAAAAGCTCTTTCCGGTGGTCAACGTCAACGTGTTGCCTTGGGTCGTGCGATTGTTCGTGAACCACAAGTATTCTTAATGGATGAGCCGCTTTCCAACTTGGATGCGAAACTTCGTGTACAAATGCGTGCGGAAATCACAAAATTAACAAAACGTCTTGGTGTTACGACAATCTACGTAACGCATGACCAAATCGAAGCAATGACAATGGGCGATCGCATCGTTGTTATGGATAAAGGTATCATTCAACAAGCAGCTACACCTGAAGAAATCTACAACTTCCCAGTGAATATCTTCGTTGCGGGCTTCATTGGATCCCCATCCATGAACTTCATGACAGGTACATTGGCACAAGAAGGCGGCGGAATTTTCTTCAAAGCAGGTACTGTTAACGTTGAAGTTCCAGCTGGTAAAGCACAAGTATTGAAAGACAAAGGATATGTTGGTAAAGAAGTGATTCTGGGAGTTCGTCCAGAAGACATTCACGAAGAGCCAGTATTCTTGGAAGCTTCCCCGAACACAGTATTCAACGTAAACGTTGAGTTGACTGAGAACTTGGGTCACGAAATGTACTTGTACCTGAACGGTATCGGCGCTAACACAGTTATCGCACGTGTAGATGGCCGTTCCGGAATCAAAGAAGGCACAAACGTGAAATTGGCTTTGGATATGAACAAAGTTCATTTCTTCGATAAAGAGTCCACATTGTCCATCTTAGTTAAATAAGTTTGGAACTGAAAGGCCAGCCGTGATCGGCTGGCTTTTTTGCTGTTTAAGAAGAAACAGCAAGTTTGTGAACACTTTAGTTGATTTCGATATCGTATTCCATTACGATGAAACTATTGGAAAGAAATGAGTATGAGCAGATGAAGCAGTTTTGCTCAGGCAAAACGTAGAGGAGATAGGACGATGGCCAAAAAGGTGAAGGTTTCCGAGTTAGTGGAACAACTCCATATGGAGGTTCTTGCAGGTGAATCTGGGCTCAAACGTGCGATAACAACCGGAGATTTGTACCGTCCGGGTCTCGAGATGGCGGGATATTTCAATTATCATCCGAGAGAACGAATTCAAATGCTAGGGAAGACAGAAATCACCTTCATGGAGATGTTAACGACAGGTGTTCGTAGAAACCGAGTAGAGCAGCTATGTGCTCCAGAGGAAACACCTTGCATCATCGTGACAAGAGGACTGGATATTCCGAGTGAGCTCTTGGAAGAAGCAACAAAACGTGATCTTCCCGTGCTTCGCAGTCAAATGTCGACAACGATTTTTGCAAGCCGATTAACGGGGTTTTTGGAAAATAAATTAGCACCAAGCACGACGATTCATGGTGTACTCGTCGATGTTTATGGAATCGGTATGCTGATTACAGGTAGCAGCGGGATCGGGAAAAGCGAAACTGCTCTTGAGCTTGTAAAAAGAGGGCACCGTCTGATCGCTGATGATGCCGTTGAAATACGACAAAACGGGGATAAAGTGCTGACAGGGAATGCACCGGAGTTGATCCGTCATTTGCTCGAGATCCGCGGTGTCGGTATTATCAATGTGATGACGCTGTTCGGTGCTGGGGCAGTTCGTAATGTTAAGAAAATTTCTGTCGTGGTGAAATTGGAAAATTGGCAGCAGGACAAGCAGTATGATCGTCTAGGCTTAGATGAAGAGCTTACACGCATCATTGACACGGATCTGCCGCTCGTTACAATACCAGTACGACCAGGGCGCAACTTAGCGGTTATCGTAGAAGTAGCTGCGATGAACTATCGTTTGAAGCGGATGGGGTATAACGCGGCGCTTCAGTTTACGAATAAATTGACCGAATCGCTGAACGAAGATTATGAAGATTTTGATTGAGGTCTTTATAGAGAGACAGCTTACATCTGAAGGAGTGAAACTATGTTAGAAAGTGTTGCGTTCTCCCTTGGACCCATTCATGTCCGGTGGTATGGCATTATTTTAGGTACAGCAGCATTAATCGGGCTATTATTGGCGATTCGAGAAGGGAAACGATTCAATATTATCCCTGACTTTTTCATGGATTTGTTGCTGATTGGCGTGCCTTCAGCGATTATTGGGGCAAGAATATACTATGTGGCCTTCCAGTGGTCCGATTATAAGAACAATTTGGCTGAAATTTTCATGATCTGGCACGGCGGAATCGCCATCTATGGGGCGTTAATCGGGGCTATTATCGGCGTATACTTTTATGTTAGAGCGAAAGGCTACGGTTTCTTGCGGATTGCGGATATTTGTGCACCAGGCTTAATTGTTGGTCAAGCTATTGGACGTTGGGGTAACTTCATGAATCAGGAAGCGCACGGAGGTCCTGTTTCGGAGTCTTTCCTGCGTGACACGTTGCATTTGCCGAATTTTATTGTGAATCAAATGAATATTGAGGGTACGTTCTATCACCCTGCGTTTCTGTATGAGTCGTTATGGAACATTGTAGGATTGTGTGTGCTTCTATGGCTTCGCCGCAGACCATTCTTGCGTGCAGGAGAGCTCTTCTTCGGCTACTTCATCTGGTACTCCATAGGGCGTTTCTTCATTGAGGGCGTGCGCACGGACAGTCTGGATATCACAGGCCCTGCATGGCTAGCTTCGTTTATTAATGCGCTGTGGTCGCCGATGAAAATCGTCTTTGAGCCGGGTGTGATGACTTATGGCGGCAACGTGAGATTCTCACAGTTGTTAGCACTTCTGCTAGTCATCGGAATGGCAATCTTAATTATCGTTAGAAGGAAAAAAGGGTATGCCAATGTTCGTTATGCGGACCCTATTGTGTCCTCCAAAACATTAGACAAAAACAGAGTAGTGAAAGATCAAGAGCAGCAAGATAAAGGAGCAGATTATGATTCAAACCGTACTGTTTGACCTGGATGGCACAATTGTGGATACCAATGAGTTGATTGTGCAGTCCTTTTTGCATAGCTTAGAAGGCGAAACGGCAGAACCTGTAAGCAGGGAGCTAATTATCCCGAATATGGGGCGTCCGCTTGTGGAACAGATGGAGTTTTTTACAGGCAAAAAAGAAGTGGAAGAGCTAATCAAGAAGTATAGGACGTTTAACCTATCTAAGCATGATGAGCTTGTTAAAGAGTTCCCTAACGTGCGAGTTGTCATGAAGAAATTGCATGAAAATGGGATTAAAATCGGTATCGTAACCAGCAAAATCAGACAAACGACCCTAATGGGCCTTAAATTGTGCGGACTAGACGAGTTCGTGAGCACGATCGTTACCGTTGAAGATGTCAAGGAAGCGAAACCACACCCAGAAGGCATAATCGCTGCGCTTAAGGTATTAGGCGGGACGCCGGATCAAGCTGTGATGGTGGGCGACAGCCATTACGACATTGAGGCCGCGAAAAATGCGGGTGTCATCTCAGTCGGCGTTACTTGGTCGTGGAAAGGCCGCTCTTACTTGGAAGAGTACAGCCCGGATCATCTGATTGACGATATGTTCGACCTGCTGCCTATCGTGGGTCTCGCGTCGGATGTGGATGCTCATTGAGAAAAACGGACAAGTACCCGGTTGAGGGTCCTAATGCCCTATGGCAAATCTATCATACCGTCAGCAAATGGAAGGCGATTCGCAATTTCGTATTCATCCAGATCACGCGGTACTCGCCTTCGCTGCGGATGAAAAACTGGATCTACCGGCATATCCTTGGGATGACTGTGGGGGAACACTCGGCATTTGCCTTAATGGTGATGGTGGATGTGTTTTTTCCAGAGAAGATACATATTGGCAATAATACGATTATCGGCTACAACACGACAATATTGGCTCATGAATATTTGACCAAGGAATACAGGCTTGGCGATGTTCATATCGGGTCCCATGTGATGGTGGGGGCAAACACGACGATTCTTCCAGGTGTAACGATTGGAGACTACGCGATTATTGGCGCTGGTTCCGTCGTTCACAAGGATGTAGCCCCGCATAGCTTCGTCGCAGGAAATCCGCTGCAAACGATTCGTCAAATACAAAATGAGAACTAAGAGTTGTGCGCTATTAAGCTGTACAGCTCTTTTTCTTTGTGCATGTAAAGAGCTTGTAAATGTAGGGAACTAATGAAAGAGGCAATTGACGGTCCTAAGGTTACGTGATAAAATAACCCTACA
Source organism: Paenibacillus sp. J22R67 (assembly GCF_059692175.1). NCBI lineage: Bacteria > Bacillati > Bacillota > Bacilli > Caryophanales > Paenibacillaceae > Paenibacillus > Paenibacillus sp. J22R67. Next base: position 275,263 of record NZ_JCAUAX010000010.1, on the reverse strand, counting down.
TTCTTTATTTTGGTAGTATGGTAGCACGTTAACGCACTAAAGTAAGAAAAGAGAGAGAAAACAGAACTGAATTCCAAGATGTTGAGGTGAGACGGTGTCAAAGCCAAAAGTATTTGAAAAGCCGTTAGGGGTCAAGGATTACTTACCTGAAGCGGTAACGAAGCTGCGCAACATAGAATACCGTGTACTGGCTTGTATGGAACGCTGGGGATATAACCAGATCCTGACACCTACACTTGAATATTACGATACCGTTGGAGTGGCAAGCTCCACAGAAGATAAGAAGCTGTTCAAACTGCTAGATCGTAAGGGTCAAACGCTGGTTTTGCGTTCTGAATTGACTGCTCCGATCGCACGTGTAGCTTCATCATTATTGAAAGAACAGGCGTTCCCATTGCGTTTATCCTATCATTCGAATGTGTTTCGCGCGATAGAAGAGGAAGCAGGGCGCGATTCAGAATTTTACCAAACAGGTGTGGAACTCATCGGGGATGCTTCATCAGAGGCTGACGCTGAAGTGGTAGCCTTGGCGATTGCTTCTCTGCAAGCGGCAGGCGTTGGAACATTCAAGATTGCGCTTGGCCATGTAGGTTTCTTGAACGGATTGTTCCAGGAAACACTGGAAGGCCGCAGTGAGGCGCAGCTGAGCTTGAAAGAACATTTGCTCGGTCGTGATTATGTCGGATACCGTGAAGCTATTAAGTCACTGGCGCTTACGCCAGAAGTGGAACGGGAGTTAATCGGCGTGTTAAGGCTTAGAGGCGGAGATGAAATCTGCGAGCAAGCTCGGATGGTATCGCAACATCCTATCGCTCAGGATGCAATTCGACATCTATGTGAAGTATGGGATGTCCTTCAAGCATATGGAGTAAGCGAACATGTTGTTATAGATTTAACGATGATTGGAGATTTCTCCTACTATACAGGTATGACATTCGAAGGATATGCGGCGGATCTAGGTTTCCCTGTATGCAGTGGAGGCAGATACGATAATCTGCTGAGCCAGTTCGGGCGCCCTGCGCCGGCGACAGGTTTTGCGCTCAAGACGAACCGCATTCTTGAGGTGACCGGTGGAGAAGCTGTTGCGACTCCTAAGCGCGTGTTGATTGCTTACGATGCAGAGCACCGTGAAGAAGCACTCCAACAAGCCAAAGCTAAGCGGAGCAGTGAGGAGACGGCTGTTGTGATTACGCAGCTGGTGAGCGAGCCAGAAGCTTGGACGAAGGCACAGTTGGCCAAGGCAGATGGTTCATATGAGGTGAGCGGCATCGTGTATCAGGAAGTTATAGCGTTGTTGGTACGTTAAGGCAAACACAAAGCAGGAAGGTTAGCGCAGATTAAGCGCTTTTCCTCCCGGCGATCGGAAGGTAGGTTGGAGTGGTGGATGACATACTTAAAGTAGCGATGCCGAAAGGCCGTATTTATAAACAGGCAGCGAAGCTTTTTCATAAAGCGGGGCTGCCGATTCCGGAGGATTTGGAAGAAGGACGCCGATTAATTATTCCCGTACATGAAGCGAGAATGGAATTCATCTTGGCTAAGCCCGTGGACGTTCCGACGTATGTCGAGTACGGGGTAGCGGATATCGGCGTGGTCGGCAAGGACGTGCTGATGGAGGAAAACCGTAACGTTTACGAGCTGCTGGATCTGGGGATTGCACGCTGCCGCATGTCGGTGATCGGGTTGCCGGACTGGAAGCAAGTGATTAATCCACGGGTAGCGACGAAGTATCCGAACGTCGCGTCACAGTATTTCCGCGAGCAAGGACAGCAGGTGGAAGTCATTAAGTTGAACGGCTCTATCGAGCTGGCGCCGCTTATCGGTCTTGCTGACCGTATTGTGGACATGGTAGAGACGGGACAGACGCTCAAAGAGAACGGACTCGTGGAGCAAGAGGAGATTTTCCAAATTACGAGCCGCTTAATAGCGAATCGGGTTAGCTACCGCATGAAGAACGAATCCATTCAGCGGTTGTGTGATATGCTGCAGGCGGTGCTTCCTGTGCTGACGAAGGTTTAGAAAGAGAGGGAGAATGGATATGCGGATACTACCCGCCTCTGAATTTGAATTGAAACGCGAAGTCGAATACGGCTCACCGGAGCAAAATGAAACCGTCCGCCGCATCATCGAAGAGGTGCGTCAGGACGGCGATGCCGCGCTTCGTCGCATGGCGAAGGAATTCGACCGTGTCGAAGTCGCTGAGCTACGCGTCAGCGACGAAGAGATCCAGGCGGCGTACGCACAGGTCGACGCCGAGTTCCTGGCAGCGCTGCGTCAAGCAGCCGCAAACATTCGTGCGTTTCATGAGAAGCAGAAACGCACGTCATGGATGGACCTGCAGCCGGACGGCAGCCTGCTGGGTCAAATCATCCGACCGCTGAAGCGGGTCGGCTTGTACGTGCCCGGAGGGAAGGCGGCATACCCATCCTCTGTGCTTATGAATGCCATCCCCGCAATCGTGGCGGGGGTGCCGGAGATCGCGATGGTGACGCCTCCGGCCACCGCTGGGGAAGAGGGCATCAACCCGCATATTCTCGTGGCAGCAGCCGAAGCGGGTGTGAGAGAGATCTACCGCGCAGGCGGGGCGCAGGCGGTAGCCGCGCTGGCCTACGGCACGGAATCAATCCAGCCGGTCGATAAAATCGTCGGCCCTGGCAACATCTACGTCGCGCTGGCGAAGCGCTTCGTGTTCGGTGTCGTCGATATCGACATGATCGCCGGGCCAACGGACATCGTCGTGCTGGCGGATGAATACGCCGACCCTGAATACGTGGCGGCTGATTTGCTGGCGCAAGCCGAGCATGATGAGATGTCACCGGCCATTCTGGTGACAACGTCGCAGGAGCTAGCCGAATCGGTTCGGCTAGAGCTATGGCGACAGCTGGACGTGCTGCCGAAGAAAGCGATCGCTGCGGTTTCCACAGCGACCAGAGGAGCCATCCTTCTCGTGGACAGCTTGGACGAGGGCGTTGACGTAGTCAACCGCTTGGCGCCTGAACACTGCGAGCTGTTGGTGCAGGAGCCTTTTAACCTGCTGCCGCGCATTGAGAATGCTGGTGCAATCTTCTTGGGGGCATACAGCACAGAGCCTGTCGGCGATTACTTCGCCGGGCCGAACCATGTGCTGCCGACTAACGGCACAGCCCGCTTTTCATCCCCACTGAATGTGGACGATTTTCTGAAAAAATCAAGCGTTATTCACTATAGCAAGGAAGCGCTCATCGCGAACGGCGAAATGATTATGACACTCGCCCGCAACGAAGGGCTCGAAGGTCACGCGAGAGCGGTGGAAGTACGACTCAAGAAGGAAGGGAAGTTGAAATAATGGCTGAACAGGACAAAGGGATCGCCCGCTCGGCGAGTGTAGCACGCAAAACGAATGAAACAGATATCAAACTTTCGTTCCAGGTGGATGGGACAGGGATTTCGGAAATTCAAACGGATGTTCCTTTCTTGAATCACATGCTGGATTTGTTCACGAAACACGGACATTTCGACCTGAACGTTGACGCTAAAGGCGATATCGAAATTGACGACCATCACACGGTTGAGGATATCGGGATTTGCTTAGGGCAAACGTTACGTGAAGCGTTAGGTGATAAAAGAGGAATCAAACGTTATGCCAGTGTGTTTGTGCCAATGGATGAGGCGCTCGCACAGGTCGTTATCGACATCAGCAACCGACCTCATTTCGAGTATCGAGCTCAGTATCCTACGGCTAACGTGGGCAGCTTCGAGACGCAGCTTGTTCACGAGTTCCTATGGAAGCTGGCGCTGGAAGCTCGCATCACGCTTCATGTGATCGTGCATTACGGGCATAACACCCACCACATGATTGAAGCGGTGTTCAAAGCGTTAGGCCGCGCAATAGATGAAGCGACATCGATTGATCCTCGCGTTCAGGGGGTTCCTTCGACGAAGGGAGTGCTGTAAGGATGATCGCGATTATTGATTATGGCATGGGGAATCTACATAGCGTCAGCAAAGCCGTTGAGAGGCTTGGTTATGAAGCTGTGGTTACAGGTGATGCGGAGCAGATTCTTGCTGCAGAAGGGGCAATCCTGCCAGGAGTTGGCGCTTTCGGCGATGCGATGGAGCAGCTGCGCGAGTCAGGGCTGAACGATGTCGTTCTGCGCTACGCAGAATCGGGCAAGCCGTTGCTCGGCATTTGCCTCGGCATGCAGCTGCTGTTCGCCAGCAGCGAAGAGCATGGGGACCATGAGGGGCTGGGCCTTTTGCCCGGATCCGTTGTACGTTTCCGCGGTGACTACAAAGTACCGCATATGGGCTGGAATAAGCTGAGCTACAAGCAAAGCGCGAGTCCCATCTTTGAAGGAATTGAAGAAGGACACGTATACTTCGTGCATTCCTATCATGCGAAGCCGGAGCGCGAGAGCGACTTGCTGGCGGTGACGGATTACTATCAGCCAGTGACGGCGATTGTCGGCAGAGACAACGTGTACGGCATGCAATTTCACCCCGAGAAGAGCGGCGATATCGGCATGCAGCTGTTGCAAAATTTTCTAGCGATGTGTTAGGAATAGGCGGGGGAATAGAGGTCCTAAAGGTCTCTTATTTCATGGAATGGGACAGTTTGAGCAGGAATAGAAGTCTTTGGAGGCTCTTATCCGGAAGTTGGGGTGGAAATTGCCCTCCATTAAGCCAAATAGAAGACTCAAAAGACTCTTATTTTAGCGGACCTGGTCGTTTTTCCTAAATTAGAAGCCTCCAGAAACTCCTATTTTGCAAAAATAGAATCCAGGGGCTCTTAAGTTAAGAAGGAGGTGCCATCATGTTAGCCAAAAGAATTATTCCTTGCCTCGATGTCAAGGATGGTCGGGTGGTCAAGGGCGTAAATTTTGTGAATTTACGAGATGCGGGCGATCCCGTGGAGCTAGCGGCGATTTATGATAAAGAAGGCGCGGATGAGCTCGTTTTCCTCGATATTTCGGCTTCTGTTGAAGGACGCGCAACGATGGTGGAGGTTGTCCGGCAAACGGCAGGGGAAATCACGATTCCTTTCACAGTAGGTGGAGGCATCTCCAGTGTGGATGATATGAAGCGCCTGCTTCGTGCAGGAGCGGATAAGATCGGCATCAACACGGCGGCGGTTCGCAATCCACAGCTTGTGTCTGATGGAGCGCGCAAGTTCGGCTCTCAGTGCATCGTCGTGGCGATTGACGCGAAGTTTAACGCGGAGTGGGGCGAGTGGGAAGTGTTCACGCATGGCGGACGTAATGCCACTGGCATTAAGACGCTAGAGTGGGCGAAGCGCATGGAAGAGCTCGGCGCTGGCGAAATCCTGCTGACGAGCATGGACGCGGACGGAACGAAGGATGGGTTCGACCTGAAGCTGACACGCGCTGTTTCTGAACTGCTTACCATTCCTGTGATTGCTTCTGGCGGAGCGGGTAAAACGGAACATTTCTACGATGTATTTACCGAAGGCAAAGCCGATGCAGGGCTGGCAGCTACGATTTTTCACTATAAAGAGCTATCGATTCATGGGGTCAAGGCTGACCTGAAAGGTAAAGGGGTTGAAATTCGATGACATTTTCACTGGAACAGATTAAATATGATGCACATGGACTAGTACCTGCCATTGTACAGGATGCCGTTAGCAAAGAAGTGCTCATGCTGGCCTATATGAACAGCGAATCTTTGCAGCGTACGATTCAAACAGGAGACACTTGGTTCTGGAGCCGTTCCCGTGAGGAACTGTGGAACAAAGGGGCTACTTCCGGTCATACGCAAAAGGTTAAAGCACTACGCTACGACTGCGACGCGGATACGCTGCTTGTTCTTGTAGAGCAAGTGGGGCCAGCTTGCCACAATGGTACTTATACATGCTTCACAGAAAGCATTCCGGTTGAAGGGGCAGCGCAAGAAGGAACGGAGCCTGCGGTCTCCGGAGATCGCTTTGCCATCCTTGGCGAGCTGGAAGCGGTCATCGCTTCACGTGATGCTGAGCGTCCGGAGGGGGCTTATACGACGTACCTTTTCGAAAAAGGTGTCGATAAGATTCTCAAAAAGGTAGGCGAAGAAACGGCTGAAGTCATTATTGCTGCTAAAAATAAAGACAACGACGAGCTTCGTTATGAAGCGAGTGATCTCATTTTTCACTTAATGGTTCTTTTGCGTAATAATAAATTGCCATTGGATGATATTATGAAAGAGCTAGCGAATCGACATGTTAAAAAATAAATAAAAAGACCTGGAGTGAATTCACGATGTTGATTGATTATCATACACATCATGTGCGCTGCGGTCATGCCTCTGGGGAACTAGAGGAGTACGTCAAACGCGGCATCGAGATCGGGCTCACGCAACTAGGGCTGTCTGATCATATGCCGCTTTTGCATGTGAATCCGCAGACCTATTGGCCCGAGATGGCTATGCCTATGGAGGAGCTGCCCCGCTATGTTGAAGAGTGCCTGCATCTGAAAGACAAGTACAAGGATCAGATTGATATCCGTGTCGGTCTCGAAGGCGATTATATCGAAGGTTATGAGTCGGAAATTGAGGCCATTATTAAAGCGTATCCATGGGATTATGTGATTGGTTCCGTCCATTTTCTGGGCGAGTGGGATATTTCTGATTTTCGCCAGATCGCAGGTTGGGAAGGTAAGGATATTTATGCGGTTTATACCCAATACTACGAGGCAGTGAAGAAAGCAGCCCGTACTGGGCTGTATGATTACCTGGGTCATCTTGATATGATCAAGCGATTTGGTTATGTACCGGATCGCGATACATGGGAGCTGGAGAAAGCGGCGCTAGACACTGTGAAGGAGTGCGGGCTTGCGATTGAGCTGAATGCATCCGGGCTGCGTCATCCGTGCAAAGAGATGTTTCCGAGCCGCCGCATGCTGGAATATTGCCATAAGGTGGGAATCCCAGTGACGCTTGGATCGGATGCTCATCAGCCGGAGCGGTTAGGCCAATATTTGGATGAAGCAAGATCGCTGCTCAAAATGATTGGATTTAACGAAATAGCCACATTTCATGCACGAAATCGACAACTTGTGACTTTTTAAATTCGACAGCTTTCATGTATAATGAGTAGGGCGTGAACAATCTATTTAATGAACCTTCGGAGGTAACCATTAACCATGCATAGCGACAATGTTAAAATTTTTTCCGGATCTTCGAATCCGAAGCTTGCGGAACGTATTTGTAAAGAGCTCGGCCAGCCGCTTGGACAAATCAAATTATCCCGTTTTAAAAGCGGAGAAATCTACTGTCTCTACGAAGAAACGATTCGTAACTGTGACGTATTCCTGGTACAAACCTTCTCCCATCCGATTAATGAACATATGATGGAACTCTTGGTCATGATGGATGCGGCAAAAAGAGCTTCTGCAAAAACGATCAACCTTGTCATCCCATATTATGGTTACTCTCGTCAAGAACGCAAAGCTGCTCCGCGTGAGCCGATTTCTGCTAAATTAGTCGCTGACTTGTTCAGTGCGGCAGGCGCACACCGTGTTGTTACGATTGACCTGCATGCACCGGCAATTCAAGGCTTTTTCAATATTCCGGTGGATCATCTGACGGCTCTTGACGTCATCAGTGATTGCATCAAAAAGAAAAATCTGCATAACCCAATCATCGTTTCTCCAGATGCAGGCCGTGCAACGACGGCTGAGAAAATGGCGAATATCCTAGATGCGCCGTTCGCGATGATGATCAAGAAGCGTCCGGAGCACAATGAGTCCGTGATTACTCACGTCATTGGTGATGTTGTAGGCCGTACGCCGATTATTATTGAGGATCTGATTGATACGGGAACGACGATCGTTAACGTTGTGGAAAGCTTGAAGGAAAGAGGCGCGCACGACGTTTACATTTGTGCAACGCATCCTGTTTTCTCAGGACCTGCTCTGCAGCGCTTGGATCACCCGAACATCAAAGAAGTTATCATTACGGATTCCATCGCGATCCCGGAGGGGCATTCCGATAAATTTAATGTGCTTTCCGTAGCTCCGTTGTTGTCTGATGCGATTCGTATTATTAATGATGGCGGTTCCTTGTCATCCTTGTTTAAATACGGCGGCGTATAAGCCAATTGTATAGACCAGATCTTACCTTCGGATAATGTTTTTGGCTTCCAAGCGATCTATGGTATAATTTGAGTTGTAATCAAATTGCCGGAGGTGTCTTGCTATGGAAAAGATTAAGCGTGTGTCCGAAGCGCCAAAACCTAAAGTAATCTCAATAAATATGGATGCCGCATTCTTTTTCGAGAGAGCGGTTCAATCTTTGGATCGGTTTCATTATGATAAGGCATTGAAATATTTCCGGCGGGCTGCGGAGTATGAGCAGGATAATCCTGTGAATCACTGCAACCTCGCGGGAGTTCTCTCCGAAATGGGCAATTACGACGAGTCGAACCAAATTTTGCAGCATATCCTTGAAACGATCGATCCCGAGATGACGGAATGTCACTTTTATATGGCAAACAACTATGCCAATATGGAAAATTTCGAGCAGGCAGAACAAGCATTAGTTCGGTATTTGGAAACTGACCCTACGGGTCAATTTATGGATGAATCCGAAGAAATGATGGAGATGCTGAGCTACGAGCTTGAACGGCCCGCCCCTCTCACTAGCATCAAGAGTCGAGAAGGGCTCTTCGAGCATGATAAAGCCCGCGCCCTTCTAGAAGAAGGGAAATTCGCCGAGGCCGTGAGGCAGCTGGAGAAGCTGGTGAAGAATCAGCCTGAATTCACTGCAGCACGGAACAACTTGGCCCTCGCTTATTATTATATGGGTCAATTCGAAAAGGCGATGGAAACAATTCGCGGTGTACTCGAAATTGATGCTGGGAACTTGCATGCGCTGTGTAATATGGCCATCTTCCATCAGCATTTCGGTAACAAGAAAGAGCTAGGCGAGTTAACGGAGCTCTTGTGCAAAACGTATCCGTTTCAGCAGGATCATGTATTTAAGCTTGCCACGACGATGGGGATTCTTTCTCAGCACGAGAAAGCGTACCATCTGTTCAAGCGTCTGCTGAAGGCTGGAGATGGTGCGGCAGACCCATGCTTGTATCACTATGCAGCTGTAGCTGCTTCTCATCTGGGTCGATTCGATGAAGCCTACCGGTATTGGAAGCAAACGCAGAAGCTGGATCCTGGCGCGGAAATATCCAAGTTTTACTTGGATCAACTGCGCACAAGAGAGAAGGCGGAAGGCCCATTAACTTGGAGCTACCATTACCATTTGCCCTTTGAAGAGCAGTTCCGTGTGTTGGAGAAATCCACGCAGGGCATTCCTGACCAATTGAAGAAAGATCCGCTCGTGCGTTCCTCCTTCTTCTGGGCATTGCGTCATGGGGATATCGAAACGAAGCTGCAGGTTATTCAGGCCTTTGGTCTAATTGCCGACGGTGAAGTGAGAGATGCGCTGCAGGACTTCATTCTGGATCGTCACGAAGATGACTATTTGAAGAAGGTAGCCATTTTTGTGCTTCGCAGCATGGGGATCCGAGAGTCCATTCCTGCTTTTCTTGAAAATGAAGAAATTATGGTCGAAGCTTCACCCTACTCGCCGCACTTGCCCATTTGGGATGTCAAATGGCAAAGCGTAATGGAAACCGCGCTTTCCCATATGCATAAGCGTTACGATATGGTGCAACAGTATGATTTAGAAATACTGTGGGTTGAATTTCTGACGAAGATATATCCGTCTGTTCCCAAAATTCAGAAGTCGGAAGGCTGGGCAGCGGCGTTGGAATACTTGATTGCCAAGATGCATCGCCGAGCAATTTCGTATCAAGAGGTTTCTACGCGTTATGGCGTGACAGTTTCTACGGTCAGTCGCAACGTAAAGCTGATTGATGATACTTGCGGCTTGCGCGAGAAGATGGAAGCCATTTTCGACAAATTTACGAGCATTTGATAGCTGGGTTTTTGCCGTGTCGCGAGACCCGGCTTTCATACATAGATGTATGCATACTAAAGATAGCTTTCTTGGTGGAAAGCAACTAGGAGGGAAACCAATTGTACAAATCAGTCGTCGTAGGAACAGGACCATCCGGTCTAACAGCAGCCATTTACTTAGCTCGCGCTAACCTCAGCCCACTCGTTATCGAGGGACCAGAGCCGGGCGGGCAATTGACCACTACCACAGAGGTAGAGAACTTCCCGGGTTTCCCTGAAGGCATCATGGGTCCTGAATTGATGGAAAATATGCGCAAACAAGCAGAACGCTTTGGCGCTGAATTCAAAACAGGCTGGGTCAATTCGGTTGAACTAACCAATCGTCCATTTAAGCTGCAAGTTGAAGGTGTGGGCGAGATTGAAACAGAAACTTTGATCATCTCCACTGGCGCCTCCGCAAGACTTCTTGGTATCGGCAATGAAAAAGAAAATATCGGACGCGGCGTGAGTACTTGCGCAACGTGTGACGGCTTCTTTTTCCGCGGCAAAAAGATTATCGTCGTTGGTGGCGGAGACTCCGCTATGGAAGAGGCGAACTTCTTGACTCGCTTTGCTTCCGAGGTACGTTTGGTTCATCGTCGCGATGAGCTTCGCGCTTCCAAAATCATGCAAGATCGCGCACGCGGCAACGAAAAAGTGAAGTGGGCACTGAACAATACGCCACTTGAAGTTGTTTCCGGTGAGAAAGGTGTAACAGGCCTGAAAGTGAAAAATAATACCACTGGTGAAGAAGAAATTATCGAAACAGATGGTATTTTCGTAGCGATCGGTCATACACCGAATACGAAGTTCCTAGGCGGACAAATTGATACGGATGAGCATGGCTACATTATTGTGAAGCCAGGCACAACGGAAACGAATATTCCTGGCGTTTTCGCTTGCGGTGACGTTCAAGATACGAAGTATCGCCAAGCGATCACAGCAGCGGGAAGCGGCTGCGCAGCAGCATTGGAAGCTGAGAAATTCCTTGAAGGCCATATCGTACACGATTGGAGTCAATCGCTGTAAGAGGGTACAGAAAACGTGGAAGGCTATGCTTTCCACGTTTTCTCATTTCTTCTGGCGAATAGTTGAATCTTGACCTGTATACAGGGTTGTCTTATAGTTTAAGCAGGAGCATATGCCCGAAAATTTTAATGATTATTCATGAGGTGACCTTGCAATGTCAAATCAGATTTATATCGGTGTAGATTTAGGCGGTACCAACATCAAAGTCGGTATCTGCGACGAGCAGGGGAAGCTGCTGCAAACGTTAGAAGGACCTACAGGCGCAGAGAACGGCGCTGAGTCAGTAATTGGACGAATTGCGCAGCAAGTGCGACAAATTGTCGAAGAATCCCCTTATGAGTGGGAGCAAGTTGCGGGTATCGGCGCAGGGCTAGCCGGATTCATGGATATTCCGGAAGGATTCGTCAAATTCTCTCCAAATTTGAATTGGCATAATGTCCCTGCCAAGAAAATGTTGGAAACGCTTCTAGGCAAAACCGTGAAAATCGACAACGATGCCAATGTTGCAGCGTTAGGTGAAGCATGGGCTGGAGCAGGCGCAGGGATCCCGAATGTAGTTTGCTATACGCTCGGAACAGGTGTTGGCGGCGGTATTATTATTAATGGTAAAATCTACCAAGGTTCCGCGGGTATGGCTGGCGAGCTTGGTCATATGTCGGTTGTCCCTGATATCGAAGCGATTCAATGTGGATGCGGACAAATGGGTTGTCTAGAGACAGTATCCTCCGCAACAGGTATCGTTCGTATGGCTAAGGAAGCCGTAGAACGCGGTGAGCGTACTTCTCTTGCCCTTCATGAGAAGATTGAAGCTAAGCATGTATTCGACGCTGCAAAAAGCGGAGACGAAGTCTCTCTGCGCATCGTGAACCGTGCTGCCTACTACCTTGGACGCTCTATGGCAGCACTCGCTGTTGTTGTTAACCCGAAACGTTTCATTCTCGGCGGTGGCGTATCCAAGGCAGGCGAAATTCTGTTCCAACCGATCCGCGATACATTCAGGAAATACACACCAGAAGCAGCGGCTGAAGGCGTTGAGATTGTTGCTGCTACGCTTGGTAATGATGCTGGCGTCGTAGGAGCTGCCGGTTTGAACTTACGTTAGAATGCTAGATTGACAAGATCAGGTTCGCATGGCTGATGGCGGAGACTTCGGCCTGCGAAAGCACTCCAAAGGAAGGTGTCATTCATGGAAGAGAACCACCCTTTAGCGAAACTGGTCATTATTACAGGAATGTCGGGTGCTGGAAAGACAATTGCGGTGCAGAGTCTTGAGGATCTCGGATTTTTCTGCGTCGATAATTTACCGCCTGTCCTTATTCCTAAATTCGCTGAGTTGATCGTACAGTCGATGGGGAAAATCGGCAAAGTCGCACTGGTGATTGATTTGCGGGGGCGTGAATTTTTCACTGCACTTCAGGAGTCGCTTCGATATATCCATGAGAATTACACGTTAAGTTATGAAATTCTTTTCTTAGATGCTACCGATGCGACACTTGTTCAACGTTACAAAGAAAGCCGGCGTCGTCATCCGCTTGCGCCTGAAGGTGCTCCACTTGAAGGCATTGGGCTTGAACGCAAGCTGCTTGAGGAGCTAAAGGGTCTTGCTACTCAGGTTATTGACACTAGTACGTTAAAGCCAGTGCAGCTCAAAGAAAGAATTATTTCCCGGTTTACCAATTTGGAAACCAATCGCATATCTATAAATGTAATCTCTTTCGGATTTAAGTATGGTGTACCAATTGATGCAGATTTAATCTTCGATGTTCGCTTCTTGCCGAATCCCCACTATGTGGAACAGCTTCGCCCGCAGACAGGTCAAGACCCCGATGTGTACGACTACGTGATGAAATGGACCGAGACGCAAGAGTTCCTAACGAAACTGCTCGATATGCTGAACTTCTTAATGCCTCAGTACAAGAAGGAAGGCAAAAGTCAGGTCGTTGTAGGGATTGGCTGTACAGGAGGAAAACATCGTTCCGTAGCCATTACCGAATACCTGGGCAAAGTTCTGGGGAACAGTGAAACGGAAGCTGTGCGTTTGAGTCATCGAGATGCCGAGCGGGACCGGGTATAAGCGTCCTAACGATTAAGAGGGTGAATGAAGGATGAAACATGAGAAATCACAGCGCACTCCCAGAATAGTCGTAATCGGCGGCGGCACAGGTCTTTCAGTAATGCTTAGAGGTTTGAAGGAAAAGCCAGTTGATATTACAGCTATCGTAACGGTAGCTGACGACGGAGGAAGCTCTGGCATTCTCCGCAATGAGATGCAGATGCCCCCTCCGGGTGACATTCGAAATGTACTGACCTCACTTGCTGATGTCGAGCCGCTGCTGTCGTTAATGCTGCAGTATCGATTTCAGGTGGGGACAGGTTTAGCTGGACACAGTCTGGGAAATCTAATATTAGCGGCTCTCACTGACATTACCGGTGATTTTGTAACGGCCGTGCAAGAGATGAACCGAGTATTCGCGGTTCGGGGGCGGGTTATTCCGGCTTCCAACCAAGCTATCGTGTTGAAAGCGATAATGGAAGATGGTACTTTAGTCATAGGGGAATCCAAAATTCCAAAAGCGGAAGGACGCATTAAGCGCGTGTTCATAGAACCCGCTAACGTGACGCCGCTTGCGGACGCAATTCTTGCTATACGCGATGCGGATGCGATTCTTTGCGGTCCAGGCAGTTTATACACCAGCTTGCTGCCGAATCTGCTTGTTCCCGGTATTGCCGAGGAAATTGCCAAATCGAAAGCCGTCAAAATGTTCATTTGCAATGTTATGACGCAGCCCGGGGAAACCGACGACTATTCGGTCAGTGATCACCTTGATGCGGTGTATGATCATCTCAAGCAGCACCTATTTGATTATGTGATCGTAAACAATGGCGAAATTCCACCGCAAGTTCAGGCGAGATATGCCGAAAAAGGTTCGAAAGCGGTTCACTTGGATTTGGATGAAGTCACGAAAAGAGGGTATCAGGTCATTGCTGACCGACTTGTGCTATTCCGCACGTACCTTCGTCATGACGCTGAGAAATTGAGTGACCATATTTATCAGCTTGTCGAAAGCTGGATGTCAAGGAAGAAGTGAGTCTCATGTCCTTTGCGGCAACAACCAAAAAAGAATTGACCTTAATAACCGAAGCGGAAGCGTGTTGTGAAAAAGCGGAGTTATCTGCTTTAATTCGCATGAATGGATCGGTTCAGTTAACGAACCAACGCGTTGTTCTCGATATTTCCACCGAAAACGCTGCTATCGCCAGACGTATATACTCGCTCATCAAGAAGACGTACAAACTGCACACAGAACTGCTCGTGCGCAAGAAAATGCGTTTGAAGAAGAATAATGTATATATTGTTAGAGTACCTGGTCAAGTGCAAGAGCTGCTCAGTGATCTGAAAATCGTTTCTGAAGGGTTTATCTTTACGACAGGAATCAACAAAGAGATTATTAAGGGCAACTGCTGCAAACGCGCTTATCTCCGCGGGGCTTTCATGGCTGGCGGCTCGGTGAATAATCCCGAGGGATCTTCCTATCATCTTGAAATTGCCTCGATTTATGAGGAGCATTGTAAGGCGCTGGCGAATCTCGCTAACAAATTCGACTTGAATGCCCGCTTTATCGAGCGTAAGAAAGGATTCGTGCTGTATATCAAAGAAGGTGAGAAGATCATTGAGTTTCTTAGCATCATTGGGGCTCATCAAGCGTTACTGCGCTTTGAGGATGTCCGGATCATGAAGGATATGCGGAACTCGGTGAATCGGATTGTCAATTGTGAAACAGCGAATCTGAACAAGACGATCGGAGCTGCGGTAAGACAGATTGAGAACATCCGTCTTTTGCAAAGAGAGGTTGGACTTGACAGTTTGCCTGAGAAGCTGAGAGAGGTTGCCGAAATTAGACTTCAGCATCCTGATCTGAATCTCAAGGAAGTTGGCGATATGCTCAAGGGCAATGTCAGTAAATCCGGTGTCAATCATCGTCTGCGAAAAATAGACGAATTGGCTGAAAAACAGCGAAATTCCTAGCTTTTATGGGATTGAACACGATGTAAATAAGTTTTTCTCATTTTTTCTAGTGTACTTGAGGGAAAAATGGTATAATGTTATAACATAAGGAATAGCACTGTTATCAGTAGTAATTCATATAAGCGCCACACTAGGGGGAATTAGTTCCATGTCCAGACGTCCAGTCGTTGTGAAGTTGAGAACAGGACTTCATGCCAGACCTGCGGCATTGTTTGTTCAAGAGGCGAATAAGTTTTCATCTGAGATTTTTGTTGAGAAAGATGAGAAGAAAGTGAATGCCAAGAGCATCATGGGAATTATGAGTCTCGCGATCAGCACAGGGACCGAAGTCTTCATAAGTGCAGAAGGTTCGGATGCAGAGCAGGCTGTAAACGCTTTAGTCACGTTAGTTAGCAAGGAAGAATTGGAAAACCAATAATCCTTCAAAAGCTTCCTTTCGAGGAGGCTTTTTTGCAATTAACCGCTGCTCAGGCAGTTACGGTTAATAAGTGTCTATCTTGTTAACTTTCAGAGGAATTAGCAACCTTTTTCTCTTGGCAGCGTCTAATGAACGTGGTCAATGAAGGAAAGGGCTATTTGCTTTGCCCTCTATCTCGCATACCTCGCATACTAAGGCAAAAGGAGTTAGAGAGAGAATGAAATGGAATGCTTTAAGGAAAGAAATTACTGTTATGCTCGCTTTTCTAGTGTTTCTGGCTAGTGCGATTTCAGCACCAGCAGCGCATGCCGTATCGGCGAGTTCGTCATTTATTTTACTTTATATCGATAAGGCAGAAGCTTTCGTGAATGAGGATCAGATTCATTTGGAATCCCCATCTACCATTATTAACGGTAGCACGTACGTTCCTGCCAAATTCTTGGGCGATACCATGGGGTTCAAGGTAGAGTGGAATAATGATTCCCGGACGATTCAAATGACACCTCCGGGATACAATATCGTGCTGGATGCCGACCATAAGACAGTGACAAACAATGGCGTGGACACGCCTTTTAACTCGGTTGCTGCGATTGTGAACGGGAAGCTTCTGGTTAAGCTGACATGGCTTGCGGATTACATGGGCGCAAAGTATACGTACAACAATGAACTGCGTCGCGTAGAGATTGTCCATTTTAAGACGCCTGAGGGTATCTACGTTGATCAAGATAGTAATTCCAGACCAGTAGCTAAGTTTGCAACTGCGAAGCCTGCGTACCGTCTTGGAGAGCCTGTGAAGTATCTGGACTTGAGCTACGATCCCGATGCGGAAGGTATTGCATCCTATGATTGGGTTGGCAAAGAGGAAGCGTTCTTCAAACCAGGCAAATATCCGGTTACTTTGACCGTGAAGGATGGCCATGGACACGTAAGTAAATTATTCCAAAGTTATGTAACGGTTGAGGATGTACCTTATTTGAGTCAAGTGGAATATCCGATTTATACAGCTCCGGTGGGCAGCTTCATCAAGTCGGACTGGGGAACCATTTGGTCCCATTTCAACGATTTGCCGCTCCTTCCAAAGAAAGTAACAGAAGTTACTGACCGCACATTGCTAGTAAGCGATAGTCCCGAAGAGTTCACGGAAAAAGGGATTCTGTATCAAGATAAAATCAATGGGAAAGCTCGATTGTATGCTGACCATATTAACGGGACGAAGCAAATTATGACGATGGCGATCTTCGCCACGAATAATACAGATAAACCGGTGACAATCAAGACGACGAATAAAGGGGAGGTTTACCCTTCCGTTTATGCTAATTTGATTGGCAGTGAGGCCTCCGTAGACTTCCTGTTGAACAATGTGTATACAGATCAAATGACGGTTGCTCCGCATGAGACATATGTGTATGCGAAACTTCCAGACTTTTACCCAGGGCAAGGCGTGAACTTGTTCTATGATGTTGAAACAGATGGCGAGTTGCAATTGTCTTTCGCGGTTACAGACCAAAGATTAACGTCGAATACGGTGAAGGAGCTTCCTTTGTTGGCCTTTAATGGTCATGTGAGGGGAACTTTCCCGGTATCGGAGATCAAGTGGGATATTGATGCGGCGAGCTTTGCCAAGACGTCTGTGCTGACGATAGGCGATAATAAGACCGACCCATTCGTCAAAGGTTATGACGTGATGCGCAAGCAGAATGTAGAGAACGGCGGAAACTATGGTGTGGTTTATAAAATCCATTCGGATAAGCCGCGCAAAATGGCCGTTATGATTATGGCAAGAGGCGGCGTGTTCAAAGGGCCGTTCAAAATTAACGGCGAGATTATTCCGGTTCCGAATTCCGGTGTCATTACGGCGTTTGACGGCATGGAAGTGCTGGCTCGTACGACAGGTAAGGAAGACGCGCTCGACATTGAGTTCACGCCTCCGGCTGGCTCAGCGTTCCCGATTGACCTTATTTTCTATCCATTGGATGAGAAAAAGTAAATGATCATTAAGAGCCCTGGAGGCCCTATCGCTTGGAAATCGGAAGATTTTCGGGCAGATGGGAGTCTCTGGGGCTTTTTTTTGCCTGACGGCGAAGGCTTGCAACGATGTTTTACATCGCTGCGGTGGCCCGGCCGAGCTAGCTGCTTGCCGTAACGATGTTTTGCATCGTTACAGAAGAGGAAATGCCTGGTTAACACTCGCAGAGTGGCTTGCAACGATGTTTTACATCGCTGCGGCGGCCCGGTCGTGCTAGCTGCCCGCAGTAACGATGTTTCTCATCGTTACATCAGATTAAGCCAGCCTAGAAACAAAAAAACCAGCCGCTTGACCGCTCAGAAGAGCAGTCAAGCAAGTTGGTTTTGTGTTCTTATACGCGCTCGATCACTTTATCGATGAGTCCGTACTCGGCTGCTTCTGCAGCACTCATGAAATTATCGCGGTCTGTATCTTTTTCGATGCGCTCGAACGTTTGTCCTGTGCGCTCTGCAAGGATTTTGTTCAGGTTGTCTCTCATTTTCAAAATACGCTTCGCGCGAATTTCGATGTCGGAGGCTTGACCTTCAGCGCCGCCAAGCGGTTGGTGAATCATGACTTCGCTGTTCGGAAGCGCGTAACGCTTGCCTTTGGCGCCAGCTGTGAGAAGGAAAGCGCCCATCGAAGCAGCCATACCTACGCAGATCGTGGAGACATCCGGCTTGATGAACTGCATCGTGTCGAAGATCGCCATACCGGCTGTGATGGAACCGCCAGGGCTGTTAATGTATAGCGAGATATCTTTATCAGGATCTTGTGCGGCCAAGAAAAGTAACTGAGCAATGATGGAGTTTGCCACAACATCGTTGACACCCGTGCCTAAGAAAATAATGCGGTCTTTCAGCAAGCGAGAGTAGATGTCATATCCTCTTTCACCGCGTGCGTCCTGTTCGACGACCATAGGGATAAAACTCATGAGAATGACCTCCTTGGGGTGGGTAGATGGTTTAAAAGATTGATGCCTGGGGCCAATGTCATGCTATGAGTTATGAAATTGATCTCCCGTGTACATACTATTTACAGTATCTACAAGTATGATAACGAAAAAACCTTCGAAGGTCAAGGAAGGTCAAACTAACATTAAAAAAAATCAGTCGGCTGACTGATTTCTCTGATATTTCTCTAGTATTCACGTTGTTTACGCGCCCGAAAGGAATCGAACCTTTATCTCAGGCTTCGGAGGCCTACGTCATATCCATTGGACCACGGGCGCATGTTTCAAAAAAGCGAAGCAAGGGTTATTATATGTCACCTCTGCACAAAAAGCAATACCGTAAGCCCTTACAGCACATTTTGTTGAAATTGTTTGAACAATTGTTGAATGTTAAAGTGATATTGGTTATAATAAGCGTGTAAGGCCATTTTTTTTCACCCGGGTGGGACGCAAAACGCATACCCGGGACACAAAACGTCCATCACTGGATCAGGAGCGTCGAACGTCGTTATATGAGAGAAATTCTAGACATTCAGAAAAAGCTCTTGCCGGATCTCATGGACATCATGAAGAAGAGGTACTCGATTCTGCATCATATCTTAATCTCTGGTGTTGTCGGACGCAGAACGCTAGCTTCTTCGCTCGATATGACGGAGCGGGTGCTCCGCGGAGAAGTCGACTTCCTTAAGGAGCATGGGCTTTTGGAATCGGATGCCTCGGGGATGAAGATCAGTGAATCCGGTCGTCAACTGCTCGAAGATATGCTGCCGATCATCAAGATCGCTTTTGGATTGACGGATTTGGAAGAAAGCATCGCGAAAGCGTACGGTCTCTCACAAGTCATTGTAGTCCCTGGCGACACGGACACTTCGGTCTTTACGAAGAAGGAGCTTGGACGCGCTGGAGCAGCGGCACTGCGCAAATATGTAGCCAAAGGCGACATTATTGCAGTAACCGGCGGCTCAACAATGGCGCAGATTGCGAATAACCTGACGATTTCCTCTTCCATGAAAGGCAACTGGTTCGTACCGGCTCGCGGTGGACTTGGCGAAAGCGTGGATATGCAGGCAAATACGATCGCATCTATTATGGCCAAGAAGACAGGCGGGAAATACAGACTGCTTCATGTGCCGGATCACTTAGGCGAGGAAGCGTACCAGACCCTTATCCAAGATCCACAGATTCAGGAAGTTGTTGACGCTGTTCGCAGTTGTCGCATCGTTGTTCATGGTATCGGAGATGCTATGGTCATGGCTCGAAGGCGTAAGGTAGATGCCGAAACGACTCGCAGCTTGCAAGGCGATGGCGCTCTGGCAGAAGCATTCGGGTACTATTTTGACCGCCAAGGAAATGTCGTGCACAAGATGCCTACAGTCGGGCTTCGTCTGGAGGATCTGCAGCGGACAGAGGTCGTGATTGGCGTAGCAGGCGGTAAAAGCAAGGGTGAAGCGATCGCTTCCGTTCTAAGGCATGGGCAAGAAGATGTGCTGGTAACGGATGAAGCGGCGGCAATTGAAATTATGAAACATGTATAAATGAGACATCATAACGTGGGCTTGTACCAGCTGCGTTTTGAAATAAATAAATCTTTTTTAATCTTAGGAGGAATTCGCTATGGTAAAAGTAGGTATTAACGGTTTCGGACGTATTGGTCGTAACGTGTTTCGTGCAGCTTTGAACAGCACAGAAGTACAAATCGTGGCAGTAAATGATTTGACTGACGTTAAAACACTGGCACATTTGCTTAAATATGACACAACTCACGGTAAACTAGACGCAACAGTTGAAGCTGGCGAAGGCGAATTGATCGTTAACGGTCGTTCCATCAAAGTTTTTGCTGAGCGTGACCCTGGGAACCTGCCATGGGCATCCGTAGGCGCTGAAATCGTTGTTGAATCCACTGGTATCTTCACAGCGAAAGACAAAGCATCCCTTCACTTGAAAGGCGGAGCTAAGAAAGTTATCATTTCCGCTCCTGCATCCGACGAAGATATCACAATCGTACTTGGTGTTAACGAAGACAAATACGATCCAGCAGCTCACACAATCATCTCCAACGCATCTTGTACAACAAACTGCTTGGCTCCTTTCGCGAAAGTTATCAACGATAGCTTCGGAATCGTAAAAGGTATGATGACGACAGTTCACTCTTACACAAATGACCAATCCGTGCTTGACGTTCCTCATAAAGACCTTCGTCGTGCTCGTGCAGCAGCTGAGAACATCATTCCTTCCAGCACTGGCGCAGCAAAAGCAATCGGTCTGGTTCTTCCAGAACTTAAAGGCAAATTGAACGGTATGGCTATGCGTGTTCCCACACCTAACGTATCCGTAACTGACTTGGTTGTTGAACTTAAAGTTAACGTAACTGTTGACGAAGTTAACACAGCTCTGAAACAAGCTTCCGAAGGCCCTCTTAAAGGCATTCTGAACTACTCCGAAGAGCCGCTTGTATCCAGCGACTTCAATGGTGACCCAGCGTCTTCCACAATCGATGCTTTGTCCACAATGGTAGTTGGCGACAACATGTTGAAAGTAGTTTCCTGGTACGACAACGAGTGGGGTTACTCCAACCGTGTAGTTGACTTGGCTGCTTTTATCGCAAAAAAAGGTCTGTAATTTCATAAAACACACACTAACAACCACATGAAGAGGAGAAGCGATTCTCCTCTTTATGTGCGATTGTTGCCTATATAGGGTTGATCGGAAGCAGGAAGTACGAAGTAAACCATACACGTTCAGGAGGCTTTAACTTATGAGTAAGAAAAGTGTTCGCGATGTTGAAGTAGCTGGTAAAAGAGTATTCGTCCGCGTTGATTTCAATGTACCTGTAGAGAATGGTCAAATCACTGACGATACACGAATCAGAGAAACGCTCCCTACGATTAAATTCTTGGTAGAGCAAGGCGCTAAAGTCATTCTTGCTGCGCACTTTGGTCGTCCAAACGGACAAGTGGTTGAAGAGCTTCGTTTAACACCAGTTGCTGCAAAATTGGCTGAGCTTCTTGGTCAAAACGTGATCAAAGCGGATCAATCCGTTGGAGAAATCGTGAAAGCACAAGTGGATGCGCTTGAAAATGGCGACGTTCTCTTGCTTGAAAACGTTCGTTTCAACGAAGGTGAAGAGAAAAATGATCCTGAATTGGCAAAAGCTTTCGCTGATCTAGCTGATCTGTTCGTGAATGATGCATTCGGTGCTGCTCACCGTGCACATGCTTCCACTTCAGGCATCGCAGCTTACATCCCGGCTGTTTCCGGTCTTTTGATGGAGAAAGAGCTTGATGTTCTAGGCAAAGCGCTGAACAATCCTGAGCGTCCTTTCACTGCGATCGTCGGCGGATCCAAAGTAAAAGACAAAATCGCTGTGATTGAAAACCTCCTGAACATTGCAGACAACGTCTTGATTGGCGGCGGTCTGTCCTATACTTTCTTGAAAGCACAAGGCTATGAAATCGGTAAATCGCTTCTTGACAATTCGAAGCTTGATTTGGCGCTTAGCTTTATTGCGAAAGCCAAAGAAAAAGGTGTTAACTTCCTGCTTCCGGTAGATATCGTTGTTACGGATAAATTCAGCGCAGACGCGAACACGCGTATCGTTGATATTGACAGCATTCCAGCAGATTGGGAAGGCATTGACATCGGACCTAAAACGCGTGAACTTTATGCAGACGTTATCGCGAAATCCAAACTGGTTGTTTGGAACGGACCGATGGGCGTATTTGAAATCGAGCCTTTCTCTCATGGTACACGTGCTGTAGCACAAGCTTGTGCAACAACAGAAGGGTACACGGTAATCGGCGGCGGCGACTCTGCTGCAGCAACAGAGAAATTCCACTTGGCTGAGCAAATGAACCACATGTCCACGGGCGGCGGAGCTTCCTTGGAGTTCATGGAAGGTAAAGCATTGCCAGGCGTTGTAGCCTTGAACGATAAATAATTTATTTTTAAAGGAGAGCATATCCGAATGAGCAGAAAACCGATTATCGCGGGTAACTGGAAAATGTTCAAAACTGTTTCCGAAGCTGTTAGCTTCGTGAACGAAGTAAAAGGCAGCACCACCCAAGGCGTAGAAAGCGTAATTTGTTCTCCTTTCACAAACCTGCCGGCACTAGTTGAAGCTGTAAAAGGCACAGACGTGCATGTAGGCGCACAAAACCTGCATTTTGAAGACAATGGCGCATTCACTGGCGAAATCTCCGGCGTTATGCTGAAAGATCTTGGCGTAGAGTATGTCATTATCGGTCACTCCGAGCGTAGAGCTTATTTCGCTGAGTCCGATGAAATCGTGAACAAGAAAGTCGTTGCGGCTTTCAAACACGGCTTGAAGCCAATCCTTTGCGTAGGCGAGAAGTTGGAAGAGCGTGAAGCGGGTCAAACGAAAGATGTTTGCAAAGTACAAACAGAAGCAGCTTTTGCTGGTCTTAGTGCAGAGCAAGCGGCACAAGTAGTTATCGCTTACGAGCCAATCTGGGCTATCGGAACTGGCAAGTCCTCTACAGCAGCTGACGCACAAGACGTTATCGGCTATATCCGTGAGCTTGTGAGCGGTCTATACGGCGCTTCCGTAGCAGATGCGGTTCGTATCCAATACGGCGGCAGCGTGAAGCCTAACAACATTGCTGAATACATGGCACAACCTGATATCGATGGTGCACTTGTTGGTGGAGCAAGCCTAGAGTCTGCTTCCTACATCCAACTCGTCCAGGGGGCGAAGTAATATGTCCAGACCGAAACCGGTAGCACTCATCATTCTCGATGGCTTCGGACTTCGTTCGGAAGAGCAGGGGAATGCCGTTGCTCATGCCAAAAAGCCTAACTATGACCGTTACTGGTCAAGTTATCCACATACAACGTTAACAGCATGCGGTGAAGCGGTAGGTTTGCCTGAAGGCCAGATGGGGAATTCTGAAGTAGGACACCTGAATATCGGCGCGGGCCGTATCGTTTATCAGGATCTGACGCGGATTTCCAAATCGATTCGTGACGGTGAATTCTACGACAATGAAACGATTCTCGGCGCTGTTCGTCATGCGAAAGCAAACGGGAAGAAGTTGCACCTATACGGGCTGCTTTCCGATGGTGGCGTGCACAGTCACATTCAGCATTTGTTCGCTTTGCTTGACCTAGCTAAGAAGGAAGAGTTCCATGAAGTGTACATTCATGCATTCCTCGACGGCCGCGACGTGGCTCCGGATTCCGCGAAAAGCTACATGGCAAGTCTGCTGCAAAAAATTAATGAGGTCGGCGTAGGCAAAATTGCAACCGTTCAAGGACGCTATTATGCCATGGATCGCGATAAGCGTTGGGAGCGTACGGAGAAATCCTACCGCGCCATGGTTTACGGTGAAGGTCCAGCATACACCGACCCGATGAAAGCTATTGTTGAATCCTACGAAAAGTCCATCTTCGACGAGTTCGTTATGCCAACGGTTATCGTTGGTGAGGATAGCAAACCGGTAGGTCTTGTTGAATCCGGCGATGCGGTTATCTTCTTCAACTTCCGTCCGGACCGTGCGATTCAGCTTTCTCAAGTCTTCACGAATGAAGACTTCCGTGGCTTTGACCGTGGTCCTAAAGTGGCTAAGAACTTGTACTACGTCTGTCTGACATTGTTCAGCGAGTCTGTAGACGGTTTCGTAGCTTACAAACCGAAGGATCTCGACAACACGCTTGGCGAGGTGCTGGCTCAGAACGGTCTGAAGCAGCTTCGTGCAGCGGAAACTGAGAAATATCCGCACGTAACGTTCTTCTTCAGCGGCGGC
Source organism: Paenibacillus sp. J22R67 (assembly GCF_059692175.1). NCBI lineage: Bacteria > Bacillati > Bacillota > Bacilli > Caryophanales > Paenibacillaceae > Paenibacillus > Paenibacillus sp. J22R67. The sequence goes on along the minus strand of NZ_JCAUAX010000010.1, from coordinate 251,147 downwards.
CGCGACGCGGAACTGCCGGGCGAAACTCGTTTACTTATTCCTTCGCCGAAGGTTGCTACATATGACCTTCAGCCAGAGATGAGCGCTTACGAGCTGGCTGATGCGGTAGTGAAAGAGATCGAAGCAGAACGTCATGATGCGATCATCCTTAACTTCGCAAACCCTGACATGGTTGGCCACTCCGGTTTGCTGGAGCCAACGGTGAAAGCGATCGAAGCGACAGACGAGTGTCTGGGCAAAGTGGTGGAAGCTGTTCTCGCCAAAGGCGGGGTTGTCTGCATCACAGCCGATCACGGGAATGCGGATGTCGTTACGAATGCAGACGGCTCACGCAACACGGCACATACAACGAATCCGGTCCCTTTTATTGTTACGGACAAATCTGTTACACTAAGAGACGGCGGAATTTTGGCAGATATTGCCCCAACACTGCTTGACTTCTTAGAGGTTAAACAACCGGAGCAAATGACCGGGACAACGATCCTTAAGAAATAGCAACCAAATTAATTATATAAAAGGAGTGTTTTCTACAATGACTATTATTTCTGATGTTTATGCACGTGAAGTATTGGATTCCCGCGGTAACCCAACGGTTGAAGTTGAAGTATATCTAGAGTCCGGCGCTTTCGGCCGCGCTATCGTTCCATCAGGTGCATCCACAGGCGCATACGAGGCTGTTGAGCTTCGTGATGGTGACAAAGGCCGTTACCTTGGTAAAGGCGTTCTGAAAGCCGTTGAGAACGTAAACGAAATCATCGCTCCTGAAATCATTGGTTTGGATGCACTTGATCAAGTTGGCATTGACACGAAAATGATCGAGCTAGACGGTACGCCGAACAAAGCAAAATTAGGCGCAAACGCAATCCTAGCTGTTTCCATGGCTGTAGCTCGCGCTGCTGCTGACGCATTGGATGTTCCTTTGTACACATACCTTGGTGGATTCAACGCCAAAACACTTCCAGTTCCAATGATGAACATCATCAACGGTGGTGCTCATGCCGATAACAACGTTGACGTTCAAGAGTTCATGGTTCTGCCTGTTGGCGCTCCTACTTTCAAAGAAGCTCTTCGCATTGGCGCGGAGATTTTCCATAGCTTGAAATCCGTATTGAAAGACAAAGGCCTTAACACAGCTGTTGGCGACGAAGGCGGATTCGCTCCTAACTTCACATCCAACGAAGAAGCGATCACAACAATCCTTACAGCGATTGAAAAAGCTGGTTACAAACCAGGTGTTGACGTATTCTTGGGTATGGACGTTGCTTCCACTGAGTTCTTCAAAGACGGTAAATACGTACTTGAAGGCGAAGGCAAATCCTTCACATCCGCTGAGTGGGTTGACTTCCTTGCAGCTTGGGTTGATAAATACCCAATCATCACGGTTGAAGACGGTTGTTCCGAAGATGACTGGGAAGGTTGGAAATTGCTTACTGAGAAATTGGGTAACAAAGTTCAACTCGTTGGTGACGATCTGTTCGTTACGAACACGGAGCGTCTTTCCACAGGTATCGAGCAAAACATCGGTAACTCCATCTTGGTAAAAGTGAACCAAATCGGTACGCTTACTGAGACTTTTGATGCGATCGAAATGGCAAAACGCGCTGGTTACACAGCCGTTATTTCCCACCGTTCCGGCGAAAGCGAAGACAGCACAATCGCTGATATCGCAGTAGCTACAAACGCTGGTCAAATCAAAACAGGTGCTCCTTCCCGTACAGACCGCGTTGCGAAGTACAACCAACTTCTTCGTATCGAAGACGAGTTGTTCAGCGTAGCTCAATATGCAGGCAAAAAAGCTTTTTACAACTTGAGAAACTTTAAATAAGTTGGTTCGTAGTAAATAACTAAATAACAGCAGAGGCTGACGATGACTTCTGTCATCTGCAGCCTAAGCGACCGAGGGGGTCATTGTAATGAGCAATTGGGTGAAGACTATTTTATTTCTGATAGGTTCCGCATTGCTCACGCATTGGATCCCCTCTTCTTTTTTTCGTAACCTGGATACTATGGTTCATGAGTTTGGGCACGCGGTGGTGACACTAGCGCTGTCTGGTCAAGTGCAGCGCATCGAGCTGTACGCCAATCATAGCGGTGTCACACTTTCGGCGATTTCTCAGGCTAGATCGTGGTCGATCATTCCTGTAGCTTTGGCGGGGTATACGACAGCTTCCGTATTTGCGTGGTTCCTGTTCTCAGCCTTTGCTAGAGGGAAGCAGCAGATCGGTTTTCTGGTCATGATTGCGATATCCACCATCTCCTTGCTCTTATTCGTTCGCAATGGCTTCGGCATCATGTTCTTAATCGGCTTTATTGCCTTGACGATTATCATGATGGCTATTCCTCTGAAATGGCTGCGCAACTTCTATTACTTGCTGCTCGCTTTTTTATGCTTGGAGGAGTCGGTATTCGGACCTATTTATTTGATCCAGGCCGCATCGAGAAATACGCGCCAAGCTGGAGATGCCACGAATTTGGCGCTTCATACGGGGGTTCCGACGATGGTATGGGCGATTATCTTTACGCTCTTTGCGTTATGGTGCGCGAAGCGAGCCGTGCAGGCTTTTCTAGGGCGAAACAAGCGGCCAAGAAGCGCCAATCGGCAGTCATCCGCGTATTCCTATCGTGACTAAAACGTAAGAAAACGTCCAAAAACCTCTTTTATTGTATTCTAGGACGAACTGTGTTAAAATACTCATGCTAGTTATATAAGCAAAAGTACAGGCAATTGGGGTGCTAATAAACATGTTAATCTTTATGAAAATTTTGTTGATCATAGCTTCGGTCGGATTAATTGCGATTGTTCTTCTTCAAAAAGGTAAGAGCGCAGGGTTGTCTGGTGCCATTTCCGGTGGTGCGGAGCACTTATTTGGTAAACAAAAAGCACGCGGTTTGGAACTTTTCTTGTCCCGTTTCACGATGGGGCTTGCTGCTGCATTTTTCATTCTTTCCATTGTCGTAGCATACGTAGTGAAGGCCTAACACACATAAAACGATAACAGCAGGGGAAATCTACTCCTGCTGTTTTTTCATTTTAAACGGGTTATAGGTAGGAGATGTTTACCATCGAGAGCAAAGTTTACAAATCGACCGAGCCTTTTTTCTGGACAGGCAAGGGTACGAAGCAGACGACAGGCATATTAATGATTCACGGGTTCACGGGATCCCCCTCCGAATTTCGGCGGATTGGGTATGAACTGCGGGATGAGGGCTACACCATCCAGGCAGTGAGGCTTCCCGGACATGGAACGTCACCGGAAGATATGTTACGAACCGGATGGACGGATTGGTATGGGCATGTGCTGGAGAATTACGACGCGCTAGCGGCGAAATGCAAAAATGTCGTCGTGATGGGACATTCGATGGGTGGTCTCTTGGCCCTTAAATTGGCTGTCGAACGTCAAGTAGCGGGTGTGGTTTCACTGGCTACTCCGATTTTCCTTACGTCAAGAAAATCTGCGCTGGCGGTCATTATGCAGTATTTTATCAAATACATAAATAAGAAGCCCAAAACATTCTCCACGCTATTAGATGAGTCATGTGCATATACCAAAACGCCGATTCGCTGCGTCGTTAGTTTGCGAAAGCTTTTAAAACATGTGAAAAGTTTGCTGCCTCAAGTGGAAGCGCCGATATGGATCGGGCAGGGGGGCAAGGATGGTGTCGTCCATCAGGGAAGCGCAGCGTTTTTATATGAACGTATTCGCTCCAAAAGTAAAGAGCTTCGCTATTATGCGAAGTCATCGCACGGTTTGCTGCTGGATCAGGAGAGAGAGCTTGTTTATGCCGATATTGCAGCGTTTATCCTTTCTCTACAAGTGGCATACTATGGAGTAAAGGAACGAGTACGGTGACGTAGGAACGATGCTCAACAACAACAAGAAGGTGAAGAGGTTATATGATAACAAATCAAGATATTATTAGTTTGATGCAAGATGAGGCTTATAAGCCTATGTCCTATAAAGAGCTCGAAAAGCATTTCCAGATTGCAGGCGCGGAAGAGTTCAAGGATTTTATTAAATTATTGAATCAATTAGAGGAAAGCGGTCACGTGGTCCGAGGCGGGAATGACCGTTATGGCGTGCCAGAACGCATGAACCTAGTAAGGGGAAGACTGCAAGCGCATGCCAAAGGTTTCGCATTCTTAATTCCGGAAGACCGGGAGCACCCGGATGTTTATATTAATGCACATGATTTGAATACCGCTATGAACGGTGACATCGTTTTCGTGAAAGTGACATCCAGAAGCCAAGGCGGGGGTCGCTTGGAAGGCGAAGTCGTGCGTGTGATTAAGCGTGCTAATACGCAGATCGTAGGGATTTTTCAGGGACAGGATACGTATGCCTTCGTTATTGCTGATGATAAGCGTGTTACGAGAGATATTTTCATTCCTCAGCATGCTTTTAATGGCGCTGTCACTGGGCAGAAGGTTGTTGTAAAGATCGTGAGCTATCCAGAAGGGCGCTCTGCGGCTGAAGGAGAAGTTATTGAAGTGCTTGGTCATAAGGATGATCCAGGTGTTGATATTCTGGGGATTGTGCGCAAGTTCCAGTTGCCTGAGGCTTTCAAAGAGGACGTATTGGAAGAAGCAGAGGCTGCACCGGATTCGATTACGGAGGAAGAGATTATTGGCCAAGGGCGCCGCGATCTCAGGTCGAAACGGATTGTTACCATTGATGGTGAAGATGCCAAGGATTTGGACGATGCGGTTAATGTGGAGTTATTGGAAAATGGCAACTTCCGCTTAGGCGTTCATATCGCTGATGTGAGCTACTATGTGCGTGAAGGCACCGCTCTGGATATTGAAGCCTATAACCGCGGATGTTCCGTGTATTTAACGGATCGCGTCATTCCGATGCTGCCACACCGACTGTCGAACGGGATTTGTTCGCTTAACCCGAAAGTAGACCGCTTAACGATGTCTTGCGAGATGGAATTCGATGAGAACCTCAAAGTCGTAAACCATGAGATTTTCACAAGTGTAATTAAGACTAGTGAACGTATGACATATACCAATGTGCGCAAGCTTCTGACGGGTGAGGCTGAGCCTGAGCTTGTGGAGCGGTATGCGTATTTGATGGAAGATTTTAAAAGGATGGAAGAATTGGCAGCTAGACTGCGTTCCAGGCGGATGAAGCGCGGAGCGATTGATTTTGACTTTGATGAGTCTAAAATTATCGTGGATGCGGACGGTAAACCGACCGATATCATTAAAAGAGAGCGCTCTGTCGCGGAAATGATGATTGAAGAGTTCATGCTTGCTGCGAATGAAACAGTTGCTGAACATTTTTCGTGGATGAAAGTACCATTCTTATATCGTGTCCATGAAGATCCTGATTCTGAGAAGTTGATGAATTTCATGGAGTTCGTGACGAACTTCGGGTATGCGGTCAAAGGCAAGGGTAACTCCGTACATCCGCGTGCTTTGCAGAGCTTATTGGAAGATATCAAGGGAACACCAGAGGAGACTGTCGTTAGCAAAGTCATGCTTCGCTCGATGAAGCAGGCTCGTTATGATGCGCAGAGCTTGGGGCATTTTGGTTTGGCGGCGGAATTCTATTCGCACTTTACCTCTCCGATTCGTCGGTATCCCGATCTGATCATTCATAGGGTCATTCGCGAAGTGTTGGAAAGCGGTACTCTGTCTGATACTCGTCATGAATATCTAGCTTCCCGCATGAGCGATATTGCGCAACAATCATCGGAACGCGAGCGTGTAGCTGTAGATGCAGAGCGTGAAACAGAGGCACTTAAAAAAGCCCAGTATATGATTGATAAAGTCGGTGAAGAGTTCGAGGGTATTATTTCCAGCGTGACAGGCTTCGGTATGTTCGTGGAACTTGATAATACAGTAGAAGGTTTGATCCGGTTAAGTGATCTAACTGATGATTATTATAATTTCCATGAGAGACAATTTGCTCTTGTTGGGGAACGTACGTCCAAGATCTATCGGATCGGGGATGAAATTAAAGTTCGTGTGGCTCGCGTGAATATGGAGGAGCATACGATTGATTTTGAATTGCTGGATATGAAGCCTCGCAAAGAGGGTGTCTTTAATCGAGGTGGCGGAAGCGGCAAGCCGTTCAAAGGATCTGCTGGGTTTAAGGGCTTCCGTGGCGGTAAAGGCAAACCGGAGAAGGGTAAGGGCGGCTATACCAAAGGTAAAGGCGGCTTTGCTAAGTCTCAGGGTGAGAGCACTGGGCGCAGACGTAGTGATGGTAGTGTTGTTGGTGCGACTGATGGAGCCCGTGCTGGTCGTGAAGGTGGAGCTGGAGCGAGAGCGGGTCAAGAGGGAACTAGTGGAGCAGCAAGGCGTGTTAGAGACGGGCAAGAGCGCGGTGAAGGCGGAGCTAACGGTGCAGGGCGTGCGAGAGCAGGGCAAGAGGGAACTAGCGGGGCCGCAAGGCGTGTAAGGGCAGGTCAAGACCGAAGTGAAGGCGGGGCTGGGCGCGGCCGTGTTGAAGGGCAAGAAGGAAGAGCACCTCGTGGTGGTGATGGCGCTGAGGGACGTGCTAGAGCAGGTCAAGAGCGTGGTGAAGGCGCAGGACGTACGAGAACAGGTCAAGAACGTACTGAAGGCGCAGGCCAAGGGCAAGGCAAGCCGCGCAAAGGTAAGGGCGGTAACACGCCGTGGAGCGAAAACCGCGGCAAAGCCGGCGGTGGTCGCGGGAAGGCGCGTGGTCCTAAGCTGAGCGAAGGCGGCAGCTTGAGCTCGAGACTTGAATCTGTCGGCGCAGGGCGGACAGATAGCGGCTCTGGGCGCGGCGAAGGCAAGCGAGGCCGCGGAGGCATTGCGCTTGGGGGCGAAGCCCAAGCGGGTGGTGGTTCCGCTGCAGAGCGTAGCAGCGGCGGCAGTGATTGGGCGAGCGGCGTGAACGCGCTCGCCAAGGGTGGTCGTCGCCGGAGTGATGGCGACGGTGGCGGTAGCAAGAAGCGGCGGAGATAACGCCGCTTCTTGCTTTTCGGTCTTGATCTTGCTACAATAGGATGCACATTGTAGCATTATTTACCTGCGTCATCAGTATGCGGGAGGAGGATCTCACGTGGCAACGAAGAAGGCAGATGGCAAGGTACTTGCCCAGAATAAAAAGGCTTCACACGATTACTTTATTGAAGAAACGTACGAAGCTGGTCTTGTCTTGACCGGCACGGAGATCAAATCCTTACGGGCAGGTAAAGCGAACATTGGCGATAGCTTTTCGACTATTCGTAATGGTGAAGCTTTTGTTCATAATATGCACATTAGCCCTTTTGATCAAGGTAACCGGAGTAACCCAGATGATCCTACTCGGACGCGGAAGCTGCTTTTGAAAAAGGCACAAATCGCCAAGATGTTGGGACAAGCGAAGCAGGAGGGTTACACACTTGTGCCGTTGAAGGTTTATATCCGTAATGGATACGCTAAGCTTCTAGTCGGTATCGGTAAAGGAAAGAAACAGTACGACAAACGTGAATCGGCTGCGAAAAAGGATGCACAACGCGATATTCAACGTGCGCTGCGCGAGAAGCAGAAGATTGCTAGATAATCCGTATTGGTAAGCAGCACCTAGACTTCCACAAACCTGCGCGTTCATTTTTGTACAGCTTGTGATATACTAGGTCTACAGCAAGTGATTTAGTTTTTAAAAGCAATTTCGCTCCAACAGCTCGTCTTTTACCTTCTCCGCTCTATTGGCGGAAATGAAGGCAATCCGGGGGTGTTCTTGGATTCGACGGGGATAGTTCGAGCGCGGGTTGCGGGTAGTGGGGACGCGTCCACTATAACAACGCTAAAGCCTATTAAATGGCAAAACACAAAACAACTACGCTTTAGCAGCTTAATAACCTGTTAGCGTGCTTCTACTCAGCATCGCCCATGTGACTGGGATAGGGGCTCAACTATAGTGGGATACGACGTTTGGTCTCCGCCTGGGGTCGGACGTAGGAAGACAATCAGGCTGACCCAACGCATAGCCGGTTACGGGGCGCTGCTCGGGTGACATCAAAACTGTGACTACACCCGTAGATGCCTGTGTGGCGATATTTTCGGACAGGGGTTCGACTCCCCTCACCTCCATACAAAAGAAAGAAGCACCCGTTCAGGGTGCTTTTTCTTTTGTATTTAGGAGGTGAGGCAGGAGGAGAACCCCTCGCGGGTTCGCCCGCGCGGACCGGAGCGAGAGCGTAGGGAGCACGGCATTGAAATGTACCGCTAGGTTGGTCACCGGTGAGTGGGCTTCGATAGTAAGTTAGATGGACATTTCAATACTCCCCTCACCTCCATACAAAAGAAAGAAGCACCCGTTGAGGGTGCTTTTTCTTTTGTATTTAGGAGGTGAGGCAGGAGGAGAACCCCTCGCAGGTTCGCCAGCGCGGACCGTAGCGAGAGCGTAGGGAGCACGGCATTGAAATGTACCGCTAGGTTAGTCATCGGTGAGTGGGCTTCGATAGTAAGTTAGATGGACATTTCAATACTCCCCTCACCTATATGGATATATTGAATACATATTCAAAAAAATCTATTTTGCGTTCTCATCAGGCTGATGAATACCAAAAATATTTCCTTCTGTATCTATATAATACCCTTGCCACGCCATTCCAGGTAGAGCATATTTTGGCAATGCAAGCTTGCCTCCATTATTAAGGATTTTTGCTTCAGTGGCATCGTAATCGCCCACGCCCATTGTACATGCATAGCCATTCAAAGCCTGGCCTGGTTCTGGGGAAGCACCTTGCCGTTTAACCAAAGCTCCATTAATGCCAAGCTCGTTTGCTTCGCCTGTCACAGCTCCAAAATAAGGCATTCCGGCATAGCTGCTCCAATCTTCAAATTTCCATCCAAATACTTCTCCGTAAAACTTCTTAGCACGCTCCATGTCATCTACATGAACTTCGAAATGAACTAATCTACCCATGATTTCTGTTCTCCTCCCAGTTTTTTACTTTATATACCTGTTATCATGTTTCTACCTATAGTTTTGATTTCCTTTTTCAGTATTGAAATAAGTATAGAAAATTATTCTATTTTAGGTATTGAAGAGCTATAGATGAAAAATTGAGCCGACCCCATTTCTAGACTACAATAAGGAAATAACTGTCCAAGATAGGGGGGATCTCTGTGGAAAATCAATATGATGCGTTGGCCGGCTTTTTTCTGCAGGTGCCCATCGACATATTCGGCGTATTTCAAACCAACCTCAAGAATGGCATGTATCAAGGCCACAAGGCGCAGCCAACAACGAAAGGCGGGGTGCTCATCGCGCTGAAGGGTGAGGCCACTTTTATATACGATGGGGTAAACTATCTGATGAGTCCGGGGAAGGCGATCATCGGCGGTTTTAACCGGCACTTTGAGATCATCGTAAACTCTGCCGAGTTTGAGTATTTCTTGGTTCATTTTCTGCCGGTGGCTCCCAATATGGACAAGGCTCATCTGGTGAGGGAGGTGCATCAGCTGCATATCGACATGGATGCGGGGCTGCTGCAGCTGATGAAGCAATTGAGGCGGTATTCCACCGAGCTGGGGCATATTGAGCTGCTTGAGAAGAAAACGTTATTTTACCAGTTGGTAAATAAGACGTTGACGTACGAGCGCTACTTGCAAAATAGTGAGAGCCATTCGATGATGGAGCAGACGATTGAGCACATTCGGCAGCATTACATGGAGCCGCTCACTTTGGAAGGCTTGGCGGAGCAGCATGGGATAAAGGGTAAATATTTTTCGCATCTATTTCAGAAATATACAGGGATCGGGCCGATTCATTACTTGATTGAATATCGTATGAAGGTTGCCTATGAGCTTCTGATGACGACGCCTTTTGCCGTGCGGGACATTGCCCGAAATGTCGGGTACTCCGATGCTTACTATTTTAGCAGGCTGTTCAAAAAGCATTATGGCATGTCGCCAACCTCGCTGAAGCGGAGTGAATGAGGAATAAATCCATCTGGGTATCGGGAAAATCTCTATTTGCGTGGGCGGATCTGAGTGGTAAGATAAATTCGATAATGATAATCGTTATCATTTATTTGCTCCGCGAGAGGAAGATCATGATGAAAAAACAAGTTATGCCGCTTCTGACAGCGTGCGTGATGATGGTATTCCTTATACTAGCCAGCGCATGCTCCAGCAGTTCCAAATCTAACACGGAGAGCAGCAGCCCATCCGCGACACCTGCAGCTAGTGCATCGACAGCCAGTGCAAGCTTTCCTAGAACGATAACCAGCGCCAAAGGCGAACAAGTGACGATCGCGAAGAAACCGGAAAAGGTTGCGCTTGTTCATTGGGGATTGACCGAGGATCTACTCAGTTTTGATATCCCATCCATTGGCATTGCGCTTCCATTTACGGAAAAGCAGTCCCTGCTTGGCAGCGAGTTGTACAAGCCTTATATGAGCAAGTATAAGGAAGTAACGATTGTCGGCGAGAATACGGAAGTCAATATTGAAAAACTACTGCAATATGGCCCTGACCTCATCATCGCAGGTACGGATACGAATCAGAAGGTTGCGGACCAATTGTCAAAGATTGCGCCAACCGTTTTCATTGATGAAGCGAAGATGGACGTTTGGAATGACTGGCCAGGAGTCATGACGAAGTTCGGTGAAATGCTCGGACAGGAAGATAAAGCGAAGCAGGCTATCGATAAGTTTAATGCCAAGTTTGCAGAGGCGAAGGACCAACTGAAAGATGTGCAAGGCAATGTTGCTTATCTCCAGGTGAGGGAGAAAACGATGTGGCTGCAAGGTACGCAATATGCCAGTCATTATTATGAGCCGCTCGGTTTAAAAGCACCGGAGCAAGCGAGAGGGGAAGGCGCAGCGCTTACGCTTGAAGGTTTGGTACAGATCAATCCGGATCATATTTTCCTGGGTTACTTTAATTACAGAGATAGCTCTCTGCCTGCTCTTGCAGACGAATGGGAAAAAAGTGAAGTTTGGAAAACGCTCAAGGCTGTGAAGGAAAATCATGTATACAAAATCGACGGATCGATTGCTTACGGATTTGGTCCGATTAGTAGGACTTATGGGACGGACGCCATTGTGAAGGCGATGAAGTAACCAATCAAGGAGCAGTATGCATGACTGAGATTTGCAAAACGATAAGGAGCTTTATCACTGAAATTCAGTGATAGGCTCCTTTTTGCATTCTGGATGTATGAGGGGCTTCCATGATCACCCTTATAAAATAAATGCCAATGGGTACGCTATTAGCAAAAGGAGTTGGGAAATATGAATATCTTGGAGGTACTCGGCGATACAATAAAGCCATTTCTGGATGGGGAAAAGCCTCCTTTAAATGTAGGAGAAGTTATGAATCTCTGGTTTTATTTCAATGCAACCGATCAAACGATGCGCGGTGAGCAGGTATCTTTTAATATTGCTGAGGATCCTGAACTGAAAGAGAAGCTGAGAGAGGTCATTAATGATGTGCATCGGCCGATACTCGAGGATTTAACCGAATTTTTAAAAGTTGAAGGTATCCCAGTGCCAGCAGCGTCTTCGGATAAACCGGTTGGCGATTTTCGACATATTCCGGAGGGCTCGAAGTTGTCAGATGAGGAAATAGCGAATCTGCTTAGCTTCAATTTAGTACTGGGAATCAATTATGCTTGTCGGGGGTTAACAGAAGCCGTACGGCCGGATGTGGCCATGATGTTTGCCAAGTTTCAGATGAAAAAGTTAATTTTTTCGATAACGTTTAAGGATATGCTGATGCGCAAAGGATGGTTGCTGGCTCCGCCGGATTATAGACCGGAAGCATGAAACGAATTGTTACAAATGGGATACCGCGGCTCCCTGCTATATAAAGAAAGAAGCACCTGTGGAGGGTGCTTTTTTGCAATAGCTCATGGTTTTAATAATAGTGTGTGGATAAGTTCCTCTTGCGTAAAAGGTTGCTTTCTTCCTGAATGGATGACTTTGACCAGGTAGGGCTTATCCGGATTTTTCATATGGTAAAACCCAGGAATTCGCATGACTCTCGTTAAGTTTGTAATCATAGGGTCTGACCCAAATTTGCTGGCTAGCGCTTTTTGGATAGGAACGAATTTATTTACGGAGCCGCCTTGAATGACCCAATAGATGTGATAGCCATTCTTAGTTTCAACGATCATCGCATTCTTGATCTGGTGCCAGTGTTTTTTCAGGAAGCTCTTTTTCAGAAGGGCAACTCGATCTTCGGCGCGATGAGCTTTAAGCAGATATTGCCCTTGTTTTCCTTTTTTGATTGCAATGGATTGTATCCGTTCCAAGGGGTCTGATTTGAGTTGTTTGATTCGTTCTTTTAATTGTTCTTTGGTTGGGTATTGTTCGGATATTTTATTAAGATCAACATCGATAAACTGTGCTCTGATTTCTTTGATTTCGCGAGTTTTTTCATCCCTGCGGTTTATTTCCATGAATACCGCGTAGCCTTTAGCATTTTGACTAAGTAAATGGATTGATTTGTTGTTTTTGGAGAGCAGTTCGATTCGAGGGACTTGTTTTTCCAACAGTAAGAGGGGCTTATGCAGCAGGACAGCTTGTTTGTCGCCAGATGAATTCAAAGAGTGCGCAGAATGTGCGGATTTGGCCTGGTTCTGTTTCGTGCGCTCAGCATCATTAACTAAGATAAAATGAAGTTGCTCATCCCCTTTGGGGCAAAGTCTATGAATAAAATGATGCATATGGCTGGAACTGCGCTTAACCAGAGAAGAATAAAGAGTTGATCTATTTTTCATCAGGCCACATCCCCTTTGTCTAGATTACTGTCACCTACGTGATTGGCATTCTAAACATTCATATTCTGAGAGGGCCAAACTAGTGTAAACTTTGGAACCTATTTTCATGGGGCATGGGGGGATGTTCGCTCTCATAAAGAAAGACACCCGCAAGGGTGCCTTTTCACACATCATTAGGACTGTTTAACTTGGCCGCGAATTTCACCATCTGGATTCCGGCTGGTGTGCACGTTGACATAGGCATTGCCGTCTTCGAATTCAGTGATTAAGTCTCTAAGCGTCTTGCCTTGCAGTGGACCGATTAAATCCTGGTTCGTCAAAGTGCCTCGAACGACACCTCGTCTGACGGAAATACCGAATTTGTTGGGTCCAAATAGGAATACAGCTACCGGTCCGTTGCGGCCTATTCGTCCAAGATGAATATGGCCTTGGGTGGCGCGAGAAATATTGCGTATGATCAATGCAAATCTTAGCTGAGTTCCGCTGCTGTTCAGCTCGAATATGGCATCTCCGGTGGCTGCAGTTTGTACGGGGGGGACTTCGTTTCTACCATTGAGAAAGGCTTTGAATATAGTAGGCATAGGTCTTCACTCTCCTTATCTAGTAATACTTCTATGTATTCATAGATTGAGAGATTTGCTTATTAATAGGCCTAGATGATAAGAATTTCATCATGCGAGGGGGTGCTAGGGGAACTATAGTCCAATTTTGGCGGGGAAATGGCACCTTGACTGAAAATTACGGCTCTAAGCACAAATAAGGCCCTGTAGTTCCGCTAGAAGAGGAAATTACCCAATTTCCTTCAAATAGCGGACTGCAGTTCCGTTAAATAAAATCCTAGAGGAATTCACCGCCAGGCTCTCTGAATTTTGATTATTTGCCGGTGATGGGGGAAGTAGGCTGTAGTGAGTACCCTCTAAACAGCACTCTGGCGATCATGCAAGTTGAACATGATGTTGTACAGGACCGCCGAAATAACAGCTATTCCCGCAAGCAGAATGAACGTCCATGTGAAGCCGATCCACGAAGAGATCGGGATCGATAACGGCGCTAAGGTGCGCCCAAGCGTGTAGCGTAAGCTGCCAGCGGCAAAATATTGGCCGCGCATATGCTCGGGAGCCAGCCGGGAGACGAAAGCTTGCTGAGGGCCAGCCGACATAAGCTCAGCCAGTGTGAATACGGCAATAGCGAGGGTGAAGCCCCAGAAGGTGGACATGTGGCCGAACATGGCGATACCAAGCGCATAGAAAAGCGCACCGCCGATGAATACGTAGCGGTCACGATAAGCGAGCATCCACTTGGTGACAAGCACGGTAAATAGGGCTACGAACAGCCCGTTCTCCGATACAATCAGGCCGAACAACTGCTTGCCCGATAACTGTAGGTTCCAGTCGCCGTAGGAGAAGATCGTCGATAACTTCACGGTTTCCTCCATGAAAACAGGGAACAGCAAATCCAGCTGCATGAAGGTCTGGGACAGCAGCACACCCGCGAGGATGAACAGCAGAAAGACACGGTCAGCTGCAATGATCTTGTAGTCCCGCAGCTGTGCGGCGAGGAACCGGTACCAAGGCTCACCGGCAGCGGAGCGGTTGCGCTCTACAAGCTTCTCCGGCAGCGTTTCGTGTATGGTGCGGCTCATCGTCAAAGAGAGGAGAAGGCAGAACACCGAAGCAGCGAAAAGCACGATGTACGGATTATCATCGTATGTGATAGATCCGAGCAGCGGGCCGACAACGACAGACACGTTCGCTGCTGTATAGAAGATGGCAAAGACGCTGGAGCGGTGCTCCTCTTTCACAACATCGGCTACCATCGCTTGGCTGGCAGGCCAATAGATGGAACCGGACATGCTGGCGAAGCTGAATCCGATGAAGCCAAGAACGGGCATCGCAAGCAGAGGCGAAGCGGCAAGAGCGAAAATGCCGTACCCGATGCCTTGTCCGCATGCCGCAAGGACCATCATCCGTTTGCGTCCGAAACGGTCAGCGCAGTAGCCACCCATTAAGTTGGCGAAAACAGACAACGTTTGTGACAAAATCAGCAGAACTCCCGTCCAGCCCTTACCGAAGGAATTCGCAAAATAGATCGATAGAAACGGAAAAAAGGTCCAAAAAATAACATTAAAAGCGGTCTCTCCGCCAAGGCGGATTTTTAAATTAATATCCCAATCTCTCATTCTCATCTGGCTGTTACCTCTAGTTGATAGTGTTTACTTACATACTACCATTCTTGCTAAATAAACAAAACGAAGGAAGAACATGCGGATAATCGGATTATTTGAGTCGAAAGGCATTTTTTTGCAAGGAAAACGTATCGGTCTGGAGACCGAGAAGGAATATGCCCTGCGTCTGAATGAATTCCGTGATAGATCGTGTATACTTATATAAAAAAAGCAGCAACAGGAGGAACTTTTATCATGAATGCTGGAACGTTGGTTGGGTATGGCATTGGCGCACTGGTCATCATATTGGTAATATGGCTCAGAACCCGGGGCAAAACACGTCCAATCAAAAATAAAGGCATGGGAATTCTAATTCCTGTCATTATACTGCCTATTCTATTTGGTTTTTCTATTTATTCGTTAACGCAAATTCCTGATCATCCTTTTCATTTGCCCGTAATCTGGGAGATGCTGTGCGCCATGCTGCTTGGCGTCGGGCTTGGCAGTATTATGCTGTATCATACCGGTTATGAGAAGCGGGAAGACGGTTACGTTTATTCGAGGCCAAACAAGAATTTCAAGTATGTGATCATTGCCGTTTTGGTCATTCGTATTGTGCTTTCACAGTATTTTAAAGGGCTGGATTATACAGAATTCACGGTTCTTACTATGTTAATGGCGTACTTATACATTTCAGTTTGGCGCATCGGCAGTTTCATGAAATACCGCAAGGCTAGTGTGAACTAAATCGTGACTGAGGAGTACCCGGGCTGCTGGCAGCTTGGGGCTTTTTATTTTGGCCAAAAAGTAGGGTGCACACGATATATCAGTAGAAGATCTGAACGTAATGTTGTAATATATATTAGACAAGATATGACAATTTTTTCGCGCAGCGAGTAGGTAAAATGGGGTGAGGTGTCACATGAAATTTCTGTTCTATTTTGCACAATGCAGTGCATTAATCGTGACTTTTGTTTTTTTATTAAGATGGCTGTACCCCTACTATGTAAAATTCTCCAAAAGAGCGCAGTCGGTCATTTTCGGAATCGCTTTCGGAATCTTCGGTCTGATTATTATGCAAATGCCATTAAATGTTGCTCACGGATTGCATATGGATGTCCGATTTGTAAGCGTTATATTTTCGGCTATTTTTGGCGGGCCTCTATCTGCTATCCTCACAACTCTGATGATTGGCGCTTATCGCATCAGTCTTGGGGGACAACTGCTTTTTCCACTAGGTTCTCTAGTGACTACGATGTTGATCAGCATAGCCGTTCATCGATGGAGTATTAAAAATAGAAAGCTCATGGAGAGATATGGCTGGCTGCTAGGCCTGGTAATCGGCCTTCACACGGTAGGCTGGGCGCTCCTCGCGCCGCCGGAGACGATGAACTATTTTCTGACAGATTTTTCAGTCAGTTATGTGATTTTTTATACAGTAGCTATTCCACTTTACTACTCTTTGATCGCTTACGAAATCAGAAGTTTCGAGACGGAGATCAAGCTGCGCGAGAGCGAGAGCCGGTATCGAACGCTGGTGCAAAACTCCCCTGACCTCGTCTATTGCTGCGACCTGGACGGGACGATTACTCAGGTAAATAACAAGATGTCACATTTTTTGAAAATGAGAGAACAGGATTTGCTCGGGCGAAATATGCTGGATTTGATGGCATCCGAGAAGGTTCGCCAACAGTGGATGCAAGCGCTTAACGAAGTGCTGAGCACCAAGGAATCCAAGTCGTTCGAAGCGGAAGGTCTCATGCCTTGTGGTGAAAATAAGTGTATGCACTACACCATTTCACCGATTTTTAATCGGAACAAGGAGATCGTGGAAGTAACGGGAACCGGTCATGATATTACTGAGCTTAGGCAGCAAGAGAAGGCGCTTCACCAATACAAAGGCCACCTCGAGGAACTGGTAGAGGCTCGCACGTCAGAGCTGGCGGAAGCCAAAGAGATGGCCGAGTCCGCGAATCGCGCGAAAGGCGAGTTTCTGGCCAATATGAGTCACGAAATCCGCACGCCGCTTAATGCGGTGATTGGTTTAAGTTATTTGCTCCAGCAAACAGAGTTATCCGAACAGCAGCAGGTCTATGTGGATAAAACGATTATTTCGGCCAAAAACTTGATCGCACTCATCAATGATGTTCTGGATTTCTCGAAAATAGAAGCAAAAAAGCTGGTCATCGAGCAAGTCGATTTTGACCTATATGATGTACTGAATCAGATTTCCAATCTAATTGGGATGAAAGCTTATGACAAAGGATTGAAGCTGCATTTCTCCATTCATCACGAGGTCCCGCAAATGCTTATTGGCGACCCTTTTCGTTTGAATCAAATTTTGATCAACCTGTCGAATAATGCTGTGAAGTTCACGGAACAGGGAGAGATCTCTTTTGAAATCTGCCTTTTATCCAAAAGCGAAAGGGGTGTCACTCTCGGATTTACGGTCCGTGACACAGGAATCGGCATTACGGAAGAACAGCAGGAGCAGCTGTTCCACCATTTTACACAAGCAGATATGTCGACAACCCGGAAGTATGGCGGGACAGGGCTAGGCCTGGTGATCAGTAAAAATCTTGTCGAGCTTATGGGCGGAGCCATAGGTGTAGAGAGTCAAGCTGGTCAGGGCAGCTCGTTCTCCTTTACAGCGAATTTCGGACAAAGTACGGGAGCGCGGCTCACGTCAATGAATCAAGACTCACAGTTGAAATTGCTTAGAGTGCTCTTGGTATGTAACGATGCTGACATGCAGCTGGTCCTCAAACACCAGCTTGAACAGTTCCAGTTCATTGTCAACACGGCAGATTCCGAGAGTGGCGCAATTGAACAAATTTACCGCAATGGCCGCTATGATTTGGTAATCGTAGATTGGAAGCTGAGGAATTCTGTTGCTGTTCCGCTTGCTGAGCGAATACAGCTCGAATTCTCCTCACCGATGCAGGTCATCGTGATGGTTACCGCGTATCATGAACCAGAGCTGCAAACGCGCATCCGTTCGCAAGCCATAGATAAGGTGCTGAACTACCCGATCAGCCAATCGCAATTGTATAACGAGCTTATCAGCTTGTTTCAACAGCATTTTGTGGCCAAGCAAGTCACAGGACCCGATCCTGAGAAATCGGAGCGTTTCAAAGCGCTGCAGTATGCGAGTGTTTTGCTTGTGGAAGATAACGAGATCAATCAATTAGTTGCTACGGAAATGCTGAAAGAAGTTGGAGTGGTCGTCGATGTGGCTGAAAATGGTCTCGAAGCTGTCTCTCGTGCGAAGCTGAGGCGTTATGATGCGATTCTGATGGATTTGCAAATGCCTGTGATGGGCGGCTACGAGGCGACCAAGCACATCCGCCAGCTGGAGCATGCGAAGGATATTCCGATTATTGCGATGACGGCGGATGCTATGAAAGGCGTGAAGGATGAAGTGCTTGAAGCGGGCATGAGCGGCTATATAACGAAACCTTTCGATCCCATTCAACTGTTCGGATTGCTTCAGCGGCTGATTCAGACTTCGACAGTGAAGGGGTATAAACAAATCGCAGCTTCGTCGGAGACGGCAGGCGCGCCGGACGTGAAATAGAACGCGCTGCTCTGCAAGCCATCTGGAGCGTGTTTTGCTATAATTAAAAGGCAACTACTAACGAAGCGGGTGATCATTCAGATATGCTAGTCATCAATCAACGCGAGGTTCTGGAATTGCTGTCCATGTCAGCTTGCATTGAAATCATGCAGGCTGTTTTGGCAGACTTGACGAATGGACAGGCCATTCAATCGCTAAGAAGTGTTGTTCCACTGCAGGGGAGTCATGTTATGGGACTCATGCCAGCATACTTGAAACGGGAAGCGCGAGTGGGCGCCAAAGTGATTACGGTGCTGCCGGATAATCATGCCAAAGGGATGCCTTCGCATCAAGGGTTTGTTTCTTTGTTCAATTCAACCAATGGTCAATTGGAAGCTATTGTTGATGGCACCAAAATCACCGCGATCCGCACAGCGGCCGTCAGCGCGGTAGCGACTCAGCTGCTGGCGAGACCAGAAGCGAGCACGCTAGCGATGATCGGAACAGGCGAGCAAGCTAGAACGCACATCGAGGCGATGAGTCTGGTTCGTCCGATCGAGCGGATCCAAGTATGGGGACCGAACCCGGCCCATGCCCAGAAGTTGAAGGAAGAGACGGAAGGTCGGTACAACCTTCCTGTCGAGGTCGCATCTTCCGCGGCGCAAGCGGTATGGGACGCGGACATTATTTGCACGGTCACAGCGTCGACAACGCCTATTTTGCATGGAGCGTGGATCAAGGAAGGCGCTCACATCAACGCTGTCGGTGCCTGCCGGGCAAAAGACAGAGAGCTGGATACCGAACTCGTGCGTCAAGCGGAGTTGTTCGTTGATCGCCGCGAGTCCGCCGTGAACGAAGCGGGAGATTACTTGATTCCCCTGCACGAAGGGGCAATCGGGGAAGGGCACATTTTAGGCGAAATCGGAGAATTAGCGGTTGGGCTTAAGCCAGGTAGGAGTTCTAGCGCAGCGATTACACTTTTTAAATCATTGGGGCTTGCCTGCGAGGATTTAGCAGCTGCTCATTATATTGTTCAAGAAGCAGTACGTAGGAATAAGGGCACACAAATTGTATTTTAGGAGCGATGATAGATGAAGACGAATCTCACGGATGGACTGTATCCTTTTCACTTAACGCCAGAGCAGGAGGACCGTGCGAGCCGGCTTCACGAAAGCAGTATCATTATCGATCTGCTGTTCCAAGGGCCTTTGTCGCCCAACGCGATCCCTGCGCATATCTCCGAAAACATCCGTGAAGCCTGCGAGCCTTACCGGGATGAGCCTATGGTGTATAGCGGCATGCCAAGCAAAATTATTCATGATATGGCGGTTCGAGGGGAGCTCCCGGCGTTCAAGGAGGAGTGGTACCGTTCTGGTATTACCGCGGGCAACCGCCAATTGGACGTGTCTAATATAGAGAGCATTGTGACCAGCATGGGAGAAATACAGCGCCAATTCGACGCGATGGATTGGATGGTCAAAGTGCTGAAAGCGGAAGATATTCGCGCCGCCAAAAGCAGTAATCAGAAGGCGGGTATCATAACCGCGCAGGAAACGGATGGACTAGGCAAAAATCTCGCCTTGCTTGACGCGCTTTATTATTTCGGTCTGCGTGTTTTGCAGCTTACGTACAACAATCAGAATTACATTGCTTCGGGCTGTGCGGAGCAGGCGAATGGCGGCGTAAGCAACTTCGGTGCGCGCTTCATTAGCAGAATGAACGAGCTTGGCATCATCGTCGACACCAGCCACTGCGGGAAACAAACGACGCTGGATGCTTGCCGGCTTTCGGCAGCGCCGGTCATCGCTTCCCATACTGGCGTCGAGGCGCTATTTGGCCACATGCGCTGCAAAAGCGATGAAGAGCTCCGGGCGATTGCTGGAACCGGCGGTGTAATTGGCATCTTTGCGATGCCGTGGTTCGTCTATCAGGATCCGAATGAGACGACTATCGAGCATGTGCTTGATCATATCGATTATGTGGTTCGGCTGGTCGGCGTTGATCATGTGGGCATTGGAACGGATTGGCCGATGAGCGATGTGGAGTGGTCTCTGGTGTATTTTAAAGAGCATATTGCACCGAGAATTGGCTTTGCCAAAGGGGACGGTCCGTCGACTGAGACGGTGAAGGGGCTGGAGAAGTACAGTTATTTCATCAACTTCACACGTGGCTTGGTTGCAAGAGGATATAGCGATGAGGACATTCAGAAGATTATTGGCGGGAACTGGCTGCGTGTTTTTGAACAAGTCTGGGGATAGGAGGTAACAGGGATGAGCACATATTTTCAGTCAATGACGTTCAATTTGTATTGTGCTGGTGTGTATGAGGGGAAAATCCGTTTTGGCGAAAATGGGATAATGCATGCCAGGGTGGACGCTCGCAGGAGGACGCAAATGCAGGAGAATGTCCTGCAGGAGAGGACACCGTACATACTGCCTTTCGTTAAAATAAAGATGTCCTTGCCACATTATGCTGGGGCTGTTTGGCAGGGGGACGAGGTTACGCTCGGCAATGGCGATCTTTATGCACGGCATGTTCGATATACGGCTTTCGTGGCGGGGCAACCGGGAGGATCAGGGCAAGAGATGACATCTCAGGTTTGGGCGATGCGGAAGGATACGGCGCTCGACATCGTGACTGTGGATGGACGTATCATAGCGTTCGTAGCACCGAACCGGTACGGTATGGAGGTGCTCGTTGCGGAAGGGTACGAAGCGTTGACTCCGCTTGTGGTGTACGAAGATCCGCTCCTCTCCAAGCCGGAGTTCGGCGTGAATGATCTTGGCACCTTCCTCGTCCCGATGCGGGATGGTGTGCGTTTGGCAACGGACGTTTACCTGCCTGAGGGAGTTCAATCGGCGCAAGGACTGCCAACCATACTCATTCGCACGTGCTATGATCGCAACTTGCGAAAAGAGTTTTTCAAGCGTTGGGCGAACAAAGGGTACGCCGTCGTCAATCAGGATGTCAGAGGGCGCGCGGATTCCGAGGGAGAGCTGGTTCCGTTCTACTACGAGCGGGACGACAGCGCCGATACAATCAATTGGATTGTGTCGCAGGAATGGTCAAACGGCGACGTCGGCATGTGGGGGGCCTCCTATCTCGGATATGTTGTGACCGCAGCCTCTACAAGTGGACACCCGAATTTGAAGGCGGTCGTCAACGAAGTAAACGTCGGCTCACCGTTCGTGGATACGGTACGCAAAGGCGGTACTGTTTGCTCTTGGCCTTTGCTCTGCTGGACGCTGGCGCAGTCCGTTGGAACAAGGACGGATTTTGATATCTTCGCAGGTAAAACCGTTAATCCGGAGAAAGCCGTGGACGCCAGACCGATCAGGGAGATACCCCAGCAGATGATAGGCAGAGCCTCTGGCCCTTGGGATCTGTGGAGTGAGCATCCGGAGTATGATGATTTCTGGAGAAATTGCACCTTTACGGAGCGAGGCGACCAGGTCAAGGTGCCGATGTTTGTCATCTCCGGTTGGTACGACGGGGATAGCGCAGGCGTCTCGGAGACATGGAGCATGCTGACCAAGCACGACGTCCCCAACCGGAAAATATGGCTCGGACCGTGGGAACACGGCCCTAACCGAGCAAGAGATCTACTCGGTACCAGCTTCAGCAACGATGCGGTTGTTTACGATTATGACGTAAATGTGCTGCGCTGGTTCGACAGGTTCCTCAAAGGGCTGCCAAACGGCATCGATCAAGAGCCAAGAGCGAAGTATTACATTGTTGGTAGCAACGAATGGCGAACGTCCGAGGATTGGACGCCTGTGGAAGCGGAATTTAGGAACTTTTATTTGGGGAGTAATGGTCGTGCGAACTCCAGCCATGGAGATGGTGTGCTGATGGAGACGCCTCCTCGGCACAGTCCTGCGGATACGTATGTGTATAACCCAGAGGATCCTGTAGCCGATAGCGGCGAAAGAGAACCGGAGAACATGCGCAAACATGAACTTCGCAGCGACATTCTCGTGTACACTAGCGCTGTTTTGGAGAGTGATTTAACCGTAGCTGGCGAGCTGTCTTGTGAATTGTATGCGGCGAGCACCGGAGTCGATACGGACTGGGTCGTTACTCTAAGTGATGTCGATGCGCAGGGAAATTCGATCAAGCTCTCCAATTATATCGTCCGGGCGAAGTACCGGGGCGGATTGGATGCGCCAGAGCTGCTCACGCCTGGTAAGGTGGAAAAGTATGCGATATTCATGCAAAATATCGCTCACACATTCCGCCAAGGCCACCAGCTGCGGTTCACGGTTACATCATCGAGCAAGTTCATCGCGTTTCCGAACACGAATACCGGCGTCAATCCTTATGAGGATCCGAAGCCTGTGATCGTGCAGCAAATGATTTACCACTCGGAGGAGTATCCTAGTCATGTAAAGCTTCCGATTATTTCGTAAGCGGGAGAGAAGTGTGGAGAAGAGAAGACACCTGTTAAGGTGTCTTTTTTCAGTCTGATTGCCCGCTAGAACGATGAGAAACATCGTTATAGTGAGCAATCCACACCGCGAAGGCAGCTAGAACGATGTAAAACATCGTTAGAAGCTAAGTGAGAGAGAAAGTCATGCCGGTTCCCATCCTTAACGATGAGAAACATCGTTATACGAGCAATCCACACTGCGAAGGCAGCTAGAACGATGTAAAACATCGTTAGAAGCTAGAAGAAAGAGAAAACGCTATGCTAACTCACAGCTCCACGATCAAAC
The DNA here is from genome assembly GCF_059692175.1 of Paenibacillus sp. J22R67. Classification (NCBI taxonomy): domain Bacteria; kingdom Bacillati; phylum Bacillota; class Bacilli; order Caryophanales; family Paenibacillaceae; genus Paenibacillus; species Paenibacillus sp. J22R67. Next base: position 228,017 of record NZ_JCAUAX010000010.1, on the reverse strand, counting down.
CATCATAAGCAACCTCAATCCCATGAGGTTGAAAAATTTCAACTAAATCCTCATGCAGCAGCCCCGCATTATGAGAGAAATGCGTCACGAACACTTTGGCTCCCGGCTTCAATGCCCCGACTTCATCCATCCATGTTTTCGTTTCGAGCACAGCATCCACGTTCATATGGTTGTTTCTATGACCCACTCGGCCTGTTGTGCATTCCAGAATGACCAGATCGAACTGCTTATCCTTCAGCCAAGCCCACGTTTCATTCGGAAACCATCCGCTGTCGTTGCCATACAAGACTGTTTTTCCGTTTTTTTCGATGGCATAGAGTAAGCAGGTTTCCAGTGGATCGTGATCCGCCAACAGCGGTACGATCGTTGCCGTTTGCGTCTGGACAGGCTGAAACGGGATTACACGGTGGAACTTATAGTTGTGCTCCAGTCCATTCAGCGCTTGAAAGATAAGTCGGAAAGGAAGGTCATGTCCGTAAACATGCATGGCTTCATCACCTGAGTGGGCATAACCTTTCGCGCGAATGGCCATGTCCTCAGCGTAGAGATGATCAGAGTGCGAATGGGTGATGAGCAGATCCTTTACGCTGTTCATATCAAGTCCATATTGAAGCGAATGCATCAGGGTGTCGGGTGGGAAATCGACCTTCAAGTCGTGGTCAAACATAACAGAGGTGCGGGAACGAATATTTTTCCCTCCGCGTTCGCGGGCTTGTTTGCAGGTGAGGCATTGGCAGAACAGCGAGGGTATGCCCTCAAATGCTGCTGTTCCCAGAAAATGAACCTTCATAGATGAGACCTCCTTGGCGCCTTAAACGTTGTTGTTTCATGATAATTTAGTGTTGTTTATTGTATGAATGTTGTTGGATTCTTGTTGTTTAGTGCCAATTGTATCCCCGCTTGGCAACGCTGTCAATGGAGAAAAATGATTACTAAGGTTCCAAACAAAGGGAAGAATAAAAAAACAAATCCCGTTGGTTGGAGGTAATCAGCAATGAACACGTTATTTAAGTTGAAAGAACGGGGCACAACGGTGCCGACGGAGCTCATGGCGGGGGTCACGACGTTTTTGACAATGGTCTATATTGTGATTGTAAATCCAGGGATTCTAAGTAAGGCAGGGATGGATTTCCACGGGGTGTTCATTGCAACGGTGCTGGCTAGTATTGTGGCGACGCTGATTATGGGTCTTTTTGCGAATTACCCGATTGTGCTTGCGCCAGGCATGGGGTTGAATGCATACTTTGCTTTTAGCGTCGTGGGAGGAAGCGGTGTGAGCTGGCAAACTGCGCTTGGCGCTGTTTTTGTCGCAGGAGCCTTGTTCATCGTGTTATCGTTAACTTCATTCCGATATATGCTGCTGGACGCAATTCCTACAAGTTTGAAGCACGCCATCACGGCGGGTATCGGTTTGTTTATCACATTTATCGGTTTGCAAAATGCTAAAGTCATCGTATCTTCTCCAGCAACGCTGCTGACACTGGGTAATCTCAGAGAACCCATGACGGCGTTGACGATCATTGGCCTTATTGCTTCGCTGATTCTGATGGCTTATCAGGTGCGCGGCTTTTTGTTCTTCGGCATGTTAATTACTGCTGTATTGGCCTGGTTGATGGGATTGCTGGCGATGCCGGAGACATTCGTTTCAGCGCCGACAGGTCTTGCTGCCACGGCTTTTCAGCTGGACATCAACGGTGTTTTCTCGGGTGGGATGTACGCTGTTATTTTTACATTTTTGCTGATTACGTTGTTTGATACAACGGGAACGATGCTTGGGGTCGCCGAGCAAGCGGGGCTTCTCAAGGACAATAAATTCCCGCGCTCAAGAGGCGCACTGCTGGCTGATGCGATAGGAACCTCGACAGGCGCCCTGCTTGGAACGAGTCCCACCTCCGCATATGTTGAGTCCAGTTCTGGCGTCGCTGTTGGCGGGAGAACGGGGCTAACGGCGATCACAGTGTGCGTTCTACTGGCCTTAACGCTGTTTTTCTCACCAATTATTGCCGTGCTTGCCAGCATTCCGGCCATTACCGCTCCTGCGCTAATTATTGTAGGTTTCCTAATGATGAATGTACTGCGCAAAATAGAGTGGCAGGACTTGGAGGAAGCCTTTCCAGCTTTTCTAATCGTGGTGTTGATGCCCTTAACGTACAGTATCGCAACCGGAATTGGCATCGGATTTATCGTATATCCAGTATTAAAGCTGCTTCGCGGAAAACGCAGTGATGTTCATCCTATTTTTTATTTATTTGCCGTATTGTTCTTTATTCAGATCGTGTTTTTCAATCATTGAATCTTACGGAGTTTTCAAAAACAAAATGTAACAGAAGGCACCCTAGCCGGTGTCTTTTTTAATAGCGGCTAGTTTATCGCGGACGGAGGTCTCCAGCTTGTAGATTCGCTGCTTCTCGTCATTGATCTGACGCAGAAGGGTAACCATGGAGCTGAGGGTGCTTTGGACACCGATCGCATCTCCTTTTTTAGCGCTTTTTTTTAAGGCGCTCCATAACGGGGACAAGCTTTTGCGGGACGAATTGACAGCGCTCATTTTGGCCTTAATTTGTACGTTAGTTGGATCGATGTCTTCGAGGCGGCCCCGTATGTTCTTAGCTGCTTTGGAGGCTTTATCCTTGGCTGCTTGGTGGGCCTGCTCCTTCGAATGAATATCTGCGCGCGCTAACTGGGCAGGAATTTTCAATGCTGTGGCCTGAAGGCGCAGCAGGGTGTTCAAGCTTTTGATTTTGAGCGGCCGCACATCTTCGATTTGTTTATTAACGGCGGTGTAACGGGATAATAATGGTTTGTAACGCTCCCTCGTAGTTGGGCAGCGTCAATGGCTTTAGACTGTTTGCTTAGCGCTGTCAGTGCCTCTTTATTTTGGCCGTGCTGCAGCGTAATCGAATGATCCCACTCTTGTTCTTGCTTCTGAAGGGTGAGCAGCTCGCCTTGCATGGAGTGGATACGATTAGCTTGAGTTTGGCTCGAAGCGGCTAGCGTTTTGTCCAAGAGTCCGGCTGTGAAGTTGAATGGAGCTGCTGCTAGCGCTTCCCCCGCAAGGACGGAGACTAGAACAAAAGCGGCGACAAGAGAAGTGAGTGTTTTCAGATACAAGCCTCCTTAATTTTCGAGGAAATACAAAAAAAGCACCTGCAAGAAAAGGACTAGGCCTTATCCTACGGGTGCTTCCACGTAAAGTTTTCACTCGAAATATGATAGATGTACTATATCAAGCGACCTTGCAAAGTGTCAATACGAACGCCAAATTTGCTCACGGGCCATTCGTACCTTACACTAGTTAAGACTGGTAAAATAACCACGACCAAAGGATGGAACCGCCATGATGAATCAACTTTCTATGAATGATTTAAAACGATTTAAGCACGAAATTACAAGATTTATGATGACGTACAAATTCGCGTTGGACGCCATGGAAACCCGCGTAGAAATCTTAGTGCAGGAATTCGAGATGCTGCATGAATATAACCCCATCGAGCATACCAAGTCCCGCTTGAAGTCGCCGGAGAGCATTTTTTATAAGCTTAGCAGGAAGGGCGGGGATATGTCTTTTGACGGGATAAAAGCATGTATTAAGGATATTGCGGGTATGCGAATTACGTGTTCCTTTGTCTCGGATATCTATGCGATCTCTAATATGCTGAAAAACCAAAGCGACCTGAAAGTGCTGGGAGAGAAGGATTATATTAAGCATCCGAAACCGAATGGCTATCAAAGTCTTCATTTGCTGGTGGAAGTGCCGGTGCATTTGACGGATCGTCAAGAGAGTGTGTGCATAGAAATTCAGATTCGTACAATCGCGATGGACTTTTGGGCCAGCTTGGAGCATAAAATATTTTATAAGTTCAATGAAGGCAATCAAACGGTACCTGCGCGATTGTTGGAGGAGCTTAAACAAGCGGCTGTCGCGGCGTCTGCACTGGATTTGCAAATGGAACGTCTGCATGCAGAAATAGCAGAGATCAAGGAAGAGCAGACCTCCGAAATTGTGGCGAGCGACGTGCTCAATAAGATTGTGATTAACAACCAGCAGTTTGCGCTGCCACAGGCGTTACTAGGGCTTTTGAATGATGATGACGGCAAGTAAGATTGTATCCTACAAATGGATGCTGTGTCTGAGCACTTCTGTGTTATAATTAAAAGATTGGAACAGAAGGGTGTTGCTTCGGACATGCAGGTATTTGAAGATTGGAATCAAAAAGTGAAATCAACGTTCAATGCGACGAGTAATGAAGTTGTATTAACGGTGATGGAAGCTGGGAAATCGTTAGGTCTCACCAAAGATCAGATGAAGCAGTATGTAGACAAAAACAATTTAACCAAAGTGCCAATTATGAGGAGTGTTCATCGCTACTTGCTATTGAAAAGCGAGATTGATGAGATTGTGAGGAAATCATGAATAACGGCCAACAAACGTATGCGAATCATCGCAGAATGCATCCATTATTTCACTTTGTATTCTCTTTGTTAGCGTTAGTTCTATTGGTTACTTCGATCGTAGAGCTAATTAGATCCATACAACTAGGGGATCAATTGCTGCCTTCGTTTCTTTTTCTACTCATTTCTATCATTGTGGTCATTGTATTCGTGCTGATTCGTTCCTATCCAATGAAAGCACAGGATCGTGCAATTCGTGCAGAAGAGAACCTCAGGCACTATGTTTTGACTCAAAAGCTGCTGGATTCGAGACTAACGGTTAGTCAGATCGCTGCGTTGCGCTTTGCCTCCGACGAAGAGTTTCCTGCTCTTTGTGAGAAAGCGGCTGACGGGCAATGGTCATCTGATGCGATTAAGAAATCCATCAAGAGCTGGAGAAGCGACGGATATCGCATATAGGTTGTAAAAGAAAGAGGCATATCCCTGAGGGATATGTCTTTTTTTGTTGAAAAATATCTGTTCAGATAGAAAAATAGTTATTTTATCCTAGGACTTCTGGTACACTTCATATATGTGAATTGAAAAACGTCCCCATACATGAGGTGTATCATGAGCAGTAAGCTATCAAATAAATTGTATCAAACCTTACTACATAAGTTTGCGGGAGATACCAAGGAGTATAGAAAAGTTTTCCTTCTATTCGGCTATCTGTTCTGTGTCGTATCAGCTTCGACGATTGGAAGGACGGCGGCGGATACGTTATTTCTAAGTCGGTTCGATAACTCCTACTTATCAATCATGTACTTGCCTCAAGCCATTGTCATGATTACGGCTGGCGTCCTTTTTCAACGATTCTCACCGAGGGTGCGGTTGGAAAGCCTTATGAAGTGCTTGATTCCGCTGATTTCCATGCTCGTTCTGGTGTCCAGATTTGGCGTTGGCCTGGAGCTGCGCTGGGTGTTCCCGGTCATCTACATCGGCTATGATGTGTTCAATTTCCTAATGATCGTCTGTTTCTGGCAGTTCGCCACATCTGTGATGGACCAACGGAAAGCGAAGCAAATGATTGGGATCGTTGGTAGCGGGGGGATTACAGGCGGCATTCTCAGCGGTTTTGGGTTAAAAGCGCTCGTTCCGCTCGTAGGTACAGCGAATCTAATTTACTTCTATGCAGGCTTGCAACTGCTTGGGTTTGCTGCTGTATATTTAATTAGTAAGGCCGCAAAAGATTCGGTCGAAAGCAAGACGGCACAGCCTAGAACCGTATTGCCGAAGCCAAACGTGCAGCGGAAGTCTGGTCTTTTTGCGAGTGTGCCGCATCTGAAATATGTCGCGATTCTATCGGCAGCGCTTGTCCTATCCCTGACTTTAATCGACTATCAATTTAAAGTTATCCTAAGAGGAACCTTGCAGAACGAGGCTCTTGCAGGATTCATGGGGAGTTTCTATGGGTTCTCTGGTTTAATTGCATTAGGCTTTCAATTATTTGTTTCGGGACGCATTTTGACGCGTTATGGGGTCATGACGGCGTTGCTCATTTTCCCCATAACCCTGTTAGCAGGCAGCTTGGGGATTCTAGCGCTCCCGGTGCTCGCAATGGCAGTTGTCGTGAAGGGAAGCGATAAGGTTGTCGGGGACACGCTCTACTCTTCGGTCAGCCAATTGGTGATGTTTCCTGTTCCGCCGGAATGGCGAGGCAAGGCCAAAAGCTTCCTGGACGGGATCGTGCGCAACGGGGCAAAAGGGTTAGCAGCCATCTGCTTACTGATCGTTTCGCGTCTGCTTGCTCCTGAGCAGCTCAGTTACATCGTTCTCGCGCTTCTTGTTGTAGGCATTCTAGCAGGGATTAAGGTAAAAAAAGCGTACCTGCACACCCTTCTCTCCAACCTGAAAACAGGAGGAGACGATGTGCAAAAGGTCGAGCTGAATCTGATGGATGCGGTGAGCCGGAAGATGTTAATCGATGCGCTGTCCAGCCCGGACAAGCAGCAAGCTTTATATGCTTTTGGTCTTTTGCGTAAAATGGAGGGCTTCGACTTAACGCCTCATCTGGCTGACTTGCTCCATCACCCGATGCCAGACATGCGGATAGAAGTCTTATCTTATGTGGAGCAAATGATGCCCGAAGGCCTGCAGCCCACCTTGCATGAGCTGGCGTTAACGGCGGAGTCCCATGATCAGGTAAGAGCGAAGGCTTTGCTGGCACTTGCTGCTTATGCCAATGAAGCCTATCTGGATGAAATTACGGCGCAGCTGGAGGCTCCCGAAGTGGAAGTGCAGGCTGCAGCGATTGCGGGTCTAGTGAAATATTACAGCATCGAGGGCATGTTCCGGGCGGTAGGCAAGCTGAAAGCCATGATGGAAAGCGGGAAAGAAGAAGAACGCATAGCGATGGCTGCTTTATTCGGGCAAATTCGCGTGAAAACCTTTTATAAGCCGCTTATTTCACTTATGCAAGATCGTAGTCCTCAGGTCAGAATCCGCGCGTTGGAATCGGCCGCTATTCTTCATGTGTCGCCATTAATTGTACCGATCATTACCATGTTAAAAGATAGCCAAACCCGGCGATACGCCACTAAGGCCCTAGCAGCCTATGATGAGGAGGATGTGCTGCCGCAGTTGGCACCGTATTTGGAGCGGCAGGATGTGGGGCTATATATGCCTGCCGTACTTGAACAAATCGGGACGCAGTCCGCCTTCGATCTCTTGTTTAATTCTTATGAGGAAGCTCAGTACGAGATGCGGGATCGCATGCTGGAAACGCTACTTCGTATGCATCGGAGATTACCTCAGGTGAATAGTAAGAGAGTGGAATCCTATATTTTCCTAGAATTGCAGTTGTACGAACAGTTCGCTGAGCACGGTGCTCGTGTCATCGGCGAAGAGGGGTATCAAGGCATCGAAGCATTGATAAAGGAAATTCGAGAGGCGATAAGCAAGCGTATCTTCCAGTTATTGTCCTTCATCTATGAGGAGCAGACGATGAAGGCTGTGTTCATCGATTGGTCAGAAGGAGATTCGCGCCAGCAGGCGAATGCGGAAGAAGTTATGGATCAAACCCTGCAGGGCGCCCTACGCACGGAGATGGCTAAGTTCATGGCGGCATCGCGCAGTCTGGTGCGTAGTAACGTTGGCAATGGCACTTTCCAAGAGCATCTTGACTGGCTTGCAAGCGGGCAGGATGCCTGGCTGACGCAAAACATAAAGTTTCTCGCAGAAACCTCTGCTGTGGATAACTCTACTACACAGGATTATGATTTGATGGACCGCGTTCAGTTGTTGCGGCATGTGACGCTTTTCAAAGGGATGACAAGCCGGGATCTTTCGCACATAGCCCAGCGTTTAGACAAGCTGAGTTTTGGGCAAGGAAGCGTTATGATCCAGGAAGGGGATTCAGGCGATTCTCTGATGATTATGGAAAGGGGCAAAGCGGGCGTTTATCGAGGTGAGCAGCGGCTAGGTGATCTGAAGCAGGGCGATTGTTTCGGCGAGATGGCACTGCTCAGCCAGGGTCCGCGTACCGCGACGATTCGGGCCGAAGAGGATGTTCAACTTTGGCGGCTGGATTCAACTGCCTTCTACGATATGATTTTCGATCAGACGAGCATTGCCGTAGAAATGATGAAGCTGCTTTCTCGCAGACTGAGGACTGAGCTAGCGCGGGTACCCGCGGCGGATTCTTCCTCAGATGCTAAGCTTATGCGGGCTGAAGTCGCTGCGGCAACGCAAGAACATTCAGTTGCGGCTAAGCCGGCGGTTCAAGAGCTGACACGCGATGAGGCGCTGTTGCGGCGAATCTTGGTTCTGCAGAAGATTGAATTGTTCCAGCATTTGGCGCAGGATGATTTCCTTTGGTTAGCCCAAATGGTGGATGAGGTGGCCTATGAAGCGGGAGAAGCGATATGCCGCACAGGCGACTTCGGAGATACCATGTATGGCATTATCGCAGGCAGCATTCGTGTGCATCGAGGCAGTGAAGAGTACGCCGTCCTTCGGGAAGGGGATTTCTTCGGCGAGATGGCCATTATTGACAGCGGACCTCGTTCGGCTGACTGCACGGCGAAGGAACCAACCTTGCTGCTGCAGCTCCATCGGGATCAGGTAATGACCTTCTGCTTCCAGAACATCGACGTCTTGCGCAGTATGATGCGAGTGATTGCGGAACGACTGCGGAGTATGAATTAAAAGCTAAGGGGCTTCCCAGAATGGCCTTGCCTGACCTTCTGGGAGAGCCCCTTTATTTGTAGATAAGAAAGTATAAGTTTTTTACTTTAGCTTCGCTCTACCTTGACAAACGCGCTCGTCCTAAAAGGACGACGAAGTCGTTTATCCTTGGTTGCGCAGACGTTCCTTGCGCAGCAGGTAAATAAAATACGGCGCGCCGATCACGGCGGTCATGATTCCCACAGGCACTTCGCGCGGGAGGATGATGATGCGGCCGAGGAGGTCGCCGAGCAGCATCAAATCCGCCCCGATGACAGCCGCCAGCGGGATCAGCCACTGGTGCCGGCTGCCGACGAGGCTGCGCGCGATGTGCGGGGCGATCAGGCCGATGAAGCCGATCGCGCCCACGGCCGACACGGAGATGCCGGCCAAAGCAACGGCAAGCAGCAGCAGCAGGAAACGCTGCTTCACGATGTTGAGGCCCAGCGAGGCGGTGATGTCGTCGCCAAGCAGAAACACATTCAGCTTGGCGAAGTTCGCCCACACGATGGGCAGGAGCACTGCGATCCACGGCAGCAGGGTGTAGACATCGTGCCAGCTGCGGCTCCATAAGCTGCCTGAGAGCCAGAGCAGCGCCATGTTGATATCGCTGGGGTGCCTGACAATCAAGTACTGTGTGCCTGCTTGGAACACAGTACCAATCGCTACGCCCACCAAGGCTAACGTGGATGGGCTAAGTGTTAACCGGCGGCTGAGCAGCAGCAGGAGCAGGAACGCCAGGAAGGCGCCGGCGAAAGCGGCAATCGGCAAGACGTAGCTTGGCGATTTGGGGAACAGAAAGATCACGGCAGCCGCCATGAAGCCGGCCCCTTTCGTAATTCCCACGACGTCTGGGCTGGCAAGCGGATTTCGCACTAGGCCTTGCAGAATGACGCCGCCCACGGCTAATCCGAAGCCCGCTAGTATCGCGACTAGAACGCGGGGTAAGCGGACTTGATGCACGATGAAGTAAGACTGGCTTTGTGCATCTGTTAAGCCGGACCATACCTCGCCAAAAGGAATACGCACAGCGCCTACATGGACATAAAGGGCTGTTAATACAATCATGATAATCAGAGCCACTATCAGAGAGAGGGCAGAGGTGTGTGTGAATCTTCTCACTTCGCACCTCCTTGCTTGCGGGCCAAGTAAATGAAATATGGCGCGCCAATCACGGCGGTCACGATGCCCACCGGTGATTCGAAGGGGAAAGCGATGAACCGGCTGAGAAAGTCGGCATAGACGAGCAAGATTCCGCCGAGCAGGGCGGTCATTGGCCCTAGAATAGGCAAGTTCGGCCCAATCAAAGCGCGAGCGATGTGCGGGACAAGCAAACAAATGAAGCCGATCGGGCCGCATAGGGCTACGGCAGAGCCGGCGAGTATGAGAACAAGTACGATACTGACGCCGCGCACGATGTTTACGCGCTGGCCTAGGCCTGCCGCAATGTCGTCATCAAGCAACAGCAGCTTGAACGCTGGCAGCATGAGGGTGAATAACACCATCCCGCCTATGAAGAAAGGCAAAATGATTCGAACATCCGACCAGCCTGCCAGATTCAGGGAGCCGACCAGCCAGAAAATCATGCTGTCCGTGGCATGCTGATTCATAATAATGAAACCTTCCGTCAAAGAAGACATGAGGAAGTGGATCGTGATTCCGGCTAACGCCAGACGCACATACTGCTGGCGTCCTGCGCCTGCTAAAGACCAGATCAGCAGTGCGCTTAGGGCAGCCCCAACAAAGGCAAAGCCGATGAGTCCGAAGTTTCCGAAATGAGGCAAAGCGACCAGCCCGATCACAACGGCTAACGCCGCACCGGCATTAATCCCGAATATATGCGGGGATGCCAGTGGGTTTTTGGTTGTGATCTGGGTCAACATGCCGGCCAAAGCGAGCTGCATGCCAACGATACACGCCATGATAGCGCGTGGTAGACGAAGCGTTTGGATATACAGATGGGCTTTATCGCTGCCCTGATAAGTTACCGCTTCGAACAAGGTGCGCCAAGAGACATAGGCTTGGCCCCACTTCAAGTTGCAAATCACGCCGATCAGCATCACGAGAACAGTGGCAGAAAATAGGAAGAGCAGAGGCCATTTCTGGCTCTGCTTCTCAGTTATAGGCTTCATTGGACTATTGCCCCAGATTCTTCATTACATCATCAAGAATTTTCTCGGATCCAAGGAATCCGCGTGATAGAGACCAGTCACGACGCTCTACCGTATATACTTTCTTATTAGCTACAGCGTCAATCTTCTGCCAAAGCGGGTTTGTTTCCCATTGTTTAACAATCGTTTCTTTCTCAGTTGGCATCAGGAACAGGACTTGCGGGTTTGCTTCCACGAGCTGCTCAAGTGTAATTTGCGGATAGGCAGCAGCATTTTTTACTGGATCTGTGTAACCAAGCATGGCTAGGAAAGAACCGCTGTAAGCGTGATCTGAGTGCGCGAAGAATCCTTTGGGATTCACAACAGCTGGAAGTACACGAAGATTGGTAGCGGTTAGTTTCTTTTTCACCGTATCTACTTTAGCTTGGTGCTCTGCCAGACGTTTCTTGCCTTCCTCTTCCTTACCAACGGCTTTGGCGATGATGCCAACGTTTTTCAGCATTTGGTTGTAGTCGGCTTGGAAATCGTCCAATACGAGAACTGGTGCAATGCCTTTTAGCTGGGCGATAGCATTCTTATGCTTGTTGATGTCTGCAATGATCAGATCAGGTTTCAGTGAGGAAATCAGTTCAATGTTCGGCTCGTAACGGGAACCTACGGACTTGTAGGATTTGAGTTGGGCTTTGACAGAGTCCATCAAAAGATCCGGGCTGTCATCATCGGCAACACCAACTGGCTGTACGCCAAGTGTGACAAGGATGTCAGTGAATCCGAATTCCATAGCAACGATGCGTTCTGGTTTCTTAGGTAGTTCAAATGTTCCTGTAGCATCTTGCACGGTGATTTTACCGTCCGCTTGAGCGGCAGGCTTCTGACTTGCTGCGGCAGGCGTAGTAGTTGCTGCTGCTGATTCGGTATTCGTCGATTTGCCGCAAGCTGCTAGGCTTAGTGCAAACACGGTGATCAGTGCGATCAGGCTAAAGCGAGTAAAATAGTGTTTCATTTGTTGACTCCCCCATGACAATGATTATTATTCTCATTTGAAATAATACGCTCAATTTCCGCGTAAGGACATGTCTGATTTGTATAATCAGCATGTCTAATTATTAGATTAATCTTGGTTAGCGACAAATTCCGACGGGGAGGTGCCGGTCTTCTTCTTGAATACTTTGCTGAAATGGAAATAGTCGATGAATCCGACACGCCCTGCCACTTCTTTGGCAAGTAAATCGGTGTGAAGAAACATTTGCTTTGCTTTCTCAATACGTAAGGTGTACAAGTAATTCATCATCGTCACCCCGGTTTGTTTTTTGAATAGAACCGTAAAATAGCCAACACTCATGCCTGCTCGTCTAGCCAGCATCGGAAGGGAAAGCTCCAGCATGTAGTGCTCATTCATATAGGAAAGAATCTCCTCGATGGATTCGCTTGATGACTTCTTGTCCTGAGTTAAATGGGATTCATATAGATAAATGAAAAGAATGCGCTCTAGCATCATGCGCTTTCGAATCGTTTGGGCGGCTATTTCCTCATCCGATAGTGGATGGATGTCCTCCGCCGTTCGGAGCAACTCGTCCAACATATAGTGGATTTTGATTTCACTTAAAGTAGTGAGAGGGCCGTGCAGGGACCATGGATAACCGTCAGGTATCATCCGGTAGGTGATGACGATGTATTCGGCAGTTTTGGTTTTGGGGACCTGGATGGCGTAGGGACCATACTCGGGATGGCAAGCATAAGCTTGCGAACAAACCAGTGGTTCCTGGTTATTCTGATGCAGCGTTATATGGCCGCGACGAACAATAATAAGCTGGTACATGCCAGCAGGACATCCAAGCGTAAGGGGGGAGCTGCAAGTCTCGATCTGCTCGATGAGCGGGACGAGGGGAATAAGCTGTTGAAAATTCATAAACGGAATCCTTTCCAATCCTAGACATGCTTTTCTTTGATAGTGACACAGAAAGGGTTTTGCAACAAGTGGAGAAAATATGTAAATGTGGAGTGGAGGGAGCTCCTCGACTCGCTGTCTGGTAACGGACAGAGATGACAATATTTGCTGCTTTTGGGAGAGGACTAGCATTAACGGACTCAAGAGACGCTATTGGCCATGGAATTGCCTAAAACAGCGACAAAATCCATAACTAACGCCCCCTCAGTCCGATAGCACCTCGAATCCAGCCGGATTTGGCAGAATAACGGCTTCTGAGTCCGTAACAGAACAGTGGTTACTTGGGGAGCTGAAGGATGAGCTGCTATTGGTGGGATTCGTGGCAGTTTAACTAGTTGGCTACCATTGGTGATGTACATTTGCAGCCGGCGCAGCCTTTATGGACTGTGTTAAACAAGCCTAAGAGAAGGACTGTTTAACATTGGAATTCTACAGTATTAACGGGCCAGACCGGTTTAGGTGGGAGGGAGGAACGTGGTGGGAACTATGATCCGCTATTCGTCAGATCTGGGGCACATCGGCGAGATGGAGGGAACTGTGGTCCGCTTTTCAGCCATTTCAGCCAACATGTATGCTGTTGAGGGTAAATAACACCTTGTAGTTCCGCTGAACCACGAAAATGGATGATTTCGTTCAAATAACGGCCTGTAGTTCCCCATCGCTTGCACAACTTATAATCGCAACATTCCCTAATACGCTCAAATAAAAAAAGGCTATCCCAAAAGTAGAAGATTCTACTTTCGAGACAGCCTCTCTCAACCCGCGCGGAGTTGCTTGCCAAGCTGCTAGCGCGAATTGTGGGTATTTACCCACATTTTATAATGCATAGACGCTTCTCATAATGATTTCGGGCAGCTCGGCTTGCTGAGCGTAGTACTGCTCAGGCGTGATACTGCCGCTGGACAGGCGCTCATCGAGCTGTTCAATGAGCTCTGCGAGCTGAAGATCAATTACTTTTTGGACATCGACCTTATTCGCTTCAGCGATATCGGCGAGTGACAGCCCATTATATTGGGCGTTGTAGATGTCTTCCTCGGAAGCTAGCCCAAGAACATGGAGCAGGTCATATTTTGCAGCTATAAATTGTTTTTTCATCATAGATACCACCGTACATAGGTTATAGTCCAGCTGCCCAGTCAGCTGGAGGCTTGTGTTCCCAAAGGGTCCTGCTCCAGTATATGCAGGAGTTCGCGATCTGGCTTGGGGACTTACCTTATTACACAGGTTGGGTGTGATTGAATCACGGATAAAAGCAAAAAAGAGCTATCCCAAAATCTTGCAAGCAAGATCTTTTTGGGACAGCTCTTTGTGATGTTTTCCTAGCCCTGCCAAGCGCCAATGATGATGCCGCCAATGAGGTAGGCAACCAGGTGGTAGCCGACTGTGATGAAGTACAGCGGTAGCTTGGCATTTTCGAATAGGTAGTTCATGCCGATTTTTAGAGAGATACTCAGGCCGATCAACGCGCCGACCGCGAGCCCTGTTGCCCAGGTGGTCTCACCGCCCATGGTCAATAGAAGAGCAAGAATAAAGGAGCCGCCAAGAGCCGTTAATGCGGTAAGGATGTAGGTGAGCGGACCTCCTCCGGACATCTCTTTCATTTTCACATTACGCTGCTTGGCCCATGCATGACCGAATAAAACAGGTGAATACCACAGAAAACCGAGTACCATAGTGACCACTGTAGCGACAAGCACAGCGAGATAGTTCACTTCTAATAAGTTCAAGATAAGACCCCCATAGCGGATGAATGATAGATCGATTATAGATGAATTGTATCGTTGCGCTGGATTCTTGTAAATGATGGTTCTAGTCGATCTGGTACGAAAGTATACCATTCATCCCCCTCTAAGGTAGCAATAATAAATTACCCTTGTGTGGGAAGGCGCAAACTGTATGCTGAGCTACAATAAGTTTGTAAGCAGGTGCAGAACAAGAAGGAGGCAGGGCAGCGAGATGATCCGTTTAAAACGCAAAGTGATGATCGGTTCATTGAGCCTCTCGACTTTCCTCATCATGGGTACGGCATATGCCTACTCCGATGCGAGTGTCCCGCTGCAAAGCTGGTACAAAGCAAATTTTCAGCTGGGCAAGAATGAAGTGAATAGCAAAGCTATTCGTGGTTTGAACGAAAGCAAGCAGGACATGAAAGCATCGGCGGATGAGTTGCTCTCAGGTAGAATCGCCAACCTGAAACAGGTTCAGGATGTCAAGAGTCAGCAAGCGAAGAATCGCGTAGAGGCTGCTAACCGAGACTACGTCAGTCAGATAGAGAGCAAAGCGGAAGAACTGACGAAGGCGGAAGGGCCCGCTCAGTTCGACAAGTATGTCCATGCTTCGAGCGAGAAGTTTAACCTTGAAGTAGATCAGTTGGCCGTCCAAGTGCTTCAGGAATTAACGTTAACGCCGGGGAAGTAGTCAGTCATTTGAATTATGGTTCACCAAATAAAATGATAACAAGGGAGATTGATGAACGATGAAAGCATTGAAAAGTAAATTAGCAGTTGGGGTTATCGCAACAGGATTAGTAGCAGGTATGGGTACAGCTTTTGCAGCAACAGACGCTGGCGGTCAGCTTCAAAGCTGGTATAACAGCGCAACGAAAGTAACCAAAGCTTTAGTAGCTGGAGATGTAGCAAGCTTCGTTGCTTCCAATAACGACAAGTTGGTTGCGGATTACAAAGCGATCAACAATGGTGCTGTTAATGATGTGAAAACAGCGGGTACAACAGAAACAACGCAAACGCAAGGTGCTATCAACGGTCAAGTAACGACGTACTCCAATGCCATTGACACGAAAAAAGGAACTATTGCAGCTGGTATGCCTGGTGAGTACGACAAACTCGTAAATGATGCCAATAACTTTAACAATGGCGTTATTGATGGTCTTGGTTTTGCTGGTAAATTAGACATCATCCACGATGTAAACGAGCAAGGTAAGAAGTCTGTAAGTGCTCTGGAAAGCAATGTTGCAACAACGCAAACGCAAGCGGCAGCGACATTGACAACGAAAATTGAAACGACAAAAACGGAACTGAACAACTTGCTTAGCCAAGAAAGAACGGCAGCAACCCAAGAAATTAAAGACAACTTAACATCAAAAATTGCAGCTAAATTAGCAGAACTTCAGAAGCTTGCTGATGATCTGGAAGCAGCTAACATTCAAACAATCACGAACAAAGGCGACGCTCTTGAAGCTTCCGGTAAAACAGCTCTCGAGAACATCGTACTTAACGGTTTGAAATAATAAAATGCCTTAAGCGGACTGGCCCCGGCTTCGGGGCCTTACGCTTACTTTGAGATAAGGGAGGAATGAACATGATGAAGAGAAATGAGAAGAAACGTAAGATGAAGTCCAAGCGAATTGTCGCAGCCGGAATTGTTTCTTTAACTGTCGTTCTCACGGCATCCGCCGGAATTTCCTATGCGGATATGGATATTGCCGGCGCTATGGCTTCTTGGTTCAACAAGAAAACAGAGCAAGTCATCCAAGGGCTGGATCAATCCATGAAATCAGAGACGGATGCGCAGAAGGAAATGTTAAAGAAAGAATTGCAGCTTCGACTTGAAGCATCCACTAGAAGCCTTGAATCTTTCACAGATACGCAGAAACAACTTCATCTGCAGGCACTTGAGCAGCATGCACAAAGTCTGCTTGCCGCCACCGATGTGAAAACTGAGCAGGATCGCATACAAATTTTGAATAAGTTGCAGGCCATTCTCGACAGCGCCAAGGGTGCCATGGACACCTTAGCGGCTAGTTATGTACCACCAGCTATGGTGTTCACACAGAGTCCGCCTGTAATTTTGGTGCCACCGCCAGCTAGCGCACCCGTGTTACCACCAGTGACGCTACCTGTGATGCCACCTGCAGTACCACCAGTGACTACGCCTGAGTTGCCACCGGCGGCGCCACCGCCGACGGTCATTTCGGATGTATATGGGCAGCAAGCAGATGCGAGTGTAAGTCATGTCACGTACAATCAATCATAATTTAGCGTTAGAGCTAGTGAGGGTGGGAAAGCATCATGACAGATGGGGTTTTGGAACGTAAGAAGTCAGTAGAGACTAAGCAAAAAAGTGAATTCTGGGGCTGGGTTCGATTCATTTTACTACTCTCACTAGCCTTTATATTGATTAATAACATGATAGGGCTCACGAGGGTCTCTGGTAATTCCATGAATCCGACGCTGGAAAGCGGTAATATTTTGCTAATGAATAAAGTATCGCTATTTTTTAAAACACCAAAGTACGGCGACGTGGTTGTTATCAAGGATGAACGGTTAGAATTCAGCATTATTAAACGTGTCATTGCCGTTCAAGGCGATCGCGTATTCATTCGGGATGGCGTTATCTACGTCAACGAAACACCGCTGCCTGAGCTGTATACAGCCGGCAAGTCAGAGAATATGGACGTACAGACGATTCCAAGCGGCCATCTATTCGTGGTCGGAGACAATCGGAACCTGGGTGAAAGTAAGGATAGCCGTGATCCCTCGCTGGGTCCTGTACACATCAAAGATGTGAAGGGTTATGCGGTCTTCTCCTTACTGCCGATGCATCAAATTGCAGAGCCTCTTGACCTGTAAAGCCAAAAAAGATCCGGCGGGTTATCCTAATCCCGACGGATCTTTCTTATGTGTAGGCGGTTAACGCTGCATTTCGAATTGAACCAACCCTTTGGACAAAGCGTATAAGGCGGCTTGCGTCCGATCGGCTAGTTCTAACTTGGCTAGAACCTGGCTCACATGCTTTTTGACAGTAAACTCTGTGATGTAGAGGGCGTTTGCAATCTCTTTGTTTGAGCGGCCTTTGCCAAGCGACATTAATACTTCAAGTTCTTTGGGCGTCAGCTCGGACAGTTCCTGCTTTTCTCTGCCTGACTTATGGTCCATGATGGACCCCATTAACACCGGATCGTAGTACTTACGACCACGAGCTACAACTTCGATGCCGTACAACAAGTCTTCTGGAAACGCTTCCTTTAAACAGACGCCATCAATCTGCATGGACTGTGCGAGATGAAGCTCACTTTGAGTGATGGATGAAGTTAAGATTATATATTTACAAGCATGTCCTGCCCTGCGTGCCTCTTGAATAAAATCGATTCCGTTCTCATTTCCTAAATTCAAATCTACGAGCACAAGATCGGGGTTTGTCTGATCCAGAAGCCGTAGAGCCTCCTTCGTATTCGCTGCTTCCCCAACAATATTCATGAATTGACCAGATGAAACAATGGTACATATGCCTTTGCGAACAAGCGGGTGATCATCAAGGATAATCATATTCATCGATCGGGTTCCCTCCAAAGTGTTGCGATCTATGATATACTGAAACTAGGTACAAAATCCTAGTGCTTTTTACCTATAATTGTAGGTGACTGATTCATTGTATAACAAAAACAGTCGAAAAACCATTAAGAATTCATAAAGTTTAGGGGTATTTCAGCATGAGTTTATCGAACAAATCGGGTTTGTATGTATTTTTTGGAGGCAGATGGGTGCTGCTGTTGATGGGTCTCCTGATCTATACCAAATCGGGCAACGTAACTCCGGGCTTGTTGTTAGCTGCGGTCCTTTTTCACACGGCTTACAGCCTGTTATATCTGTTTAAAATGGGTAAAAACGCGGCAATAGCAGCATCTGCTGTTGATATTGGTTTCGGGGTTTATTTGCTTTGGTTAACAGGGGGGTTGTCCTCTCCATTCCTAATCTACTGTTTTACTGGGTTATTGATGCTTAAGCGGTTTGTGACATGGAGAAGGTATTACTCATTCTCGTTCTGTTATGCGCTGTTCCTCCCGATGATCTTTGCAGCGACTTCTGATCGTGCCGCGTATATGTATCTCCTGAACCATTTTGATTACAGCTTTATTGTGCTCGGGTACTTCTGTTTGATAAGTTTTGCCCACTACACTATACAAGTAGTGCGTAAACAATACCGCAAGCTGGTGATGATTTATTCGTCTCGTTTTATGGCGCGGCAGCCGAGGAACCAAGGGAGTATTCCTTATTTAGAAGGGCTGCTTAAGAAGATTTTGGACGAGCGCGAAGTCATTCTCTGTATGGAAAGCGATAGACAGAACGAGAAAGTACATAGTTGGAAGCATACTTATTTCACAAACTACATGAAGCAAAATGTATCTCTGAACGGTCAGAGGATGTACGCCAAATTGCCATCACCAACAGGGGAACTAGAGTCGCTGTACATCCAGACACTGCTCGACCGCAGCGGGGAGTCTTATGGTTGGCTGTTGGTGAAGGCGGAGAAAAATGAATTATCTATCCTGCACAAAATATATATCCAATGCATTCTTATGAGGTTGGAAGCTATTCATTTCAGCGATGGGGAACTGCTAGAAGCAGAAGAGGCAGCGGTCGCGATTGAGCGCGGTACGATTGCCCAGAACATCCATGACGGCATCACGCAAGAGTTGTTTTTCATCTCGATACAGCTGTTTCAGTTGAAAAATGCACTACCGGTACATGCGCGCGAAGAAATGCTCCCTTATGTAACTGAGATCGAGAAAAAGGTGAAAGAAAGCCACCGCAATATTCGCCAATTCATTATTGAACTTAAAGATGAGAAGAGAACGGTTAATCTCCATTATGCCATTGATAAACTACTGCATCGTATTACAGAAAACACAGGAGTGAAGCCGATTTTTGAACATATCGGTTGGGTTTCGCAGGAACAGGTGGATATCGAAGGCGCGATCTATCATTTGGTGGAGGAAGCGGCTAACAACGTCATCAAACACGCGAAAGCCAAGCATCTTCACGTGACAATTGAAGTAACGAGTGTACAATGGATGGTTAGGATTAAGGATGACGGAATCGGAATGAAGACCGTTGATAGGCATCAAGAAGGAAGGTTTGGATTAGGCGGCATGGAGGGCCGAATTAGAGCTTTGAACGGTACAATCTCATTCCAATCTGAGGAGGCCGCGGGAACTACAATTACCGCATTTATACCACGCGAAAGGAGTACAGCTTATGTATAAGGTCATTATTGCTGATGACAGCTCGATTGTAAGGGCAGGTCTTCAAATCCTGCTTGATAGCTGTG
The DNA here is from genome assembly GCF_059692175.1 of Paenibacillus sp. J22R67. Lineage (NCBI taxonomy): Bacteria > Bacillati > Bacillota > Bacilli > Caryophanales > Paenibacillaceae > Paenibacillus > Paenibacillus sp. J22R67. The sequence continues at coordinate 208,295 of NZ_JCAUAX010000010.1, read as the reverse complement.
GCGCTTATGCAGTAACAGGCGTGGCCACCAATGGGAATGAAGCGATTGAGCAGTCCCTATCTTTAGTGCCGGATTTACTGCTGACAGATCTCAAGATGCCCGGCATACCGATCATCGAAGGGGCAAAGTCGCTTAAAAACATATATCCGCAGATGAAAATCATTATCCTAACCGCATTTGATGAAAGTGAAGATATTTATCGTGCTTTTCAAGCAGGTGTGGATGGTTATTTAATGAAAGATACGAGCCCTGAGGTTATATTGTCCACCATTGATGAGGTCATGAAAGGAATATCTTATTTCCAAAGCAAAGAGTACGGAACCTATCCCGCCTCCCAAAGGAGTTCACTCATATGAACTTGCAGCGCCTCGAGAATCAGCCCATCGATCAACTGATGATGTTCATAATCGCCAGTATGGCTTCGGTATGCACGATTAGTGGAATATTCTATTGGCTGGTTAGCAGAGACTCAGAATCATATCTATATATGGTAACTTCGCTTACCGTGTCGCTTTTCGCTTGGGGAATTCTCGTGATTCAGAAGAACCTGCCCAAAGAAAATGTGTATACGAAGCTCATATCTCCGGTCATTATCTTTGTTGTTGTTGTTGTGACTACCCTGTACAACCCTTTGTCTTTGTGGCACATGTGGGTGGCGATTGCCTTTTGCCCCATTCTCCTTAGTTTGCTGGTCGATTCCAAAATATATGTATACGGCTGTCTCATTGTTATGATGTACGTCGTGCTCCTCTCTATATTCGGGCCTACTTCTGTTATAGTCGGGGACATCTCGCCAATGATTGCGGCAATAACCAGAGGTGTTTATACATTAGGAAGTACGATTCTTGGCGGTATCATCCTTATTTCACGTAAACAGTATAAAAAGCGTGTTGAAGCTTTGGCATTTCAGCAGCAGAAACAGCAAGTGATTAATCTTCTGCAAAGTTTTATTCCCGTTGGAGAGCGGAAAACCCAAACGTCGCGGAAAGAAATTGGAGAGATGAGCAAGCTGCTCAAATCGCTTGTGAAGGCTTATGGTGGATTACGCGTGCAGGAGTGGGAGATTGATCTGTTGTCGCTTCTGCATTTTGTCAGCAGGGTCAAGCTGCCGGATTATATGTTCGAAAAGGAAGGCAAGCTGTCTGAATTCGAATACGAAGTCGTTCAGGAACACTGCTATATGGCCAAGGAATTATGTGAAGGCATCCCGGATTTTAAAGAGGTGGAGAAGGCATTCCTGTATCATCATGAAAAAGTAGACGGCACCGGCTACCCGTATCGGCTTGCAGGAGATCAGATCCCGTTGCTGTCGCAGATGCTTGGATTAGTGGAAGTATTCTTGGCGCTAACGACGCCGCGTTCTTACAGGCAGGAAATGTCCCAGTGGGAGGCTTATGCAGAAATTCAGAAGCTGGTAGGGCATTCGTTCCGCGCCGATATCGTGGAGATTTTCGGAAAAGTAATCGATTGATACGATTAGCCCGGCGGTGTCCAACATCCAATATTACCCTGCTAGAAGCACGCCTACTCTAGCCTTTCCTGTGGAATATTAGTAACAGTCTATGAAGGCTTAACTCAACCACAGAAGGCAAGGAGTGAATCTGCACCCGTGAAATACATCCGTATCCTTACCGTCGTGATTGCGATGCTGCTTGGACAGGCCACGCTCGTATCCGCTGACGGGTCTTACCATTTCGGCTTCAAAAAAAGCGCCAACGGACAGCGTCCTTCCATTGATGAAGAAGGCTTCAAGAATCTGTTGAAGCAGCATGGGGCTATTTTTACAGGCGATCTAGCGGTCAAAGAATTGTTCCTGACGTTTGATAATGGGTATGAGCAGGGGTATACCGGCAAAATTTTGGATGTGCTGAAAGAAAAGCAAGTGCCAGCCATCTTTTTTGTGACGGGCCATTATATCAAAACAGAGCCGGAACTCCTTAAGCGCATGGCGCAAGAGGGCCATCTGATTGGCAATCATTCTTGGAGCCATCCGGATATGAGTCAAATCTCGGCTGAGCGCATCAAGAAAGAGCTCGATCAAGTGAGAGATGGCGTTAGCGCCGTCACTGGGCAGAAGGAGATGCATTATTTGCGCACGCCGCGGGGCATCTTTAGCGGCCAGTCGCTAGCTGTCAGCCAGCAGCTTGGCTACACGAACGTGTTCTGGTCCATTGCGTACCGTGACTGGGAGCCCAAGCAGCAGAGGGGCTGGGAGTATGCGTACAGGAATGTGATGGCGCAGCTGCACCCAGGCGCGGTGATTTTGCTGCATTCCGTATCCAAAGACAACACGGAGGCTCTCGCCAAAATCATTGACGACGCCAGAAGTCAGGGCTATCAGTTCAAGAGTCTGGACGAGATGAGAACTCGTACACCGTAATAGAAAAAGGATGCCCTGGGGTAGGGGCATCCTTTTTTGTTTTGATTAGCGGTAGAATTTGCAGCTGATGCCTTACTTTAAGCTCCCGGAGCCTTGCTCAAATAGTTCTCAACCGTCGACTGGGATTTCTTATCCTCCAGCCATGTTGTCGAGAGAGAAGCCAGCTTCTGTGTGGTGATCGATGACTTAATGTCCTCTTTTTTCTCCTCCATCGTCGGTGTGGAGGCTGCTTTGCGATCCGTTACTTTAATGATGTCGTAACCAGTGCTTGTCTTAACAGCGCCACTGGTTTCGCCCGCTTTTAGAGCAAAAGCCGCGGTGTCGAAAGCCTCGTCCATGCTGCCGCTAGCGATAAAACCAAGAGAACCAGCATTATCTTTGGTAGCCGTGTCTAAAGATTTGCTTTTAGCTAACGCGGCAAAATCTGCGCCATTTTTCAAATCGGCCACAATCGCATCTGCCTCTTCTTTCGTCGCGACGGAGATGTGGGAGGCCTGAACTTGCTCCGGAACCTTCAAGGTTTCGAGGTTTTCATCGTAATATTTTTTGATCTCATCGTCTGTAATCGTGATTTGTGGTGTTAATATCTTTTTCAATAGGACTTGTGATTTCATGCTTTTCTTGAGATCGTCTAGGGTCATACCGTAAGAAGTGAGTGCTTGCTCGAACTCTGCGTCAGAGCCATAGGAGCCTTTTACATTGGCAATTTCTTTCTCAATATCTTCATCAGTGACGGTAACGCCTGCTTTTTGACCCTCCTGATTAATGAGCTCCTCCGAGATCATGGAATCAAGGGTCTGCGCACCACCGCTAGCTAGCATGGCTTGATATAACTGGTCAGAGTTGATGCTGACACCATTGACTTTGGCAACGGGTTCGACAGCACCCGCAATATTCGCTGTTTGCTTAGTCGGTGGGTAGAAGGCAATATATGCGATAAGGCAGATCAGCAGGATAGCTGATACCCATTTCCATGTGGGATTTGACCGTAGCTGTTTATTATTCATATTTGCTCCCTTCAATTGTGAGTCTCTGGATGACATGCTCTTATTATGCCTATGGAATCTGAAGCCTATATGAAGTCTAACTGAAAGTTTCATGAAGGCTTAGCCGGATTATGGAAGCAGTAGGGTTAGTGCTAGGGACTAGTGCTTCATTTTAACTTGTATGCAATTTAATTGTTGACAAAGTTAAATGGAATTGGTATGATTCATTCATAAGGTTTGCATCAAATTAATTTGTTAACAAAACAGTGGCGAGAAACAAGAAATAAACAAAGCAACTTAACCTTTTAAAATCCAACAAACAACGAAACAACGATCAATAAGGAGGCATTCATATGCATCATAAAGCGATCATTATCGGAACGGGACCAGCCGGATTAACGGCTGCCATATATTTAGCTAGAGCGAGCATCGAGCCTCTTGTCATCGAAGGCATACAGCCTGGCGGCCAATTAACCACAACAACAGAAGTGGATAACTTTCCAGGCTTCCCGGACGGGATTATGGGCCCTGAACTTATGGACAACATGAGGAAGCAGGCGCTACGCTTCGGCGCCAAAATCCAGTCGGGGCGTGTGACGGAAGTGGATATGTCGAAACGACCATTCACTTTATTCTTGGAAGGCGGGGGTCAGTTGACCGCGGACTCCATCGTTATTTCCACAGGCGCTTCGGCTAAAAAGCTAGGTATCCCTGGGGAGTCTGAGAATATCGGAAAAGGCGTCAGCACATGTGCAACTTGTGACGGATTTTTCTTCAGGAATAAGAAAATTATCGTGATTGGCGGCGGGGATACCGCGATGGAAGAGGCACAATTTTTGACTAGGTTCGCTTCTGAAGTACGAGTGGTGCATCGTCGTGATGACCTGAAAGCATCGAAAATCATGCAAGATCACGCCCGTGGCAATGACAAAGTGGCTTGGAGCTTGAACCGCACGCCGCTGGAAGTTGAGGCTGGACCGCTCGGTGTAAAAGGGCTCAAAGTACGCAACAACGAGACTGGCGAGGAAGAGTTTCTTGAGGCAGATGGCATTTTCCTTGCTATCGGACATACGCCGAATACAGGTTTCTTAGGCGGGCAACTGCCAACCGATGAACTCGGTTACCTGCAGGTCATTCCGGGAACGTCCAAAACAGGAGTACCAGGCGTATTCGCCTGCGGTGACGTACAGGATCACATTTACCGACAAGCCATCACATCAGCAGGAAGCGGTGCTATGGCGGCACTAGATGCTGAGCGGTATATTTCAGAACTTACTGCGCTTGTAACTAGCAAATAACACCTGAATAACAACCAAATAACAGTCAGATAACATGAAATAACTATTAAATAAACTTAAATTCTAGGAGGAATTACTCATGTCAGTTAACCAAATTTCCGATGCAACATTTCAAAGTGAAACAAGTAGTGGAACTGTACTCGTCGACTTCTGGGCCCCATGGTGCGGCCCTTGTAAAATGATCGCTCCGATCCTGGATGAACTCTCTAATGAGGTTAGCGACAAAGCCAAAATCGTAAAAATCAACGTGGACGACAATCCGGAGTCCGCTGCTAAATATAACGTTATGAGCATTCCGACTTTGCTAGTTTTCAAAGACGGGCAAGTCGTGGATCAGCTAGTAGGCGTGCAACCCAAAGAGAAACTTAAAGCTGTCATCGAGCAAGCTTAATAACCTTTTTCCAGCATCAACACATATAGACTACCAAACTACTAAATTATTCAGGAGGCACTACAATGACACAAGTACAAGAGCGCACAGGAGTAGCAACAGTTGGGGGAAATCCAGTAACCCTGCTTGGCCCAGAAATTAAAGTTGGCGATCAAGCGCCTGATTTCAAGGTGAATAAAGATCTTATGACTGAAGTGAGTCTGTCCGATTATGCAGGCAAAATTAAGCTGATTTCCGTTGTTCCTTCCGTTGACACAGCAACTTGTGATGCGCAAACGCGCCGATTTAATGTGGAAGCAGATAAACTTGGGGATAACGTTGTTATCCTGACGATTTCGGTGGATCTTCCTTTTGCACAAAGTCGTTTCTGTGGGGCTGCTGGTATTGATAAAGTCATTACACTTTCTGACTACAAACATCGTAACTTCGGCCAAGCGTATGGCGTATTGATTAAAGAAATTCAGCTGGATCAACGAGCTATTTTCCTTGTAGATGCTGACAATACCGTTCGTTATGTTGAATATTTGAGCGAAATGAAAGAGCATCCGAATTATGACGCGGCACTTGAAGCATTGAAAGAGCTTGTATAAATAAATATGAAAAAAGGACGAAGCAGGTCATTCCTGCTTTGTCCTTTTTTGTTTATACGTGAATACCGGCAGACTGCTGGAGTCTAGCGGCAATTTTCATGAAATCCTCAGGGAATATGCCAGGGGCGAATTCTTCCGGCGTATCGGCGTATTCTGGAATCGGACCGCCTTCCGGGATGCCTTCCTTGACGATCAATTCGCCGCCATCCTCGGGATGGACGCCTTTCCAGATCTGCTCCAGGTCCCGGTAGTCCTCATCGCTGAAACGGTACAAGACCCGGTGTACCCCTTTTTCCTCATACTTGCGAGTCTCATTGAAGGCTCTGTTATCCAGACTCGGAATGGGTATGAGCTTGGTCACGTCAGCGCCGGTAGCCACCTCAAGTGCTTTGGCGTAAGCTACCACATGAACGCCTCCTCGAACCAGCAAGTAACCGATCATAGCGCGGGCAACGGGGTGACTGGTCATTTCGTAGACGCGCATCTTGTGTGTGCGGGCTCCGCACTCCAAGAAGAAGTTATGCAGCAAATCTAAGATGAGATTGCCGCTGTTGAACACATTCTCCCCGGTCCAAGCTTTGCCCATGGAGTCCACCGGGAGCGCATTTTGACCGGCAAAGATGAAATGCTGCGTATTACGCACATCCTTGGCAGCTGCCAAAGGTGTTGAATCAGGGTCGCCGGGTTTCGTTGCACCAGCCAAGCACAAGTTAATCGTGTGTGAAACGAGCTCAACATGGCCGAATTCCTCCGCTGTAATGCTAGAAATAAGGTCATAAAAAGGCTTCAATTTCGTCTTGTTCTTGAAATTAAACGATTGAAACATGTAATTGTTCAGCGTGGACATTTCGCCGAATTTACCGCCAAGCAGCTCCTGGACAGCGGCTGCTGCGTTCGGGTCGGCGGTTGTCGGCTGCGGCAGTTCAATGGCTAAGCGATTGAATCTTTTGATCAAAATGATCCCCTCCAACTGGTCAGATACGGATGTATTCTAACCAAGCTGGGAGCAAATCATACTACTTGCGGGCGAGCGGGACGAGCCTATTGCCCTTGACCATGGCCCCGCCGCACAAGGGGCACGCCTTCGCCGTTCGCTGCGATTCCTGCGGCGAAGAAATGCGCGACCAGGCCTTGCAGCCGGCCTGGCCGCAAACCCACGCCGCGACCAACTCCGTCGGCGCGGGCTTCACAGCAGCAGCAGCCGTCCGCGGCGCGGCTGGCTTCGTAACAGCCGCCGCAGGCTTGCGGCTGTCGGTCACGTCCGCGCCAGGGAACGCGGACAGCAGGAAGCGGGAAGGCTCAGCCTTCTTCCCGCGATAATACGCCGGCGAGCTGATCAGCAGCTCGGCCTTGGCGCGCGTGACGGCGACGTAGGCGAGTCGCCGTTCTTCCTCTAGCGCGGCGGCGGTTTTGTCGCGCGCGGTGACACCGGCCAGCTGAACATCGTTCAGCTGATTCGCCTCGAGTGCCGAACTATGCGGCATGTTGCCCTCAATCGCACAGAGCAAGTAGACCACCTTGAACTCGAGGCCTTTCGATTTGTGAATTGTCATCAGCGAAATTCGGTTCGCAGCATGGCCTTTTTGCAGTGCGCTCATTTCGGTGCGTTTTATTGCGACTTCATGGATAAAATAAAGGAACTGCTCCACCGAATCAAAACGCTTGGCAGAGGACTCTAGTTCATCCAGCGTCTCCTTCAGCATTTCCCGGTGATGCGTAAGCTTGCTGCGCTTATTCGTCTCCAAGAACGCATCGTAGAAATCTTTACGAATCGCTTGGATGGCTTCCAGCGGCTTCATTTCAGCGAGCGTTTTAATGAGACGGATGCGGCTTTTGAGCTTTTCTTTCTGAAAATCCTTCAGCTGCGGCAAGCCCAAGAGGTGGATCAGCGGCCACTTTTTAGCCTGAATCGCCTCCTGTTCTTGAATAATCCGCATGCCTTGGTCACGCCCTATATATAATGAAGGTAGGACACCCTCTATCGCTTCGAAATTGCGGCGCTCATGAGCAATCCGAAGATGATCGATAATCGGCTTTACCATCCACTGTTCATAGAAGGAATCACTGCTGCCGTAGTCGACAAAAGGTAAATTATGCAGGATCAACTGCTCAATAATAGCCCTGCTGTTGCTTTGGGTCCGGTACAGAATGGCAAAATCCCCAAACGCACAGCCACCTTCGGCGACTTTGACCCGAATATCGTTGATTAACCAATCCGCCTCGTCGTCGCTGCTGGCAGGCCTTACATACAGCGGTTTCGTATCACTTTGCTTGGTGGCGAGCAGCGTCTTGTTTTTGCGCTGGACGTTATGCTTAATGATGGCATTACCTAGCCCAACGATGCTTGAGGTGGATCGATAGTTAATATCAAGCGTGACCGTCGTCGCTGCGGGATACTGCTCATGAAATTGTAAAATAAATTCATTCCGAGCCCCGTTAAACGAATAAATGGTCTGGTCATCATCACCGACGACCATCAAATTTTGATGATTTCGAGCTATCATTTTAATAATCTCATACTGCACGGTGTTCGTATCCTGAAATTCATCGACGCTGATGTAAGAAAATTTTCGCTCCAGTGAGCGCAGGATAGCACCATTGTCTTTCAGCAGTTGGTAGGCAAGGATCAAAATATCGTCAAAGTCGATCTTCATCTGCTCCATTTTCCACTGCTCATATTGCAGAAAAATTCGCTTCATCTCCTGATCTTCTTCCGTATCTTCGGGAAGGTCACTGACGTCGATTAGCTGCATTTTATAGGAGGAAAGAATGGAGATAAGCACCTCGGGCTGGTAGGTATCCTGAAGGCCCATGCTCAGCATGATACGTTTGAAAACAATCTGTTGATAGCGGCCGTCGCTCAGAATCTCCTGATTGAACCCGTTCATCCGCAGCAAGCGCAGACAGAAGGCATGGAACGTTCTGACTTGCATCGAGTGGGTGATACTTGTATCTATACCTGGGAGGGAGGCGAGGCGCTCCCGCATTTCTTCAGCGGCTTTTTTCGAAAAAGTAATCAGCAGCACATTCGACGGGTGTACTCGGTGAACGCGCAGCAAATAAGCGACTCGGCATACCAGCACCGTTGTTTTCCCAGAACCTGCTCCCGCTAACGTGAGAAGAGGGCCTTTGAAATGGCGCACAGCCTGTACCTGCGCTTGATTCAACAAAATGCGGTGGCGTTCCAAATCGCGGAAAAAATAAGCATCCTGATCCTCGTCGGGTACAAAATCCGAGCTATTCGTTAACCGTGCCATCTGCGCATGCGGAACCTTTTGCTCAGTGGCTGGTTTAGAGCTTATTGGAGTAGGGTAAATAGAAAGAGAGTTCATTGGTAATCACCTGTTCCTTGCAGGACTGAACTACCTATTTTATCACAATTCTTGAGCAATGAAAGGATAACTCCGCCGATGGTTATATCTAACTTGAAATTGCTCTGGCACCAATTCCAAAAGCACGATGCTACGGGGCTGGCTGCACAGTGTGCCTACTATTTCCTGCTGTCGCTCTTCCCGTTTCTGCTCTTTATTCTGAGTTTGCTTGGGTACTTGCCATTCTCATCGGACGATGTGGTGACGCTGATCAGAGACTACATACCGGGCGCCGTCTCCAACTGGCTTGAGGATACTTTAAGCAATTTGCTCGATGTAAAAAGAGGAGGGACGTTGTCCTTCGGGATCATCCTTGCCTTAGTGAGCGCTAGCGCAGCGATGAACGCCATCGTGATAGCCGTGAACAAAGCCTACGGCTTGCCGGAGCGCAAAAGCTTTATTCACTCGCGTTTTCTGGCCGTTATGCTGACACTGGGCATGCTTATTGTGATTGCTTCTGCGCTGCTTCTGAGCGTTTTTGGCCATTGGATTGGGGACTGGGTACAAGCGCATGTTCATCTGGCGACAACGAAGGTTAACGTATGGAACAATCTCCGCTGGATTGTGAATTTCATCATCTTGTTCATTGTTTTCACAGGCATTTATTACATAGCTCCGAACACCTGTCTGACGTGTAAAAGTGTGCTCCCCGGTGCCTTGTTCGCCTCCCTGGGCTGGCAGGGGACTGGGCTGGGCTTCTCCTTCTACGTGAATAACTTTACGAATTATAGTGCTACTTATGGCAGTGTTGGGGGGATCATTGTCCTCATGACTTGGTTCTATATTTCGGCGCTGCTTATTATTATCGGGGGAGAGATTAATGCTCTGAAGCATGTGAAGATGCAGGAGCATGTTCATACGGTTTCGCTGGATAAGCAGGATAAGCTTAGTGGAGATAAGGGGATGGATAAGCAGGATAAGATATTGCGGTGAAGCTTCTTCCGCCCAGCTTTCAAAAGCAAGCTCCCACGCCATTAACTTTCAAGGGTGAAGCTCCACTTCGCCCGCCTCGTCCCCGTCCCGCAAAATAACTGGAAAATCTCCCGTTAATTGGAGGTGCGACGGTCCCAGAGAGGATATAACTGGATAAACTCCATCTAAATCGCAGGTATTGAAGCAAAGTTAGTGGATTTGGAGGAATTAGCGGTAGAAATTCCATCTACTTGCGCTAAAGTGGATCAAATGTGGAAAATAGCAGGAGTAATCGGCGTTAATACAAGTAATCAATTTGTCGGCAACCCAGCTGCTCAGCTAATGAGCTGAACGGCTGTTCAGTGGTGCGGCTCATCAGCTGTCCAGCCGCTCAGTAGACCGACTCCCTAATAGCATCAGCTCTCTGCTAGCTTAGCTCCACTCGGCCAAACTAGCTTTCATAGCATACAAAAAGACGGCAGAACCAAGCGGAACCGCTTAATTCTACCGTCTTTCTCTTTCTCTTTTTCTTCCACCTCTACCACTGCAAAATGCCGCCATCAATCCGCTTAATGCCACGGATCTTGCTGAGCTGTTCCGCCAGCCGGAACAAGGAAAGATCCTTCATCTTCGCCTCAATCATGACGTCGACGCGGCCCAGTCCTGCTTCCTTGCAGCTTTTGAGAAAAGCGACCAACTGCTCCGGCTCGATGTAGTCAGCATGGGAGCGGAATTCCTTCGTATCCTTTGGAGACTTCGGAGACGAAACATGAATTTTCATGGGGATATCGCCCCAAGTCTTCGCGATCTGCGGGAGCAGCTCCTGAGGCGTGGCCCCCGAAGGGTTGCACCAATCATGATGCAAATCCAGCATGCAGGGACGCTGGAGCTTCTGGCTCACGGCGAGGGTTTCCTCGAGCGTGTAGGTTTTATCGTCATTTTCAAAAGTGAGCCGCCGCATGATAGGATCCGGCACCTCGGGTGTCTTCGCGAACAGCCGCTCCGTCGCGGCTCCTTTGTCACCGTACACGCCTCCGACGTGGATGTTGATGATGGCCGATTCATCAAGTCCCATCCCATCGAGAATCGCCGCATGGTACCGCAAATCTTGAATCGCAGCCGCTACGACCGAGTCACTCCCGTTCAACAGCGTGAACTGGTTGGGATGCATGCTGAGGCGAATGTCATGCGCCTGAGTGAAGTCGCCGAGCTTTTTGAGCTCGTCTTTGTATTCGCTGGCTACGTCAATTTGCACATCTGGATGAGTGGCTAAGGGAATGAGCGACGAAGAGAGACGAAACAAGCGAATGCCATGAGCGGCATTGTAAAAGAGGATGCGCTGCGTTGCCTCGAGGTTCTTGCGACCGATAGCAATCGCACGCTGAATGGCTTCCTCACGCGGACGCTGGGAGAACAGCTTATACGTAAACGTCGAGCTAGGTGTATTATTAAAAATCGCGAGTGCAATCGATACGAAGCCGAGTCGGATAATCATGGAACCTCCCGTTAAAAGTGACTTATAAAGTTATCGTTAATGTGCCCTCTAGCTAATATTTTAAGGCATAAAAAGCAAGAAAAGACACCCGAAAGGTGTCTTTATCTCTGTCCGATTTGTTTTATCTATAAACGAAACCAACTTAAACCCGCTCAACCTTCAACAGGTTCGTAGTCCCCGATTTCCCTACAGGAACACCTGCGGAAACGACAGTAAGGTCGCCCTTTTTCACATAGCCGAGCGTTTCGGCCTGAGTGATAGCCGAACGAATCATCGCATCGGTTGAGTCGCAGAACTCGCCATAGATCGGGATCACACCCTGTACCATGCTAAGCAAATTAATTGCGTACTCGTTGGAAGTCACCGCGATTATCGGTGCTTCCGGACGATACTTGGCGATCATCCGTGCGGTGAAGCCGCTCTCTGTCGGTGTCAGAATCGCCGCAGCCTTCAGTTTATTCGCGGAGGATACAACCGCTTGGCACAGCACTTCCGTCACTTCATTGTTCGATTGCAGCTGTGCGTCGATCATGGAGCTGCGCTCCATTGTTTGCTCAACGCGCTCGGCAATTGTCGCCATCATCGTCACGGACTCGACGGGATATTTACCCGCGGCGGTTTCGCCGGAAAGCATGACCATGTCACTGCCGTCAAGTACGGCGTTCGCGACATCGCTCACTTCAGCGCGCGTCGGACGCGGGTTACGCTGCATGGAGTCAAGCATTTGCGTTGCTGTAATAACCGGCTTGCCGGCTAGATTACAAGCACGGATCATATCTTTTTGCGCGATCGGCACTTCTTCTGTAGGAATTTCTACCCCAAGATCACCGCGCGCAACCATGATACCGTCAGAAGCCTCAAGAATTGAAGCGAAGTTCGTCATGCCTTCTTCGTTCTCAATTTTTGAGATAATCGGTGTATGGCCTGCGCCATGCTGCTCTAGAATTCCGCGAACTTCCTGAACATCGTTGCCGTTACGTACGAAGGACATCGCGACGATGGAGATATTTTCTTCGACACCGAATTTAATGTGCATCACGTCACGCTCTGTTACACCCGGTAGAGATGTGCGTACACCTGGCAAGTTCACACCTTTGCGCTGCTTCAGAACACTTTGGTTCAAGACGCTGCAGATCACTTCCGTGCCATCGATTGCTTCAACACGAAGCTCAATGGAGCCGTCATCGATGAGGATAAGGTTGCCTGGTTTAACGTCCTGCGGGAGGCCAGGGTAATTCACAGAAACACGGCTGCCGTCGCCAATGATTTGTTCTGTCGTCAAGACGATGCGATCACCGGTTTTCAAATCATAAGAAGCATCTTTCAGTTGTCCGATGCGGATTTCCGGTCCTTTGATATCCATCAGAATCGGCACGACAACCCCTAACTCCTGAGCGGCTTGACGTACGCGCTGAATGCGTCCGCGGTGCTCTTCCAAATCGCCGTGCGCCATATTTAGTCGGGCAACGCTCATACCGGAGCGGATTAATTCCTTCAGAGTCGGGATCGAATCGCAAGCAGGTCCCATGGTGCAAATAATCTTCGTTTTACGCATTGTTCAGGACTTCCTTTCGTAGTGGACGAATCAATTTTGGCTTCATTATATGCCTTTTTTCGACAAAACTCTATGAAATATAGTATGCTATATGAAATATAGTATTCAGGCGGTGGAAAATGAAGGTAACAAGTTACACGTATGATAAAAGCAGCAATTGGTACGGGGAATCACAGGAGACGTGCCAGGATTGGACGCTTGTATTTGTTACTTACGGCCGCTGCGTTTATTGGATCGAGGAAAAAAAACAAGTGCTGGAGAAGGGGCAATGGCTGCTCATCCCGAGCAGTATTCCCTTTTACGGGCGAAGTGTTCCAACCATGCTGCACGAAAAATATGTCGTTCAATTTGATCCGGAAGCTGTTCAAGCGTCATTCCCGCTTTTCAAGCTGTCCGGAGCCGCAAGCCGGTTCACGAGCAAGTATGAACTGATTCTCGACCGGCTGCGCCATATCCACCAGCAATGGCAAGACAAACAGCCCTATTATCAGACGCTGTGTGAAGCGCTGCTAACAGAGCTGTTCGTTTATTTGCATAGAGAGTGGGACCAGGAGTCTGCAACGAGTGCTACACTGCAACTAGTCGAGCACATGAAGAGCTATATCCAGAACCATTACCGGGAGCATGTCACCAAGGAGGAGTTGGGTACTTGCATTAGTAGATCACCGAACTACGCGGCGACCCTTTTTCGCAAAGTGACCGGCCAGACGATCAGTGAATGCGTGCATGCTGCCAGGATCAAAACGGCTGTCTACATGCTCAGGCATTCGGCATTAACGGTGACGGAAATATCCGATTTCATCGGCTACAATGATCCGTCTTATTTTTATCGTGTGTTTAAAAGATTAACGGGACTAGTGCCAACTGATTTGGTCTCTGATCGCGAGAATGTTCGTAAGTAGAGAGAATTGGTCCTTTGACTTACATCGTTCCGCCGCCGCGACGCACTTCAGGTGGGATCTTTTCAGGACCTTTATCAATATTCTGGTAAATGAAAGTGCCGACGCTGGCTTCGTCAAACTTTGGAAGCTGCATCGTCTTCGTCCAGGCGGTTACGACAACCTCTTTATCGCTGGGCACATCTGGATTAGGTACAGCCAGCACACCAGCGCCCGCTTGCTTGAAATGGCTTAAATATTCGAGACGGTCCTTGAGCTCTTGAGGCGCATCGGGATGGTAATAGATAATGATATCGCCATGCTCTAAATTATGGACAAGCATCGCATACGTCGGTCTTTCCTTGTAAAAGCCGAACTTCAAGTCATGCGGACTGTGCGTGCCTGAAGTTGGAATTTTCATCTCGTAGGTCAGCATACCCTCATCGTGACCGCGCCCGTAATCTTTATCCGTGGTGACCTCTATGGGCGCATTATAATTAAGCTTATCTACGCTATATTTGTTGGATGAGGACTGGATCAGAGAAGTTCCCAAAGAGCAGACGGCCAAAATCAACAGAGTATGGGAGAGAATCAGCCAGGTCTTGCGCTTTTTGTGGAGGGCCTGTTTCTCGGCCTTTTTAAGCTTGCTCGTGTTCGCTTTGTTCGTCTTAGCGGCAAGCACATAACCAATGATGGCCACAATGAAAAGGGCTGCCCCTATATAAAGCAAAATTGCAGTAATATCCGATCCGCTCTGCATGGTGGAATTGTCCATTTGATATGAGCTCCTTTACGTTTATATTCCTTCATACACTACATATTGTAGTTTCGATAGAGACAAGAAGTCAAATTCTTTGTGATGTTCCCGTCTCCAGCTTGAAAAAAGGAGGAATTTCCCTTATCAATGTTGAATCATGTAACAAAATGTCTGTTTTTGTAGAAAAAAAAGGGGGATGACCAGATGACAGCACAGTTGCTAGAACTACATAAAAGAAACGCATTAATGGTGAAGCTATTGTGGGCTTGTTTGGTGTTAGGAATGGGAGCTTCCTACAGATCTATGGGAGTAGTAACGACGTTACTCGCTTTTGGAGCGCCTATTGCGCTGCTGTGTACGTTGCTGATCTGGAGGAAAATCGGGGTCACTTATACCAAGTATGTCATTGCCATAGGCCTTAATGTGATTTCATATTTCTTTATGACACATAATGTGACTTTGTCGAGCATGCTTATCTTGTATTTAAGTTTAGCGCTTGTCTCCTTGTATATGGATTATAGGCCACTGCTGCTTAATGGGGTGATCGGGATCGTTAATTTGAACTACTTCTGTTCCACGTTGTCAGGTCCAATTGACTACATTGCGATCAATGTTTTTTATGTGCTAGTGATCATGGCGCTTATTGGTCAAGGTCAGATTGGAAGCAGATTATTAAGCCGTGTAGCCCAGAGTGCTCGGGAGTCTGAGGTGTCGAGGATGAAGACGGAAGAGGTACTGACAGGTATCCGTACGACAACGGAGGTACTAGGAACTTCCAGTAATACGCTTCATGACAATGCATCCGTAACCGGTAGAATCACAGAAGAAGTCGTTGCGGCTTTCCAAGAGATCTCGATTGGCATTGAGTCGCAAGCAACTTCCATCACAGACATAACAACGGCAATCCAGGAAGTGAATGAGACGGTGGAGATGACCTCCTCCGCATCGGATACAATGAGCAGCAGGTCCCGCGATACAGCCCGTATAACGAATGAAGGCAAGAATCAAATGGAAGATCTGACGCATAAAATCAAGGACATTACCGTCATCGTAACGGAAACGTCGAACATCATGAATGAAGTGAACGAAGAAAATGTGAAAATTGGAAATATCGTAACAACGATTGCCGACATTGCTAAACAAACGAATCTCCTCTCCCTCAATGCTTCCATTGAAGCTGCTCGAGCAGGAGAACATGGTAAAGGTTTTGCCGTGGTTGCTGGCGAGATTCGGAAGCTTGCGCAGAACGCACACGTGGCTTCAACAGATATCTCAGAGATTCTGGGCTCTATTCAGCAAAAAGTTGAAATAGCCGTAGAGAAAGTGGCAGATGGTAAAATAGCGGTAGAATCGGGTAAAAAATCAGCGGAAAGTGTTGATCAGCTATTCGAAGTTATTAACATAAATACAGCGGAAGTCATGGAGCAAGCGGAGAATTTACAGCGTATGAATCAGCAATTGCAAATGTCGTCCCAGAAGGTTGCTGAGGAAATGACATCTGTCGCAGCGATAACCGAAGAGTCGGCCGCATCCGTGCAGCAAGTACTTGCTAGTGCGGAAGTTCAGCAGAAGCGGGTGGAAGATATAGTTGACAGCATCCGCCAGCTGTATGGATTGACGCTGGATCTAAAGCTTTTGATTGAAAAATAATGAAAAATAATTTCCCCAAAGGCATTGCCAAATATCGGTTAATCCGATACAGTTAAGCCAAATGAATAGCAACACGGGTGCTTGATGAAGTCAGGCTGAGATAGTGGCCCTATGCCACTGACCGTTAATCTGATCTGGGTAATGCCAGCGTAGAGAATTGGAGTGCCTTTCTGCACTAATTTTATGCCTGCCGCATCCCGGTAGGCTTTTTTTGTCGTGTTCGTCTATCTCATTTTACAAATTGGATCCAAGAGAAGGAGTGGGAAGAAGAAATGGCACAAAAAGAAACAAGAGCAAAAGGGTTAAAATTGACCGACATCTTGGTCACGATCGTGATCGCGGCTGTATTTGGGGTGATTTATCGCATATGGGGTCCGATATATGACAGTCTCAAACCGATCGGTCTGCACGTCGATCAGCTAAGTTACGGTATGTGGTTCATGGCGGCCACATTTGCTTTTCTGGTTATTAGGAAGCCAGGGGTCGCGTTATTGGCGGAAGTTGCAGCCGCGACGATTGAAGCGCTTTTTGGAGGAACATGGGGGGCAGCGACGCTTGCATACGGCATCCTTCAGGGGCTTGGAGCAGAACTGATCTTCGCGCTTTTCCTGTATCGTCGGGCGAATGTGGGTGTAACGGTGCTCGCGTCATTCGCGTCCGCCGTGCTCTCCCTGTTTATAGATAAATATTATGGCTATATTGATCAGCTAACCTTCTGGAATTATTGCTTATTTATTGGACTTCGTCTCGCTGGTTCTGCCATTATCGCTGGCGTATTCGCCTATTACTTGGCCAAAGCATTGGCTCGTACCGGAGTGCTTAACTTAGTTCGTCCCGTTTCTAAGAAAGATTACGATGTACTGGGGTAATGCGTGATGAGCGAGGCAATCGGTGTTACCAACCTGCGTTTAAAATATCCTGGTGAGGAGGTCCCCCTGTTATTTCAAGGGGTTTCCTTTTCGGTGATGCCAGGGGAAAAGGTGCTGCTGCTCGGGCCAAGCGGCTGCGGCAAATCGACGCTGCTGCAAGTGCTGAGCGGGATCGTCCCCGATATTATCGAGATTCCGCTTAAGGCGGATAAACTTGTAACGCCAAGTCGCTGGGGGTATGTGTTTCAAGATCCAGACGCTCAGTTCTGCATGCCTTATGTGGATGAGGAAATTGCTTTTGTTTTGGAAAATAGGCAGGTCCCCCGTGAGGAAATGCCGGAGCGAATTGCGCATTATCTGTTCTTAGTGGGGCTGCAGCTGGAAGATGCTCATACCTTAATCAACCAACTGTCACAGGGGATGAAACAGCGGTTGGCGATTGCAAGTGTCCTCGCCTTGGAGCCTGAAGTACTATTTCTGGATGAGCCTACGGCGCTGTTAGATGAAGAGGGCACGGGGCTAGTATGGGAAACGATCCGGTCCATTAGCGCTGATAAAACCTTAGTCATTGTGGAGCATAAAATCAGCGGCATACTCGATCTCATTGATCGCCTGATTGTCATCTCTCCAGAAGGAGAGATACTGGCTGATGGCTCTCCACAAGTCGTGTTTGAACGGTATAAAAAGCAGTTAGCCGACTATGGCATTTGGTATCCTGGCGTTTGGGACGATAGCCGTATCGAACGCTTAAGTGGGAATAAGGCGGCTGTGGAGGGTAAAGCTGATGTTGCTGCTGAGAATCGGCAGCCAATCATGTCTTTTTGCGATTTCACAGGGCTTCGCGGCGGACAAATCAAGACCTCTGTGGATAACTTGAATGTTTATTTCGGTGACTGGATCACGGTCATTGGTGCTAACGGCGCAGGCAAAAGCTCGCTCCTGCTCGCCATTATGCGGCTCATCCCGACGAAGGGCAGCTGCTGGATCGACGGTGTGAAGGGCAGCAGAATCGAGCAGCTTGCCGAGCAAGTCGGCTTCGTGTTTCAAAACCCCGAATTCCAATTCGTGACGAATTCGGTGGAAGAAGAGCTGCTCTACTCCTTGCCGGAGGCGGAGGAGGGGAAAGGCGCACAGCAGGCTGCTCTGGAGGAGCTGCTGCGGCAGTACGATCTGCTCGCGCTGCGCAAGCGGCATCCGTTCCAGCTCTCGATGGGCCAGAAGCGCCGCTTAAGCGTAGCTTCTGCGATGGTTCGCAGCCCGCGTATCCTGCTGCTGGATGAGCCCACCTTCGGGCTCGACGCACGCGGTACGATGCGCATGCTGGAGCAGCTGGAACGGCTGCGCGCAGGGGGCACAGTCATCGTGATGGTGACGCACGATGAGGAGATCGTCAAACGCTGTGCCACGCGCGTTTGGCAGGTTGAAGCCGGCTGTGTGAAGGAACAGTCTGCGACTTTCGCAACACACGCCAGGGAAGGAGCGCCGGTGGTATGCAAATAACGTTCACGTACCGTGAAACCTGGCTGCATCGGGTCAATCCAGGAGTGAAGCTTGTCCTATCCCTGCTTCTGTTTGTTCTTGTTGTATTCACGCATAATCTGAATACAATGATGTATTTAACAGCGGGTGCGCTGGTGCCGCTGTTCCTTTTTTCAGGCCAGCCGCTGCACCGTCTGCTGCTGTATGCTTCGCCGTTCCTGCTCATCTTCATCTCCTCTGCGGCGGGGATGATGATGTTCGGCAACGGGGACACGGAGTGGTTTCGCCTCGGATTCATTCGAATCACGGAAGAAAGCTTCTACCGAGGCTTGCATCTGGGTTTCCGAGGTCTCCAGGTCGCGGCTGTCGGTTTGCTGTTCAGCTTGACGACCCGGCCGGTTGCCCTGTTTTATGCACTGATGCAGCAGTGGAAGGTGGCGCCGAAGTACGCCTACAGCTTCCTTGCCGCTCTGCGCATGCTGCCGCTTATGGTGGAGGAATTCCAAACACTGCGCTATGCACTTAAGGTGCGAGGCAGGAAACGGAGGCGCAACTGGCTAACAGGCTGGTACACAACGATGCGCATGTACGCCATTCCACTCCTTGCCCAGAGTATCCGCCGCGCTCACCGAACAGCTGTGGCGATGGAAGCGAAGCGTTTCTCCACACATACCAAACGGACTTATTACTATCAATCCAGCTACTCCAAGTTAGATATTTATTTTATGGTTTACTGGCTTCTTCTTGTTGCATTCGCGTTTTGGGCGGGGACGGCGTTACCGATTTGGCATGCCTTTGACGTACGATAGACGAAGTGGCCTATTGACCCCATTTGAGCGATAGCGTAACCTCACAGCAAGGCATGTCATTCGATTGGGGATTAATTGTAAACTTCACGGAGCTTGGTGAATAGCTGGTCACAACAATAGATTTGCAGCCGAAGGAGTGGACGATACGATCCACTTCTTTTTGATTTCCTTGCTGAGCCTGCGTCATTAACTCACGAGCGATGGCGGGTTCAGCAAGCTTTTGAACGAGAAGGGAAGCGTCCTTGAGCAGATGATTAGAAGACGCAATCGAGTTAGAAAGTATTTTAGAATCGACGGTTGGATAATCACGGGCTATGGTCGTATTTGTATATAAATGGGGATAATGCTGCTCCCAACCTGACCAAACTTCTGGCTGATCTTGATGTTCATTTAAGCCATAAAGTCGATAATTGGGGGAAGCAGGTACAGTCGGGGGATAAGGATAGAAGGGCTGTTGTTCAAAGTAATAAGCAGGGTAGTTGTACATGGGACGGACCCCTTTTCTTGGGAAAATTGAGCTAAAGTGCGCATTAGCAATATATGTAAAATAGGCGTGTTGGTGCATGAGCCGCGCTGAACGCAAAAAAAGCCGCCCTCAAGTAGATTAACTACTTAGGGGCGGCCGTAAAAGTGATTAGTTGCGTTTTAGCGTTACATAGCTTACTGCTTGTTCGCCTGATGGTGCTATAACTGACAATTCAAAAGACACGACATTGCCTTCAACGTGAACTAGCCCATTTTCGCTTACCGTTACAGTACCTACTGGGTCAACTCCGTTACCTTTTACAGCTCTGGTGACAACAAGTGTACCTAGTCCAAAGTTGTAATCTGCAATCTCTGTGTTTTCATATTCGTTGCCAAAATTGTCTGTCAGAGTAAGATCCATCTCCGTATATGGATTAATATCAGCTGTGTAGACGCCGTTACTAACCGTCATCGTTTTGGTGATGGAAGTTTCATCTGCTTTAATTTCTTTCACACTAATAGCATCGTTAGTAACCGTTACAGCTACGTGCAGTTGTTTGGAATCGTTGTTACCGATTTTGACAACCACAGTGACATCTGCGGTACCAGCTTTGTTGCCGAGTACGTAAGCGTGATGGTCAGCAGAAACACCTACTTTAGCAATACCAGAGTTCGATGAGAATGCGGACTGAACAATCCCCGGAACGGCAACAATGTCGCCGCTAGCGTTTTTTACTTGAATTTTGATTTCTTTAGCAAATTTACTTTGTGTAGGATCCTCGGCAATCGCCTTAGTGATCGAACCAGTCGCTGAATCTGTCAGCCCGCTATCGATGACAGCTGCCAATGTGTAGTTATCTTCAATAGAAACATTGCCAGTGTCGACAGGAGCTACGCTGAAGCTTCCAGTAGCTGTTTTGATCGTAGATGCATCAAGTCCGCCAAGTGTTACTGTATAATCACCCACGGCAAGGGCAGAGTCAACTGCAAGTGTTGCTGTAAGGCCATCTGTCGACCAAGTCGTCGTTGCAGGAACGGTTGTGGTACCATTTTTAAGCGTGAGAGTTGCTGCTGTTGTGTCTACTTTTTTGTTCAGTGTAACTTGAACTTGTTTATAGTCGGATGAAGCTTGAACTTTTGAGATCGAAATGAGTGCTTGGTTGTCATTGTCAAAAGCTTGCTGTGCAACATAAGAGCTTGTAACAAGGTCAGCGCGGTTAGCAGCTTGATCTCCGGATTTGCCAGAAGGATGAATGCCAAGCTCTGTGGCCTGTTTCACGGCATCCGCGTACCAAGGTGTACCTGTTACGGAAACTGTTTTCCCAAGTCCTTTAAGAAGCAAAGTATCGAGCTGACCCGCAGTTACGGAATCGCCAGGAACGAAAGTTGTGTCGGTAATACCGTCGATAAGTCCGGCTTTTTTCGCAGCCTCGATGTAAGGAATTGCCCAACCGTTAGCGGAATCGTCCGCCTGAACATCGGTAAAGCTGGACACCTTAACAGTAAGATCTACAGGAATGTCATAGATAAGTGTTGCTACTTTTGCAAATTGTGCGCGAGTCATATTTTGCGTAATGCCGAACGTGTTGTCGGATACGCCTTCGAATATATCGGATGCCAGCATAGCATCGATTTTGGCTTTTAATGAAGCATCGACACCGGTCAAATCGGTGAAATCAGCACTCGTTTTGCCAGCAGCAGAAGCTGGGTGAGTTAGGACAGCGGAAGTTAATAAAGAGAAAGCCATAGCAGCTGTCGCGATCATCGTTAGTTTTTTCATTTAGATGTAGTACCTCCTAGGTATAAATATATGATTATGATTCTAGCAAGCATTTTTGTTCGTACTGTTGCTATAACTATAGCTTGCCTGATAGCCCTTGTCATTGTCAAATTCTTGGCAGTCGAAGAGCGAGAGTGCTAAAAGTGAACGATAGTCCGCTATTTTTTCACTTTCATCTAACATAGACGTCATTATGGCTAAAAAAGTTTCTGTAGTTCTGCTAAGCTTCCCAAAGAAATTCTCACTAGATACCCAAGCCTGATGGAGCAAGAGATTACCCCGACCCATTAGGTTTTCTTATCGTCTTGTTGTCCTATTCC
The DNA here is from genome assembly GCF_059692175.1 of Paenibacillus sp. J22R67. Taxonomy (NCBI): domain Bacteria; kingdom Bacillati; phylum Bacillota; class Bacilli; order Caryophanales; family Paenibacillaceae; genus Paenibacillus; species Paenibacillus sp. J22R67. The sequence continues at coordinate 186,310 of NZ_JCAUAX010000010.1, read as the reverse complement.
ATTATTTTTGAATGACCTGTATGTTTGCTGTTGCAGGATCGCTCATATCACAATAGACTTAGAGTAGGAACATAATGAAGTGTAATTCAAGGAGTGGAGTGGGAGAAACATGGAATTAAAAGAAGCCATTCGCAATCGCCGGAGTATCGGGAAAGTGAAACAAGACCCTGTTGACAAAGCGCTGATTGAAGAAATATTGGAAGCAGGCACTTGGGCGCCAAACCATTGCCATACTGAACCGTGGAGATTTTGGGTGATGACGGGCGAAGGTCGGGGACTGTTAGGGAAGGGCTATGCTGAGGTAGCGGCCTCTGAAGCTGATCCGGCATTGACTGAGGAAGAGTTGGCTGTGCTAAAAGGTGCTCAGATGAAGAAAGCATTCCGCGCGCCAGTGGTTATCGCTGTGGCGGTTACGCCTTCTGCACAAGCCATTGTGCCAGAGATTGAAGAATACGCGGCTGCACATGCTGCTGTCCACAATATGCTTCTGACCGCGCACGCGCTTGGTCTGGGCACAATCTGGCGGACGGGAGCGCCGACCTATCATACGAAGATGCGCGAAGCCTTCGGCCTAGGCGCGAAAGAGGAGCTCGTAGGCTTCGTTTACCTCGGCTACCCGGACATGGCTCCGTCGAGAGCTGTGCGCACCCCATTCGAGCAAAAAACACTTTGGGTCAGCGAATAGGGTTCGCTGATTAAATGACTACAAAAAGTGCAGCAAATTCTCCGTGCTTACGCGACTTGAGAGAAAGTCATGTAATATGTACATCAAATTTTCGTTTTATCGCCTTGAATGGGGGGATTTGATGGAATTAGATGTAGGTTTTACATGATTTGGCCTTAAGTCGCTGGCGCGAGCTGAATTTACTGCACTTTTTGTATGTAAGAAAACCCTCCGATTTCCACAAATATTGTGGAGATGGAGGGTTAGCTTTGTTAGTTCTTCAGCGCAACCGCAACCTTCGCGGCGGTTTCGGCATTGTGGTACACCAGCGCGATATTCGTCTCTAAGCTGCGACCTTCGGTCAGCTGTTTGATGCGCGCTAGCAGGAAAGGCGTGACCTTCTTGCCGGTCACGTTCTGATCTTTGGCTTCAGCAAGCGCCTGCTGGATGAAGCTTTCGATCTCGACATGGTCCATAGCGGATTCCGCAGGGACCGGATTGGCGATGATGGCGCCTCCGGCAAGGCCGAGCTCCCACTTCGTGCGGAGCATGGCCGCAATGCCTGCTGCCTCATCGAGGCGGAAGTCTACGCCGTAGCCGCTTTCGCGGGCGTAGAAGGACGGGAACTCGCTCGTCTTATAACCAACCACGGGAACGCCGTGGGTTTCCAAATACTCGAGCGTGCGGCCAATATCAAGAATGGACTTCACGCCTGCGCAGACAACGGCAACGTTCGTCTGTGCCAGTTCCGTCAAGTCGGCGGAGACGTCCATCGTCACTTCGCCCTCACGGTGAACGCCGCCAATGCCGCCGGTAGCGAATACTTCGATGCCCGCCAGCGCCGCGCCGATCATTGTGGCTGCAACGGTTGTCGCGCCGATTTGGCCGGATGAGAGGATGTAGGGGAAGTCGCGGCGGCTGACTTTTTCCACATGTGGATTCGTCGCAAAAGCTTCGAGCTCCTGCTCATTCAAGCCGATTTTGATCTTGCCATCCATGATCCCGATCGTAGCCGGAACGGCACCGTTATCGCGGATAATTTGTTCAACCTTTTTGGCCATTTCTATGTTTTGCGGATAAGGCATCCCGTGAGAAATGATTGTGGTCTCTAGCGCCACGACAGGTTTATTGTTTGCCAAAGCCTCTTTAACTTCATCAGTAAACGTTAGGTAAGTTGTATTCATAATGTGGATTCGTCTCCTTTTGTCAGGTGAAGTAAGGTATGTTGCAGTCGTTCTACCGTCAGTTCGCTCGCGACAGATTGATCGGTTTGCAGTGTAATGTGAGAAGCGGCGAGTCCGTAAATGCAGGATTCCATATAGGTGGATTGCCGCATGACCCCATAAGCAATACCAGCGACAAAAGCATCGCCTGCGCCGGTGACCTCCACAACCTTGGTGGGAATGGGCGGGAAATGCCGCTCGCCTTCCTCGCCAGCATATATCACGCCTTGGCTGCCGAGTGTAAGGAAGACATGACGGACGCCGCGTGCGCGGATCGCTCCTGTAATCAGGCTATAATCGTCGTTGCTGCTATTGCTGTCTGGCGCGATACCTGCCAGTTGGCAAGCTTCCTCCAAATTGGGGAAAATCGCCGTTACACCGTGCAGTTCTTGCGGCAGTTTTTTGGCCTTTTCCGAAGAGACAGGATCAATAAATAGCGGTAGGTTTTCTTCCCTGCACCGATCAATCAGTTCGGCAAGTGTCTCAGCGGGTAAATTCGTATCCGCAATGACGAGCTTGGCAGAGGCTACATGCGGCCATTTGTCCCGGAGCAGGGCTGGTGTACATTTATCGTAGATGTCCATATTAGCAAAAGCGAGAAACATCTCGCCTGTCGCGTCGAGCAGAGCCGTGTACGTTCCGGTGTTTTCACCTTGGAGTACGATGGCTTGGCTGACGTCAACGCCGCGCTTCCGCGTTTCTTCCAACACCCATTGGCCGGCCTTGTCATCGCCAACAACCGTGAGCAGCGCCGCCCCGCATGCTAGTCCTGCCAGCGTCTCCGCGATATTGCGGGCAACACCCCCGCAGGATTCCGTTACGGTGACTGGATTCGAAGAGGCTAGGCGAATGGCTTGCTTGCTAGTCGCTTTGCTGTCTAGGTTCGCACCGCCGATACACATGACCGTATTCTCATCCGATGTCACGTAAGCACGCCCGCGAATCGTCCCCTTCTTGGTCAGGGCAGCGATGTAGCCGGCGACAGCGGACCTTGAAATACCGATGATGCTGGCAATTTCATGCTGAGAGATGAATGGATTCTGACGAATGAGCGCTAAAATTTGCTGTTCACGATCCATGAAATGGCTCCTTTCGATCGTTGACTATCTTTAGTTTATAACAGCGATGGACAAAAGTCCAAACATTAGACATTTGTCCGTATTGCGTTCGCAAATGAAAAGGAGCCTGCTTCCCAAACCGGAAACAGTGCTCCTTTAATCGTTTATTCTGAATAAGTAGACTCCGAACGGCTTCTGATGCCGAGCAGCCCTAGCAGTCCCAACAGGCCGATATAACTCCAACCGCCCCATCCCTTATCTGCTTTTTCCTGCGTATGAACCATTAAAGCCTTCATCGAGGTTGGCGGTGTAAGTCCATAGGCCGCGGCATGCTGATTCATATCCGTAGTCATATGCAGCCTTGAGTCTGCGCCAGGCATACCGAATGGATTTGTCTGATAAAAAGTAGGTGAACCTTGCTTGGCCGCCTCCCAGCCTCCAGCATTGGATACCATTTGTTGATTATGCGGATGTTTCCGATAATGATGAGCCCCAAGCAGGACGGTAATGCACAGAAAAGAAATCAAAGCTAGTTTTACAAATCGGGGAAACATGGTCCATACCTCCAAGCACTTCTTAAATAGTAGCCTGTAAATGCAGGTATGGATATATTCCCCTATGTACGAAAACTTATGTATCAACAAATTAGGACATACTATTGATTAATGAATTTCTCAAAAACAAAACCGAAATCCTTCACTTTGTACTGCTTATGCGTGCTCACGAGCCAGTCGAAAGCGCCTTGATTGACCATCTTGAATTCCTCGGAAAGCTTCTGCCCTTCGGTTTTCGTCGTACGGTTTAATGTGGCGGAAGCCAGCTCGATACTTTGCTTCGCATAGTCAAGGAAGTGCTCATTTTCCTGCGTGATTTCCGAAATTTTGATCAGGGCTTTATACAGGTCCTTCAATTCTTCTACATGCTTTTTGTGCACATCAATGGAGAAGATGACGGAACCCAGCACGAATTTGATCTCCACATCGAGATCCACCGTGCCTGCTGTTTCCAAGGAAACTTGGGAAATGGCATATTTGCTGTAAGGGTAGCGGTGCAGCACACGTTTCTTGCTTACGGCGCTTGTGCCGTCGAGATGAATTAAAGCTTGATTCGTGAAGCAGTATTCATCCGACTTGGACTTAATCAAAAAGAAAATCTTCTCGTTATCCTCATGCAGAACGTAATCATCGCTATCTACCTTATCGTAATTTTCAGGCTTAATCACTGAACCTACATCACTTAACCCCAGAATGTCAGCTGCTACTCTACCGAACATAATATCAATCCTCTCCTGAGCAAATAAATACCTATTAAGTATAGTACAAATTATGGAATTCAGGCGAGTGTTATGACATAAAAAAAGGGCTATCCCGAAGTAGAAGTATCTACTTGAGGGATAGCCTTTGTTTTATTTGGTAACTGTCACTTGAACCGTTGTTCTCATGTTAGAATACGTCACTGTAATTCTCGCAGTTCCTTTGCCGGTTGCTTTGATAATGCCGTCTTTCACATCCGCGATCATGATATTCGACGATGTCCACAAAGCTGGCTTCGTGACTTCCTCTTCTGATCCATCCGTGTATGTGGCTAGAGCTTCGATGTTGGCTGTGCTGCCTTCTTTGAGCTCGACTTTGACAACATCGGTTTTCAAATATTTAAGAGAGTCGATTTCCACTGGAATGGCAACCATTTTGCCGCCGAAAGATCCGGTGATTGTCGTTTTACCTGAAGCTGTTGGTGTGAACAGTCCATTCGTAACGGTACCCAGCTTATAGGCGCTAACTTTCCATGTCGCGGATTCCGTGACATCTTTGGTTGTGCCGTTCGAGAGCGTCGCGGTCAATTTAATTTGAACTTGATCGCCTCTTTTGGTCACGATGAAAGTCTTATCCGCAACGAGTCCTGCAACTACGCCGATTTCAACCGGTATAGAAATATTTTTACCGCCATAAGTTGCGGTAATGGTTGCTTTCCCACGTGATACCGGGGTTACAACCCCTTTGGACACTAGCACAATAGCGCTATTGCTTGATTTCCACTCTGCATCGTTGGTAACTGTACGCGATGCACCTGAGGAATCTGTAGCCGTCAGAACGATAGTACGTGTTTCATTCATATCAAAAACTAGATTAGCTACATTCGCCGTAAGATCGCTTGCCATATCGATTTGGACAGGAATAGTTACTGTTTTGCTGTCTAGCTGAGCTGTCAATGTAGCTTCTCCAGAAGCGATAGCCTTCACTACTCCGCCGTCAACCGTCGCCGATTTCACATTGCTGCTGGTCCAGATCACGTCGGAGGTAACATCTTTTTTCGTTTCATCGGTGTAAAGGGCTTCGGCTTTCAAGGTAACTGAGTCGCCTTTTTTCATAATCAGTTTTTCCTGGCTAATCGTGAGGGTCTTCAAAACGCCTACAGACACTTGAATGACCGCTGTGCGTGTTCCATATTTCGCAGTAATGGTCGCTGCGCCGGTCGCAAGACCGAAGATTTCGCCGTCCCGTGCCTCGGCAATATCCTTGGAGCTGGTTGTCCACTCGGCTTTGCTCGTGACATCAACCTCACGTCCGTCTTTGAAAGAAGCCATTAATTTGATTTTATCGGAACCGCCGATTTGTAGGTTAACGGTTTTCTTGGTTGGTGTGATGATGGTAGGGATATCGACTTCCACTTTCGTGGTCGTTGTTTTGCCGCCGTATTTCGCTGTTATTGTAGCGACGCCGGCTTTGTAAGTCGTGATTTTTCCTTTGATGACGAAAGCAACATTCTCATCATCCACGCTCCACTCGGCGCTTTGCGTAACGTCTGCGCTTGTGCCGTCAGCATAGGTAGCATAAAGAACTAGGGTTTGATCTGTTCCTGCTTGCAAGGAAACAAGATCGGTATCTACAACCAATCGGCGCGGAACTTCCACGTCTATATTGGCTACAACGGCTTTATCCCCGTATTTCGCGTAAACCTTCGCTTCGCCGATTGCGATCGCAGAGAGCTTTCCTTTTGAAACTTGGACGATATCCTCGTCACTGGACGCCCACTCGGCGCGATCTGTGATATCTTCCGTTTTTCCATCAGCATAGGTAGCGGTTAATTTCAATTCACCAGAAGTATTTTTCTTCAGAAGCAAATTCTGCTTATCTAATTCAAGTTTAAGGGTGCTATCTACATCAACCGTTATCGTCGTAGATTTAGTGCCGTAAGTTGCCGTTAAGTTGGCCTTTCCCGCACTATAGCCCGTAACCTTGCCCTTGATAGCATCAGCAACATTGGCTTTATCTGTTGTCCAGACAACTTTCTCTGAGACGTCGGCAATGTCGCCGTTCGGATAAGTTGCCATAATTTTAATATCTGCTGTTCCGTTCAGCAGTAAGGATACGCTTGAGCTTTCAGCGTCAATCCGGCGGACAACCTCAACATCAACAGGCAGGGTTAGTGATTGATTCATATATTTGACCGTTACGGTTGCACTTCCCGGATTTTGTCCCTTAACCAAACCGTTCGTAACCGTAACGATAGAGCTTGTATCTACCGTGTAGTCTGCTTTATTCGTCACATTCTCGGATGTGCCGTCATCGTAGTAGGCGGTAATTAATAGCTGTTCTGTTGCATTAAGACGCAGCTCGAGAGAGCGTTTGTCTGTCGTTAACGATTTTACTTTTTTGCTTACAGTGACATTCACGATCTCGGTTTTACCCATATAAGTAGCGGTAATAACGGCTTTTCCTTCTTTTTTGGCTGTCACTACACCTGCATAGACGGAAGCAACATCTGTCGTGCCGGAATTCCAATCCGTTTTGACCGTTGCATTCTCGGTAGATCCACTTACGAAAATAGCGGTTGCTGTCAGATTCGCAGTATCCCCAACTTGCAAAGCAAGCTCATTCTTGTTCAGGACGAGTTTGGAAATCTCATCAGCGGCAAAGGCGTTTCCTGCGACTAAAGATTGACTGGCTAGAATGAAAATGAAGACCAAGGATAACCACTTGCTGTGTCTAAACCTCACGTTAATAATCCCTCCGATATCGTTCCGTAATAAGTTATGAATAAAAAACTGGGAACCTATTTAGTATCGGATATTAATGGGATGAAATGAATAGCTGTCACAATATCTACCGAATTTTAACCTTAGGATGATAAATCTAGTTCTACTTTTTCGTAAAACAACAAAAAGCAATTAATAAAAATAAAATAAATAAAATTCAGTTGTGTTTATTGTTAACTTTTTGAATGACCTGTATATTTAAAGCAGATTACTCATGGGGAGATGAGAAAGTGAAGAAGATCAGGTTTATGGGCGTGGTGGGAAATTTAAAAATTAGTATGAAAATATTGGCGTTGAATATGTTGGCTGTCGTTTTCCTCATCATCCTGACGGTGACAAGCTTCTTTTTTCTCAGTGATATCAACAAAAAAGCGGAAAAGATGTACGAAAGCGATTATTTGCCAACAACTTGGATTAATGAAGTGGAGAGCAACGTTCATACCATGAACGATAGGCTCCTGGAACATATTTTAACACCGGATAGCCACTACAAGAACGTTCTAGATAATGAGATCACCAAAACTCGCGTAAAAACCAGTCAGTTATTGAAGGATTACGAAGAATCCTTGGAGGGGGAACCCGTAGGGACATTATGGATGTCTAAGTTAAAGGCAGCACTAGTCGCCTATGAGGAAGATCAGCGAAAAGTGGAGACTTTGTCGGCAACAGGGCAGACACAAGAGGCTTATCAATACTATAAAACACGGATCAAAAGCAAGATGGAGGACATCGGCGGTTATATGGACAGCTTGCAGCAGGACCGGCTGGAAACTTCAGAGACGTTAAACAAAGAGCGTAACCAGCAGTATCAGCGCTTGATCTGGACATTGATTATCTCTTCGATTTGCGCGATCGGGATTTTTTATGTGATAGGCAGATGGCTGTCTGCGCTCATTATCAGACCGCTGCATGCGATGCAGCAGCTCATGGCCGAAGCGGAAGCAGGCAATCTTTCCATTTCATTAGAGAGTGTTGTTTCGAAAGATGAAGTCGGTAATTTGCAGCGCTCGTTCCAATCCATGTTAATCAGCCTGCGAGCATTTATCGGGAATGTTCAGCAAGGCGCGCATGTCCTCACACAGCAGGCTGAGCAGTTCGCCAGCAATGCTGAGCAAAGCAAGCTGGCTGCGGAAACGATTGCTGTTTCGACAGACTCTTTGTCGCAAGGCATCCAAGAGCAAGTAGCGATTGTCACAGAGACGTTATATACCATCCAGGTTGTGAAAGATGAAATGGCTGCTATTAGCGAAGACAGTCGTCATATGGCGCAGCTGGCGGAATCGGCGGCAGATGCTTCAATAGCCGGAATGGATGCTGTAGAGAGAATGCGGGAGCGAATAGGGCTTGTTTCTGACAAAGTTTTGGCGGCTGGGACAACTGCGAACGAACTACGCTACAGCTGTGGTCAAATAAGCTCCATCATTCGTGTTATTACGGAGATTGCGAAGCAAACAAACATGTTGGCCTTGAATGCTGCTATTGAAGCTGCCAGAGCGGGGGAAGCGGGCAGAGGATTCAGTATTGTAGCGGGAGAGGTACAGAAGCTATCCGGGCAAACGAATGATGCGGCGAAACAAATCGCAAGTCTTCTGAATGAGATCGAGGGCAAAGCAGGGGACGTGGATACGGCGATGAGTCAAGGTATGAAGCTGACGGAAGACGGTGTGATTGCTTCGCAGCAAGTGAATGATTCGCTTTTGTCGATGAAAGAAGCATTTGGCGGGGTCTTAATGAAAGTGGAGGATGTGAGCGCAGCGATCGCTCAAGTCACGACCCGTAGCGACGAAGTCGTTACGCATATGGAGCGCGTTACAGAGTCAGCGAATATAGGTGCAGCTGCGAGCCAGGATTCAGCGGCAGCGAATGAAGAACAGCTTGCTATGATGGAGGAGTTCTCTACCTCCTCCAGGACGTTGTCTGACATGGCAGGGCAGCTTCAACAAGCAGTTGACCGTTACCGGGTGTAAACGGAGGATAGGAGAGGCTGTTGCGCGGTCATTGGATGACTTGGGACAGCCTCTTTTTGGTGTTAATTTCTGCTTCATCTGATACGCAGCCTAGGACTGAAGTCGCTCATTTACCACACATGGGAAAGAATAAGACAAGAAAATAGATAAAATCGGATATGTACAATGCTAAATTACCCCTATATAATGATAATGATAATTATTATCAATTAAATAGGGGCTAGCATTCGCATTCAAATAGAGATGACTCGATCATCGTCTTTGGTTGCCTTGCTGAACAAGGAGGAAGAAAGAAAATGAGAGCATTACAATTCGTACTTGCCTTAGTGTTGACACTTGCACTATCGGCCTGCGGAACATCCGCAACGACAACGAAGGAAAGCGCAAGCAGTCCTGCCGCTCCGGCAGCAACTGCCGCACCACAGACGGATACAGGAGAGAAAACGATCAAGCATGCGATGGGTACAGTGACGCTCAAGAAGAAACCTGAGCGCGTTGTCGTTTTGTTCAACGGCATGACGGATATTACCGCTCATCTAGGTGTGAAACCGGTAGGTTCGGTTCAATCTTGGGAAGAGAAGCCATGGTACAACTATCTTCGCGCCAAGATGGACGGGGTGAAGGATCTTGGGGAAGAGACGCAGCCGAACATCGAGGCAATCATTGCGCTTAAGCCGGATCTGATTATCGGGACGAAAGCCCGTCATGAGAAGCTTTACCCGCAGCTTAGCAGCGTCGCGCCAACGATTATTACTGAAGAAATTTTCGACTGGAAAGCGAATTTGAAATATGCCTCTGACGCGCTGTACAAGAAAGAAGAAGGGGATAAAATCCTCGCCGATTGGGATAAGAAGGTTGCCGAATTTAAGCAAAAAGCAGGTGATAAACTGGCGAAAACGGAAGTTTCGATCGTCCGCTTTGAAAGAGACGGCAGCTCACGTTTCTATGCAACAGGTTTTGCCGGTACGATCTTCAAAGAATTAGGCCTAGCGCGTCCGAAAGCGCAAATCCTTGAACCAGGCAAGGCTGTTCTGAACTTGACGACCAAGGAACAAATGTCATCGCTGGATGGGGATTACATATTCGACATCACAAGGCTGAATGCTGAAGAGCCAGCGGTTGAGAAATCCCAGAACGATTGGACCGCGCATCCTCTCTGGAAAAATCTAAAGGGTGTTAAGAACGGCAAGTACTTCAAAGTTGACGCAATTACATGGAACTTGGCGGGAGGCTCGATGGCTGCTCAAGCCATGTTGGCTGACCTCTACAAATACTTTGATATTAAATAATGAAATACGTAAAGGAATGAGCGATCTAATTGCTCATTCCTTTACGAGCATAGGGAGACTCTCGAGATGAATTTTAATAAAACGAGCTTATGGAGAGCTGGTTGGTTGCTGGTTTTTGTCCTTGTTATGCTCGGATGCTTTGTCGCGAGCATTCTTTTTGGCACTACGCGGTACGATATGGCGACGGCGTGGTCGTCGATTTTTCACTATGACGAGACAGTGAATGAGCAAATTATTTTGCGCACGACAAGATTACCGAGAGCTTGCATTGCCTCAGCGGTTGGCGCCAGCTTGGCCATTGCCGGTGCTCTGATGCAAACGCTAACCCGCAATCCGTTGGCGTCACCAAGCGTGCTGGGCGTAAATGCGGGAGCCTCCTTCTTCGTCGTACTGGCTGCGGTTACGTTCTCAGTTTCATCGCTGCAGGCGTTGATGTGGATTGCTTTTATCGGAGCGGCAGTAGGTGCTGTTACGGTCTACATGCTGGGATCTATCGGGAGGGATGGCCTGACGCCGCTTAAGATCGTGCTGGCCGGCTCAGCTATGACGGCGCTGTTCGCATCCTTTACTCAGGCCGTTCTAGTATTGAATCAGCAGGGGATCGGTACGGTGCTCTTCTGGCTGACAGGTACGGTTGCAGGACGTTCTCCTGATTTTCTCATTGTCGTGCTGCCGTACTTGGCCATCGCATGGGTTGGCGCTTGGCTGCTCTCCAAGGATATGAATTTGCTGCAGATGGGGGAAGAAGCGGCGAAGGGGCTAGGGCAAAAGACGGTGTTTATTAAGTCCCTTGCTGGCATTTTCATTGTTGTGCTAGCGGGCTGCTCCGTATCCGTTGCAGGTCCTATCGGTTTTATCGGTATCGTTATCCCGCATATTTCAAGATTTTTCGGCGGCTTAGACCACCGGTGGGTTATTCCGTATTGTGGGGTGCTCGGAGCGATCCTGCTCATGCTGGCGGATATTGGCGCACGGTTCATTGCGATTCCCGAGGAAATGCCGGTCGGGGTCATGACCGCAGTCATCGGAGTTCCTTTCTTCATCTATATAGCGCGAAAGGGGCTGGCCAAATCATGAAGCTATACAACACAATTCGGTTCAAGGGCGGAGCTATCTCGCTCCTTGTACATCGGAAATCCCTACGCGTCACGTTCATGCTGCTGATTGCTTGTATTGTCATAGCAATCGTCAGCACGGGGCTCGGGGAAATGGTCATATCTCCGCTGAATGTAGTTCGCAGCCTTTTCGGTATCGGTGCGGAAGATCATACGATGGTGATTCAGAAGATCCGTCTTCCCCGTATCATCGTAGCCCTCTTGGTCGGCGCTTCTTTGGCAGCGGCAGGTGCAATTCTGCAAGGTATTATTCGTAATCCGTTAGCATCCCCTGATATTATGGGCGTCACTGGCGGAGCTTCCGTCGGTGCGGTGACGTTCCTGACGTATTTTCTTGGCATCTTCAGTATCCGCTGGCTGCCGGTTGCGGCGATGCTGGGGGCGGCCATTGTTTCCATTATCCTCTATACGCTCGCTTGGAAAAAAGGGATCACGCCAGTACGGCTGGTTCTAGTCGGTGTCGGCATGGCCGCTTTGATGTCGGCAGCGACAACGATGATGCTTGTGTTCAGTCCGACGAATGATCCGGCGCAAGTGTACCTTTGGTTGACAGGTTCGGTGTATGCGTCGAACTGGGAGAATGTCCTCACTGTATTGCCATGGACGGTGCTGCTGCTCCCGCTTGCGTTCATCATGGCTCGGCATATCAATATCGGTCAGCTAGGCGATGAACTCGCGACTAGTGCTGGCAGCGCTGTGGAGAGAAATCGCCTGATCCTGCTGCTGATCAGTGTGGCGCTTGCTGGTTCAGCAGTTTCCGTGGCGGGCGGCGTGGGTTTCGTTGGGCTGATTGCACCGCATATGGCCCGAAAGCTGGTTGGCTCCAGCTTTGAAAATGTGCTGCCCGTCGCTGCTTTACTCGGTGGTACGGTTGTCATGCTGGCGGATCTTGTGGGCCGCACGCTTTTCCTTCCGCTTGATGTTCCGGTTGGGGTATTTACCTCTGCCATCGGCGCGCCATTCTTCATTTATTTGCTGTATACCAAACGGAACTCATGATAAAAGTGGTTGCTTATTTTACCGAAACGAGAGAGGGGCATAAGGATGAGCTTATCCGAATCTATATTGAACCAAGGCAGCCCAATTGCCAAGGTCATTAAAGGTAGAAGAACGATCAGGACGTTTAAGGACACACCGGTCTCAGACGAATTGCTGTTGGAACTGCTGAATGTCGCGATTTGGGCGCCGAATCATGAGAACAGACAGCCCTGGCGTTTTCTTTTGTACAAAGGCGAGGGGCGGGCTGCTCTGGCAGATGCGATGCTGCAAACTTACTCAGGTGAGGAACGCGAAAAATATGGGAAGCGCAAGCGTGAATATTTCCTGGAGGTGCCTGTCCATCTAGTCGTGGTGCTGAAAGAGGATACGCGTCAAAAACAGTGGGATGAAGATTACGCAGCAGCTTGCGCGCTCATTCAAAATTTCCAGCTTGCTGCATGGGAACAAGGCCTAGGCGTCGTTTGGAAAACAAACCACTACAATTATGAAGCGGATTTCCGGGAAGCGATCGGCATTCAACGGGAGGAGAAGATTGTTGGTGTCCTGCATATTGGCTATCCAGAAGTCATTCCGTCTGTACAGAAGCGCACGCCTGCAGAAGAGTTGTTGACGATTATCGATAAATAAACGGCAAAAAACCTTTTCAAGTCGAGAACGAGCATTTAATATAGCATATATATGATAATGATTCTCATTCTTCGATTTGCAAAGGGGGAAATACAGCATGTTTCCGGCTTCGGGTTCCGAATTCGCTTTCGTCTATTTCTCTTCGATCCGTAAGCGCTGCTATCACAACCAGAATTCCTTGCAGACAAGGATAAGTCCAGGTGAACTGCTGGTCATCGTGACTCACGGGAAGGGCTATCTCTACACCGAGCATCAAACGGTTCCCATTAAGCCGGGGCAATGCCTATGGCTGATGCCAAACCAGAAGTTCGACGTACGGCAGGAGTCGGAGACTGTGGAAGTATATCTCCTTGCCGTCCATAAGCTGACTGTGGCTAGACGCAAAGGTGATTGGAGCTGCTCGCCGCAGACTGTTAAGCCGTCAGGCAAGCTGAATTCTGTCATGATGAGGCCGATGCTAGACGACGTTGAGCGCCTGTATGAAGAGAGCAGAGGCCGCAGCTTAACGGACGCCGGACTGCAAATGCGTTTCCAGAGCCTTTTATGCGAGATGAATGAGAAGTTTGGCGCGCAGCGTGAAGCAGGGGAGGCCTTAGGCGGTATTGATGAGACTCTTAGCTATATGCATCAACATTACAATGAAAAGATCAAGCTGGAGACCTTGTCGAATCTCGTAGGCCTTACGCCAACCTCGTATTCGAGGAGCTTTAAGAAAGCCAAAAATATGTCCCCGGTTGAATATCTGAACCAAATCCGCATGGATTCCGCCAAACGGCTCTTGGATGAACCCGGATGCTCGGTCAAATCAGCCGCCAGCGCCGTCGGTATGGGCAGCGAGTTTTATTTTAGCAGGATGTTCAAGAAGTCTGTTGGCTTATCACCAACTCTTTATATCAAAAGAAAGCAATTGAAGGTAGCTTCAGCCTCCTGCTTCGGGTATAAAGACTGCTTGCACTCCTTGGGTGTAGAGGATACTTATGAGTTGAGCGCATATCGGTTCATTCGTTCAGGGGAGGATAGGCACCTTGTGGAACTTCAACTGGAGCAAATGCGGGAATATCGCCCGGATGTTATCCTTGCCGATGTTCGGCATCTGCCTATCTATGAGCAGCTGAAACAGATTGCACCTACGGTTGTTCTTCGTCTCAGCATGGACTGGCGGATGGGTTATATGCAATTAGCCGAATTGATTGGTCGAGAAACGGAGGCAAGGCATAACTGCCTTCAACTTGCTGCCAGAGTGTTAACAGCGAGGGAGCGTCTTTCCCATACGTTCGGCAATAGAACGGTTTCTATGATCAGGCTGCAAGCCGGGAAGATTCGTCTCCAAGGGAGAAAAGATCATCCATTGAATAATCTCCTGTACGACGAGTTGGGGCTGCAGCCGGGCAACTGTGTGCCCTGGAACCAAAGGAATAAGGATGTTACGTATGAGAGCTTGATGTCGTCCGAAACCGATTATTTGTTGGTGTACGAGGACTCGCTGGCGGACAGCCAGTTGCTGAAGATACCAACCGGGCACCGAACTTTAGCTGCTCAGAAACTGAAAACGTATCTCATACCGAACTGGGTCAGAATGAGCTGGGTGCCGACTGGTCAGCATCAAATCATCGATAGATTGGAGCAATGGGAGGATTAATCCAACATTGCCGTTATAACCGAAACCGTCAGGGATCCCTGACGGTTTTTTAATGTTTTATGCTGCTGTCATGCACGTTTAACGACTTTGAAATTCTCCTCCAGCAGCAGCCAGTTTTGAGGGAATCTAAGCCCCAGCTTCCAGTAACTGATACCTCGTAAGCCAAGCTCTTTCAGCAAACGGAACTTTGCCTGAATGGAGCGGGCATCTTCAAACCAGACCGTATGTTCCTTGCCGGCATCATCCCAATAGTTGAAGTGAGGAGCTTGCGCTGTGTAATCGTATAAGATTTGTGCATTGTACTTGCGAGCCAAATCAATCGCAGCTTGCGGGGAGACAGCCTTGGCGAATGGGCCGCCTTTCACGAAAGGCAGCGTCCAGTCATAACCGTACAGGTTCTGACCCATCATTACTTTGGACGCTGGCATTTCACTTATGGCATACTCGAGCACTTTGCGCACAGGACCGATGGGAGAGACTGCCATAGGGGGACCGCCGCTGTAGCCCCACTCGTAAGTCATAATCACGACGAAGTCCGCGATTTGGCCATGCGCCCTGTAGTCGTGAGCGGAGTACCACTCGCCGGCTTGGGTTGCGCTGGTCTTGGGCGCGAGGGCCGTGGACATCAAGTAGCCTTGTTGATGAATTTGATCCGCCGCTTTCCGCAGGAAGCGGGAATAAGCATCGCGATCATCCGGATATAGATGCTCAATATCGAAGTGAATATCTTTGAAGCCAAGCTCCTTAGCCGTGGATAAAATGGTTTGGAGCAAGCGGTCCTGAACGGTTTCGTCCGTGAGAATAATATGCCCGAGCTCCGCGCTGAACTGATCATTCTCCAGGTTGGTCACAACCATCATCAGAGTGGCCCCGTACTGCGAGGCGATTCCCCCAAGCTCGTTGAGAGGTGGAGGCTGCAAAGTGCCATCCCGCTGAATGCGGAAGGAGAAGGGGGCTAAATAGGTAAGGTGTGGAGCTGCTTCCCTAGCGGCTTGAAGCAGGGAGGGTGACACCTCGTTCCCCCTTGCCTCCAAGTAGGCATTTACTTCCGCTTGTGTGCGGGGAGTTGGCGGGATATATAGCCGGAAACCCACGGGTAATGGCTGGTACAAGGTGAGTCCATTGATAGATGCGAGCTCATTGAGATCAAGACCGAGCTTATGAGTAATCGAATAGAGGCTTTCGCCGGGCTGCACCCAATAGTACGAGCCTACGATTGGAATGACCAATGCCTGTCCGATGACCAGTGATTGACTGGGCGTCATCTCATTGGCTGCTGCAATCGTATCCACGGACACACCGTATGTTTGTGAAATGCGATATAACGTCTGTCCCCTTTGGACAACGTGGATTTGCATGGGGATTCCTCACTTTCTAACGTAAGCAAGGAACCATATCCGAGCCTACTTTTTTCTTTACCATATTCGAGGTGAAGCAGGTGGGTGTATGTCTACACGCAAACAATTGTTGAAAACGGATGCATATCTTGCCCACCAGCGAAGATAATAGAATAACTGGAAACATATTCTTCATAAGGATGCTGCACATGCCACAGAAACCCCGCCGTCAAATTGCTTTCGTCAGTTTATTAGGCATTACCCAGCTGCATTTGCGAAATCCCTACATTATTGCTTGGTGGTCTGCGGCTTTTCCAGGCTTTGGACACCTGCTGCTATCCAAGTACTTTCGCGGCTTTATGCTAATTGGTTGGGAGATGCTGATCAACAGCGAGATGCATTTAAACGAAGCTATTGTGTACACCTTTACAGGGCAATTCGAGAGGGCCAATGAGGTGCTAAACATCCGGTGGATGTCCCTTTATGCTCCTGTTTATTTATTTTCCATCTATGATACTTATCGCACGGCTGTGGATATGAACCATCAATATTTGCTTGCCAGACGGGAAAACGCACCGATTGAACCCTTCAAAATGTCTGGAATGGAAATAAATTATCTAGACAAACGGTCCCCTTGGCTGGCGATTGTCTGGTCCCTGTTGATGCCGGGGATGGGGCAGCTCTATACACATCGTATTATTAATGCCTTCTTTGTTCTCGGGAACTGGATTCTTGTATCTTATTGGTCTCATTTGCTTGAAGGCATTCATTATCTCCTGTATTGGGATCTAACTAGAGCGGGCAGCGTTCTGCATATGCATTGGATTCTCTTTCTGCCTTCCATTTATGGGTTCGCGGTTTACGATGCGTACGTTAATACGGTCGAGTACAACAAGCTATTTGATCATGAACAGGCCGTAATGTTAAAAAATGGCTATCAGCCTGGGCAATTTTCATTTCCTAAATCACCGCTGCGCAAATGAGGAGGATACCATGCATGTCATAGCGTCATTTGAACATTCAATTTATTTGGAGTTGGCGATAACGGCTGTTGAAGAAGCGGGTATTCTCAAGGAAAATATCTATGCGGTGCCGCTTCAGGAAAGACCAAGCAAGAAGAGGATGTTCGACAGCATCCATGGATCTGATGGCGTTAGTTTATTTGATGCGGGCGCTGCCTTGGCAACAGCCTTCACGGTCATAGGTTCCACTTATGGGTTTGTATTAAAAGGAGGAGCGATTCTTTGGGGGCTTATTGGCGCAGCTGTGGGGTTCACGCTAGGGCTCCTTATTGATATTTTGCATAAAAAGAAGAAAGGTGTGAAGAATCCAGCACCGGGTAAGAAGACCGAAGTGGTTGTCCTCGTCAACTGTACCAAGGAGGAGGCCAAGTACATCCAGACGATGTTTTGGGAGCATATGGCGTTAGGTGTGGCTGTTTGCGATTGATCGGTACTAGTGGTAAATAGTACTATTTGGAATGTTTTCCTTCTCCTATAATAAGTATCAAGAGCAAGATACTAAATGGTTGCAGCGGCAGCCACAGGAGGATTTCAAAGATGATACAGAGTACTCGCAAACGGAATACAACGGCATTTACTTTTATGGCATGGGCATCTTTTATCGGCGCTTTTCTGGCCATGTTTATCGGTATATATACGCTAGAGGAGTCACTAAGTGTAAAAGGTTATTTCGCGGTATGCGCCTTATTCCTGACGATGTCGGCGTTCGTGCTGCAAAAGGTCATCCGCGATAATTTAGAAGACAGCTACGATTCCCGGAAACGCAACACATCGGCTTTCACCTTCTTGGCCTGGAGCTCCTTCGCACTTGCGCTGCTGGGCATGTTCATTGGCATCATTAATCTCGAACAACTGCTTTCTGTAAAAGGGTATTACGCAGTTACGGCCTTATTCCTAACCATGTCTTCTTTCGTACTCCAAAAAACAGTTCGTGACAACAACGACGATGAGCCGCTGCAACCAGCAGAAAAAAATATTGAAGAGCTGTAAGTTGAAGCTCTTCTTTTTTTATCTCGGGGATAATTGGAAGTAATTCGGGCATATTGGGAATTAGGAGATTTCATGCAGAAAGGCTGAGAACCATGGCAATGGAACGAGTTATTTTGATCATCGTTTGGATCGTTTGTCTCATTATCATACCGATCAAGATACCGAAACATCGAACTCGGGAGGCCGTTCTGTTATTCCTATTTACGCAGATGATCACTTGGATCATGAGCTTGCTGTTAGTCGAGTGGCAGGCCATTGAGAATCCAGTACGCGAATTTCCGGCTGCCTCGGGGAGTAACTTTACCAATAATTATCTCTTTTTCCCGCTGGTTTCAACATTGTTTGCACTTTATTATCCAAGTCAGAAGTCGGGGGTAATCAGGTTTTTTTATCACATTCGTGTCGTCTTGTTCTTGGCGATCTATTTAATGTTTATTTCCAGCTATACAGAAATTCTGAAATATGTGCATTTCAATATTGTCCTTCACGTGGTTCTCTTATGGCTGGTCTTGAATGCGGTAAGAAGGTATGCGGAATGGTTTTTTCAAAGGAAGATACAGAAGGAAGGGTAGAACGACGGGTATGAATGTTAAGGTAGACTATCTCATTATCTTAGCTGTGTGGGCGATTTCTGCCATTGGAATGCTCCTTGTGCCCAAACGCTACCGTCGTAAAGCGCATGTTGCTTTTCTATTTCAGCAGTTTTTAAACTGGATTCTAGGTCTTATCGTTGTGGAACACAGATGGTTGGAATATCCGGTAAGAGAGCTTCAACGCAATTATTCGAGTCTAACGTTTGAATTTATTGGGTACCCGATCATTGCCGTGTATTTGAATATTTATTACCCAAAGGTGAAAAAGGGATGGGCACGCTTTTTCTTCGTGCTGGCCTTTCCGACAGCGATTACGGTGGTCGAAATTATACTTGAAACGCAAACTGAGTTGATCAAATATCATGCTTGGAACTGGTATTGGACGTTTATTAGCATTTGGGTGACTTTGCTGCTTTCACTTGTATTTAATCGTTGGTTTTTTGGGCGTGACGATGGGGATGCGGGGGCACAGGCGGAGGTCCCGCGCTAAAGTGTGCTCAGCGCTCGAAAAGTCTGTGTGAACGCTGTAACTTAACTGCCGCGTGGATGCTCAATCCCCGCGGTGTTTCCCGTTGTAACGCTGTTTTTCAACGCTAAAGTGTGCTCAACGCTCGAAAAGTCTGCGTTAACGCTGTAAAACAAGCTTAGCTGTCGCGTGGAAGCCCAATCCCGCCTTGTTTCCCGCTGTAATGCTGTTTTCAGCGCTAAAGTGTGCTCAACGCTCGAAAAGTCTGCGTTAACGCTGTAAAACAAGCTTAGCTGCCACGTGAAAGCCCAATCCCGGGAACTTCCACGACAGTTAACGATGTTTTACATCGTTACAGTGGGCACTTGATGCGTGTTACTTGCGTTAGCGATGAAAAATATCGATACAGCGGCGGAATCGAAGTTGGCAGGTGATATCCACGTGGACGCCCATACCCGCCGTGTTCCCCCCAACGGCCGAGTCCAAGTCGCCCTATGTTACACTTTCTACAACTAGTTGGCTGTAACTGCCAGGCTTGAGTAAGCTACACTGCACTTTCTGCAACCATTTGCCCTCAAAAGCTAATGTTTGAGCATAAATCCTGTGATTTCATTGCACTTTGTACAATGAAGGGGAGAAATACCGGATCAACCCCTCATTATATTGTACTGAGTACAACATAGAGAGCTTGCAGATCCGTTCCCATAGGCACCAGCGTAAAACAGACGAAAAAGACTGTCTCCGAAGGTCATTTCTGACCTTCGGAGACAGCCTCATTATCCAGCGTGAGTTCCACCCAGCTGGGCAAGTGTAATTAGGAGTTAATCAGGTATTGGTTAACCGTAGCCTTAATCAATTCCAAACGGCCGGATTGGTTAACAATGTTGTGGCTGTTCTCAAGCGCGTAAGCTTCAAGTGTCTTGAAGTTTGCTTTGCCGGACACGATATCCGCGCCGATGCCGGATTTGAAGGAAGCGTAACGCGTGTCGAGAATGTTATCGAATACGCGGTCTTCGATCATTTTTGCAGCAACTTCCAAACCGCGTGCAAAGGAGTCCATACCTGCGATGTGAGCATACACCACATCAATTGGCTCGAAGGACGTACGGCGAACCTTGGCGTCGAAGTTCACGCCACCGCTGCCGATTCCGCCTTCGTTAAGAAGGATTTCGTACATCGCGAGTGTTGTTGCGTACAGGTCTGTCGGGAACTCGTCGGTATCCCAGCCGAGCAATAGATCACCTTGGTTCGCATCGATGGAACCAAGAACACCGTTAATACGGGCAACGCGAAGCTCGTGCTCGAAAGTGTGACCAGCCAGCGTAGCATGGTTAGCTTCCAGGTTTAATTTGAAATACGGAAGCAGGTCGTATTTTTGCAAGAATGAAAGCGTCGTAGCTGCATCGAAATCGTACTGATGCTTGGATGGCTCTTTCGGCTTAGGCTCGATCAAGAATTGGCCTGTGTAGCCAATTTCTTTGGCATAATCAACTGCCATGTGCAAGAAGCGGGCAAGGTTGTCGAGCTCAAGACCCAGATCCGTGTTCAGCAGCGTTTCATACCCTTCACGACCGCCCCAGAAAACATAGTTCTCAGAGCCGAGTTCTTTGGCATGATCCAAAGCTTTTTTCACTTGTGCAGCAGCATAAGCAAAAACGTCAGCATTGTTCGTCGTAGCAGCGCCGTGCACGAAACGTGGGTTCGTGAACATGTTCGCTGTGTTCCACAGCAATTTTTTACCTGTAGCTTGCATTTTGTCTTTGATTAGACCTACGATCTCATCCAGGTATTGATTCGTTTCTTGCAGTGTGCTGCCTTCTGGCGCGATGTCGCGGTCATGGAAAGCGAAGTAGTCAACATCAAGAATGTTCAGCAGCTCGAAGCATGCGTCAACGCGCGCTTTTGCCAGCTCCAGGCCGGAGTATTGATCCCAAGCGCGAACAGCTGTACCGCTGCCGAATGGGTCAGAACCGTTAGCAGAGAAGGAGTGCCAGTAAGCGATTGCAAAACGCATATGTTCACGCATCGTTTTGCCAAGAATCACTTGGTCAGGGTTATAAAATTTAAATGCCAGCGGGTTCGTCGATGTGCGGCCTTCGTATTTAATTTGTTGGATGTTATCAAAGTAGCTCATGAATTCAGCCTCCAAAATGAGTTTATAAATGCTTATGCAGTCATCATAGCATCATTCGCAAAGTTTGTAAATTCATTAAACAAACTTAGTTAGTGCGTGAGGATGTCATTCGTGTTAAAATCAGTTCAATTACAAGAAAAGATAAGCTATTGGAGCGGTGTGGGGGCTAGCTATGAAACAAACAGGCGATCTGAATTTAGTGAAAAAAATAAATAAATCCATCGTGCTGCACCATATTCGCACGGATTCGCCCATATCCCGCGCACGGATCGCGGAGATTACAGGACTTACGAAGGCGACGGTATCCAGCCTCGTGAACGAATTGATCGAAAGCAGCCTAGTCGAAGAAATCGGCGCCGGCGAATCCAGCGGCGGTCGTAAGCCGATGATGCTCTTATTCAATGGGACGGCAGGATATGCCATCGGTGTCGATCTGGGCGTCCATGATATATTGGCTGTTTTGACAGACTTAACCGGAAAGGTGATCAGCGAAAAAAGAGTTCAGCATGACAACGCGTCCGTTGAAGCTGTCATTCAGCTTCTGAAGACAACGATCCGCGAGCTGATCGACAGTGCGCCGCAGAGCACCTACGGCATCATAGGCATCGGTATTGGTGTGCCGGGCATCTGCGATGATGACGGAAATCTGCTCTTCGCTCCTAACCTAAGCTGGGAAAACGTGCCACTGCAAAAGGATATCGAGGAAGCGTTCAACATTCCTGTCGTTATTGATAATGAAGCGAATGCGGGAGCTGTAGGAGAGAAACAGTTCGGGGCGGGGAAAGACACAGCCAACCTCGTGTACATCTCGATTGGGATCGGGATCGGCGCAGGCATCATCATTAAGGGTGAACTGTACCGTGGAGCGACCGGATTCTCGGGCGAGATCGGGCACATTTCGATCCAGCATGACGGACCGAAGTGCCGCTGCGGCAGCTTAGGCTGCTGGGAGCTGTACGCCTCCGAGCATGCGCTGCTGGAGCAAGCTCGCCTAGAATTGGGGGAACCCGTTCAGCTAGATAGGCTGCTGAGTAAGGCGGAAGCTGGCGATGAGAAGGTCATCGCTCTGTTCGAGCGGCTTGGCTATTACCTCGGAGTTGGTGTCGTTAACATCATTAACGGTTATAACCCCGAGTTCATCATTCTCGGAGGCCGTTTGGCAGGAGCCGAGAAGTGGCTCATGAAGCCGCTGCTCCAACTGTTGGAGAAACGCTCATTGCCGCTTCCGCGGAAGCTTCTGAACGTGGAGTTCTCCCAGCTTAGCGACCGTTCAACTGTTCTAGGTGCAGCCTCCTTTGCGGTATCGAAGTTTTTTGCTTCAACGACGGTTTCTATCGATGGTAATTAGTAATTAATGTGGTTAATAATGCATGAGATATATGAAATTGCATTTGACCCCCTATCCGATCTTTTGTAAAATAAGAAGGGTTTTGAAGCCTCTTATGACTTATAATTAAAGGACGGAAATCAACGATGCTTTTACGTTCGCTCGTCGTTTGCTGCTATTTAATGGGTGCTTACTGGGCATCCTATCATTTTCCATCACTCCGGATGGTCTTTTATCCAACGCTCGGTGCCTTCAGCTTCCTCTTCATGCATCGGGTTGATCAAATTAAAGATGTCGGGCGAATTACGATGGGAGCGATTATTGCGGTCACCCTCGGAAGTGTGATGTACAGCATTAGTCACGGCACGCTCTCTTTTTTTCTTACAGCGATTATTACGATTTCACTTATTCAAGTTTTTAAATGGAACGCAGCTCCGATCTTGTCGGTGTCGTTCATTCCTTTTTTTGCGCACACGACTTCGATTTGGGCTCTGCCAATTGCCGTTTTGGTTTCCCTGCTGGGTCTAATCATGTTTGTTTGGCTCATTGGGAAAGTCGAGCAAGTGCCGGTCATCACCAAATGGTCGGAAGCTTTCTCGCAGTTTCGCAGCAGACTGAGCAAACTAACGCCAACACCAACAGCTATTAAAAAAGAACTGTAAACAAATAAAAGCGACCAGCATAAGAACTGCTGTCGCTTTTTCTCGTAGAGGAGACTGAAGTATGAAGCTGCATAAAGGCGAGACGCTGTTTCGCCAAGGGGAATCAGGAGGCTTGTATCGGCTCAAGAGCGGACTGCTCAAAATTGTCCGTGTACATGAAGATGGCCATGCCACACTTGTCAATATCATTGTGCCAGAGGAGACGATTCCTCACCATTCTCTGATTAGTCCCAAGCCCTATTATGGAACGGCGGTTGCCCTAGTGGCTAGTGAGATCGAAACCATTCCTTCCGACGAATGGTATCGTGAGCTGGATCACAACCCTGAGCGCTTTCGAATCATTGCGCAGCAGCTCCAAGAGAAGCTAAGGATGATGCAGCAGCGCATTGATCAATTGACCGAAGTAACACCGACGGTGAAACTGCAAAAGCTAGAAAAGTGGATGCACAGTTACCTAGGCACTACAGTTTTAACTGATGTGCTAACACAAGAAGAGATCGGCCAATTGATTGGGCTGCGGCGGGAGACCGTGAACAGGCTCCTGCGGGAGAAAGTTGCTAAATTATAGGCTTCCGGCAGGACCGAAAAACTCAAAGTGTCGATCCTCTTCAGGAATCCCCCACTCGTACAGGGCGTTGTTGATCGTTTTCATGAAAGGGACAGGACCACAGAAGTAGAAGCTTGCTGCGGACGTAGGCACAACGCTTTGAAGCCAGTCCAGTGTCATGTAACCTTCTCTATGAAAAGTGTTCTCTGCCCGATCCGAAGCCGTAGGCTTATCGTAGCACCAATAAACATTAAGTGCAGGATGTTGCAAGGCAAGCTCTTCAATATGTCCCTTGAAGGCATGATGCTGCCCGTTCTGAGCGGCATGAATGAACGTCACTTGGCGCTCGGGATTCGTGCTGGCTAGTGTTTGCAGCATGCTGACCATCGGTGTCAATCCCACGCCGCCGCTGATGAGTACCACAGGACGGGTATCTTGTTGATCCAGCGTGAAATCTCCAGCTGGCGCAGAGAGCAGCACAGCATCGCCTTCCTTTGTCCCTTGGTGCAGGAACATCGAAACTTTTCCCTCAGGGCGATCTGCAATCCGTTCTTCCCGTTTCACAGAAATTCGGTAATAAGGTTTTCCTGGAGCGTCGGAGAGACTGTATTGGCGGATATGCGTGTACGCATCGCCAGGAATCTCGAGTTTGACGCTGATATATTGCCCCGGTTCAAATGCTGGGAGTGGAGCCCCGTCCTCAGGCATAAGATAGAATGAAGTAATCACATCGCTTTCCTTCACCTTCCGAGCAATTCGAAACCGTTTGAAATCCGACCAGCCGCCCTTTTGAGATTCTGTTTGGTGATACATATCTGCTTCAACTCCGATAAAAGCATCAGCAATGAGGCCATAGGCTTCGGCCCAAGCTTGAAGAATCTCTGGCGTAGCCGCTTCTCCAAGCACCTCTTGAATGGCGGCAAGGAGATGCTGGCCTACAATCGGGTAATGCTCAGGCTTCACCCCAAGGCTGCGGTGTTTATGAGAAATCTGCTTCACGACTGGCAAAATGGCTTCGAGCCGGTCAATGTGCAGCGCAGCCGCGTAAACCGCATTAGCCAAAGCTGTTTGCTGTCTGCCTTGTTTTTGATTAGCATGGTTAAATATGTTGAGCAGTTCGGGGTGGGAAGTGAATAACATTTCATAGAAGCGTTTCGTGATGGCTGTACCATGTATTTCTAATACGGGAACTGTGGATTTAATGATATCGATAGCCTGTTGACTTAGCATAGGGAATCGCCTCACTTCTCAAAGTTTTGGTGGTTATGAAGTAAGTATAGTAAAAAGCAAATGGCTGAGATGTGATTGTAATCACATGAAAAGACAACAATCTGTGTCTGTATTCATTTCAATCTTTTTCGCGTTATACTAGAAATGAACAAATTTCCATATCATTATAAGAGACAGGAGTGCATAGATGCCTGACTGGTCTTATCATTCGATATTCAAACCCATTTTGTTTCGTTTGCCGTCTAAGATCGCGAGAGACCTTACTTTACAGACGATGGGCGGTCTAAGCCGCATGCCGGGCGGTACCTTCGTCATCAAAACGATGGGACATTTCGAACAGTCGGCCCTGCTGCAAGATGAAATCGCAGGGGTGCCTATTTCGTGTCCCGTCGGCTTGAGCGGAGCGCTCGATCCTGCGGGCACCGCGCACAAAGCGCTGGCCCAGCTCGGGATCGGCTTCATCGAGCTCGGCCCCGTCACCGTGCGCGAGGTGCGCTGCGACGCGCCTATCGAGCGCGTCCCCGAGCAGGAAGCCATCGTGTACCCCGATGGCTATGCCAACGCTGGCGCAGATGCGCTCGCTGAGCGGCTGCGCAAGGGCACAGGGCATCGCCTGCCGCACTTCGTGCGGCTGCGGCCGATGCCGGGCAGCTCGCCGCCCGAGGCGCTGCTTCAGCAGCAGGAGCTGCTGGAGAAGCTGGCGCCGTACGCGGCTGGCTTCTATATCGATGGCCTCGCCGAAGGCTGGCCACCGGATGAAGCTTTGGCGTACCTCACGGAGGTACGCCAGCTAGCAGCAGCAGCGGGCAAGCCTGCGCTGCTGTATGTGCCGCCGCAGCTGCCCGAAGGGATGCTGCGGGAACTCACCGCCCAGCTGGCGAGCTGGAGCGGGGTCGTCGTCGGCGAAGCGCTGCGCGAGGAGGGAAGCCGCCGCATCAGCGTTGGCGGCTATGCTGTCCTCAGCGCACAGCTGAGCCTGGTTCGCCGGCTCCGCGCAGCTGGGACGGCCACGATCGTTGCGGCTGGCGCTGCCGGCCAGCCGCAGGATGCCCTAGAGCTGCTGGCCGCAGGCGCGAATAGCGTGCAGCTGCACAGCGGGCTTGTCTACGCGGGGCCAGGGCTGCCTAAGCGAATGAACGAAGCGGTTCTCTATGAGCGCATTCGTGAAATAGTGGAGCCAGAGCCGCCGTCGTTTTGGGCGAATTGGGGCTGGATGAGCTTGCTCGGCATTGCCATGATGATCGGCGGTGTGCTGGCTTGGCTGATCGCCTCAACCAGCGTGCTATTGCCTTATGATGAAACCTTCCTTGGCGTGAGCCGAAGTGTCATAAATCGATTTAATGGGCATATTATACATTTCATGTCCCATGACCGTATTACCTTAGCGGGGACGATGATCTCGCTTGGCATTTTTTATTACCAACTAGCCACACATGGTCTGCGGTTTGGCTCGCACTGGGCTCGCACCGCGCTCCTTGCCTCATGTACAGTAGGGTTCAGCAGCTTTTTCTTGTATCTCGGCTATGGCTATTTCGATCCGCTGCATGCTATCGCAGCCGCCGTGCTCCTTCCCATGCTGCTGCTCACCCTACGCGGGTTGAAAGATTACCCTTCTCGGAAACCGCCGGGCTTACGGAATGACGCGGTCTGGCGCAGAGCCCAGTGGGGGCAGTGCTGCTTCGTCGTGCTTGGATTTGGTCTGGCGATAGGCGGGTTGACCATTGCTTTCGTCGGGATCACTCAAGTGTTCGTGCCGACCGATTTAGCTTATCTCGGTGTAACCGCTCAGCTTCTTGCTGATTGGAACGAGCATCTTATTCCGCTTATCGCGCATGATAGGGCGGGTTTTGGGGGCGCCTTATTTTCATTGGCTGTAGCGATTGCAGGTTCAGCCCTCTGGGGAGTGAACCAAGGCGAAAGCTGGCTCTGGTGGACATTTCTGTGGGGCGGAATACCAGGCTTTACAGCGGGGTTACTGGTCCATTTTCACATTGGTTATACAGATTTCATTCATTTGCTTCCCGTTTACATAGCTGTGCTGCTGTATGGATTTGGCCTATACCTGATGTACCCATTTCTGGTTCGGAGGGCAGGTAGAGGGGCGGAATTGTCAGTGTCAGCAAAACCAGCGGAGGAACCATTTTAACCTAAAGGCAGGTGCAGCTTGATGGAGAAACTAGCCCTTATTTCAGATATCCATGGCAATATGCCTGCATATGAAGCGGTCATGCACGATATTCAGGAACGGAATGTGACGCAAATCATTTGTCTCGGCGATCTCGTCGGCAAAGGACCGCATTCCGAACAGGTCGTGGACCGTGTACGGGAAACCTGTGATGTGGTGATCAAAGGAAATTGGGATGATTTCATTGGAAACAAGGTGACGGACCCGATTTTACTTTGGCAGCAGGAACGGTTAGGGAAAGAACGGACGACGTATTTAAAAGAGCTGCCTTTTTCCTATGAATTTTGGATGAGCGGTAAGTTTGTGAGATTGTTCCACGCTTCACCAAGGAGCGTCTATGAACGCATCCAGCCGTGGGATTCTATGGAGAGTCGCTTGTCGATGTTCGAATCCTCAGAGGCTTGCGGGGATCCTAGGGAAGCGGATGTGGCAGGCTACGCCGATGTCCACAATGCTTTTCTGCAAATTCTCAAGGGACGAATGCTTTTCAATACTGGCAGCGTAGGCAACCCGTTAGATATGACGCAGGCTTCTTATGTCCTATTGGAAGGGCATTATCACAGCAAGCAGCCTGGTACGTTTAATCTGCAGCATGTGAGGGTTCCCTACGATATCGAGCTTGCTGTGCAGCATGCCAAGGATGAGCAGATGCTTGATGCCGATGCTTACATTCTGGAGCTGCGTACGGGGCAATACCGGGGCCGCAAAAAAACATAAACCATGTCTCTGTCCCACAACATTGGCACGCACTGTAATGCTGTTTTTCATCGTTACAGCCTGGAGAAGGGCGGCGTTGCCCGCTCTGCACTGACTTTAACGATGTTATACATCGTTAAAGCGGCCTCAGCAGCGGCAGGGAAGCACTGTAACGCTGTTTTTCATCGTTACAGCCTGGAGAAGGGCGGCGTTGCTCGCTCTGCACTGACTTTAACGATGTTATACATCGTTAAAGCGGCCTCAGTAGCGGCAGGGAAGCACTGTAACGCTGTTTTTCATCGTTACAGCTCTGAAAAACCGCAGCATTACCCGCTCTGTGCTCCCTCAACAAAATAAAGGAGCTAAGCACATACAAGCCGCTTAGCCCCTCATTTAAAAACTACTTGAGTCTGTTCCAGAAGTGCTACGATTAGCTACTTCTGGGACAGACTTTTTTTTTTGATTTCATTATGTGTTAAGCAAGGTGGATGTCTCTAGAAAGAGGCCGCTAGAAGCTCTTCGCCAAAACCTTGGCCTTAGCAATCGCCTCTTCTTTAATTTGCTGCGCTTTATCAGCAAACTGAGCATGTCCCTCCACAAAAAGCCCTTGGAAGTCGGTAATGCCAAAGAAGGACATAATGATGCCAATATACCGATGTCCCATCTCCATAGCAGCTGCCGGACCTTCGGTATACACGCCGCCTCGGGCTTGGATGTGCAGCGCCTTTTTATCAGGCAATAAGCCGACTGGACCACTTTCTGTGTATTTGAAGGTTTTACCTGCTGTACACAACGAATCGAGATAGGCTTTCATAATTGGAGGAAAGGAAAAGTTCCACATCGGAGTTACAAAAACGTATTTATCCGCGGCGACAAACTGGTCGGTTAATTCTCCAAGTCGAGCCACCTTGGCCTGTTCGTCTTTGCTTAGCGAATTAAATTCTTGGCCGCTCCTTAACTTGCCCCATCCGCTGAACACATCGGCGTCAATGTGGGGTACCGAGATTTTGTATAAGTCGATTGGGATCACTTCGTCGTTAGGATTGGCTTCCCGATAAGCGTCGATAAAGGATTTCCCTACAGCCATACTGAAGGAAGTCTGATGATCATGAGGGTGTGCGGTAATGTGTAAAATAGTTGCCAAAGTCGTCATCCTCCCTAATGTGTTGTGCGCTGTTCAAGCCTTTTTAATGTTCATTAACTGGAAGCAAACTATACGAAGTTAATTCTGGATGGACTTTGAATACGGATTAGCATGACATTCTAAAATTGTAAACCTCTATACATTGAGTGGAAGCCCCTTTTGTTATATGATGAAAGACGGTGCTTTTTGGCCTCAAATTCGTATAATCAGGATCAACCCAATAAATTTTATATAAAGTGAGATGGATGAATTGACGAAACCTAAGGATTTACTCTATAAAATGCCCGCAGAGTGGACAACACATGAACGCACATTCATTTCGTGGCCTGTCCAAGCTTCCATGGTGTACCCAGAAGATCATGCCGTTGTAACGAAAGGCTATGCGGATTTGGCGAAAGCTATCGCTGAGTTCGAGCCTGTGACAGTCATTGTAAACCCTGCCGATGCCGATCAGGTCAAAGCGATGTTTACTGAGCATAATGTTGATTTCCTAATGATTGAACATAATGATGCCTGGTTCCGTGACAACGGCCCTACCTTTTTGCTGAACGAGCAGCAAGAGATTGCCGCGGTCAATTGGAAATTCAACGCATGGGGTGGCAAATACGCGCCTTGGGACCTTGATGATAACGTGGCTCCGCAAATTTTGGAGCATCATGGTGTGAAGCGTTTTGACGCTCCGCTAGTGATGGAGGGCGGCTCCATTCATGTCGATGGAGAAGGCACGCTTTTGACGACAGAAGAATGTTTGCTGAACACGAACCGTAACCCGGAACTCAGTCGTGAAGCGATTGAAGGACTTGTTAAGGACTTCGTGAATGTTGAGAAAATCATCTGGCTGAACAAGGGACTCGACGGGGACGAAACAGACGGTCATGTCGACAACATCGCCTGCTTTGCTGCTCCGGGCAAAGTCATTTTGCAAGTGTGCAATGACCCTTCCGATGCCAATTATGCCATCACACAGGAAAACCTAGAGATTCTGCGCAATGCGACAGATGCCAAAGGCCGTTCCTTCGAGATTATCCAAATCGAACAGCCACCCCTCACGTTTTTTGAAGAGCAGCGTTTAACGCTAAGCTATTTGAACTTTTATTTTGTAAATGGCGGTATCATTTTGCCGGTGTTCGGTGGGACAGCAGAAGAGACGGATCGCAAAGCAGAAGAAGTGCTGAGCGCGGCGTTCCCGGATCGCAGAATTCGCAAAATCAATGGCATGTCCATTATCAAAGAAGGCGGAAACGTCCACTGTACAACGCAACAAATGCCTGTAAGCCAGAAAGGGTGATGAATGGTGAGAAATGTCAAAGTAGCGGCAACGCAAATGAGTTGCTCCACAAACATAGATGAAAACATTCGCAAAGCAGAGGCGTTAGTTCGCCAAGCGGCCGCGAAAGGCGCGCAAATTATTTTGATTCAAGAGCTGTTTGAGACGCCTTATTTCTGCCAAAAAGAAAAATCGGATTATTACATTTACGCTACAGAACTAGAGAATAATAAAGCAATCAATCATTTCCGCGAAATTGCCAAAGAGCTTCAAGTTGTGCTGCCAATTTCTTTTTATGAGAAAAAGAATTATGCACGTTACAACTCGCTAGCTGTAATTGACGCCGATGGTCAAGTGCTTGGCACATACCGCAAAAGCCACATTCCGGACGGTCCGGGGTATGAAGAAAAGTTCTATTTCAATCCTGGCGACACCGGCTTCAAAGTGTGGAAAACCCGTTACGCCAAAATCGGCGTAGGCGTTTGTTGGGATCAATGGTACCCGGAAGCTGCAAGAGTGATGGCTTTGATGGGTGCAGAGCTGCTGTTCTACCCAACGGCAATCGGCTCTGAGCCGCAGGACGGCTCCATTGATTCGAAAGATCACTGGCAAATGTGTATGCGCGGACACGCCGCGTCGAACCTGATGCCGGTTATTGCTTCGAATCGCATTGGCAAAGAAGTGGATGAGGATTCCAGCATCGACTTTTATGGCTCATCTTTCATTGCCGGCCCGCAAGGCAACATGATCGAGGAGGCAGGCCGCACGGAAGAGACAGTGCTTGTCGCTGAGTTCGACCTGGATCAGTTGGAAATTCAACGGATCGAGTGGGGCATTTTCCGCGACCGTCGTCCGGATCTTTACAAAAAAATTGCTACCTACGATGGAGATCAGGTGCTGTAATTTATGCTCATTCCATTGTTGAAAGGTATTTTACTTGGGCTCTCGATCGCAGCGCCGGTCGGACCCATTGGTATCTTATGCATTCGAAGAACAATCGCCTTGGGCCGCTTGCATGGCTTTCTGTCAGGGCTGGGTGCTGCGACAGCAGACGCTTTCTACGGCTTTATCGCTGGTTTCGGTCTGACACTTGTCACCGGCTTTCTCCTTGACCAGAAAGTGTTGCTGCAAGCGGTGGGCGGTTTATTCCTGATCTACTTAGGCGTGCAAACCTTTCGTTCTCGGCCTGCTACAGAAGCGGCCAAAGCCACTGGCGACACGCTGCTCAAATCGTATGCGTCGACTCTTATGCTCACTATCACCAACCCAATGACCATCATGTCCTTCCTCGGCGCATTTGCCGGCTTAGGTATGGGTAGCGCGCAAACCGGCATGGCTGCGGCTATCGCTTTGGTGATTGGCGTATTCGCCGGCTCTGCTTTGTGGTGGTTGGCGCTTAGCTTCGTGATCGGGATGTTTCGCGATCGCATTCATGAGTCCGTGTATCGCTGGATTAACCGGATATCAGGTATCACTTTAACTATATTTGGCCTTGTGGCCATTATCGGGCTGCTCCTAGGGGAGTAGCCTTTGTGCTGTGGGTGCGAGAGGGTATGATTTCGCTCATTGCCATCAATAATGGTATAATTGGGATAAGAATGGAGTGATCAATATGGACGCTTCTAAATATCAAAAGTATTTCAATCCGGACGATTTCTGGTCCAAACTGAAAAAAGGCGCTAAAAAGGTAGGAAGCAAAGCGGTCTACAGCGGTTTGCTGCTTTACTATGCGGTTGAAAGTCCAAGAACACCACTCAAAGCTAAAGTACAAATCTACGGGACACTTGGCTATCTCATCCTGCCGCTGGATCTTATCCCGGATTTACTGCCGGTTGTTGGCTATGTCGATGATCTGAGCGCCCTTGGATTAGCTCTCGCCGTTGTCGCGAAGAACATCGATGACGACGTGAAGCTCAAGGCAAAGAACAAGCTGAGAGACTTTTTCGGAGATGAAGCTGTGAAATCCAAGGATATTATCGATATTGACGGGAAAATCGTGGCTGATCAGGAAAAGAAAGAAGCGCCTGAGCAGCACTGAGAGTTCACGTCGCTGTAACAGAATTCGCCCCGCAGTCTACTACTGCGGGGTTAAATACGATAAATTGCATCAAATTACTATGTAAAGATAGGTATAAATGCCACTGAAATGGCTTTCGTGGAAGCTTATTGGCAGGCTGTAAGGATTATCCTGCAAGGCTTCTTTGCCTTACTTCTTGTCGTATGGCTTATAACTATCATATAATAGTTAAATAAATATTTTATGAAATTGGGTTAGTTTTGATCCAGAAAAGATGTGTGACTAGCTTGCTCCCTGGCTTGCTGTAGCGTCTAACCAAGAACGCCTACATCCTTTCTGCAAATCTTAGGGTATAAGGACGGTTAAAATGAGCAACAGACAAATTAAAACAGATGTTATCTTAATTGGTGCCGGAATCATGAGTGCGACCTTGGGGTCACTGTTGAAAGAGTTAGTGCCGGAATGGGAAATTACAGTGATTGAGAAACTCGCAAGCGCTGGAGAGGAAAGCTCTAACGAATGGAATAACGCGGGAACGGGACATTCTTCATTATGTGAGCTTAACTACACCGTCGAACAAGCGGACGGATCCATAGATATTAGCAAAGCTATCAAAACGAATGAAGAGTTTCAGATTTCCAAACAATTCTGGTCTTACCTGGTCAATAGCAATTTGATTCGCAATCCACAAGACTTTATCGCACCGCTGCCTCATATGAGTCTAGTACAAGGGGCACAGAATGTAGCATTTTTGAAAAAACGCTTTGACGCACTGACAAGCAATCCATTGTTTCAAGGGATGGAATTTTCCGATGACCCGGTTAAACTAGCGGAATGGATTCCACTTATTATGAAAGATCGGGAATTGAATGAACCAATCGCGGCAACAAGAATTGAATCAGGCACTGATGTCAACTTTGGCGCATTAACGCGGAACTTGTTTACTCACCTAAAGAGCCAAAACGTCGATATTAAGTTCAAACATAGCGTGGATGATATGAAACGTACGAACGATGGCTCGTGGGAGCTGAAAGTGCGGAACCTCGATAGCGGTAACGTCGATCATCATACAGCGAAATTTGTCTTTATCGGCGCAGGCGGAGGAAGTTTGCATTTGCTGCAAAAATCCGGTATCCCTGAAGGAAGAGGGATCGGCGGATTCCCGGTAAGCGGCATATTTATGGTGTGTCAGAAACCGGAAATTGTAGAACAGCATTTTGCAAAAGTATACGGCAAAGCGCCAGTAGGTGCTCCTCCGATGTCGGTTCCTCATCTGGACACAAGATTTATCGACAAGAAAAAGTCATTGTTCTTTGGACCATTCGCAGGCTTCTCACCGAAGTTCTTAAAAACCGGCTCCATGTTTGATTTAATTACTTCGGTCAAAACGGATAATCTTGTAACGATGCTTGCGGCGGGTAGCAAAAACATGTCATTAACGAAATACCTGATCAAGGAAGTTATGTTATCCAAAGAACAGCGCATGGAAGCTTTGCGTGAGTTTGTGCCGAACGCCAAAAGCGAGGATTGGGATTTGGTCATCGCTGGCCAGCGTGTGCAGGTTATCAAAGATACGGCTGCCGGCAAAGGAACACTTCAATTTGGTACAGAGCTTGTTAGTGCCGCTGACGGTTCAATCGCTGCGTTGCTAGGCGCTTCTCCGGGGGCATCTACTGCGGTTTCCGTTATGCTTGACCTAATCAAAAAGTGCTTCCCGCAACAGGTAAAAGCGTGGGAACCAAAAATCAAAGAGATGATTCCTTCTTTCGGAGTGTCACTTTTGAAAAACCCTGAGCTTATCAAACAAATTGATTCTTCAACAGCGCGGGCGCTTGGTCTCGTTGAGAACGTGCCGTTAAAGGTAGCAAGCCGCACCGTATCATAAATAAACGAAATAAGGGTTGAGCGGAAGCTTAACCCTTATTTTATTTGTGTTGGTGGAAGTGCCAGGAGTAATTGGCATTAATTGCGAGGAATCCATCCATTCGGTAGCCCGCAAACCCGCAACTCTTTCTCCAACCTGGATTCAAGTTCCCTGAGATAAAGCCTTAGCGAAATTCTCGCTAGGTTTTTGAAATTTGTTAGTGGCTGGTGAGGTGGAAGTTGGCTATAGGTGAATAGTGTGACGGGGTGGTGCTGGAGGGGGACGAAAAAAGAACCTTTCAAGCCACCTGTGTGGAAGGAAAGGTTCTTCAATATATCCGGGTAGGTTTAGCAAGTTACCATCCAACCGTGTTTATCCGCGATACGGCCGTACTGGATGCCAGTGATCGTGTCGTAAAGCTTGTGGACGAGCTCACCGATCTCGCCATTGTTAATGATCATTGGAGTGCCCTGCCACAGCAGGCTGCCAATAGGCGAGACAACGGCGGCTGTGCCAGTGCCGAAGGCCTCTTCCAGCGTGCCGTTTTCATAGGCTTGCACGATTTCATCGATGGAGATTCTCCGCTCCGTGACGGGGATGCCCCAATCGTTCAGCAAGTGGATGATGCTTTTGCGGGTGATACCCTCCAAGATGGAGCCGCTGAGGCTTGGCGTCACAACTTCCCCGCCGATTTTGAAAAAGACGTTCATGCTGCCGACTTCCTCTAAGCTTTTCTTATCGATAGCGTCCAGCCACAGCACTTGAGCGCAGTCATGCTCCTTAGCGAGCACTTGCGCCTTCAAGCTAGCTGCGTAGTTACCAGCAGCTTTGGCGCCGCCAGTGCCGCCTTGAACTGCTCTAGCGTAGTGGCTCTCTACGAGGATTTTGACGGGCTGAAGGCCTTCCTCATAGTAAGCGCCAACTGGCGACATAATGACGACGAAGGAGTAGCGCGAAGAAGGGCGTACACCTAGACCGGCTTCGGTAGCAATCACGAAGGGACGAATATAGAGAGACGCGCCTTGTTTGCTTGGTACCCAGTCCGCATCGACACGAACGAGCTCCTGAATGGCGTTTACGATGAATGTCTCATCGATCGGAGGCATATTAAGGCGTTCACTCGAACGATTGAGTCGTTTGGCATTCTGGTCCGGGCGGAAAATTTGGATCTCACCGCTTTCGGTCCGAAATGCTTTTAACCCTTCAAAAACAGCTTGCCCATAATGAAAAATCATCGCGGCAGGGTCATAAGAGAGCGGTGCATAAGGAATGATCCGCGGATCGTGCCAACCTTGTCCTTGCTCGTAGTCCAGTACAAACATATGGTCTGTGAAGATACGTCCAAATCCTAAGTCATCCTGGATGCCTGGTTTTGTTTTGAGGTGCGGATTGCGTTCAAATCGAATTTGTCCATACATGGTAAGTAACCACCTTTCGTTTACGATCTTAACCGTTATTCTATACTATAGAAAAATAACAATCATTGATCAATTGTGAAATTTCAATTACGATCATAGTTAATCGCTATGAACGGAGGCTAAGAGGATGGATTATCGGTTATTGGCCTACTTTTTGGCTGTATGCGAAGAACTGCATTTCACGAAAGCCGCCGAGAAGCTAGGGATTAGTCAGCCGACGTTAAGTCAGCAAATTCGCACCTTGGAGCAGCGGGTCGGTTCACCTCTTTTCCAGCGCATCGGCAAAAAAGTTTACGTGACAGAGGCGGGAGAGATTCTGCTTAAGCACAGCCGGAATATTTTCCATGAGCTGGACCAAGCGCAGGCTGCTTTCAATGAGATTCAAGGCATGCAGCGGGGACGGCTGCGAATTGGCTGCTCAGGCAATCATCTGCTGACGGCTACGATTATGGCTTTTCACGCCAAGTATCCGAAAATAGAGCTGTCGGTAGCCGAGCTGGCCACCGAAGAGACGATAGAAGGATTGCTGAACAATCAGCTGGACTTAGGCGTTGTTTTTTTGCCGGAAGAGAATGAGCAGCTTGTTCAGATTCCTTTGTATAAGGAAAAACTACGGTTAGTCGTCTCGAAAGATCATCCGTTATCTGGCGCCAAGGAGATTCGGCTAGAGGATCTTGTTCAGCTTCCAGTAGCTATGCTTCCTAAGAAATTTTACGTCCGGCATATGATAGAGGCATGCTGCAAACAAGCGGATTTGCTATGTAAGCCGGTGTTGGAGTTGTCCACGTTGGAATCTTTACTGCAAATGGCTAAAAATAATGTGTGCGGCGCGGTTTTGCCTGGCTCCTATGTAGCAAGCATTCAGAGCAGCGAGATCCGCTGCATTCCGATTATGAACCCTGTGCCGCAAAAGGAAGTTGGCATTGTATATCGCAAGGATATGTTCCTGTGTCAGACGACCAGAACCTTCATGAAGCAGGTTACGGAGCAATTCCTAAGCGAAAGCAAAGATGTCACCGCCTAACACAGATTTATATTTAAATGAGGGAAACTTATCTATGGAACATATATATATTTACGCCTGCCATGAAGACGAGCAGGCGTTATGTCAGTTAGAGCTGCGCACCTTACTGGGCGCAGGAACCGTGCTCGGCGCGGGCTACGCGATCAGCCCGCGCAGGGTGGAACCAAGCCGCAGCCCGTTCCTGAAGCTGCGGCTGGATGTTGTGTTCGAGGCCGGCAGTCTGTCGGAACTGGCCTCGCAGGTCCAGACGTTGACCGTGCGCGGGTCAACGTTCAAGGTTGTGTTCGCGGAGACGGACACGCCGGTGGGCTATGACCGGCGGCGGGACGTCGAACGCGAACTAGGCCGGCATCTCGGCGGCAAAGCGGAGATGCGGAAGCCGGAGCAGTGGTTCGCCGTGACGCAGCTGGGAGGCCGCTGGTTATTCGGCGACTGCTCTTACGGCGAAGCCGTTTGGCTTCTGCATCAACAGAAGCCGCAGAACTATTCCACCGCCCTGAGTACGCGCGTAGCGCGGGCGGTGGTGAACATTGCCGTGCCCGTCACGGAGGGCACGCGGGTCATTGACCCGTGCTGCGGCATCGGCACGGTGCTGGTGGAAGCGATGTCGATGGGCATCGACATCGTCGGCAATGACATGAACCCGCTGGCTGTGCGCGGTACGCGGGTGAATCTGGCCCACTTCGGCATGCCGAACGTGGTCACGCTCGCAGACATGAGGTCGCTGGGCCTGCCAGCGACCTCCCCTACCTCAGCTGCTGCCCCCACTGGCAGCGCACAGAGCCGCTATGACGCGCTAATCCTCGACATGCCGTACAACCTATGCTCGAAGCTGCCAGAGGACGAGCAGTTGCAAATGCTGCAGTCCGCACGCCGCTTGGCGCTGCGTGCGGTCATTATTACGACGGAGCAGATCGATCCGCTCATCGAGATGGCGGGCTTCCACATTGCGGAGCGCTGCGCAGTCAACAAAGGAAAGTTCAGCCGACAAATTATCGTCTGCGTTTAACTGAACATTTTACCCAGTGGACCATCTTCGGCAATGATGTCTTGAATGGCATACACAGAAATAGGAAAATAAAGAAAACCGTACACATAAGCTGCCAGCTCATAGACTTGAAAATAGATAACGAGCGACTTATCAGCGATATAAAAATCCTGATCCGGCCGAATTTCCTTAAAATCAACCAGCAACGGAATATCCCGCAGTTTAATTTCAGCTTGAATCATTTCGCTTAGCTTGCCAACATAATTGCTGCCCGGTTTAAATAGATCTTTTAGCGCATAAGCCTTGCCGGTTTCTGTATTGAAAGTTAAAGCGTTTTGAATCGTGAGACCATGCGCGCCGCCGGAAAATGCATAATTCCATAAGGTCAGGCTGAGCACGCCCCGCTGATTATTTTTCAGTTCATAATAGGCGGTAACGTCTGTCATCGGATTTTTGGGGTAGCCTTGATCGCGAAGCTGCTTGTTAACGGCATTAACAATCGCTACGTTCATGGCGCGCTCCGCCGTGTAAGGCGTGTGATGGATAACGGCGGGGTATAACAATTTTAATTTGTCGCGAAGCAGTTGATAGGTTTGTATACCTACGGGGTGATCTAATCCGTCCATGCTTAACATCCATCCCTAACGTTTTTGCTACAATTTATTCCGCGGATGGGCGTTTGGTTCATGGGGAAGGAGGTAGAGAACCTAGTCCTGCTGGATATAAAAAGAGCTCTCCCTAGGTCCAGATGACCTGTGGGAAAGCTCTTTTTTGTCTCATGTAAAAATAGCGTTGTACTACTCCTCTTCAGAGGACGTATCCTCATTGGCATCGGCCGTTGAGCTTTGCAGCATTGAGCTTAGCTCTTCCACCTGCTGCTGCGCTTGGCTGTCTTCCGCATTGGCCTGGGCCGCATTGATGGCATGACTTACCACATCGTTTTGATTGTTCGTTGACATGAACACTCACCTCCTCATTTTTCTACCAACTAAGTATGTCTCCAAGGTTCTCAAATTATACAAAATATTTCCATGTTTTTTTGAAAGTTATACGGCAGATCCATAGGTAATAACTATCAAGCATGTCTAAGAAATGTATTTCACAAATAGAGTAAGGAGGAGCATAATAGAAGAAAATGGAAAGGTGGAAAACGCAATGGGGAAATCATTTGAGGCCATACTGCCGGAGCATGCGGCGTTTATTGCGAAACAGCACATCTTTTTCGTAGGATCGGCCCCACTGTCGGGGGAGGGGCATGTGAATTTATCACCGAAAGGCCATGACGTTCTGCGTATTATTAATGCGAATGAAGTGGCCTACTTGGATTTAACGGGGAGCGGGAACGAAACGAGTGCGCATCTCGAAGAGAACGGCCGAATTACGGTTATGTTCACGGCATTCGAAGGGCCGCCGATGATTTTGCGCTTATATGGGCAAGGGCGCGTCGTTCTGCCGGAAACCCCGGAGTGGGAGGCGTTAGCCCCCATGTTCACTATGCTGCCTGGAGCTCGGCAAATCATCAATGTTCAAGTTCATGAGGTCAAGACCTCCTGCGGTTTCAGCGTACCTTATTACAATTATGAGGGGGAGCGTAATACGCTGCAGAAATGGGCTGTGACTAAAGGCGAAGAAGGTCTGCTGGCATATTGGCAGGAGAAAAACATGATCAGCATGGACGGCATGCCGACACCTCTCGGGGAAAAGTTATCCACAAAGAGCCATTAAAGCATTCTTTTTCAGCTAAAATGTTTCCGCAGCGCCTCGGGCGCTTCCACACTTTTGCGTGTCGAGCTATCCATAGTGACGCTGGTTACCAGAGCATCTGCGCATAGCGCCCCATGCTCGTTATAAATTTCCTGCTTCAGCACGTAGCTGGAGCGTCCCATTTTATCCGGGCGGCAGGTAATGGTGAGGTGTTCACCTTGCTTGCACTCTTTTTTGTAATTAATGTTGATGTTCACCGTTACGGTTTGAATGCCCATCGAGCCAAAGGTCTCGTAGGACAGCTGGGAAAGCTCGTACCATTCTTCACGGCCCCATTCCAGATATTCCAAGTATTTGGCATTGTTAACGTGGCCGTTCACATCGATTTCCGTTGAGCGGACGATGATATCAAGTCTGGATTCCATGCGTGAGAGCTCCTTTGCCTACCCCTGTCCAGGGGCACATGTTGTTGGTATTTATCTTTGATTATAGCTCGATTGCAGGGGAGAAAACCAGTTTATGGCTCATAGCGTTCCATCAGTTGGGCAAACTATACTTCATGTGTTTGACGCTAGCTATTGGCTGGTTAACAGAAGGTATTGGCGGTCAGCGCCTACTAAGGAGGAAGATTAGATTGGAGCAGCAATTCCGGATTGAACGAGATACGATGGGGGAAATCAGAGTACCTGTGGATAAGTTGTGGGGGGCTCAGACGCAGCGCAGTTTTGAGAATTTTAAAATTGGAACCGAGCGGATGCCGGAGCGATTGATAGGGGCTTTTGCTTTGTTGAAAAAGGCGGCTGCCCTTGTCAACTATGAGCTTGGCGGGTTAACGCCGGAGAAGGCGAAGGCTATCTCGCAAGCGGCGGACGAAATCGTGCAGGGCCGCTTGAGCGGCGAGTTCCCGCTCGTTGTCTGGCAGACTGGCAGCGGAACGCAGTCGAACATGAACGTCAACGAGGTGATTGCGCATCGCGGCAGCGAATTTCTCGGGAATGGGGTGCGCATCCATCCCAATGATGACGTGAATCGTTCGCAGAGCTCGAACGATACGTTCCCTACCGCGATGCACGTTGCCGGCGTTCTCGCGGTGGAGGAAGAGCTTCTGCCTGCGATAGAGCATTTGAAGGCTACACTGCACAGCAAGATGGAGGCCTATGCCTCCATCGTCAAAATCGGCCGTACCCACCTGCAGGACGCAACCCCGCTGACGCTGGGACAGGAGATCAGCGGCTGGTGGGCGATGCTGGAGCAGAGCGCGCGCATGGTGCGCAGCAGCGTCGATACGATGCGCGAGCTGGCCATAGGCGGCACCGCGGTGGGCACCGGGCTGAACGCGCATCCGGAGTTCGGCGCTAAGGTCGCCGAAGAGCTCTCGCGCGAGACGGGCACACGCTTCGTCTCGGCGGCGAACAAGTTTCATGCGCTGACTAGCCATGATCAGATCGTGTACGCTCACGGCGCGCTGAAGGCGCTCGCGGCGAATTTAATGAAGATAGCCAACGATGTGCGGTGGCTATCGAGCGGTCCCCGCTGCGGGATCGGTGAAATTACGATCCCAGAGAACGAGCCCGGCTCCTCGATTATGCCGGGCAAGGTCAACCCGACCCAGAGCGAAGCGATGACGATGGTCGTGTGCCAGGTGATGGGCAACGATGCGGCCATCGGCTTCGCCGCCAGCCAGGGCAATTTCGAGCTGAACGTGTTCAAGCCCGTCATCATCCACAACTTCCTGCAGTCCGTGCGGCTGCTGGCAGATAGCATGCGCTCGTTCAACGATAACTGCCTCGTGGGGATGGAGCCGAATCGCGAGGTGATTCAGCGCAATCTCGAGCAGTCGCTCATGCTGGTTACTGCGCTCAACCCGTATATCGGGTATGAGAAAGCGGCCAGCATTGCGAAGCAAGCCCACAAGGAAGGGCTGACGTTGAAGGAGTCAGCTGTTCGCAGCGGCTACTTGACGGCGGAGCAGTTCGACACTTACGTACGGCCGGAGGATATGGTGCAGCCGAAATAAAAATGAGGCTGTCCCGCGGTCATAAGATGACTTGGGACGGCCTCTTTTTATATTTGTTTTAAGATTAACGGGAAAAACTCCCGTTATTAATGCAATTCCGGTTTGAAAAAACAGATAACTGGAAGAAATACCGTTAATTCATTCCAACTCATCTACTTCTGGCTCAATCTTCTCCATTAACAGGAGAAATTCCATGTATTCACCCAGTAGCTGTGTTACTCAATTAAATAGCGGTAGTATCTCCCGTTAATCTATGGCGGCGCTCCTAAAAGTTAGGTTTCTGCGAGTTCTCATATGAAAAAATTGTTTTGGATCATGAAGACGTCTGGAAACAAAAAAGGTTGAACAGGAGGATTGTCCTGTCCAACCTTTTTTTATTGAATCGGATCCGGAATCAGATTCTTCTCGATCAGCTCACTGTTGGTCTTCATGTGCTTCATTTCATTGCCGAGCTTCTTGATCTCGTCCAAATCCTGGGCCATGGAGCTGTTATTGGCTTCCTCCAAGGTTTTACCAGAGGAACCGTTGCACAGCCTTTCAAGTTCGATCAGCTTGTCCAGGGCGGCCCGGCGGACTTCCAGCGGAACGAATTTATGGTCCGGAAAGTCAGCCTCATGGAAGTGCACAGTGGTATTTCCAAGCTCGGAGGTGAGCATTATCAATGTAAGCGGATAGGAGGCTGCTGTAGCCTCACTATAAATATTGTATTGATAGACGGCCTTCTCCGTATATTTCACACGTTCTAATCCTAGGTCGGTTAGCTGTCGATGCAGCATGCCTTTATCCATTTCAGATCACTCCTTTCAAAAGGTGGCTAACGAGTTTAGTGCCGATTGCTTGAGTACTCCGGTTTCGTCGACTGCAAAGGGGCGGCAACCTCTTGCACCTTACTACTCGCTTTCTCAGCGAAGTCCCGCGTTTTTTCACTAGCCTTCTCGCCAATGTCTTTTGCTTTCTCACTAGTTTGTTCGCTGATGTCCCTAGCTCGCTCGCCAAACTCCTGTGCTTTGTCACTTGCCTTTTCACCAAATTCCTGCACCTTATCACCTGTCATTTCGGCCATGTCCTGCACTTTATCGCTCATCTTTTCCGCCATCTCTTCGGTTTTGTCACCGGTTTTGGCAGCCATTTCCTTCGTCTTTTGTCCTAGAGCTGCGGCAAATTCGTTTGTTTTATCATATAAATTCCGATATGTTGTTGTGAGGTTGTCTCGCAGCTCTGCTCCCTTTTTCGGGGCTAATAACAATGAGGCTACAGCGCCTACCGCACCACCGATTACTAGGCCTAACAATAGTCCGCTTCTGTTTGTTTCGACAGTTTCACTCATGAGTCATCTCTCCTTCGATTGGGGTATAGTGGGTCATGCCTTATACTAGGATGTAACCCTATTCCGTGGTTTTGAAACAGGGAAGGTATTTTTTATGCGTGGAGGTCCGTTGGTAATGATTGAAACTTTCGCAGGCGGGTAGTACATAGGGAAGCTGTTTGTTTTTAAAATATGGTAAACTAGGTGAGGGTTCCAGTTAACTTTTACCCGAAAGGGGTTATGACGATGGGTATTGTCATTGTGGACGATAACGCGACAAATTTACTAATTATCGAAAAAATTCTGCTTAAAGCCGGATACACAGATCTCCAAATGGTGTCCTCGGCAAAAGAGCTGTATCAATTATTAGATATGCATTCACCCAGTCCAGCGGAGGTGCCGGTAGATCTTATTTTAATGGATATGATGATGCCGGAAATCGATGGTGTAGAGGCCTGCCGTACGATTCAAGCGGATGAGAGGCTGCGGGATATTCCGATTATCTTCGTGACGGCGATGGGGGATTCCAATAAGCTCGCTGAGGCTTTGGATGCAGGGGCGCTTGATTATGTGATGAAGCCGATTAATAAGGTGGAGCTGCTCGCCCGAATCCGTTCGACGCTCCGTTTGAAATATGAGAAGGATTGGCACAAAGAGCGGGATAAGCGGATTAAATATGAGTTGGATTTGGCGAAACAGGTACAGCGCAGCGTGCTCAGCAACCCCATAGAGGAGGAAGATATCCGCATCTCTGCGGTGTATAAGCCATCGTCGGAATTGGCGGGGGACTTCTACGCGTGGTATCCGATTGGGCCGAATCGGTATGGGGTTATTTTGCTGGATATGATGGGGCACGGTATTTCATCTTCCTTAGTATGTATGTATATTTACTCGGCATTGAAGGATACCATTACGCATATTTGCGATCCGGAGGGTGTGATGCGCGAGCTGAACGGACGGATGAATCAGCTGCACCAATCGGACAGTTTGATCAATTATTATTTTACGGCGATCTATATGGTGCTCGATACGGATGAACGGACGATTGAGTATGTGAATGCGGGGCATCCGGCTGGCATTGCGATGCTCGACGGCGAGGTGAAGCTGTTGACGGAAGGGTGCTGCGCCATTG
The DNA here is from genome assembly GCF_059692175.1 of Paenibacillus sp. J22R67. Taxonomy (NCBI): domain Bacteria; kingdom Bacillati; phylum Bacillota; class Bacilli; order Caryophanales; family Paenibacillaceae; genus Paenibacillus; species Paenibacillus sp. J22R67. The sequence goes on along the minus strand of NZ_JCAUAX010000010.1, from coordinate 142,623 downwards.
GTTTCTTTGAGGGAATTGAAGTGACGAAAGGTGTCATTCGTTATGAGCAAGAAGCACGTATTGTTCTATTCACAGACGGTCTATCGGAATGGCTGGATGATGAGGAGCAGGACGGTATCGCGAAAATACGGCAAGGTTTGCAGTCTTCTGGCAGCGCTCACGACCCAGAGGAGCTAGTGGAGCGCGTCTATCCGCATGACAAAAGCGGGGCTCCACAGGACGACATGTGCCTGGTCATGATCAGCATTTCGTAAGTGTCACTTATGTATACAAAAAGGATACATGCACGAGTTCGTCCCAGAAAATGGGCAACTTGTGCATTTTTTGTTTCAATAGGCGGGATTGGGGGTAATAAGAGGTATGAAATCATTCGATGGCGGGGAGGAAAATGGATGACAACGATGACATCGTCACCCAGTTCGGACGCTTTATATCTGTTTCATGAGGGTACGCAATATCAAAGTTACCGGTTTCTGGGCTCTCACTTGGAAGAAAGAGATGCTGTGAGGGGTGTCCAATTTGCTGTTTGGGCGCCAAATGCGAAGCAAGTGAACGTATCGGGCAGCTTCAACGGCTGGGATGGCCGAAATCACGCGATGGCGGTGTCAGATGGTGTGTGGTCGCTTTTTATCCCCGAATTGAAGGAAGGTACTTTATACAAATACGAAATCATTACGCCAGACGATGATTGTTATTTGAAGTCAGACCCCTACGCGTTTTCTTCGGAACTTAGACCGGGAACCGCTTCCATTGTAACTTCCTTGGAAGGTTACGCTTGGCAGGATGAAGATTGGCTTGCAAGGAAGACCTCGCACCAATTTTTACAGCAGCCGCTTCTGATTTATGAAGTGCATCTGGGCAGCTGGAAGCGCAAGGAGGACGGCGGTTTCTACAGTTATGGTGAATTGGCTAACGAGTTGGTCAACTATGTTGTGGAGCATGGCTTTACCCACATCGAGCTTATGCCGCTTATGGAGCATCCGCTGGATAAATCCTGGGGCTATCAGATAACAGGTTATTACTCGGTGACTAGCCGTTTTGGCACACCGCAGGAATTCATGTATCTGGTGGATCGCTGCCATCAGATGGGGATCGGCGTCATTATGGATTGGGTCCCGGCGCATTTCTGCAAAGACGCTCATGGATTATCCCGATTCGATGGCGTACCGCTTTATGAATATGCGGATAGCCGCAAAGGTGAGCATCCGACGTGGGGGACTCATATTTTCGATTATGGGAAACCTGAGGTGCATAGCTTTTTAATTTCCAATGCTTTGTTCTGGATGGATGTTTATCATATTGACGGCTTGCGCGTCGATGCGGTGTACAGTATGCTGACGCTGAATTTCGACAGGTCGGAAGAAGACCGCATCACGAATAACGAGGGTGGCGAGGAAAATTTGGAAGGCATAGCTTTTCTCCAAAAGCTGAATGCCGTCATATTCGCCAGATACCCGAACGCCTTGATGATGGCGGAGGACTCCAGTTCATTCCCGGGAGTAACGAAGCCGGTTGAGCAGGGAGGATTAGGTTTTAATTACAAGTGGGATTTAAGTTTTACGTGGAACACACTCGATTATATGAAGAAGAATCAAGAGCAGCGCAGCGGACTGGAGCCGCAGTTGACAAAGTCGCTGCAGCTGCCGAGGAATGAGAATTACATCCTCCCTTATGCGCATGATGAGATGGCCCATCCTGATAAATCTCTGCTGGGTAAAATGTCGGGAAGCGACAGTTGGCAGCGATTTGCCAATCTGCGTGTGCTGTACGCTTATCTGATCGGGCATCCAGGTAAAAAACTCCTATTCATGGGCAGCGAGTTCGGCCAGGAGCAGGATTGGGACTCGGAAGCTGCACTTTCTTGGGACGTTCTGCAGGATCGTGAACATGAACAGTTCCAACATTTTGTGAAAACATGGAATCATTTTTACATATCGGAGAAGGCTCTGTGGGAGCGGGATTACGCGCCTGACGGGTTTGAAGGGATTGATTTTGAGGATAAGGCTGATGGATTGGTGCTGTTTGGCCGGAAAGGGGAGGAGGACGAAGCTCTCATCATGGTCTGCAACTTCAGACCTGAGACTCACGAAGGTTATCGCATCGGGGTTAAGGAGCCTGCGCAATACCGCGAAGTATTGAACAGTGATCACTCAGATTTCGGCGGATCGGGCGTGATTAACGAGTCTGCACGGACTGCGGAAGAGTGGTCGTGTCAGAACCAACCTTACAGTATTACGGTAACGATACCGCCACTGGCGGCTGTCATTTTCAAAAAAAACCAAATGGAAGGATGAGATGATGATGAAAAAGCAGGAATGTGTGGCTATGCTGTTAGCTGGCGGTGAAGGCAGCAGGCTTCGCCCGTTAACGAAGTATATGGCGAAGCCAGCCGTTCATTTTGGAGCGAAATACCGCATGATTGATTTTGCCTTAAGCAATTGCCGTAATTCAGGGATCGGTACGGTTGGTGTGCTGACGCAGTATAAGCCGGCTGTTCTGCATGCGCACATCGGGAGCGGGGACGTTTGGCAGGTGGAAGGTGGTAACAGCGGTAATAGCAGCATCTCTATCCTGGAACGGCAAGCCGGGGCACCTAATGCATATAAAGGAACCGCAGATGCTATTTATCAAAACTTAGCTTACTTGCAGAAGCATAACCCGAGCTATGTGTTAATCCTCTCAGGCGATCATATCTATAACATGGATTATCGGACGATGCTGGAACATCATCAGGCAACCGGTGCAGATGCTACGATTTCGGTTATGCCTGTGAAATGGGAGGAAACCAGCCGGTTTGGGATTGTTAGCGCAGATGAGCAGCACCGGATTACCGCTTTTGCGGAAAAGCCGTTCAAACCAGCCAGCAACTTGGCCTCCATGGGGATATACGTATTTAACTGGGAGTTCCTGAAGTCCTGTCTGGAGCAGGATGCAGATAATCCGGCTTCGAGCCATGATTTTGGCCATGACATTATTCCCGGCCTGCTGGCTGCTGGGGCGCATGTATCGGCCTATCCATTTGAAGGATACTGGAAGGACGTCGGTACGATAGAAAGCCTGTGGGAATCTCACATGGATTTACTTGGTTATTATCCGAGGCTGCAAATGAATCAGGAGGCATGGCCAGTATGGACGGCAAAGCGGGATCTCCCCAAAAGCGAAGTGGCGCTTGACGCGCGGGTCAATAATGCCGAAATTGGAGACGGTGTCTCTATTTACGGGAATGTCAGCCACTCGGTGCTCTTCGATGGTGTGACGGTTGGCGAGCATAGCCGGGTGCTGAACAGCGTCATTATGCCCGGCGTTCAGATCGGGAAGCATGCACTTATCCTTAATGCCATTATCGGGGAAGGATCGATTATTAAAGATGGCGCTATTGTAGGCAAACCGGGGAATCCAGGAGTTACGGTTGTCGGTGAGAGATCCGTGATTGGCCGTCACTACCCAGCCTCCATACCTGCTAAATTGACCGGTACGCGGCTGAATTTCGTTTAAGCACTCGTCTAGTTTTTCTGACCAAGCAGAATTCGGAGGAGGAATGCCGTATGGAGAATGTTCTTGGCTTGATTAATCTCATGAACGAACAAAGTGATTTGTCTACACTTACCCGTGACCGGTGTGTAGGCGCGGTGCCTTTTGCCGGTCGCTACCGGTTAGCAGATTTTGCCCTTTCCAATATGAGCAACGCAGGTATTCATGAGGTGGTGGTGCTGGCGACTCCGAAGGCGGAATCGCTGCTCCATCATATCGGAAACGGGCAGCATTACGGTTTGGAGGCGCTGCACACGCTGACTGCCCAGCACGGCAACCAGCCTCAATTGGACAACCATCTAGCTTACTTGAAATCGCGAGCTGAGAAGTACGTTTTGCTTGCATCCAGCCGGATTATTTATCATTCTCATTATGATCAAATGATCGATTACCATCTCAGCAGTGGAGCGGAGATTACGACGCTCTTCAAACATTTGACCGAGATGGACCGCCATGCGCATATTGGACATGCTTATAGCCTAGAGATGAATGATCAAGGCCGCGTCGTTCGTGCCGCTCCCACCTACCATGCGATGCCGAGTCTCGCCCCGCAAAACATTGATCTGGATACGATGGTACTGGAGCGAAAGCTGTTGATTGATCTCATTGAGATGAGCATGAAGCCGGGAAAAGACATGGATCTGAAACAGGTTATTTGGGAGCAGCTGACCCAGCTTCATGTACAGGGTTATGCCAACCATGGCTACATGGCGATCATGGATTCCGTCGACAGCTACTATGCGCACAGTATGCAGCTTCTGCAGCCGCAAGGATGGAGGCAGTTCATGAAGCATCAAGAATCTGTGTATACGCGAAAAGAGGACGAGGCTGCGATCGCTTGCCATCAGCAAGCCTTGATTCGCAATACGTTCGTCGCGCCAGGTTGCCGAATAGAAGGCTACGTGGAGAATAGCATCTTGTTCCCGGGGGTGGTCGTTCATCCGGGGTCACATGTCAAAAACAGCGTGATCATGCAGGATTGCATCATCCAGGCAGGCGCTTATTTGGACAGGGTTATTTTGGACAAACAGGTTATGGTGGAGCAGGGGGCGATCATTTGCGGTGAATACGCCCATCCTTTTGTAGCGGAGAAGAGCGGAGTGTTGTAAGAGGAGGCTGGCCGGATTGGCCGGCTTCGTTGCATGTCTGCGAAAAGCCTGACATGTCAGGCTTTTGGCCATAAAGCTTGTATAAAGGTTAGGCTCTTGTTACACTTGAGGGAGCAAATCACATAGAAGGAGTGTGGCTCATGTCTGTTGAAAAGTTCCAAGTTGATCAAGAAGAATTGGAGAAATCTATACAGCTTCATATCCGTGGTGAACTCGATTTGGCAGCGGCTTTAACGTTCCGTCATGCGCTTGAGGCGGTTGTTCATAGGACTGACAAAGCATTAATTCTAGACGTAGGTGAGTTAACATATATCGATAGCACGGGGATTGGTATTGTGGTCTCTGCTTTGAAAATACGGGATGAGTTGAAAGCGCCGTTCGCAGTGCGCCATATTCCGTCCGGTATCAAAAGGCTTTTTGACCTTACAGGCATCTCCGGATTTCTTAACGAAGGGATCGAAGGAACCGCATGAACGTCGTTCGTCTGCACATACCCGCAGCAGCGGAGTACCTAGACATCGTCAGGCTTAGTCTTTACGGGGTTGCCTCTAAGCTGGGCTTTTCCTATGAGGACATCGAGGATATGAAAGTAGCGGTTTCGGAAGCCTGCAACAATGCGGTGCTTCATGGGGAGACGTCGGCCATTCTGGGGCAAATCTATATTAGCTATGAGCTCGGTGAAGGCAGGCTGATTGTGAAAGTGAAAGATGACGGCCCTGGCTTTGATTATCAGAGTCAACAAGAGCAGTCGGCGGAACCGCCGGTTGGCCAGACCGTCAGCGAGCTGCAGTCCGGTGGCCTTGGCATTTATCTCATGCAAGCGTTGATGGATGAAGTGACGGTGAACACCGAGCAAGGGACGGAAGTCACACTCGTCAAATATGTATAAAATAAAGGGGCTATCTCACAAGGTCAGGCATGACCTTATGGAGATAGCCCTTTTTGATTGTGGGAACTACGTTCAACCCGGAACCCTAGCGACCGAGGAAAGATTCCAGCATCCAGCTGTGCTTCTCGAGTGAAGCGCGAATCTTGATCAGCATGTCAGCTGTCGGCTGATCCTTGCTCTCTTCGGCAAGCGCGATTCCCTCGGTCAGCTCGGTGCAGATCAAGGTGAAGTCGCTTGCCAGCTGCTTCACCATCTCCGATGCGGATGCCCCTTTGCTCGCTTCTTTGATGGAAGCAAGCTCGAGATGCTCCTGCAAGGTAGCTGTTGGTATGGCGCGCAGCGAAAGCATTCGCTCCGCGATGACGTCCAGATGCAGCGCAGCCTCTACGTACAGTTCTTCGAATTTCAGATGCAGGGTGAAGAAATTCTCACCTTTTACGTACCAATGATAGTTGTGCAGCTTCATATATAGAATTGAGAAGTTCGCTACCTGCTTGTCCAACGTTTCTGTCATAGCACTTTCTTTCAAAGCGGTTTTCACCATGTGGAATTCCTCCATTCAATTTATAGGATTGTTGATTGTTCCTATCTCATCTTTACCCGGAAGCTCCACTTTTGAAACAGACGTAGAAACATCTGGAAATTGATGAGGGGCTGTTTCATTCCTCAGAAATACGGGTAACGATAAGTAATCAAGTAAACTAATCAAGCGAACAGGGGTGATTGACATGTTAGTCGAACTTAGCGCAGTCCTTGCAGCCATAGCTTTCGTATTCCTTGTCTTCTATTTGATTCAAACCTTGAAATCACTGAAGATATCCCTGGATCAGATCACTCTGACGATGGGACAAATGAAGGACGAGGTCACACAGATTTCTTCCGAAGTACAGGACGTTATTCTCAATACCAATGAGATGGCTATAGATGTTCGTGCGAAGCTGGCTAAGCTGAATCATCTATTCAGCTCAGTGAACGACGTCGGTCAAGTCGTTCACGAACTTACGTCTTCTATGAAACAATCAGCTACAGGCTTCATCGACGCGGTGAAACAAACGCGGTTGCCTAAGGATACGCCGACATTAAGCCGCAGATGGCAAACCATTTTGCAGGGCGCAGCAGTCTCGATGGAGATGTGGAAAAAATTCAAAGCCAAAAAGACACCACATATGGGCAGCATGAAATAGAGAGGAGCTATCTTTGTGAACATACGCAAATTTACGGTTTATAAGCAATCGAATGGGGAAGAAAATATTATATACTTAAGCGGGGAACTTGATTTGTCAGCAGCATCCGAGCTTGCGGCCGTCCTAGATTCTGTCGTCTCCCTAGGCGATCAGAGCTTAACGTTAGATTTAAAAGAGTTACGCTATATTGACAGCACGGGGATCGGCTTGATCGTTTCGGTGCTCAAAGTAAGAGCTGCGATGGGCGCATCCTTCCGTATTCAGCATATTCCCGCCAGAATTCAGCGTTTATTTGAAATCACGGGTGTTACCCGCTATTTGGTGGACGGTGAACTGCAAATTCACAATCAAGGCAGAGCAGAAAGGAAAGAAGAAATAATATGAACCCATACATCGGTCTTACGATCCCCGCACAGGCGGAATATCTAGATATTGTTCGACTTACCTTATACGGTGTAGCCTCGAAAGCGGGCTTCTCATTTGAAGATATTGAAGATATGAAAGTAGCTGTAGCAGAAGCTTGCAATAATGCCATTCTGCATGCTTATGAGCAAGGACAGTCAGGAACAATTGAGATTCAGTACGAGCAGCAGGATGGTTTTTTGCAAATTAGCGTCAGGGATGAAGGGAACAGCTTTCATTACGTGCAAGCCGAATCAGAGACGGCTGCTTTGCATCACAAATCCATTAATGAAGCGGCGGTGGGGGGGTTAGGATTGTTCCTCATGCAGGCTTTAATGGATGATGTGCAGGTGCTAACGGATAGCGGAAGAGGTACTCAGGTTGTTTTGAAGAAGCAGCTAATAGGGCAAATGAATAGAAAAGAGGAAATGGTATGAATGTGAATGCATCATCCTCCAAACCTCTATATGACATGTATTTGAAAATGAAAATTTACAAAGAAACAGCATGCGAAGAGACGGCTACGGCACTGCTGCTGCACTATGAACCTATCGTTCGTATGGCAGTCGGCAAGATGTCACGGAGCCGTCCTGATTTATATGAAGATCTGTATCAAGTCGGGCAGATGTCCTTGCTGCGGCTGTTCACCCAGTACGATAGTACACTGGAAACTCCCTTTGAAGCCTATGCGATGAAAAGCCTGATCGGTCACCTGAAGAATTATTTGCGTGACAAGTCATGGTACATACAGGTCCCACGAAGAATTAAGGAAAAGGGGGCTCTTGTCCAGAGAGCCTTGGATGAGCTCACCGTTAAGCTTGAACGCTCGCCGAATATCGATGAAATGGCGGCTTATTTGGAGCTGAGCACGGAAGAGACCATAGAAATTCTGGCTGGTCGTGACTATTACCACTACACCTCGTTGGATACGCCGCTTAATAGTGAAGGGGATAGTGCGACGATTGGTGATATGATTGCCGGTTCGACCGACGAGTATCAATCTCTGGAGCGACGAATGGATTTGGAAGAGGCGATGACCTGCTTGAAAGAGGAAGAGAAGAAAGTCATTCACCTCATCTATCAAGAAGGGCTTTCACAGCGTCAAATTGCGGATCAGCTAGGGATCTCCCAGATGAGTGTTTCCCGCATTCAGAAGCGGGCAATACTGAAGTTGAAGGCAGTTCTTACACCCAATCCTTAGAGGAGGCCGGCCTATGCCAGTCCAGCATTTTAAATTGGAACATGGTAAAAAAATTCGTTTAGCGAGTATCGACCCAAATGATACAGGGGCCCAACATGAAAGGGAAGAAGTAGAAGCTGAAATGGAGCGCTTGAAAGAGCAGCTGGAAGCTTTGCAGAATAAGCTGTACGCCGGGAAGAAGCAATCCGTTCTCTTTGTTATCCAGGGGATGGATTGCAGTGGTAAAGACGGCTTAGTTAAGCGTGCTCTTGGCGGCTTGCATCCGCAGGGGTTTAAGGTAAACAGTTTCCGTGCGCCTACGGAAGAGGAAACAGCGCATGACTTCTTATGGCGCGCTCATCAGATTGCACCTGCCAAAGGGATGATCGGAGCCTTCATTCGTTCGTATTACGAAGATGTGCTCATTACGAGAGTCCATAATTGGATTAGCGGGCAGGAAGTGAAGAGCAGATTCAAGCATATTAATCGGTTTGAGAAATTGCTAGAGAGCGGCGGCGTGAAAATCGTGAAGATTTTTCTCCACATCTCGAAGGATTTCCAACTTGCCAGACTGCGGAATCGGCTGACAGACCCCACAAAACATTGGAAATTTGATAAGAATGATTTGGTAGAGCGGGAGTCATGGGCCGAATATGAGGAAGCCTATGAAGCCGTATTTAAGCATTGCAGCTCTGAATCAGCACCATGGTACATAGTGCCAGCTAATCACCGCTGGTACCGGGATTGGGCTGTGCTGCAAATCGCGGTAGAAGCACTTGAGAGCATGAATCTAGCATTTCCGGAATCGGATCCGGAGCTTGATTTAATACTAGAAAAACTACAGGAATAGGCGTAGTTTTTCTCTCTACCTCCGCAATTATGGTATAGTTAGAATAGTAGAATGTTAACATACGTTCTCTAGCAACTGTACTAGGAGGCAGCTATGGGCAAATTTTTTCGTATGAATATACGTGCAAAAATTATTATGGGATATGTATTTATTATCATATGCTTAGGAATAGCTCTTCTCATTGTGAGCGGTCGTGTCAGCTCGCTGCAGAAGGAAGTGGATTTCGTCGCCAGCCACGATTTGGAAGCGCATGATCTTATTAACGCCATACAGAAAAACATGGTGGATATGGAAACCGGCATGCGGGGCTACATCATCACAGGAGACGCTCAGTACTTGGAACCCTATGACACAGCCAACAAAACGTGGCTCGATAATTATAATAAACTACTACAGTTAATCAGCTATAACCCAGCTCAGAAGGAAAGTTTAGAGCGTATTAAGCCAACGATTCAAAGCTGGGTCCGCACGGCTGGGGATAATGTCATTCAGTTAAAGAAAGAAAACAAGCAAGCGGCAATCGACGACTATTTTAAGCAGAACTCAGGAAAAAAACTGATGGATCAACTGCGCACACAGTTTGATTCTTTTCTCGCGGCCGAGAAGCAGTTGACGAAGGCCAGGGCCGATCAGCTTGCTCAAAGTAATGAAAATCTTAGAATTGTCCTTTTTACCCTTCTAGGCGTCATTTCTATTTTTGCTATCGTAGTCGCTCTAATCTTATCTAACTCTATTACGAATACGATAAAGCAAGTTACGAGAATGATTCGATATATTACTTCTTCCGAAGGGAATTTGGCATCAAGAATCGAACTGACCAGTCACGATGAAATAAGAGAGTTGGCAGAAGCCACCAATGATATGTTGGGGGACTTGGAGAAGCAAAACTGGATTCAAACGAATATCGCTGAAGTCGCCACTTTGTACCAAGGGATCAATGATATCAGCACGTTGGGCGGAACCTTTATAAGCAAGCTGGCGCCGATGCTTGATAGTGTATATGGCGTTGTCTACCTACGAGAAAATATCGAGGAGGAAGCCCGCTATGTGAAAGTAGCCGGTTATGCGGCATCTGGGAAGGACCCTTCTGCGACTGTTTTTCGGTTGGGGGAAGGTTTGATTGGTCAATGTGCACTGGATCAGCGCATATTCCTGATTGATAACCTGCCTGAAAATCATGTAAAACTAACGTCTGGTTTAGGTGCCTCTGCCCCTCGTACCTTGCTGGTAGCACCTATTCTCGTGGATGGCCGTACAGAGGCTGTAATCGAGTTAGCGTCTCTTCATACGTTTCAAGCTCAGCATTTAACCTTGGTTGACTCGTTGCAGGAGAAATTCGGCACGGCCATCACGAATGTGCGCAGCCGAATGGAAGTAGATCGACTGTTATCCGAGTCTCAGATGTTGACGGAAGAGCTTCAAGCGCAATCCGAGGAGCTTCAAGCTCAGTCGGAAGAGTTGCATATGCAGCAGGAGCAGCTGCGCATGACCAACGAATTCTTAGAGGAGCAGAACCATTTCTCTGAGCAAAAGGCGTTGGAATTAAAGAAAGCGAAAGACGAGCTGGAGGATTATTCACTAAAGCTGGAGACAAGCTCCCAGTACAAATCCGATTTTCTGGCGAATATGTCGCATGAGCTGCGCACACCTCTGAACAGCATCATGATTTTGTCACAGATGCTCGCGGAGAATAATGGCGATCTGCAAATGTCAGAGATTGTGGAGTATTCGCGCGTGGTTAATGCCGCAGGGAAAGATCTGCTGGCGCTGATCGACGATATCCTGGATTTATCCAAAGTTGAAGCGGGCAAAATAGAAATAATGACGGACGATTTCAATGTGACCGAACTGCCGCAACTGATGAAGCTAATGTTTGCGCCTGTTGCGGAGAAAAAGGGGCTCGATTTCGACGTCAGCTTGGAACCAGATGTGCCGAATGTCATTCAAACGGATGGTCAGCGACTTCAGCAAATATTGAAGAACCTGCTCTCCAATGCGTTTAAATTTACCGAACAAGGCTCCGTCATGATGAAAATTGCGCTTGCTGACCCGGTTCGTGTGAAGGAACTCCTGCACAGGGACCCGGCAGAGAAAGTGCTTGCCATCTCGATTACGGATACGGGTATCGGGATTCCAATCGACAAGCAGCAGGTCATTTTCGAAGCATTCCGCCAGGTGGATGGGACAACAAACCGCCAATTTGGCGGAACAGGGCTTGGTTTATCGATATGCCGCGAGTTTACGCGTCTGCTCGGAGGCTCTATTGTTGTGAAAAGCGAGGTGCACAAAGGCAGTACGTTTACGCTTTACGTGCCTAACGCAGCTGAAACGGAGCAGGAGAATGAGACGTCTGGCAAGGACCCACATGAGGGAGAAATTGCTGCAGCCGTTGAAGAGCGAACGATTATCTCTACACAAGCCCCGGAGCCGAGTTCTGGCGTTTCGTCGGTTGAAACGATCATCTCGGACGTGGAAGTCATCCATTCGGATACGCAGTTGTTCCACGGCAAAAGAGTGCTGCTCGTCGATGATGATGCGCGTAACGTTTTTGCGCTCGTTACAGCGCTGGAGACGAAGGGTGTTACCGTGGATGTGGCAGATCACGGGAAAGATGCTTTGGAGATGTTAAGCGAAGATGCCGACTACGATCTCATTTTGATGGACATCATGATGCCGGTCATGGACGGTTATGAAGCCATGCAGGCGATTCGAGGAGAACTGCACATGCGTGAGCTGCCAATCATCGCCCTTACGGCCAAAGCGATGAAAAGTGAGAAAGAGAAATGTCTGGAAGCCGGCGCTTCCGATTATATTACGAAGCCGCTAAATATGGATCAGCTATTTTCGCTCATGCGTGTATGGCTAACGAAGCAGGTGAAGAAACATTGAATCGTAAGCCTGTGGAGGAGCCCGTCGATTTGGAGAAACCACCGTATGAGGATGAACGACAAAACATTGAGATTAATCTCCTCCTAGAAGGCCTGTATCAAATGTACGGGTTTGACTTCCGGCACTATGTCAGGTCTTCCTTACGGAGGCGGGTCCTTAACCGTATGAAAGCAGAGAAGCTGCCGAATGTCACGGCGCTATTGGAGAAGGTTCTGCATGAACCTGGCTTCGTGGATCGCTTGCTCAATGACATGTCGATCCGCGTCACCGAGATGTTCCGGGATCCTAGCTTTTTTCGTGCTTTTCGCAATTTGGTCGTGCCTGAGCTCAGACAGTACCCCGAGATTCGCATCTGGCACGCTGGCTGTGCCACGGGGGAGGAAGTGTACTCCATGGCCATCCTGATGCAGGAAGAGGGTTTGGCGGAGAGAACGAAGATCTATGCAACGGATATGAACGAGAAGGCGATTGATGCTGCGCAAAAAGGAGCATTCCCGCTTAAGCAGATGCAATACTTCACTAAGAATTATTTGGATTCTGGCGGAACCAAAGCTTTCTCCGAATATTACACGACGGATCATCAGTATGCCTATTTCCAGCCGGTCATGAAGGATAACTTGATGTTTGCGCAGCACAATCTGGCAACGGACGGTTCTTTTAACGAGTTTCATGTGATATTGTGCCGCAATGTCTTGATCTACTTCGATCATAAGCTGCAGACACAGGTACACAGCTTGTTTCACGACAGCTTAGTAGGAGGAGGGTATCTGGGGTTAGGCAAGAAGGAGTCCATCCTTTTCGTGCCTGAAGGCGTGCATTATGAAGAGTATGTTCCACAGGAACGTATATATCGTAAGAAATAAAACCACTTGAGACGATGAGGGTATCGTCTCAAGTGGTTTTTTTGTTGTGCGCGAGCGGCAAGGCAGAGTTCCCAAACGATGAGAAACATCGTTAGGGGCTCCGCGTAGCGAGAAGCCGAGAGCGACTCCTACTTGCACCGATGAAAAACATCGTTGGAGAGGGCGAGAGCCGCCTCAGAGGCCCCCCAACGATGAGAAACATCGTTAGAAGCCTCCGCGTAGCGAGAAGCTGAGAGCGACTCCTACTTGCTCCGATGAAAAACATCGTTGGAGAGGGCGAGAGCCGCATCAGGGGCCCCCCAACGATGAGAAACATCGTTAGGGGCTCCGAGAAGCGAGAAGCCGAGAGCGACTCCCACGTGTACCGATGAAAAACATCGTTGGAGAGAGCGAGAGCCGCGTCAGAGGCCCCCTAACGATGAGAAACATCGTTAGAAGCCTCCGCGTAGCGAGAAGCCGAGAGCGACTCCTACTTGCACCGATGAAAAACATCGTTGGAGAGCACGAGAGCCGCGGTAGAGTCCCCCCAACGATGAGAAACATCGTTAGAAGTTCTCCGAAGGCGCGCCCTACCGCGCCTTCCCCTGTTTCGCCCACAGCGGCGGCGGTTAAACTATGTTATAAATCAACAGAAAGAAGGGGATCACAATGAGCACAGAAGACGAGCATTTATCTCCAGATGAGCGCATGCCCGACAAGCTGATTGAAGAGTTGGACAATGAAACGAATGCCAAGCTTAACATAGAGCAATTAACCCGGATTACCGCTATGGTCAGAGAGTATCAAGGGAATATCAAGTCGCATTTGACGCAGCAGCAGGCCAAAAAGTCGTCCTGGGCGGACCGCATTGCCGACCGTATCGCGCTTTTCGGAGGAAGCTGGACGTTTATCTTGCTGTTTGGTCTGTTTCTGGTGAGCTGGATGGCGCTCAATCTGACGCGCTTCGCCTACGATAAGCCGCCGTTCATTTTGCTCAATTTGATACTTTCCTGCATATCAGCGTTTCAGGCGCCGGTTATTCTCATGAGCCAGAATCGCCAGGCGAATCGAGATAAGCAGGAGGCTATTCTTGATTTTGCCATTAACTATCGGGCTGAACAGGAGAATATGGAGATGAAGGAGCTGCTCGAGCGGATGGATCAGAGGCTGGAGAGAATTGAGCGGGAGATTTTTCACCAATAAGTGTTTCATTCTAAGGACAAGCGGTTAATAGATAGCATAGCCAAGCAACACAAATTACCGATGAAAAGAGGGTGTTTCCTATGTTAGGCTGGGCTGTCATGTTTCTAATCATTGCTCTTGTAGCTGGTGTATTCGGATTTTTTGGAATTGTTTCAGCGGCAGTAGGAATTGCCAAAGTATTGTTCTTCGTATTCCTGATCATGTTTGTCGTATCGTTGATTTTCGGCAGACGCAGAGGCATCTAATCCGCAACTAGTCCACATGAACCCGCAGTAACAATCGCTTTACCCTATAAAATCAATCGAAAGAGGAGGAATTACCATGAGTACGTACACAAGAGTGAGTGTGACAACCAATCTTCAAGAAGCGCAGGACAAAGTACAGCAATTGTACAGGGAAGGCTTTTCGAGAGAACACATTTATGTGCTGACGCATAGTGCTGAAGGTACCGATTTCGTCGCGAATTATACGGGTGCAGAGCAAATTACATTGGAGGAGGAGGGTATGCTGACAGCCATTGCGAATCTTTTCCGTTCCCGCGGCGATGAGCTTAGGGCGAAGATGAAGGCACTCGGCGTACCCGAGATGGAGGCTAGTCGTTTGGAAGGTGAGCTGGATAGAGGGAAAATCCTTGTTCTGGCGAAGCCCTCCAGTGAGTACACAGCCTATGATGAAGCAGACTTTCAACGAACGATTTTATAAAAATGGACAAGGGAGACTCCTTAGCGGGTCTCCTTTTCCTTCTGATAATAGCAAAGCCCTAATTGCCTCCATTACGAAGACAATTAGGGCTTTGGGTACTGCCGTAGGCTGCTATTACTAAATTATCGCCTGCTGCTTGTGTTCGATAAGGTTGGGAGCATCTTTGAATCCTTGACCATGGCAGAATGACAAATCGGACATTCCGGACTTTCGGCGAATGAAAAGTTATCTCTCATCCAACATGAGCACTGTTCTGTGCTGCAGGTCCAAATGTTCGTTTGCTCTTCGGGCACAGGTTCCATCGATTTCTTTGAAAAGTACATATGAACTCCTCCTTGTCATTATAGACTCAGCCTCAGACTCGCAAGCAGTGTATAGCAATATGTGGTAAGGACTACAGCTTGACTACATTTTCAGCTTGCGGTCCGCGGTTACCTTGAACAACTTCAAATTGTACGCGTTGGCCTTCATCCAAGCTTTTGAAACCTTCCCCCGTAATAGCGCTGAAGTGAACGAACACATCATTGCCGCCTTCCATTTCGATAAAACCAAATCCTTTTTCTGCATTAAACCATTTAACCGTACCTGTTTCCATGTAGACATAAACCTCCAATAATTTGTTCCTGCGTATTGCTTCTGGATCATTCAGAACCTGACAGCTTGTTAACGCAGCTTTGATAATATATCCAATTAGAAGGGAGCTTATTCCAATTTCATGAAAAATTCATTTCAAACCAATTGACGTGCTGCCAAAAGTTGCCTATACTGAGGCTAAATATCGTTGCGCCACATAATTTCATAGTTCGTATAACCTCGATAATTTGGTTCGGGGGCTCTACTGGGAACCTAAATCCTAACTACGAACACAATATATGTCCATATATTGTGTTTGTTGGTTAGGATTTTTTGTTCCCTTATTTACGTTGAGGAGGAATGAAGATGGGTTCAATATTGATTCGTAATGCTCAAGCTATTGTTACGGTGGATGCCGAGGATCGCGTATTGGAACGGGCGAATATCCTCATTGAGGGGAATCGGATTGCGAAGATGGGTAAGGATTTGTATGAAGCAGACAGGGTCATTGACGCCTCGCAAATGTTTGTGTACCCAGGCCTAATTAACGTACATCATCATTTGTATCAAACGTTTACGCGCAATTTGCCGCAGGTACAAAAGCTGGAGTTATTCGACTGGCTCCGCTATCTATACGAAATTTGGAAAGGGATCACGCCTGATACTGTCTATCACAGCTCCCTAACGGGCATTGCCGATCTCATGAAAAACGGCTGTACCACGGTCTTCGACCATCATTATGTGTTCCCACAGCAAAATAGCGTCCATTTCATCGATAAACAGTTTGAAGCAGCTAAGCGCTTAGGCATTCGCTTCGTTGCATCCAGAGGGTCCATGACGCTTGGCAAGGATCAAGGGGGGCTGCCCCCTATGAGCGTCGTACAGGATCTGGATACGATCCTTGCTGACAGCGAGAGGCTGATTGATCTTTATCACGATGCCAGCGCAGGCTCGATGCGCCAAGTGGTGCTGGCGCCTTGCTCACCGTTCAGCGTTTCCGCAGAGATGATGCGGGAATCAGCGAAGCTGGCTAGAGCTAAGGGAGTGCGGCTTCACACACACCTCGCTGAGACGAAAAATGAAGAAGCCTACACGCTTGAAAGGTTCGGGATGAGACCGCTGGCTTACATGGAAAGCCTGGACTGGTTAGGACCTGACGTGTGGTTCGCCCATGGCATCCATTTTAACGATGAGGAAATGAAGCTGCTCGCGCAAACCAAAACAGGCATCGCGCATTGCCCGATTTCCAACATGAAGCTTTCGTCGGGTATCGCCAGAGTCCCGGAAATGCTGGACTTGGGGATTCCCGTAGGTTTAGCAGTGGATGGCAGTGCTTCCAATGACGGATCGAACCTGCTTGAGGAGCTCAGGGTAGCGTATTTGCTGCACAGACTTCAATCTAGCGCCCAAGCGCCAAGCGGCTATGATTTATTGAAGATCGCCACCAGAGGCGGCGCTGAGATATTAGGGAGAAGCGATATTGGATCGCTAGAGGTAGGGAAGGCAGCGGATTTGTTCATGGTTCGTGTAGACCATATTGACGCTGTAGGGACGCAGACTGACCCCAAATCATGGTTGGCAACGGTCGGCCTTAAACGTCCAGTGGACTACACCATTGTGGCTGGGAAGGTCGTCGTCGAGAACGGCAGGCTTGTTGGGGAAGATGAGGAACGGCTTGCGAGTGACTGCCAAGCTTCATTTGAACGATTTATGCAGCAGTAGATCACATCCATTCCCCGCCACGCGCGACAGTCTTCAATCTCAAAAAAAAGCCCGCCCCTCACCCAAGGTCTTTGTAGGCCGGGTGAGGGCGAACTTTCATTTTAAGCAAGCAGTAGAATGACTAGCAACTCGAACAGCACTAACGTCAAAATTTGATTGTACTGGGCAGGAGTATAAATAGGTCTATGATGCCCGTGAGGCTGAGCATGCGTGTTGACTTGCAGATAAGCGTGATGCCCATCCACGTTCACCAGCACACCTTCATGCGTATGCCCGTCAATAGTTGTGACACGAATCGTACGACCAACATGGGGGTGAAGAGCACCCATGAGGGTATTCCTCTTTTGCATCATCTGATGCTGCCAGTTGGGGTCTGCTTGATAAAGAACTTGAGGTCCGTGATGTCCAGGGTGTTGCGACGGATTCATATACATGGCTTTCGCTCCTTTTTCGTACGGCTGCGCGCAGCGGTAGGCTTATTGCCTAGGTTCACTACAGACTATTCAGTCGTCAGAAAAAGGTGCATTAGCCTAATCTCTTATCAGAGGTTAATCACGTTTAATTGTCACTACACGGGTCTCATCGTTGAAGGATACTTTACCGCCAAGCGATTCAGCGATGAAACGAATCGGCACGAAGGTAGATCCATTATGGAGCGTTGCAGCGCTCTCCAACTCTATTGAAGCACCGTCCACCGTAGCTATTTTACTGTCCAGTTTCAGAACAATCGTCTTACCGGATAACAAATCTTTGATGGTGACTTCCTGTAAGTCGCCGTTCCAGCCAACCTCAGCGCCAAGCTTTTCGGAAATAAAGCGCACCGGCACCATTGTTTTGTTGTCTGCGTTAATGAATGGCTGCGGAGTATCGCTTGTTGAACCAGCCCCGCCATCCGTCAGCTTCAAGTTAACTTCCTTCTTCGTTACTTTCATATCTTCGCGAAGCATTTTGTAGAAAAGGGACTGTTTATCCAAGTTATCCAGTACGTGGTAGATGGAGGATGCGTCCTTTCCAACTAGTACCGCACCGCCAGAGATATCAATTGTTTCGGCTGTAACCGGCTTATTCATATTCCAAGTTTCGCTAGCGAAGGAAAGTTTAAGCCCTGCAACGCCAGTGCCTTTATCCGGAAGCGGCATGCTCACAGCAAGTGTTTGCTTGCGAATGAATGTGTCGGCATCCATGTAAATATCAGCTTGCAGCGTGGTTTTGCTGTCAAATAAGCCGTTAAGGGGCATTACGCCTTGCTCGGCATCCCCGGTAATGGCCTCTTCGAAAGAAGCTGCCGTTTTCTCCAGGAAGTCACGGATAGGCTCGTAGACGAGTCCAACGGCTAATTGCTTGTTGCTCAAAATCTTTAAGGAGAAGTCTGCGGAGCCAGCATTGATTTGCTCTTCAATTACAGGTAACAAAGCATCGTACAATTGGCTCAGCAGCTCTTTTAATCCGGCTTCGTCTGCCAGGATATTACTGAACAGTGTACGTAACAGAGAGGCGAGCTCAGTGCCGTTTAATTCTATATGTGCTTGCTGGAGAGACAGGTCAGCACCGTTAACTTTGTCCGTAACCGCTGAGACTGTGATGTTTGAAGGATTTGCCGTATTCGCTAAAATAAGTCCAATAATCGACGGTTTAATCTCGGCTATTTTGTTTCCGAACTGTTCCTGAAGGACGGTTGGCAGCATGTTCATGAACGTTACATTCGATCCGCTTAAGAGATCATAAACAATCGGTTTTTTCTCACCTTCGATATTCAAAATAATCTTCGTGCCTTCAGTGGCAAGCTTGAATGGGATGGAGCCTTTTCCATATGTAATTGTACCCTCTGCAGAAACCTGTTGTGCATTCTGTGTTTTCACGTTCGTAAGCTCAACTTTTACGTTTTGCAGAGCATTGAGCGATTTTTGCTCGTCAGCTGTTAGCTTGGAGGTGTCGCCGGGCACTAGTTCAATCTGCAAGGTGCCTTTGGATTCGGAGGACTTTACGGTTGCACTGTTTTTGATCGCCGCAGCAATGTCTAAGCCTTGTACAGCTTGGCAGCCTGTCAGCGTAAGCAGCAGGAACACCATGGCGGCGGATACCCACCAAGTCATTTTCTTTTTGTACATGTGCTAATCTACTCCTTAGTTTTAATAGAAATATCAAAAAGACGTTCAATAATTATACGCGACGCTCAGAAGAAGGATTCGCACGCAAACGGTTTATTTTTTACCGAAACCTTTTATTACCAATTTCGTCTATATTTATTAGATGGAATATGCTTCCTGAAGGAGGCCGCAAGGAGGTGACGTCTATGATGACTTTGTTTGCCGTATGTTTTTTTGTAGGCCTTGTACTAACTGTTCTTGTTACATTTTTTGGCGGTGATTTCTTCGAAGTCCACGGAGATACCGGAGGAGCCCATGGTCATGGGGGACCATCCTTTTTCAACTTGTCTTCCCTCTTAGCGAGCTTAACGGTATTCGGCGGGATGGGGTATATGCTGAGTGAGGTAGGAGTGACCAACAGTTTACTCGTCCTGCTCATTGCCATTGGTGCCGGGCTTTTCGTGGGGTGGCTGTTCTTCCTTTTCTATGCCAAAGTCATCTATAAGCATGATGACAGTATGAAAGAAAGCGATTTTGAACTCAATGGACAGTTAGGGAAGCTGATTGTGCCCATAAACGGGAAGGGCATCGGCGAGATGGTGATTGTCATGCAGGGGACCAAACGATCCATCAGCGCGCGATCTGAGCTTGGAGAATCAATAGCCAAAGGAGCGAGAGTGGTCATTCTTCATATGGACAAAGGAGTCGCTACAGTAAGTCAATTTAGCGACTAAGCTTTGAGGTACTACTAACTTCCGGGAGGTTATTCGATCATGTTAACGGTTATGTATACGGTTGTTGCGATTGTAGTTGTTATTTTCATTCTACTTACTACCATTGTTAGAGCTTATAAGAAAGTTCCGCCGAATGAGGCGATGATTGTGTTCGGTTTAGGCGGCAAACGCGTCGTACAGGGCGGAGGAACGTTCGTGATCCCAGGCTTCCAGAGCTTCAAAACGATCTCGATGATGCTCATGAGTTTCGACGTCAAGCCCGATCAACCGATGTTTTCCCAACAGGGGATTCGACTCAAAATCGAGGCGGTCGCTCAAATCAAAATTCAAAGCGACCCTATCGCCATTGGCACAGCCTCCGAGCAGTTTCTGGACCATACGCTGCTCGAGCGAGAGATGATGATTTTGCATTCCGTAGAAGGACATCTGCGCGGTTTAGTAGGGCAATTGACGGTGGAATCCATTCTTAAGAATCCAGATGAGTTGAACAGCAAGATGAGGGAAACGTGCTCAGAGGATTTGGATAAAATGGGGCTGAGCTTGATCTCCTTCGTCCTCAAACGTGTGGCGGATGATCAAGGTTATATTGAGAACCTTGGCGTACCGGAAGTGGAGCGCATTCGCAAAAGCGCCAGCATTGCCAGAGCTGAGGTTGAACGAGACATACAGATTCGTCAAGCCGATACGGAGAAAGAATCCGCTATTCGCAAAGCAGAAGCGCACCAGCTTAAGATCGAAGCCGAAACGGTTGCATCGGCCAAAGAAGCGCAGTACCGCAAGGAACTTAGCATGCGAGAAGCAGAATTTAAGCAGGAAACGACGAGCCGGCAGGCCGAAGCGGACTTGGCCTATGAGCTGAAGCAGAAACAGATTCAGCAATCACTTGTGACGGAACAGGTGAAGATTAGACAGATGGAAGCTGAAGCTAATAAGACCGTTCGGCAGATTGAGGTTGAGCTGAAGCAAAAGGAACTCGAGGCGTCTGTCATTAAGCCAGCGGAAGCAGAAAAGCAGGCGGCAATTATGCGCGCCGAGGTGAGCAAACAGCGGCAAATTCTCGAAGCCGAGGCTGATGCCGAGTCAACGAGAAAGCGCGGTGAAGCGACGGCCGAGGCGGAGCTCGCCATAGGGAAAGCGAATGCGGAAGTCGTTCGCTTGGCAGGTCTGGCTGAAGCGGAGGCGCTGGAGAAGAAGGCGGAAGCTTACAAGCAGTACACGCAGGCGGCGGTGACGGTGGAGATTCTTCGCATTCTGCCGGAGCTAGCGGAGAAGATTGCGGCACCACTGAGCAACGTGGACAAAATCACGGTGATTTCCCAAGACGGCGCGACATCCGGCGTGAACAAGATAACAGGCGACATTGTCAAAATGATCGCCCAGGTGCCTGAAATTACTCAGACATTAACAGGTCAGAGTGTGACGGAGCTTGCTCGCGCCTTCCTTGGCAAGGACATTGTGACTAATTTGAATAAGGAAACGGAATGATTTCACAGTAGCAATGCGTCCTCGACCTATCAGGTCGGGGGCTTTTTTTATAAGCGTAAAAGGTCGAATTGCTATACAATAAGGACTAAGTTTAGAGTGAAATGAGGCATTAATCATGATGATCTACCAAAGGTTTCTACGAGATTTGATCCGCAATTATATCATAGGTTCGGGTATTGCTGTTGTTGTGGTGGGCGGGGTCATTATATCAACGACATTATCCATTTCGAATGCAGAAATGTTGCGTATTTTCATCATTATGATCATTTCCCTAGGAGTAATGATGTTGGCGGAGCTGCTGGTGTTTCGCCGGCACATGCAACCCATTCGCGCCATGCTGGAGCAGGAGTCTCCTAATTTAACGGCCATTCGGAACGCTTATTTGCAAACACACCGCTTTCCAGCGCTCTCCGTGAGACGGATTCTGGGTCCTCATTTTCTTGGTCTGTCGATTCCAGCTATGACGATGGCGTCTATCGGGATTGCGATGGGCTGGCTATCACTGCCGGCTTATTACATTGGGCTTGCTGGAATAGGTGCTGTGCTTGTGGCGAGCATGCATGCTTTGCTTGAGTTTTTCACGACAGCGCAGGCGATCCGACCGGTTCTTATACATATACGTGAGGTAGGTCAGCGACTTTACGGCGAGGACGTCTCTTTGGATGGGCATGTGATTGTCTCCATTCAACGCAAGTTCCAGCTGAGCGCGTTCCTGATTGGAACGATGCCGCTGTTTCTCTTCAGCTTAGCTACGCAAATTCGTCTTATCTCACAGTCGTCGAATTTCACGGTGGATTATTGGAAATGGGCGGGCATCATTTTGCTGCTTGGCGTGGGGTTTTCCTCTCTTGGGGCACGTATGTTGGCCAGAGATATTCAACAGCCTATCGAGGATTTGCACCGAGCAATGAAAGAAGTGCAATCCGGGGATTTGCAGGTTAGAGCTTCGGATTTATATTCGGATGAATTTTCAAGATTGGTTACGGGCTTTAATCATATGGTCAAGGGACTTGAAGCCCGTGAGAGTATGAATAATCAGCTGCTGCAGAGCTATTATTCCACATTAGCGGCTGCCCTCGATGCCCGAGATGCTTATACGGCGGGGCATTCCACACGCGTTGCGCAGTACTCTCTACTGATTGGGAAAGCTGTGGCTCTAAGTGAGCAGGATCTCGATTTATTGAACAAAACAGCGCTGCTGCATGACATAGGGAAGATTGGCGTGCGCGACAATGTACTGCTGAAGGAAGGCCGATTGACGGATGAGGAGTTTGAGAAAATCAAGCTGCATCCGGTGCTGGGCGAATCGATCTTGAAGCAAATTGAGCCGGCGGAGGCGATGGCGCCTTTGCTTCCAGGCGTGCGCTCGCACCATGAGCGCTATGATGGCAAGGGATATCCGGACGGCCTGAAAGGCCAGGAAATCCCAGAATTTGGACGCATTATTGCAGTAGCTGATGCGTTCGATGCCATGACTTCCGATCGTCCTTATCGGAAGGGGATGGCTGTCGAGAAGGCTATGGCCATTCTCGCGGAAGGCAAGGGGACGCAGTGGGATCCCCGATATGCGCAGACGTTTATGGATGTATTCATGAGCTCATACCATGTGAAAACGACTTCAAATGTAAGCTGAACGCATGAAACAGCAAGAGCATAAATAATAGAGCCCGCTAGCTGCGTGAAAGTTCTATTATTTATGCAATCAATGATGATTAATTAATAACCGGATAGCCTAAGAATTCGGCGATCCTATCAAGTAATCGTTGCTGTGCGTTCATTTTTTGAAACATGTCATCGTATTTTCTGTCTAGATCTTCTTTCAGTTCTTTCATATCCCCAGTAACGCCTTCATACTGCTGGTTCAGCAGCTCCGTTGTGGCTTTAAGTATTTCCCCTTTGAGGTCTTGTTCCGAAGTTTCCTGAATCTGTTGTTGAACGGCTTGGATTACATTCTGCAGTCCTTTTACTTTGATAGAAGTGCCTTCAAATTGTCTGTGTAGTAATTCAATTGTTGTAGCAACTTCACTTCGGATGTCCTGTTCAATGAGCTCAGCGATCTTGTTAACGAGAATCTGATTGGCGCTGTTCAGCTCTGTTACTTCTTCGGTAAGCGCATCACATCGGTTGCCCAGCTTCTGTACTTCCTCCGAAACACCCTCGAATTGTGGACTCAATAGCTCCGTTGCGGCGGCAAGTATCTCACCCTTGAGGTCCGTTTCCGAAACATCGGGCTGATCTTCTGCTTGTGCTTGTGCTTCTGCTTGTGCTTGTGCTTGCACGAGAGTTTGAATTTCGTTACGCAGGTCCGCGATTTCATCCGAAACCGTATGATACCGCGTATTCAATGCTTCAACTGTGGTTATCAAGTTTTCTTCCTTAGTTGTTTGTTCTGGCGTTTGTATGACCTTCTGCATGAGCGAATGGACGATGGCACTTAGCTCTGTAAATTTATGCGTTAACAGGTCGAATTGAAAGTTGGAGTGATCCATCACAGGGGAGGAGGCCTTGGTTGCCGCAATGGAAGCTATATTAGCCTTTTGATTGAGGTTATCCGCATAGTCCTTTAACTTTTCTGGTGTTTTATTTGACTCTATTTTTTGCTTGAGGAGTTGCACCGAATTACGTAATTCAATTGTTTCATTACTAAACTGCGAGTTCGATTTGTTAACAGCTAGCGGAGGTAAATTGGAACTCACAGTAGTGGAGGGCGCAGGAGGTGCAGGCTGTATTTCTTTGGGAATAGCCAGAGTTTCCTTATCACACATTTCCTGTAACTGTTCTTTAATAAACTTAAGTGGTTTATTGGCATCTTTCATTTTGGCAATGGTCTGAAACATTTCGATGGCTTCCTCTGTGTACCGGAGTGATCCGTTAACAGCTACGATCGGAAGAAATTCGCGAAAGTGATTTGACCATTCCACCACAGATGCACGTGTTTTTCCGATTTTGCCAGCGATTTCGGTGAGTTTATATGATCTTTTCATTGTCCTTTATCGTCATCCTTTCGTCCTTAAGTTCTTTAGGCTTAGGCATTTAGCTGTAACATTGTATTCAGGACATGAAACAAATGACAATGAAAAAAAAAGATCCGTTCCCAGTAACTGGAGAACGGATCCTTAATCTGCTTAATAGTCAATCGACGGAACAAGCTTATCCGTCTCTGGTGCTAAATATCGGCCAACCTTATCGATCCATTCCTCGACGTAATGGTCTGTGGCCCACTGCGCCATAACAAGCTGCTCGCCGGGGAGAAGATCCAGCATGAGCTGCGGATCATTGCCTGGTGCCTGACCGTAGGGATAGAACTTGAGCTTGCCATCCTCAAAGATGACGAGCATATCGTTCATCGGTGAAGTCAGAGCGTCGGTCGCTTGCGGCCAAGAGGACTGAATCCCGTTCCAGTTGCAGCATAGATCGTCATGGTTGACGACTTTATCGGGCAGCTCTCGCGGGAAGTCATGCAGTGCATAGCTGTCTGGTGCTGCCGCAGCGGCTGTGACATGCGGTGTTTCAGCGACCTTGCCAACCCAATGGCCCGGTTCGCGCTGAACCGTCCAGCTTTGGCCAGACACCTCGCCGCGCAAACTGCTGGATATACTTGCAAGCACACCGCTGATATTCGTGTTAGTGCCGTAGACATCGGCGATAGACACATGATTCTTGTCCACCGGTTTATTGTAGAACTCGACGGTGTGCCCTTCTTTTAATTGCGGCAGACTGCGGACCCAGATGCGATCCGCTTGATAGGGCGCGCCGCCACGCAAAGTCTGTTCCGACTCGGCAATAGATACATATTGATTCCCCGCAAACAGCAGGGTTTCTGTCCGATTGAGCTGTTCGCTTTCCTGATCAGGGAAAGCTTCCGGCTTCACAGGCTGATCCGCCAAATGAGCGGATAAATAGTGGAACTCATCCGTTTTGGTTCGATGGACTAGCGAATCGATCTTCCAGAAGTTTTGCTTATAAGGCATAAGAATTCCTGTGCCTTCGGAAGTTTTCTGCAGCTGCCCGCGAACTGGCGCGATCAGCATCGTGCGATAAGTACTATAGCGCATGGGTTTCAGCACGCGTCCAGGTTCGCTGGCAGGTTCATGCTCCGTTCTTAAACCAATCAACAGAGCCGTGGTAATCGGCGCAGGAGAGAGGCTTAAGGATGCTGTTGTTGCCGTGACGGCTGTATCTGTCGCAGGTGCGGCATCACTTTGGGTATGTAACGTATTCCAAGGGAAAAGCAAGATTACGGCAGCGATCGCACCGACGCCTGCGAAGCAAAGCACGGGTTTGATCCTTGGCTTCGTTCGTTCTTTGCGCTCAACCGCTTCTTCAATATCACGCTGAAGCTTGGAAGTAAAGCCGGGGCGCTCTAGCGGTCCTGATTCCAATTGCTTGCGTAAATCATCCGGATCAGGATTGTTCAAGAGCCTCACGCTCCTTCAATTTGACCACCTTGAGTCTGGCGTGATGAAGCCGTGATTTAACGGTTCCCTCCGAAATATTAAGAATAGACGCCATTTCTTTCGTTGAGAGCTGATAGTGGGCATGCAAAATAAGAATTTCCCGATATTTCGGTGGGAGGGAAATTACTTTTTTCCAAATATCGCTAGCGTATAATTTCTCCATTGCTTCTGTTTCGGCGGAGTTCGATGTACCCGCTGATTGAATGAAGCCAACAAGGGTCACTTTGCGCCAGAAAGCTTTGCGTAAATAGTCATAAGTTGTATTACGTGTAATGGTAAGAAGCCAGGTTTTGACCGAAGCCTCGCCGCGGAATGTAGTAAGATTGCGATAAACTTTTAGGAAGGCATCTTGGGCAATATCATCAGCCAAATCGGAGTTACGGCAAATGCTGAAGGCGTAATTCCAAACATCATTTCCATAGGTCTCCATCAAATTACGAAGAATTACTTTTTGATCCGTCGTTTCAGATACGTACTTTAAATACTCAAATACATGGACACCGGTCGTCTCCATTCTCTCACCTCACTGAATTAGACGCTTGCAGGTTAGAAAAAGTTCGCAAAACGCCCAAAATATTTTACGGAACAATCCCATACCTATATCATTCGCAAGGATATTGCCGCAAGAGTCGGAGAATGAAGTTAAATTTGGAGAAAGAGATAGGTCGGAATCAAGAGGAGATTGGCGCTGGGGAAGAGAATCGTTCCTTTATATAGAAAAGGCGCGTTCTGCAACTGTCTGGCCGAAACGGCTAAAGTGTTCTAACGTGTTGTTCAGCCGTTTAAAGGGCAGAATCAGCGTGTTTGCGATCGATTTTCCCCACTGTAATAGCTTTGTAACGCCAAAAAGTTTCATGAATAAGCGCAGCTTCTTCTTCATTTAGATACTGTACAAGAACGGTCACTTCGGGAAGTTTATGCTTTTGATGAGGGAGGCTATGCTTGGATTTGATGAGGAGCCCGATGCCAAACCCAAGCAGGAAGCCGCCAAAACCGTAGATAAGTCCCCAAATGATTGGACCCCATTCTAAGATGAAGCCTAGACTGATCCCTAAGACACTGCAGGCTGTTGCGCTGGCAAAGCCAATTTCAACGGATTTAGCTGTTTGATCAAAGCGTTGATCAACAATGGATAGTGATTTGTCTGCATGGGCATCCATGAGGACAGGACGAATCCGGCTTGGATGAATACCTCTGTGCTCCAGCATGCTTAAAGCTTGTTCTAACTCCGTACAATGCTCAAATGTGCCAATCATCAACAAAGGGGAGTTCATTTCGGTACCATTCATCGGTGCTATCCTGGCCTTCTCATAATAATCGGTTAAATATTGGCGCTGTGTGATGCGGAAGAGCCGATTTTGTTCAATCGCACTTGTATAAGAGTGGTACATAGCACCTCCTAGAACGGAAGGCATGAACATGAGCCACTGAGGGTTCAGAATACTGACAACCATTTGATTATGTCCCAAGATGAGAGCCATAAGCGCCTCATAGAAGTGAGAAAATGTGAGATAAATCCACCACCAGAGAATCCCGTAAAAGCCAAGCCAAATGTGCTTGTTGTAAAGCTGCCCAAGACCTGGAAAAAGGAATGAGCAATAGGCGGCAATAAGTGGTCTCTTCTTCTCAAGAAACTGGATGCCGGTTGAACGCATGAGATGTACGGGGATTCTCCCGTTTTCTAAGATAGCCAGCTCGTAGTGCTTATTGACTTCGATAGAACAGCGATAGCTGTCCCAGATCGCAAAGAAATAAATAAACATATAACCAAATAGCCACCCAGGATGCAAAACTTGCTTTGCCATCGCGAAATTCCCGCTAAACGAATACACCATAGCTAGATTGATTTTGGCCAATGAATTAATAATGACTTCAGAAAGCGTTAACAGAACACCTGTCGCATTTTTGTACATGAGCAGATGTCCAAAGCCAGGGAAGGAGGCCGACCACCAGGCAACCATGTAGGGGTTACGTCGCTGGGCATAGATAATATCGAACCTTCTGACAGCAGCCATTGTCCATCTGGGGGTGGAATGTGTTGGCAAAGAAAACCCGTCCTCTTCACTTCAAAATGTCTTTGGACTAGTATCACAATTATTGGTATTTTTTATGCAAATCATAGGCCGAAACTGAATTGCAGCCTTGACAATATTAGGTATTAGCACGCAATATGTAGGAAGGATACTGCATGTAAATCAGGTCCTATGGAGAGGAAGAACACGATGAATTTCGTTGAGCATGTCATGGATCACCTGCGTTCCGGAGTCATTAACAATTACCCTCAGCCAGTTGCTTTGAATTTGGGCTTAGTGTATACCGTTAAACTGGAAGATAAGAAGACGAATTTAATTTGGCTGCCTTTTGAATATACAGGTCTTGCATATGTAGATATGGGGCGACAGGTCAATGTGCATCCTTACTACAGAGGTGTGATTTTTGAGGAGATTGAACTCTCTCGGGGAACGGATCTTCACAAGCCCCAAACAGAAGAGGCTTTTGTGAAAGCCATATTCCTGAAAAGCTTCGAGATGCATCAGCTGCTGCAGCAGGAGAAATATGCCTACCTGCAAGGGAATGCGCCGGACTTCCTGACGAAAATGTTATACATAACCGATTGGCTGCGTTACTATAATTCAATGAAAACCGTAGGCGCTGGCAGAAAGTTAGGCTAGGTGCTGGCATAGTGGGACTATATTATCTACGTATGTAGAGGATATGGTCCTTTTTGATATGCAGAAAGACGGAGTCAGCTTCTCTTATTTAAACTAGGCCCTGCGGCTATAGACCCACGCCTGCTAGTGCTTGGCGCGTCTCTCTTACTAGGCTTTAAGGCTATTCTCAAAGGTTAATAGAAGCCTTATCCTAGAGAATGGTACAAGTTGGTACCGAAAATTTGTAGAGAGCGGAGAATCTTAACATGGGGCAGTTGAATAAATGGATAGCCATAGCAGTGGTTTGCTGTGTAATGACCATAGGGGTTGGACAAACAAGAAGTGAAGCGGCGGGTCTGTCAGACGTGCGAGGTCACTGGGCAGAGCAGACAATTACCCAGATGGCGCAGCAAGGGCTGCTGGACGGCTTCCCAGATGGGACGTTTCGACCAGATGATGCCGTGACGGCTGACCAATTTGTGAAAATCGTTTTACTTGCTTTTACAGACAAGTTTCCGAATGGCGAGCGCAATTGGAAAACAAGCTTTCTGCAAGCATTAAGCGCGGGCAATCAGAGCATTTTGAAACAGGATTACCGGGATTTCACGTTCAAGCCAAGCACGGTCGGGTATTGGGCGAAGCCGTACTTGGATCTGGCCAGCGATCTTCATTTCATTAGTAAGGGACAATTTACGGACTATAAGGCGAAGCTGAAACGCGAAGACGTAGCGGAGATTTTGTATTACCTGCTGAAGGAAACAGAGTATTTGGAAGATGAGGTATACAGCCTCAAAGCAGCTTCTCAATTCGGTGATCTGCAAAGTGCGACGACCAGGCAGCAGAAATTTATTGGCGAAGCTATGACGAAGGGGATTATGGAAGGGTACCCAAATGGGTATTTTGGTGTGGGTCGAGATGTTACCCGTGCGGAAGCCTTGCAAATTATTACTCGATTGCAGACGAAGTCCAAGCGGATCAGTGTGAAGAACGAAGGGGACGCTTTCATCAAAGTCGTTCCAACCAAGGATGGCAGCTATAAAAAGCTGATATTCCCTGATCAGCGTATGCTTGATGCCTATAGCATGATGGAAGATGCAGGCAAGCTTCGCGGGACGAACTACGATTTGGAAGAAACAACGCTCCGCCTGTTCCGGGATGCGGATGCCAAAGCACTCGCCGTGAACGGAGCGACGGCTGGTGTGCGTAATAGCAATGAGGCTTCGCTGTGGCTTGATCCTCAATTTCTGACTTATGGCGTAACGGTTCGCCTTGAGGATGGAACTCTAGCCCGCAATATGGAAAGCATTCGCAAGTTTACGGATTTCCTTTTTGGATATGATGCGGATATCTTCTACCGCCATTTCACGGATGCGTGTGAGCGCGCAGCAGCGAAGGGCGTATTGGAAACAACGACGAAGCAAATTGGCAGTTTCTCCGTAGAAACGCGGCTTGAGCCAGATGGCAAAACCATTATTTTTTCAATCATACATGCTTAATCATTAACGGCATAAAGTTTGAGGTGTACATACAAGTTGTACACCTCAAACTTTATCTCCTCACTATCTAGATAACATGTACGTACAAGTGTATAATAGTACATTATACGTACATTCCTATCGGAAGGTGTTGAGTACACGTGCTGGAGAGTTTGAAACAAGCGGTACTGGAAGCAAATTTGGATTTGCCGAAATATCGGCTCGTAACATTTACGTGGGGCAATGTCAGCGGGATTGACCGGGAGCAAGGGCTTGTTGTGATCAAGCCTAGCGGTGTGCCTTACGAGGACTTGAAGGCCGAAGATCTTGTTGTCGTTGATCTGGAAGGCCGAGTTGTAGAAGGCACGCTGAAGCCTTCCTCAGATACGCCAACCCATTTGGCGTTGTACCGGGCATTCCCGGCCATTGGCGGGATTGTCCACACGCATTCGCCGTGGGCGACAAGCTGGGCGCAGGCCGGGAGAGGCATCCCTGCGCTGGGGACAACCCATGCGGACTACTTCTATGGCGAAGTGCCCTGCACACGTCTCATGACGGAGGCTGAGATTAAAGGAGCCTACGAGCTGGAGACGGGCAACGTCATCATCGAGACGTTCCGAGATCTCGACCCGGCGATGGTGCCGGGTGTGCTGGTGAACTGCCATGCCCCGTTCAGTTGGGGGAAGGATCCGCACAATGCGGTGCATAACGCGGTTGTGCTCGAAGAGGTGGCGAAGATCGCTTATCGCACCTTCCAGTTGAACCCGGCGATCCAGCCAATGGATCAAACGCTGCTGGATCGGCACTTCCTGAGAAAACACGGAGTTAACGCGTATTACGGGCAGAAATAAAAGCAGGACAGTTGGCATCTCGCGGATGCTGGCTGTTTTTTTTTATTGCCCTTGGAGCAAGGAACGGTGCTGTCTATAAGGCGCCTCAATTGAAATAGCTGAGTGGCCCAGCGCCCAGGGGACGGTCAGACTAAGGCACTCAGTAGCCCAGCGATCTAATTTAGGTGGATAGTGAAGTAAATCTTATCCTTTGGCGGAGATGTACACTTTTTGGTATGATGAGAGAGTAAGAATGTTAAGGGGAAGAAGGATGATCAGTGATGTTTGCAAAGTCAGGTTATGAAGGAACAAGAGAAGAGAATTATACCTTGCTGATTCAGCAAGTTAAAGCATTGATACATGATGAACCGAACCGAATTGCCAACTTGGCGAATGCAGCGTCGCTGCTCGGACAGTTTTTGACAGATGTGAATTGGGTAGGTTTCTACCTGGTGGACAAGACGCAAGAGAAGGAAGAGCTCGTTCTGGGGCCTTTCCAAGGATTGCCGGCATGCGTACGGATTCCGCTAGGTAAAGGAGTTTGCGGTACGTCTGCTCAGCTTCGGGAAACGGTGCTTGTACCGGACGTTCATGCGTTCCCGGGTCATATTGCCTGCGATGCCGCTTCGCAATCGGAAATTGTCGTTCCTATCCTTCTCGGGGATGAGTTGATCGGTGTGCTGGATATCGATAGCCCTAGTCTCAACCGTTTTGATGAACTTGATCAGCGCTATTTGGAGCAGTTCGTGCAGGCGCTCGCTGCTGCTATGTAATGTCGTAGGACATCGAATAAATATCTTCCATATCTTCATCGGAAGTAAAGCTGCAGCTTGCCAGTACGTTGGTATGCCTTAAGCGAGAACCTAACATAATCAGGTGACTAGTCAACTGATGTTCGATCGCCTTGTCTGCGATGCTGAATTCAATCCCGTATTCATAGAGGGAGGGGTTCAGCATCGTTTTTCGTTTAATGATCCCTAGTATTTTCATTTCTTGATGAAACAGATGAAAAGTAAATTCCAATAGCAAGCTCATCTCGGTAGGAAGATTCAAGGGCGTGTGCATGCGAATGCCGCCTGAGCTGATATCCTTAATCATGATTTTGGAATGCTTCGTGTCTGTAGCTTTATTTTTGATCCCTATAATCTTGAAAAGGGCGGTTAAGGGTATTTGGAGATGCAGCCGGAAACTGGAGCGTTTATTTGGTTGTGACATGAAGATGCTCCTCTTAATTAATAGGTATATTATACTATAAGAGCAGATATTTTGAACCGTATATCCACAAAGAAAAGCCCCTTATTTGAGCTTAAGGAGCTTGGCTTCGAATGCTTGTAAATCTTCTTCTCCATTAACAAAAAGCCTTTTCAGCAGGAAAGGGGACTGCTCATTTGTTGCTAATCCTTGATCGATTGTAAAAGCATATCGAAATCCATGCTGTTTTAAAAGCTTCAGCGTCGTTTTGTTACGTTCACCGTATGGATAGCAAAAGACATCGGCTTTCGTTCCCAGATGCTCCTCAATGAGCTTTCTGGCTTCTACGATTTCGTAGGCTTGCTCCTCTGCCGTCAGCTTGGGGAGGTGAGGATGCGACATGCCGTGCGGCTGAATAGCCCAGCCTCCTGCTTGCATCTTCTTAATCTGCTCCCAATTGAGATAGCCGTCCTGCTCCGTCATGCCAGGGGAAACAAAGAGAGTGGCAGGGAACCCGTATTTAGCCAGTATCGGCATAGCCTGCTCATAGTTATCGAGATAGCCGTCATCGAATGTTAGCAGTACAGGCTTCTCTGGGGCTTTCTCGGATATGTCTCCTTCCAGAAGACGAATAAATGCTTCTAATGAGAGCGGCGTGTAGCCATGATCGTGCAAATACGCCATTTGCTCTGCCAGCTTCTCCGGAGTTATGACGACAATATTCCCTGGATCTATCGCTACACTGTGGTAGTTGAGCACGGGAATGCCGACTTTGGACGAAGGCTTGCCCGTGATCTTTTGTGGAACAATAGGGACATAAATGTTCGTAGTTACGGAGGGGGGAGTCGGCTTCGTGTCCACGGAGAGTGGAAGAAACAGCGTATACCCTGCGTTGGAATCTTGCTCGAGTTCGGCACCAGGTTCGGCGCCAGGTTCAGCGCTAGGATCAGCATCGGGCACAGAATTAGGCACTGTATCGGACGCCGCATCTGGTACCGGACTAGACGCCGTAACAGGTTCACCTTTTAGCTGGGGCTCGTCCGCTTGTAGAGCGGGGAGCTCCGGCCGCACATCATCAGCAGCAGCTACGTCAGCTGCCTCCTCAGTTCCGTAGTTCGCGGCGGGAAGGCAGCTAACTAAGAGCAGCAGCAATATCGTGAAAATCCCGATAAATAACGAAAACGACAGGATTTCCTTTCTTCGAAAGCTCATAGGCACACCAACCATTTCTAGAGGAATATTCTATTACTCTATTTGTAAGCAATGGTTGGAAGAATTATACCTAATCCGTTGAAGAGATTACTGGAAATACCGAAACTTGTTAATCTTTGCTTTGAATAACCAGGAGGAGGCCTGTCTGAAGCTCGATGAGACCTTCTGGTTCCTTGAGTATATTACTGATCCCGAGGGATTGGCCGATCTCTAACGTCGCTTGATGAAGCGGATATGCGAAGCCATGGAGTGTAATTCCGGTAACTTCTAGACTGAGCGGAAGCAGAGAGATGTGCGAATAGCTTCCACGCTCAATGCGAGTCGTTTGATTCATAACGATAATTTGGTTGTTGGCATCGATAATGGAGCAGGCAATGCCAAGCTCCGTTCCTTTGCGAAGCAGATGAACATTAGCTAATGAATGATCAAAACGAGTGCCCAGGGCACCCAGCAGGATGATTTGTTCAGGCTGCTCAGCTAGAGCCCAATTGAAGGCCATCTCTGTGTCCGTCAAATCTTTATGAATAGGATCGCATTCGATAAACGAAACGCTTGAAGAACGAATAAGGCCTAACTCTTCAGCTGTTACTGAGTCGAAATCCCCTAGTGAAATATGAGGCTTATAGCCATGCTGAATCAAATACAAGGCACCGCGGTCTGAGCCAACTAGCACATCGTCCTCTTGAATGATACCCAGAGCCCAATCCCCAAGTGTACCGCCAGTTACAATAATAATTCGTTTCCCGTTCATGCTTGTTCCCCCAGCGCTTAGTATCATCCCCTTAGTATACCATATTGAGGCAAAAAACCGAGCTGCATCCTAGCAGCCCGGTTCTAAGATTAGGTTCGGTTATCGACGCGCTTGCGCATAGGATTAAGCTCTGTTTGATCGTGATCAATCTCGGCTTCTTCCGCGAAGCCCTGCAATTCCCAAGTTGTTCGGCCAAGCACGAGGTCCGCAGGAAATTCATCACCGCGTTTGAGGGTAACCTCTTGCCCTGCCTCATTGGCATAAATACCGTCTGTCTCCACAATATCGCCTGTCATCGGTTCCATTGTTTTGTCTTTAGCCATGCCGTATTCCTCCTTTCCTGTTGCTTACCCATACCATTTCCAAGGATGGAGGAAATTATGAGTAGAATCATGTAGAATGATAAGGTTGTCATATACGGAATACATACTTTTGTCAGGCAGAAAGGAAATGAACAGAATGGCATTATGGGGAACGATCGTGAATGCTGCCGCCATTATCCTAGGGGGATTATTGGGGCTGCTTCTGCCGCGTATCTCGGAAGGCATAAAAAGCACAGTCATGCAGGGCCTAGGCCTCGCAATTACTGTGCTGGGGATTACCATGGCTTTGAAATCGAGTCAAATTGTACTAGTCATTTTAAGCGTCGTCATCGGAGGCATTCTGGGAGAACTGCTCCGCATCGAATACCGGTTAGGTCAGCTTGGTGACTGGCTGCAGGCGCAAATGCACAAACGCTCTTCGCAACACCACGGCAGCGTATCCGAAGGTTTCGTAACATGCACGCTGATCTATTGCATCGGAGCTATGGCGATTCTGGGTCCGCTGGACAGCGGCTTGCGGCATAATCATGATATTTTGTACACGAAAGCGTTGCTGGATGGCTTCCTATCCATTATCTTCGCTTCAACTTTAGGCGTAGGTGTGATCTTCTCAGCCGTATCCGTTTTCATCATGCAAGGAACGATTGCATTGGCCGCAACTTTGATCGCCATGGCATTTAGCCAAGCGTCACTGGATGCGATGATCATTCAAATTACAGCCGTTGGCGGTATTCTGGTAATTGGCGTAGGCATCAACATTCTTCAAATTAGAAAAATAAATGTTGCTAATATGCTTCCGGCTCTTGTTATAGCGGCAGCCGCCGTGCCTCTGCAGAATCATTTCTCCGCTTGGTGGGAGCGATTGTTCTAGACCGCAGAACCGTTAAATTTGTAGCCGACACCGCGTACAGTGATAATGTACCGAGGATCAGCCGGATTCACTTCAATTTTCTTGCGTAGATTGCTGATATGTACAATGAGCGTTCGCGGGTCACCCATACTATCCAGGCTCCAGATAAGCTCAAACAAATGCTCGATTTTGTAAACTCGGTTAGGAGTCTTGGCCATAAGGGAAAGTAAATCGAATTCTTTGGCGGATAACGAGATGGTCTGCCCATTCACACGAACGATGTGGCTCACTAGATCAATCTCAAGACCAGGAAACTTCACCAACTGCGGATCATCCTGATGCTGTTCGCGGATCGAATTGCGGCGTAGAAGGGCCTTCACCCTTGCAACAAGCTGACTAGGGCTGAAAGGTTTCGTCATATAATCGTCGCCGCCCATGCTGAGTCCAAGAATGATATCGATATCCTCGCTTTTACAGGAGATGAACAGAATTGGCGTATTACTGGTTTTGCGGAGCTGTCGGCAAACTTCTATGCCATCAAGTCCTGGCAGCAGAATGTCCAGAACAATTAGATCGGGTTTATATTCCTTAACGATCTCAAAAACATCTTGTCCATTGTTGGCGCTGATGACTTTGTATCCTTCTCTTGCTAAATAGAGTTGGATCAGTTGCACAATTTCTTGTTCATCATCCACGACTAAAATTGTTTCTCCTGCCATACTAGAAATCCTCCTCGGTAACGGAACGGCTCATGATGGGAGCGGAGAATCCGCTCACAAATATTACCTTCATTATAGAACGATTCTCCTAAAAATTTCTATCCTTTTATTGACAGATCGCGAGATTTGGTGTGGTTTCTAGTAGAAAGAGGGTACTTTGCCCTATTGCTAGCGCGAACTTTAGCAAAAAAGGAAGAAAATGGACGAAAACAAGCTTTATTTGACGCAAATTTTAGCTTGCCTTTATGAAATCTTTATGTTCCCATGCTAATCTACCCTTGTCTCTATGCATGAGTAGAGAAGGGGGCGACGAAAGTAATGAGTCATTCGACTGATTTGAATTCGGTCACACATCCATGGTTGCAGAAGGATAACTTCGTACGCCAATTTATTGAGCGGGCTTGGGATTTGTTTTGCATGTTCGATATTCATGGAAATTTAACCTATGCGTCCAAGAGCTTTAACCCCGTGATCGGCCTTATCCCTGAGGATTTTCAACAAATTGTAGACTTTGTCGATTCTGAATATCGGATGGATATCCATAAAATGTTTATCAAAACCTTGCAGACGAGCAGCAGCAGTAAGCTGGAGTTTCGTATGAAAGGGACCAGTGAGAGCTTCAACTGGTTTGAATGTACCGCGATACCGATTTGTAATGAGGAAGGAAACCTCACAGAGATTTGTTTCATGCTTAACGACATTACGCTGCGCAAGAATCATGAGAGCCGGCTAATCGCCATGGCTTTCCATGATCCATTGACGGGTTTGCCTAACCGGCGGCTGTTCAAGGAGCAATTGCAGCAAATGTTTTTGCAGGCTAAACGAACGAATAGGCCTTTCGCGCTTTTATATGTAGATATCGATGATTTTAAAATGATCAATGACACGATGGGTCACGATGTGGGCGACGCCTTCTTGCAGAACTTTGCCAATCGTATTCAAGGCTGCCTTCGCGAGGTCGATTTATTTGCCCGGATGGGTGGAGATGAATTCGCAATTCTGCTGCCGTCCGTAGATTGCGGGGAGCATGTGAATAGCGTGGCTAAGCGAATCCTGCATGGCGTGGATCAGCCATGGGATGTTCTAGGCCATCTGTTTAGAGCTACGGTCAGCATGGGAATTACGATGTATAACGCAGACAAGGCGGACGCATCGCAAATGATGAAAGAAGTGGATATCGCGCTCTATCAAGTGAAGAGCAAGGGCCGAAACCACTTCCAATTTTATCAAGAAACGATAGACGAATAGAGACTTTTCAATTAACCGCTATAGGGGCAATAGCCTGCTGTATAGCGGTTTTTTTGCGTTCACCAATATTTACAACTAGCGATTTAATGCGCTTTCTAAGATGATAGAGTAATGACGATTTCAGAGATTGCTAGAGAAGGGAATGAGTGTAAATGCCGACGAACAAGCGATGGCGTAAATTCGTTGCTATACTAGCAGCAGCGGGGATACTGACGATAGCAGCAAGCTCAGAACCTCACGATGCTCTGGCCCAAGCTAGTTCGGAGCAGGGTAAATTCAATATGTCATATATGTATTTTGGAAATCCGAGTACGTATACATCACAAGTGGACAAAAGTGGGCAAACGCTCGATGTTGTTGCTCCTAGCTATTTTCATTTAAACACAGATGGCAGCTTGGAACTATCCGATTCCCTGCTAGCTTCTTTCATTGCAGACATGCATCAGAGGGGAAAACGGGTTGTTCCGTTTCTTAGCAATGATTTTGATCGGTCACTTGGAGAGAAAGCGATCGATAATCGCGAAGCGCTGGCGGATCAAATTGTTAAGGCCATTCAGGATAACAACCTCGATGGGATTCAATTCGATATCGAAAATGTGGATGCCGCTTACCGGGATAAATACACCGATCTGGTGAAAATCATTCGCGAAAAACTAAGCGGTGATAAGGAAGTTTCCGTCGCAGTGGCGGCTAATCCAACGGGTACAACACAAGGATGGACAGGTCTGTATGATTATAAGGCGTTAGCCGCTGTTAGTGATTACTTAATGGTCATGGCTTATGACGAAAGCTATCCTGGCGACACGACGCCTGGACCTGTGGCTAGTTTGCCCTTTGTAGAGAAGTCGATTCAATATGCGATTTCACAAGCCCCTGTGGATAAAATCGTGCTCGGGATACCGTTTTACGGAAGGTATTGGAATCAAAATGCTGCTGATAACGGAGCAGGCGTGTCTGCTCAAACTCTAAGCAAGCTTACCCAAACGTATGGGGGCACGGTTCGTTTCGACACCGCTAGCCAGTCTCCCGTTGCCTCTTTTACAATTCGTCCAACGGATGAGCCGTTTAGCATTAACGGCAATAACCTAGAGCCAGGCGATTACACGGTTTGGTTTGAGAACGAACAATCGTTGAAAGCGAAGTTGAAGCTGGTCAGCAAGTATAATTTGAAAGGTACTGGAAGCTGGAGTCTCAATCAGGAAACAGCGGATACCTGGGATTATTATGGTCTATGGGCTGACGGCTTCTATTTCACAGACGTACAGCAGCACTGGGCGAAAGAGGCTGTACTCGCCGCTGCGAACCGCGGCTGGATGCTAGGCACTGCCGCAGACCGGTTCGCGCCGGACGCGGCACTCACAAGAGCAGAAGCCGCGACGATCATCGTGCGCGCGCTGGGCTTGCAAGGCGAGGCAGCCAGCAGCGCCTCGTTCACGGATGTGCCTGCCAGCCACTGGGCCTGGCAGGATATCCGGATCGCGAAGAGCAGCGGGCTGATCCAAGGGATCAGCGACGAGCGCTTCGCACCGGATCAGATCATTACGCGGGAGGAGATGAGCATGCTGCTCTCCCGCGCTCTGCACTTGACTTCGCAGAGCGGCTCAGCCGCTGCGAAGAGCTTCTCTGACGTGCCGGCAGGCAGCTGGTCGTCGGAGGCTATTGCTGCGATGAGCAGCAATGGCCTTGTCGACGGCTACGCGAACGGCACGTTCCGCCCTAGCGCGTCCTTGACGCGCGCGGAGATGGCTGCGCTGCTAAGCCGCGCGCAGCCGCTGCTCACGAAGTGAGCACGCCAAAGAACCGCTTCCACCGAGTAGGGTGGGGGCGGTTCTTTGATTTGTAATCTTTACAAGCCAGGCGGCGGCTTGATGGCGGGCAGGACTTCGCCGATGACGTCTTCGGAGCCCAGTTTAATAAAGGTTTCCTTTTTATGGGGACCGGGCTTGTCGGTAACGAATTGACGGATGTTTTTAATTCGGGCTTCGCTTCCGATCAGACGGTTGCTGCCGATCTGGAGCACGGAGGTGGAATTAATGCCTAGAACTTTGATGCCCCGCACCCGGATAAAAGATCCCCAGTTATCCACACACATTGTAAATGGCTCAGGTGGTTGAGGTGTGGGAATAGGGCGTCGATAGAAAGGATAAGCTGCGAAGCTGCCTTCATTTCCGTAATAAATCGGAACTTCGCGCTGCACAGCGAAGACCCTGTTTTCCAGAGCGGTGGTGACATTATCTCCAACCTGCATGACGCTGCTTGCACCAATGGAATTCACATAGACATAGCCGACAATGGATAGGCGAGCCATCCTTATAACTCAGGTGGAAGCGGGACGAATGGCGAGATGATGACGGATTCCGGAGGTGTGTCGAACATCGAAGACAAGGAGATGACTTCTGTGTCACCGATGAGAAAGACGGAGGAGCTGGCCACCCCGACGATGCGTACATCACCTACGAAAATTTGCTTGTTTTCCACATGTAAGTTCATCATAATTAGCCCTCATTTCTTGGCAGACTTGATATGTAGCTTTCAACTGCGCTGATAATGTCTTGTTTTGTTTTATCAATAATGCTGGTCGTTACAGCTTCCATAGGTTCTTTAAATCCTACTCCGCGGTATTGATTGACGTAATGCTGGATACGGGCATCCAATTGTTTGCGAATATCGTCCACGATAAGCTCTTTATAATCTTCGTCCAAGTGGTACTGGTATTTGTTTTCTAGATTGAGCATATCGGACTCTAGCCCATATTGCAGATAATGCGCAATGCCTTTCGAAACGTCCTGCTGCATCGCAGCTCCTGGTTGGGCTTGCCCTTCAGTGCCTTGCTGCTTTCTCATGTTATCGGTCTGCATAGGTCCAATTCCGAGTTCTTGCCCCTGACCTTGCCCTATCCCCATCCCTTGTCCCTGGGTAAAAGGATTCTGATTTTGATTTGGATATTGCCCAGCATCCTTGCCTACTGAGGCGCCATTGACTGTGAAGTCGTCGACATTATCTAGCGAGCTCGGGCTGATGCCTATGGTTAAGGTTCCGTCCAGTTTTTCCACTTTCAGTTGATCGAAATTATATTCGATTTTATCGATGTGTACCCGTTTTTGGACTTTTAGAGCATCGAGGTCGGATTGCAGTTTCGTGA
Organism: Paenibacillus sp. J22R67; assembly: GCF_059692175.1. Lineage (NCBI taxonomy): Bacteria > Bacillati > Bacillota > Bacilli > Caryophanales > Paenibacillaceae > Paenibacillus > Paenibacillus sp. J22R67. The sequence continues at coordinate 102,392 of NZ_JCAUAX010000010.1, read as the reverse complement.
CGGTTTCTTCCAACTTATCAATACGCTGCTTCTGCATGTCAATATAGGCGGTAAGCTGCTGGGCCCATTGCTGCCACGTGATTGAGTTATGCATATATGGCACCTCCTTCCGGTTTCGGTAGAAAACCTTTTATGACAAGCATGATGGTCACTTCATAGCGGCTATCAGGTAGGCGGCGGCAAACGAACGAGCGAAACGGGATTCACTTCACTTGAACCAAGCTCTGGCGTAGGTTCAACAAAACCGCCTGTATTATACAGGTTTGATAAGGAGCGGATAGAACCTGCGGTACCGATTTGAAGCACAGAGGAGTTGGCAACGGAGTTCACTTTCAGCTGCTGAATCATGATGGTTTGGTGAATGATCATGTTCATAGAGGAACACCTCGCTGTGTTTGACATCGCTCATTCTAGACGATCACTCCGCTGGTGGCGTTCGCTTCGATGAGATCCGAATCATTAGTGATGGTAGTGCTGTATGCATTATAGACACGAGGGAAATCACCCGTATTAAAGGAGCCTGCTCCTGCGAATGTTTTGGAAGAACTGTTAGGTGCGATGATAAAGGTATCGCCGAAGTGGACAACTGAGCTAGAACCAACGCTGATGATTTTCACATTCCCTACAATAGATGGCATATCGGCCTCCCTGACTTCAGGCTTCTCACACCTTCAGTATATGAGGGTATTCGCCCAGAGGTGATCTGTTTTTCAGATTGGTGTCACATCAGGGCATAGGCACATATACTGCAAGAGAAAACGAGGTGATAGGCTTGAGCGGGTTTAATCGCCATCCTTGGCTGAAATGGGATCATGTAGAGAAGTTTCTCGGGCAAAAGCTGCCTTTCGCTGAAAAAGGGCAGACCTTTCTAGATAATATGACGTGGGTTGAGGGATATGTACAGGACATGCTGAAAAAAGCTATGCCGGGCATGGATGCAAGCATTTCTTCGCAGGGACCGTCAGGTGCAGAAATTTTTGAAACGCATGAACATGTCATTATCAAAGTAAAAATCGCCAAAGGCGAAGATCCTAAGGCACTTCGCGTGTTTGTAAAATCAAATCAGTTGAAGCTGACGGGATTCACCAGCGGTAAAGGCCGAATTATCAAATTTCCGACGCTTGTGCTTCCAAGATCGGCGAGAGTTAGTTACAAGCAGCGTTTACTCCAGATAAAAGTGCGTAAAAGAGGATTAAAAGAGAACTATACGGAAGCCTATATTCGGTATTAGCAGCTTTGAAGCAAAAAAACCGTTCCTATCGTAAGTGGGGGTGGTGTACCTAAGGTACCCCCATCTTACTAAAGAACGGTTTTTGGTTAATCGTGTGTGGTGTGAATCTTACAATACGCGGCGAGCTGTCATGTAACGGGATGACCAAGTTCCGCTATGAATGTTCGTTATGCGTACGCCGCCTGCCCCGTAAGTTTGCAGGAGGTTTCCACCGCCCATGTAGATCGCAACATGGTTAATGACGCCTGGCTTGCCCGGATTCGAGAAAAACACGAGATCACCAGCGCGAAGATTGCTTCTAGATACATAGCTGCCCACATGAGCTTGACTCTTAGATGTTCGCGGCAAGTTGACGCCTACGCGCTTGAATACATATTGGGTGAAGGATGAACAGTCGAATGTGTTCGTTTGGCCTGATCTAGAACCGAACAGATAAGGTGTTCCCAAATAGTTTCGACCAATGCTGATGACGCTGTTGCCACGGGAGGTTGCTGTGATCGAGGCGGCAGTCGTTGAAGCTGTGGCTGCGTCAGCTTGATGAGGTGCAGATATCATTCCCGTGGAGAGTCCTATGGAAACTGTCAACGCCGTAACGACTAATTTCTTGTACCAGTTGGTTTGCTTATTCATCGTAGTAGCCCCCTAGAACCTTAGTTGTTTGATATTGCTTCACCAGACTTATCTATTGAGTGACGTTATGTCTGTTACGTTTGACATGCCTCAAGTATAGCAGATGAAATTCACCCTAATATTTACCTTGAAAGCCCTTTCACTATGCTGTTCCTGGTTTTCCTTCGCTTTCTGAGAGAATGATGAAAATCCTATTAATATATTTTTATTGACACGATGCCGGTAACTTCACAATCACCGTAGTCCCTTCTCCCAAACGGCTTTGAAGCTCAATAGTCCCTTTATGCTTCTGCACGATATGCAGGGCTATTGCCAGTCCCAGCCCGACACCGCCCTGCTTGCGATTCCTTGCCTTATCACTGCGATAGAACCTGTCAAAGAGATGGGGGATATCACTTTCAGCAATACCGATGCCATGATCGATGACTTTAAGAATGACCCAATTATCTTCCGTGAGATTGATATGCATAACGATCTTTTGCTGACTATATTTTAGTGCGTTATCTAACAAGATAATAAGTAACTGCTTAATTTTATAAGAGTCACCCGTCATAAGAAGCTCTTGCCAGTCCGAAGCGAGCTGCACTATAATTTCTCTTCCAGATGTGATGCGAAGGGAAGCCGCGGTTTGGCGGGCGAGAGGAAGCAGGTCGAAGGTGACCTCTTGCTCACAGTTTTCACGAACAACGTCCGTGAGAGAGAGCAGATTTTGCGTAAGCTGCTTCAACTGAGCTGATTCGGAAATAATCGCTTCGAGCGCTTCCTCCCGCAACTTTTCATCATGGAAAGCCCATCTTCTGAGTAAGCTCGCGTAGCTCTCAATGATGGTCAGTGGTGTGCGCAGCTCGTGGGAAGCATCAGCAAGAAATTGTTCCTGCTTCTGAAACATATCCTGCAGTCTGTCGATCATTCGGTTGAATGTCGCGCCCAGTATCACCAGTTCATCGTTCGTCGCCTTCGCTGGCAGGTTGATATGCCGGAAGGAGCCGCTCTGCTCAATGTTTTGCATCGTGCATACGAAGTCTTGAAGAGGCCGGAAGAGAACATTCGTATAGAAATAACCCCCGACAAGAGCAAGAATCAGCGTACCCGTGGAGGTCAAAAGGAGGACAGAGATAAGCATGTCCGCATATTGACCTAATCTACGCAGACTGCGGCCGATTTCGAGAGTGGCAATCTGATGGCCCTCTTTAAAAACGGGCATTTTCACAAAGACATAGATGCCGTCCGAAGCTGTTTCTACGGTTATGGTATCTTTGTTCACATAGGTGACGGGATAGCGAGTTAACGTCTCATCGGAAAAGATTTGATAAATCACCTTGGAATCCGGGCCGATATAGCGCAGCATTTCCTGAGGGATGAGGAGTTCTTCCATCTGGGAATTGTCCTTCCAATACTCAGGGTGATTGGGCAAATCTTTTAGCAGCAGCGACCTTGCTTTTTCTTTGAGCAAATCGGCTTCGCCTTTGGTGGTAACCCGAATGAACATGTAGTAGGCAAAGGTAAAGCTGATAAAAAGAATCAACATGAGACCGACGGTAACGCCAAGGGTAATTTTCAGCTTAAGACTCATAATGACTTCTCTTTGTGGGCAGCACCCGATGCTTCGTCTGTTTCTTTGGATGCTTGCGCCGAATCAACTTTGATCAAATAACCGATTCCCCGAATAGTTTGTATAAGCTTGGAGGAAAAAGGTTTGTCCACTTTTTGCCGAAGATAACGTATATAGACGTCAACGACGTTCGTGTCCCCTACAAAATCATATCCCCAAACCTCGGAAATAATCTGTTCCCTCGTCATGACTTCATCTTGATGTTGAATCAGGAAACGCAGCAGTTCAAACTCAGTCGGGGTTAGCTCAATAGTAGTTCCCTCGCGGACTACGGATCTACTTTTCAAGTCCATGGTTAAGTCATCAATTTTCAGCAAATGGGGCTGCTCAGCCGGCTGATCCTGTAGACTACGCTGCCGTAGCAAGCTGCGTATGCGTGCTAACAGTTCAACCGTGGCAAAAGGCTTCGTCACATAATCATTAGCGCCTTGATCCAATCCGCTGACCCTGTCCGACACAGCATCTCTGGCAGTCAGCAGAATAATAGGCAATGTAGCATTAACCTGGCGTATACGGCGCAGCACTTCTAGACCGTTTAGTTCCGGCAGCATGACATCTAACAAGATAAGATCCCACTCGGTCCCAGACAAGGCAGCATCTAGTCCTGCGCGCCCGTCTGACTTCGTATGTACTTCATAGCCCTCATGCTCAAGCTCAAGCTTCAGCACGCGGGCGATACGTTCTTCGTCCTCGATCAGCAATATGCGGCTCATTCGGAAAAATGTTCACTCCCAGCTCCGCCAGAACAGCGGCATCAATTCATCGTCTTAGTTTCTCAGGTAAGATACTTTTACATACATGAGTGCTCAGTTCCTTGCTGCCCAGTCTTGCATAGTGTGATCATTAGCCTAGTCCGCGTTTAGCCTTAGTGACATAAACTAGCACAGAGAATGCCGATAAAGGAGCTGAACAGATGAGCATATCGCCGAATAAAAGAATCCGCGCCAAAGCTATACAGAAAGTAGTGATTTTACTGCAGGATCAAGATGCGATAGGAAGAGTTTACGTGCAAATTGAGGGTGGTTTAAAGTCACGCGAAGTGATGGCTGAAGCGATCAAACGGTTGGACGGCGGCCTGATTTATACGGACGAGGATTGCACGAAGCTTATTGACAGTGAATATATCGAGGTGTTCCGCAAAAGGGGGAGCACTCGCCGGGACGAAGAGGATTTCACATTCCTCATTGATCGGGAATTTGCCGAGGATTACGTTGTGTCAGCCAAAATCATCAAATAACCCGTTTCGTGGCCATACGAAAAACCCCTTGTTGCTCTTCCGAAGGCAATGCCTTGGAAATAAGCTGACAAGGGGTTTCTTTAGGCGAATGAATTAGCCTTTGTGAGAAGCAGGTACGGTCTCAACGGAAGTCAAACGGTCATAGAAATCGACAAAGTTATTTCTTTCCGCAGAGCTGAGTTGCGCCATGGCTGTGCGTGGGTGCTCATCGAGCGCACCTACGATCATGTAAGGGATGAGGTAACCCCAATCCCATTTCTCACGCATCGTGATCATGTGTTTCTCAATGATTTCGAGTACAGGACGAATATCGTAGCGCGCGCCTTTCAAATGGCTAAGCAGCAATTCTGTCGTACAGTTTCCTGCCGCGCGGCCCATGCCGTACACGGAGGAATCCAAGTAGGTTACGCCACTGGATGCGCCAGTAATCGTGTTAGCGAAAGCAAGCTGCATGTTGTTATGCATATGCAGGCCAAGCTCTTTCTCAGGAAGCAGGCGCTGGAATTTCGTTACTAGGTAATCAATATCCTTAGGAGCCATGCTGCCGTAGGAGTCTACGATGTAGACAACGTCAACGGGGCTTCTATTAATTTCTTCGAAAGCTTCAATCAGCTCATTTTCCATCACGTGGGAAAGCGCCATAATATTCAGAGATGTTTCGTAACCCATGTCGTTGAACTTTTGAACAAGCTCAAGACCTTTGTCCACATCTTTGATATAACAAGCGACACGGATTAGATCAAGTAAGCTATCTTCACGGGGTAAAATGTCTTTCTCGTCGACACGGCCGATGTCTACTAGCGCAGATAGCTTCGTATCCGTCTTTTTGGTAATGACATCACGCAGGAAAGACTCATTCAAAAATCTCCATGGACCGGATGCTCCGCCTTTCAGCAGCTTTTCCGAGTTCTTGTAGCCAATCTCCATATACTCTACGCCGGCTGCACTTAAGCCGCGATACATGTCTTGGACAAACTCCACGCTAAAATCCCAATCGTTCACCAAACCGCCGTCCCGAATCGTACAATCCAAAATCTTGTGTTGATGATGCTTTACCATGCTCGTAATGCCCCTTTCGACTGCTCATATCGCTTAAGATTTTGCTATATTATCACTTATGAAGAGGCTGCTTGTCAATGCAGGGCACTTCACACAAGGCAACTTTCGTAGGGAACATATGGTAAAATGGTTACATTTAATAATGTCTGTACAAAGGGGCCCCGGGATATGAATCGTAATGAGTGGACATTAGCTAGAGAAGTTGCAGTGAAAGCAGCGTCCAAGGCTGGAGAATTGGCAAGGGAGCACTTTGGCAGTAAGCTCAAGATTCAGCACAAGGATGAGCGCGGTGACTTGGTGACCGAGGTTGATGTGAAAGCGGATCGCCTCATTGTAGATGAGATCATGGCGGTATTTCCAACCCATCGTATTTATAGTGAAGAAGCTGGTGAAGGCGGTGCGGCAAGTGAGTGGGTTTGGCACGTAGATCCGCTGGATGGAACGAATAATTTCGCTCTCGGGATACCCCTTTACGGAGTTTCCATCTCGCTCAGCTATCAGGGCCGGATTGTACTCGGTGTGATCCATGATTCGGCGCTCGGGCTTAATTATGCTGCTTTGCAGGGGGAAGGCGCTTGGCAGGATGGGACGAAGCTTGCGGCTAAGCCCAGCGGAGCGCTTGTGAAATCCACCATCTCATGGATTCAAGGCCATGCGGTCGGTAAAAATGATCACGGGGCACTAAGGCTCCGGCATCATCTCGAGCATTCGGTGAAGAGAGTGCTGCGTATGTGGGCGCCGTCTTTGACTTGGGCGATGCTTGCTAGAGGCGACCTGCACGGCATTGTCCTATACAATTCCGAAGGGGAGGATTTGTACGCGGGACTGCTGTTAGCGCAGGAGGCGGGTGTGAAGGTGACGGATTACGAGGGGAATCCGCTTGCTCATCTAGGCGGGACGGAGGTTTCTGGTGCTGGAGCGGGGGATGAGCACGGGAAAGCGGCTTACATCGTTGCCGCAGTACCTGAATACCATGCGGAGCTGCTCAAATTCGTGCAGGAAGCGTTAAAGTAGAATAGGCAGGGTACAAGTTGCAGAAGCTAATGGCAGACTTTTCATTTGGAGGAAGAAAGGATGCTATGCGATGAAGAACTTTGTTCCTATCTTTTTTGGTTTTGATAAGGAGCGGGATGCGCTGCTTGCGCTGGATACCCTGGAGGAGCTCGGCTATAAGCCGGAGCTGCTGGAAGGAGAACGGACGACGCTGCACATCCACCTCGACGACCAGGAGATGACCTCAGCGCTCGAAATCGCGCAGTCACACGGCGGCCGTCTAGTGGAGCGGCAACCTACGCAGTCAGAGCCAGATACCTTCGCTATGGCGTATGATCTGGAGGGCTCTATCCGCATCCCGGCGCACACTGTGAATGAGGATTGGCCTGACAATTATGCTTCGTCGCGTGATGCAGATACCGTGCCGAGCGAGGAAGAGGCGGCTTTTGACCCGTCTTCTGACGACTATAATCATTTCAGCGCCGGTATTCGGATCTGAGATGAGGTTGTCTTGTCACACAGGCTTTTGAGTCGGAGTTAAGCGAAGTAGATGGGGGCTGTCCATTTGGTCAGGCATGACCTAGGGTAGCCCTTTTCGTCTGCGCGAAAGGCAAGCGCCTATTTTTATTGTAGATACTTCAGGTTCTGTAACATTTGAAGGTTTGGAAACGTCTGGTAGTTAGAAGGAAGCGAGCAATATGGAGGAGTGGGTCATATGGGAGGGCGCATCGCAGGGATTGTTCTGGTAACGGCTTTAGCATGTGTGATGTCAGGATGTATGGAGGCAGCAAATACAAACACAAGCAGCACATCTTCCAGTCCGAGTTCTACATCATCACCAATACCCAGCACTACTCCAACTACTACTCCAACTACTACTCCATCTACTACGCCAACATTAAGCTCTTATGCCAAAGAAGCTGATGCCAAGAAAGCGATCGAGCAGCGTGCCAAGGAAACGATAAAAGTGCTGAAAGAGCATGACATGGCGAAGCTTGCCGAGTTGATCCATCCGAAGAAAGGCGTGCAGTTCTCGCCGTATTCCTACATTCATACAACCAGTGATGTTCAGGTTATGGGCAGCGGGCTAGCCGCACTGTGGGCGAATACCGGTACAACCCATTGGGGAGAGTACGACGGCTCTGGCGATCCGATCGATCTTACTTTTCCGGATTATTGGGATAAATTCGTCTATAATCAAGACTTTGCAGCAGCACCACAAATCAGCTATAACGCGATACTTGGAAAAGGAAACATGATTAATAATGTATTCAGCACTTATCCGACGTCGACATATATTACCGTGGAGTATCATTTTCCTGGGCTTGATCCGCAATATCAGGGGATGGACTGGACCAGTTTAAGGCTCGTGTTCGAGAACTCGGGCGGGCAGTGGTTTTTGGTCGCTATCGTACATGATCAGCATACAATGTAAATTTCATTCGTTATTTTCTAAATATTATGCGAAAAAACCGCATTTTACCTCGGGTTTCCGAGTGTAAAGTTCGGTTTTTTTAGGTTTTTTTAAATTAACCATTGACATGTAACTTCTAATGTCATATTCTAATTCCATTAAACCAAGTAAGCTCGTAGGAATTAAGGAGATGATTCTAGTGAAAAATAACCTAGTCACCGCATTGTCATCGAACTGGGTCAGCTTAGTCGTATCAATATTAATTATTGGTTTGCTCGTTTTCTTGGGGAGAAAAAGAGTAAGCTTTGGTAATCGCGTTTTCATCGGGTTAGGTCTTGGTCTAGTCGCCGGTGTAGCGTTTAACCAACTGCATTTGGAGTACAAAAGTGTAAGTACGATCGGAACGATTTACGTTAACTTGATCAAAATGCTCGTAATGCCTCTGGTCCTTATCCTAGTTATTAATAGTATTTCTTCTTTATCCAGTCTTGGTCAGCTTCGTAAATTAGGTTTGAAAACGATCGGCTGGTTCTTGCTAACAACAGGGATTGCATCCGTGATTGGTTTGCTTATTGCGCTGGCGTTCGATCCGGGTAACGGGATTGCACAGGCTGTGCCAAAAGATTTTAAAGCAAAAGAAATTCCGACGTTCTCCCAAGTTATTCTGGATCTGGTGCCGTCCAACCCGATTAACGATATGGCGACAGGAAAAGTTGTACCGGTTCTGATCTTCGCAATCTTCGTGGCTGTAGCCATTGTACACGTTGGTTCCAAGAAGCCTGAGAGCGTAGCAGCTGTTAAATCGTTCATTACATCAGCAACAGCTGTGATTCACCAAGTTGTTAAGTATGTTATTCGTCTGACACCATATGGCGTATATGCATTGATCGCAGGTATGGCGGCGAAATATGGCTTAGATACACTTGCTCCGCTTGCTAAAATTATCTTAACTTCTTATGTAGCACTTATCATTCATTTCGTATTGATTTTCGGTGGTTTGGTCCTTCTCGTAGCGAAGGTTAACCCTATTAAGTTTTTCAAAAAAGCGTATCCGACGATCGCTGTCGCGTTTACAACACGAAGCAGCTATGCAACGCTGCCAGTGAACTTGGAAGTTATCACGAAGCGTCTGCGCATCTCACCGCGTATTGCCAGCTTCGTAGCACCACTCGGCGCGACAATGAACTTCAACGGTTGCGGCGGTGTGTGGCCAGCGGTTGTAGCGATTTTCGTAGCGAAAGTTTACAACCTGCCGCTTAGCGGATCTGACTATTTTATCCTTATCTTAGTAAGCGTAATTTCCTCCATCGGTGTTGCCGGTGTTCCGGGACCTGCTGCGATTTCGACGACCGTTGTATTGACAGCTCTTGGTTTGCCTCTGGAAGGTATGGGTCTTGTACTTGGCGTCGAGGCGCTGATCGACATGGGTCGTACAGCCGTTAACGCAACTGGTACAACAGTTACAGCTTTGCTTGTAGCTGAGTCCGAAGGCGAATTCGACCGCGCGTCATTTGATCGTGATGAGGAAGATGATCTCGAAGCGGCAACAGCTTAATCTCTTGTAAAAAGATGAAAGGACCTGCATCCATGGGATGCGGGTCCTTTTTAGTTGGGTATAGGAACGGGGAATCCTCCCGTCCCGTTATTTCAAGCCAAGGCAATTAACTGGATTAACTACCGTTAATCCGAGCTGCTCAGAGGCAGGGAGCGAGATAGGAACAGCCAGAGACCCCCACCTGCCTACTGCTGCGCCGCATTTTGGCCGGCCATAAAGCCAGTAGAGAAAGCAGCGGTGATGTTATAACCGCCTGTATAGCCGTGAATATCAAGGACTTCTCCGCAGAAATAAAGTCCATGTACCAATTTCGACGCCATCGTGCTGGGGTCGACTTCTTTGAGGTGCACGCCGCCGCCCGTGACGAAGGCTTCTTCAATAGAAAGCGTCCCGTGTATGTGCACGGGAAAGGCTTTCATGAGCTTGCACATGTCGAGCCATTTCTGCTTCGGAATGTTGTCGTGTGTAAGCTGATCGTCCAGACCGGATCGCTCCAGCAGCATAGGAATCAGACGCTCGGATAGGAGGGGCTTCAGCACGTTCTTGATTGCTTTCTTGGCCTCAGCCTTCGTAAGAGCCATGCTTTCTTTGTACAGCTCATCCATGCTCAGATCAGGGAAGAGATCTACGGTGAGCAGAACTTCCTTGCGCTCGGTTTTGGCTAGTTCCTTCACGACGAACTGGCTGCAGCGCAGGGCAATCGGGCCGGATAGCCCGAAGTGTGTGAACAGCATATCCCCTCGGTGGGAGATGACAGCCTTTCCTTTGGCGTTCCACACCGAAAGTGTCACGTCCCGCAAAGAAAGCCCCTGCAGCTCGCGGCTGCGGATCCAAGCTTCCTTCGAGGTTAGCGGCACCTCGGTTGGGAAAAGCTGCGTGATCGTATGCCCGCCCGCCTCAGCCCACGCATAACCGTCTCCCGTGGAGCCTGTATGCGGAACGGAGCATCCGCCTGAGGCGATGATGACAGCACGGCTGTCCATCTTCTCGCCGGAGTGGAGCTGGACGCCTTGGACGTTGCCGTCCTGGAAAAGGACCCTTTTGACCGGACTGTTCGTCCGGATCTCCACACCCTGCGAGCGAACTTGGCCGACCAACGCGTCTACGACGGTTTTGGCCTTGTCGCTGACGGGAAACATACGTCCGTTATCCTCTTCTTTCAGACGGATTCCGAGACTTTCAAAGAAATCGATAATGTGCTTGTTGCCGAACTGCGTCAAAGCACTATATAGGAAGCGCCCGTTGCCCGGGATATGCTGAATAAGCTCATCCATGTCTTTGTTATTCGTTACGTTGCACCTGCCGCCTCCGGAGATGCCAAGCTTACGGCCGAGTTTATCTCCTTTGTCGAGGAGGAGAACCTTCGCGCCTTGGCGGCTTGCGGCAATACTGGCCATGAGGCCAGCCGAGCCTCCGCCGATGACAATGACATCATACTTCATACGATACCTCTAGTTCATTTTTGAAAAATTGTATCATGTTTTCGTTCTTACTAACAACCTGTGGATAACTTGTTAATAAAATAACCATCTTTGTGGGTAAATCATCTTAAGAATGTGGATAATGTGCGCAAGTTTGTGGATAAAGGTACCAGAGACTTAAGATACCTTATCCTGAAAGTGATAGTGATCGATTCGCATATCCAGCCATCTTCGGTGGAGAGAGGCTTTTTTCCCGAAATAGTGAAGCTCCTGTTCGGCAGTGACCACGACCGCTTCACACACGGAGGTGCGCTTAGCCAGTAGCGCCAGCCCTTCATTAACACCAAGTTTTGCAAGTGTCCTAGCCCACACCTGGCATTCCACAAGATCCTGGCCGGCAACCGTGCACTGCACGACATCATGGGCGCAGCCTGCATCCGGTTCTTCGAATTGACTGTAGGTAGAAAGGGAACCCTCGGGTAAAGCGATGGCGCCTAGTTTGGTATTGGCATGCCAGGGATTTTGAATACCAATAATCCAAGGATCTATCCCCCGCGAGCTTCGACCCCAGACGGTGATTTCTCCTCCCGCAAGGATTAATCCTTGCTCTAGGGAAAGCTTTTTTTGCATATATTCAGCTAATCGTTTGACCGCCCAACTCTGTTCCAGCCCTCTCAAATGAATGTTGGTATTGTGGGGGAGCTTAATCGATTTCATAGAGGGATCTACTTCCCATTCCAGAAGGGCGGCGGCCTGCAAACCTTTCGCATGGAGTGGATTATAATAGCCATCGGTTACAGCTTGGTACATTTCAGCTAAAAAAAGAACCTCTAACATCGTATTCGAAACCATGCAATTTTCCCCGGCCAATGTATTTAGTAGAGAGATTTCACTGTCAGCAAGAGTGGGGCTGAAACGCTTATCGACATTGCGAAACCAATCATCAGTTAATTTAGTAATGAGCGTGTGTTCTTGATCATCACAGCGGAGCAATAATTCGATCTCAGATCTGAGTGATTGGAAATGAAACGAATGGAAGGAGGGGGCAAATGGCTCCATAAGTGTTTCCTCTTTTCTTTGGTGTCCTTACTTTGATGATTTAATTATAGAAGTGTTACCTGAGATTCAATTGATAGTTAGCTGAAAAATTACTGAAAAGTTCGGATTCAAGCGGAATTGGGGTCTGTCGGCAAAAGTATTCAGCAACCTTTCAGCTTGTGCTCAGGTTGCTTTTAGGCAGGATATGGGATACTGACTATAGAAAATGTCTTGTATCGAATTGAACCCGGGAGGAACAACCCCATGCGTCAGTTAAAAGGAATCAAAATTCTGCTCGTAGATGACGAGCCTCATATTTTGGAATTTTTAGAATTAGGCCTGACGAATGAAGGCTTCGAGGTCATGACAGCGTCGGATGGACTTTCCGCTATCACGACGTGCAATAAATTTCAGCCGCATATCGCGATTCTGGATGTGATGATGCCGGGAATGGACGGATTCGAAGTCTGCCGTATGATCAAAAAGACGGAAAATGTCGCCGTTATCATGCTGACAGCCAAGGACGAGATCGATGACCGGGTCAAAGGACTTACCATCGGTGCGGACGATTACATGGTCAAACCGTTCAGCTTTGAAGAGCTGCTTGCTCGCATTTATGCGCGGATACGCAATCATTTTCCAAACCTGTTCGGCGAGGTTGTCATTGGACCACTCCGTATGGATGACCGGCGCAAAGAGATTAGCCTGCATGACAAAGTGCTGGAGCTATCCCCAACCGAGTATGAGCTGCTCAAATTTATGGCGATTAATCATGGGCTTGTGCTCAGCAAATCGATGATTCTCGATAAAGTTTGGGGATATGACTTTGGAGGCGAAGAGAACATTGTGGAGGTGTACATCCGGTCGCTGCGCGATAAGCTGAACGATAAGGAACATAAGCTGATTCGCACGATTCGCGGGGCTGGCTACCGGATGGATTTGACATGAAAAGGAAGGGCCGGTTTGCCGATCTTTTTGTGACAGGCTCTCTGAAATTTCAACTGCTTTCTAGAACCTTACTGGTACTTTCCGTGCTGCTGCTTCTCATTGGTGTGTTTCAGTATGTGGTTATGCAGCGCTTCATGTACCAAAATAAAGCGGAGACGATCCGCAATCAGCTTGCTGCGCTGCCCCCGAATATGCTGCGTCTGGGCTTGGGAGCTGGAGACGGGCAAAGTCCCGTGTTTCCCTCAAACCGTGATAACCGTCCTGGGCTTACGGGCGAGCAGGAGCGGATTTTCGTATCGGAATTATCGATTGCTTTTATTGATGACAAAGGGAATTATAAGCTGATCTCCTCACCTTTTGAGCAGCCAACGCCACAACTAAGCCAAGAGGAATATCTGAGTCTTCTGACAAAGAAAAAAATGAAGTTAGAGCACCGCATCATCAAAGATGAAAAGGGCAATGAGCAGCTAGTGGTTTTTCATCAAGTTGGCGGTGAGCCTGAACGATCCCGGGGCGGTCCCGGCGGGCCAGGTTTTCAGGGCATTATCCAAGCCAGCACCAGTGTTGCACCGATTCGTGATGTGCTGGTACAGCAGCTGTTGACCTTTATTTTTCTATCCTTGTTAGCCATGGTGTTTGGTCTTCTAGGCTTCCTTCCCGTCTTACGCCGAACGCTGGTTCCTCTCTCCAACATGGTGGATACGGTCAAGCAGATTGATGCAGGTAACCTAAACGAACGGTTCCCCGCACATCAAGGACAGTTGGAAATGGATCGTCTGGCCGCCTCATTTAATGGGATGCTAGAACGGTTGGAGGTGTCTTTTGAGGCGGAAAAGGAAGCGAAGGAGCAGATGCGCCGTTTTGCGGCAGATGCTTCGCATGAGCTTCGCACACCGCTAACGTCCATACACGGCTTCCTGGAGGTGCTGCTTCGCGGAGCGTATCAGCAGCCGGAGCCATTGCTGAAAGCATTAAAAAGTATGCACGGGGAATCTGTGAGAATTAACAAACTTGTCGAGGATCTCCTTTTGCTGGCGCGGCTTGACCGTTCCCCCTCTTTCCAGAAGACGGAAGGAGTGCTTGATGAGATGCTGCATGAGATGGAGCCTCAGCTTCGTCTACTGGCAGGAGACAGGAAAGTTACCTTCCACCTAGCGCCCCAGACCCGATGTCTGTATGATCCGGATAAAATCAAGCAGGTTGTGCTTAACCTGTTCCACAATGCTGTGCAGCATACGCACCCGATGACCGGGCAGGTCGGTCTTACACTAACTCAAACGCCAACTGGTGTTGAAATTGCGATCCATGACAATGGGGAGGGCATTGCCCCCGAGCATCTTCCTCATTTGTTTGACCGGTTTTACCGCATCGATACCTCGCGTGCAAGACGGAGCGGCGGCGCCGGGCTGGGCTTATCGATCACACATTCGATTGTCCAGCTCCACGGCGGGTTGATTGAAGTGCATAGTATCGTGGGAGAGGGAACCACCTTTAAAGTGATTCTCCCTTGGGTGAAATGAGAACCTATCTCGGCGGGATGCCGGGGTAGGTTTTTTGTTTTGGGGATTGGCTACAAGCCAAAGCCGAGCCCAAGGCCCCAGACTAACCCGAACCCGAACCCGAACCCGAACCCGAACCCGAACCCGAACCCGAACCCGAACCCGAACCCGAACCCGAACCCGAACCCGAACCCGAACCCGAACCCCCTCTCTCTCGGAGGCAGCACTTCTAACGGACTCAGAAGCCGTTATATTGCCAAATTCAGCTGAATTTGGGAGCTAACGGACTAAGGAGCCGTTATCTACTGATTTGTAACTGGTATAGGAAGTTTCATGGCGATTAGCGGCTCGTGAGTCCGTTAGCTGCTAATCCTATCCCCAAAACAGCAAGTAGAGTCACCTCAGTCCGTTAGCCCATAGAAATGCTCATAAGGCGGTTATCTGGCGGTTGAAGTAATATGCCCCCACCGACAATTAGCTAACTAGTTAAAGTGCAATAAACCCACTAATAGTAGCTAACTAGCCAAAGTGCCATAAACCCACCAATAGTAGCTAACTAGTTAAAGTGCCATGAAGCCCACCAATAGCAGCTAACTAGTTAAAGTGCCATAAACCCGCCAATAGCAGCTTATCAGTTAGCCCTCCCTAGCATATCCCCGCAGCAAACGGTCTCCAACCCAAACCACAACGCTTGTAGCGGAACTACAGGGTCTTAATCGAGCGAAATAAGCTCATTTCAGTTTCGGGGGGAACTAGAGGGTCTAATTCACCTTCAAAAGCTTACATACAAGCACTTATTGGCAAAATAGCAGCCCCCAGTTCCCTTTGACTGGCGGAAACACGGATTCCCCGCAAAATAAAGGACTATAGTTCCCCAACCGAATCTGTCCATGCACGCATCCTAAGACTTTTCCTTTTTCAGCCAATTCTCAGAAACTTCTCAACCAACCTTCAGTTTATACTCAGATCAAATTCAGGTTAGGCATCTATACTTGGTTTTGTAAGCAACAAACAAAAATAATTGAAAGAAAAGGTGGAACAAACGATGAAAACTATCTCCAGAAAAATTCTTACAGGTTCATTAATCGCTTCTTTTGTACTTGGTGTCGGTTTTGTTGGAGCCCTACATAATCAAGCATTTGCAGCTACACCAACAAGCACTTCCGCGAACGACATGACTCATAAAGCAGGTCAAGGCAAGGGAGGAAGAGATTTCGGTGATCGCGGAGGCTTCCGTGGCGGGAATGTGCTGAAAGAAACAGCAACGATCCTAGGTGTTGAGGAAAGCGCTGTGCAAGAGGCATTGAAAGCAGGCAAAACACTGTCCGCATTCGCAGAAGAGAAGGGCTTGACGAAAGCCGACTACCTGCAAAAACTAGTCGCAGCAGAGACGACATCGATTACAGCTCAGGTGACAGCGGGTAAACTTACGCAAGAGCAAGCGGACAAGATTGTGAGTGGTCTCTCTGACCAATTGACGAAACAAATTGATGGAACAGGTTTCAAAGGCGGCTTCCCAGGTGGTAACCGAGGCGGCAAAGGGCATGGTGGAGACAAACTTCTTGAGCAAACAGCAACCATCCTTAGCGTTGAGCCAAGCGCAGTGCAGGAAGCTTTAAAGGCAGGAAAAACGTTATCAGCATTCGCGGTTGAAAAAGGCCTGACAGAAGCAGATCTCGTAGCGAAGCTAGTTGCTGCCGAGACAACGGCGGTCAACGCGGAGGTTGCTGCTGGCAAGCTGACACAAGAGCAAGCGGATAAAATGCTTTCCGATCTATCCGACCGTATTACGAAACAAGTGCAAAGCACTCGTCCTGAGGGCGGTCCTGAAGGCAGAGGCGGCGATCACCGAGGTCCTGGCGGTTTTGGCCCTGGATTCTTCGGCAACCCTGAAGCGGTAACACAGATTCTGGGCATGACCCAAGAGGAGCTGAGAACCGAACTAGAAGCGGGGAAATCTCTTGCTGAAGTGGCTTCTGCCAAAGGCATCAGCGAAGATGATCTGATCAGCAAAATCAAAGACAGCATGACAGATAGCATCAAAAAGCAAGTCGAGCAAAAAGGCTTCGGTCCTAAAGACAAGCCTAGCAAAGATGAGGCAGCGCAAGCTCCGGCTACGACAAACTAATCGAAAAAAAGCCGCACTCCTTCCCCAAGAATAGGGGATTGGAGTGCGGCTTTTTTTATTTGACGTCGTAGCCTTTGGCGATGGAAGGCTCAATCCAGCGCTTCGTCGTATGCTCACGCCGCATGATAACCACGCGGTCCTTGTAGACGTCCACGATGAGACTCTGGCTGACGCCAATCGTCTCCGGTTCGTTCTGCGCGTTCCATACCTCGCGGATGGAGGCACTGGAAGCAGCCAGAAACTTCAGCTGCTTGACTTGGTTGGTCGTCTCCAGGTTCCAGTGAGTATGGCCGCTGAACAAAATAACGTTCGGGTGCGCATCAAGCAGCTCCCGAAGTTCCTGGTGCTGGACGACGCCCAGCTCCCGATCCGTGCCATCCAGCGTCTGCGGCAGCGGCTGATGGAGGAACACGAACACGGGCTTGCCGGCATCCGCCGTGCCCGCGGCCGTAAGCCTATCGCGCAGCCAAGTGAGCTGCTCGGGAGAGAGGAACGCATCTTCCTTATTGGATGCGTTCACGTCACGATACGCTTCCCCGCTAAGGAAGAGGAAGCGGTAGCCCTCTACGATAAGCTCGTGATACGGCTTATCATAGCCCCATACGCGGTCGAATAACGCAACCGCTTGCTTACTGGACCAGGCTGGATTCATCTTCGATGTATCCATGCCACCCTCCGGCGTACGCCATACGCCGTAGTAGTCGTGGTTGCCCATGGTCGCGTGCACAGGGGCATGCGGCTGGCTGCCAAGCAGCCCCATCAAGCTGCGATAGTCGCCCTCGGTGCCCCCGGTCAGGTCGCCATTGAGGACGAGCAGTTTGCTCTCGGGGCGCAGCTTGTGATGATCCGCCAGCGCGCGACTGAGCAGCACTTGAGATACATTATCCGTGGTCATGATATGAGTATCACTAAGCACGGAGAAGGAAAACAACGGGGTTGCCTGCAGGTTAGAGGGAGCCTCGTTTGTTTTGCTTTCGGCATGGTGGCTCCCAGCGCTCTGCACCTCTTGTACTTGTGACTCTGCACTATAGGCGGCTACTGACGTTGATACAAGCATCAGGGCAACGAAGGTTAGTCGTATTTTAGATAAAAACATAGGCTGATTTACCTCTCATGTGAGTAGTAGATGACGGTTTGTTCTAGTGGTATTCCCAGTTTGGAGGGGATTTATGTTTGAAGGACTGCCCAAAATACGTGTTGCCTGTTGACAATTAAGTCCTTTGGTTGTATGGTTAATTACATGAGTAACTAACCAATGTGGTGGTGAGGAAATGGGTTTGACGATGGATGACAGCCGCCCGATTTTTGTACAGATCGCGGAACGAATTGAGGATGACATCATTGAGGCAAGAATGCCGGAGGAATCGCAGGTACCTTCTACGAATCAATTCGCAGCTTTTTATCAAATTAATCCGGCGACCGCGGCGAAAGGTGTAAATTTGTTGGTGGACCAAGGCATTTTGTATAAGAAACGCGGGATTGGCATGTTTGTAGCGGAGGGAGCGCGAACGAAGCTGATGGAGAAGAGAAAAGAATTATTTTATGAACAGTATGTTGTGGCGATGGTGAAAGAAGCTGAAAAGCTAGGTATAACGGTGGAGCAGCTAACTGAAATGGTGCGAAGAGGAGGGAAAGTGTGATGACCCACATCGTGGAAGTAAACGGGCTGACGAAGTCCTATGGAAACGTAACAGCAGTTGATCATGTTAGCTTCAAGGTAGAAGTGAATAAAATTTATGGTTTACTAGGCAGAAACGGTGCTGGGAAAACAACGATCATGCATATCCTTTCAGCCCAGCAGTTTGCTACAAGTGGCGAGTTGAAGGTATTTGGCGAAGACCCCTTTGAAAATAGCCGTGTTTTGAATCAAATTTGCTTCATTAAGGAAAGCCAGAAATATCCGGAGAGCTATCGTGTCGCAGATGTGATGGAGATTGCCAAAACGCTTTATCCAGATTGGGACGATGCGTATGCCAAGTCGCTGATTGAGGATTTTCGGCTGCCGCTGAAAAGAAGAGTAAAGAAATTGTCCAGAGGGATGCTCTCCTCTGTTGGCATTGTGGTTGGTTTGGCTAGCCGTGCGCCGCTTACGATCTTTGATGAGCCGTATTTAGGCTTGGATGCCGTGGCTAGAGCCTTATTCTACGACCGCCTGCTGGAGGATTATGCGGAGTATCCACGAACGGTGATTCTTTCTACGCATTTGATTGACGAAGTAAGCCGTCTGCTTGAGCATATATTGGTAATCGATGACGGTAAGCTGATTCTTGATGAAGATGCGGATGCGCTGCGCGGCCGCGCTTGCACAGTATCTGGCTTGGCTACGGCGATAGACGCGTTCTCAAGAGGCAAGGAAGTGCTCGAACGTCAGTACTTGGGTGCTGCTGCAACGGCCACGATTCTTGGTGCTTTAACTGATCATGAACGGAGAGAAGCGGAGTCGCTGGGGCTGGAGTTTGCGCCAGTATCCCTGCAGCAGCTTATTGTGCATCTGACACGTACTCCACTTGTGGGAAAGGGGTCTGAGCGGGTATGAATCGAGTAAGTAACGTCATTAAGCTTCATATGAGGAATAAAATGTCGTGGTTAATAGTCCCTTGGATGATTCTTGGATTGAACTTTGTTATCAGCTTTATCATTGCGCTGTCCCTGAGCGAGGAAGAGACCATGAATACAGGTGGCCTGTTTTCCATATTTATTTACACGTTAGTTTCAGGCGCCGTGACCCTCAAGGATACATTCCCATTTGCTTTGGGACTCAGCATCCGTAGAAAGGACTATTTCGTTGGAACGGCTTTAACGACTTTCCTCTACAGTATCTGTACAGCGGCACTGCTCGTGATTTTGGCAGTAATTGAAGAAGGCACGGGTGGATGGGGAGTTCGCTTGCATATTTTCAAAGTCGCATTTTTGGGAGATATCTCTCCCATCGCGGTTTTCGGTATGTATTTGATTCTCCTGCTGCAAATGTACTTTCTCGGCTTTGCCATTTCCAGCATTCATAGACGTTTCGGAGCGTTAGGCATGATAATTTTCTTCGTTGTAGCGCTTCTAATAGGTACTGGAGGATCTATGTTACTGTCCCAATTCGGGATGTGGGGAAGTATTTTCTCCTGGATCATCCAACATTATCTAGCGTTGTTTTGGTGGTTGGTACCTTTGCTTGCTGTTTATTTACTTGCCGCGTATGGCTTGTTGCGCAGGGCAGCAGCTTAATCGTGAATAAGAAATGAACCCGGGAACTTGTTCCTGGGTTCATTTTGCGTTACACCACATTATTGGTATTCGTATCGATGAGATCCGGATCAACCGTGTTGGCACTGCCGTTTAGAACGTTCTGGACACTTCCGAAGCTATCCCCCGGGGAAAATGAGTTGGCGCCCGCATAAATCTTGGAATTACTCGATAGCCGTATTAAGGCGGTATCACCAAACTGGACATTCGAACCCGAGTTCACACTTAGAATTTTGACACCACCATAGACCACTGAAGGCATTGGTTCGGCCCCCTTCCCAATCACTTCTTATTGTATGTATACGGAAGCCTATCTGCCACCGCTATATTTGTGCTCCGAACAGAGGTCTTAGAAGCGCCCCGACTAAGGTCTAGTATCAAATACCGTCCACGGTCCGTTTTGGAAAGGCGCGATTTTACCTAGAATAAAGACATGAACAAGAGCTCAGCACATGACGAAAGGCGGTGACGAAATCATGAAAAGAAATACAGGCTTAGCCGCACTGCTAATTGCATTCGGCGCACTGATTCTGCTTAACAAGCTGGGACTTCACATGGGACCCTTTATTGGCTCGGTGATGGGATACCTAATCCCGATTGGTATGGTCGGTCTAGGATATATTGGCATTCAGAATGGCAATAAATTCGGTTGGTTAATTGCAGGGATTGGAGGTATCATCCTGGTCGGCAAATTAGCGGGCTGGATCATTATTCTTCTGGCGATTGGATTGATTGGTTACGGGGTTTCGATGTTGACAAGAAGAACCGTTTAATAGGTTGGAAAAACAGAGTGGAAAAGGTGGTATGAGAGATGAGCCTATTGAGGCGAATGAGAGACATTACCGTAGCATCCCTGAATGAACATTTGGAACGGTCCGAAGATCCGGTTCGATTGATCGACCAATACTTAGCTGCTCAGCGCGAACAGCTTCAGCAATCCGAGAGGCTGTACCAGCAATGCGTCACTCACGCAGCTTCGCTAAGACAGCAATATCTGACGGCGTTAGAAACCAAAGAGAAGCGCGAGCAGCAAGCGCTCCTGGCTTTGAAGGCCGGCGAAGAACATATGGCACGAATCGTGCTTCAAGAGAAACTGCAAGCTGAGGAGAAAAGCGAGCAATATCGCGAATTATATGAGCAAGCTAAGCAATCCATCCTAGACTTGGATGAAGAGCTGCAGCAGCTCAGAGCAGATTACAAAGAAGTGGCAGATAAACGTAGCTACTACCTAGCACGAATGGAATCCGCCCGTTTGCAGCAAAGATTACATGCTCGCAGCAGTGTGTCGCAGGATGCGTCACCACGGATGTTCGGTCGCTTGGAAGAGCGCGTATCCGATATGGAGCTTCATGCAAGAACGCTCCGAGATGTACGACGTATGGGCCGCGAAAGCTATTACGGTGCGGGGAATCCGGCAGTAGACGCTGAGCTTGAGGCCCTACGGAATAAGCTGAATCAGGAGGGAACAAGCAATCATGAGCAAAATATACCGCTCACGAAGAGATAAAAAGGTAACCGGTCTTTGTGGTGGACTTGCCGAAGCTATGAATGTTGATGCTACGCTGCTAAGACTGCTAGTAGTCATCACGACATTTTTCACAGGTGGAACGGTCATCTTCATCTACTTTATCGCCGCGATTGTGATCCCGAAGGAACCTGGCTACGATCATCCGCCGTTCGATCCTTATGCGGGCTCGTATTCCCGCCCTCCGTACAACGGTGGTTGGAACACGACGGCTCACAAGCCGCACCCAGGTCACGTACCGCCGCATCACGCAGGCTATAACGCTGCTTATGAGGCAAACAAAACCACTAACAACATCGATGAAATGATGAAAGATATCGAGAAGAAAGCTTTGCAAAGAGAAGTGGAAGAACTAAGAGCCAAAGTCGCTCGTTTTGAACAACAACCAATTGATATTAAAAAAGGAGACGTGTAAACCATGGGAGTATTTACAAGAATGAAGGATATGACAAAAGCATCAATTCACGAGGTATTGGATAAAATTGAGGATCCGATCGTCATGTTGAATCAGTATCTGCGTGACA
This sequence comes from Paenibacillus sp. J22R67, assembly GCF_059692175.1. NCBI lineage: Bacteria > Bacillati > Bacillota > Bacilli > Caryophanales > Paenibacillaceae > Paenibacillus > Paenibacillus sp. J22R67. Next base: position 80,344 of record NZ_JCAUAX010000010.1, on the reverse strand, counting down.
TGGAGCAAGAAATTGCACAGGCTGAAGTAACAGTAGCAAGACAAATTGCAAGTGAGCGTAAATTGAAACAACGCCTTGAGGAGTCCGTTCGTTTAGTAGCTGACCGTGAAGTGAAAGCTTCCACAGCGATCAAAAACGGTCAAGAAGGCATTGCTCGCCAAGCCGTTGAAGAAAAATTGTATCATGAAGATAAAATTGTCGAGTACACGGATTTATATGCTTCTGCCAAAGCGCATGCTGATGAGTTGACGCAACAGCTTCATGAAATGAAAGATGAATTCTACAAAATGCGCAACAAGCGCAACGAGCTTGTGTCCCGTGCTCAGCTTGCCAAAGCGAAAAAACAAATGGCGCAAGTTTCCTACAACGGCGTTATTGAGAGCGGCAGCGCATCCCGTGGCTTCCAACGCATGGAAGAAAAGATCATTCAATTGGAAGTTGAAGCAGAAATCGCTCGCAAGCCATATGTACCGGCGGGTACAGTAGGCAGCTATACACCTGTTGATGTGGCGAAGCAAGCAAAGGTTGATGAGCAGATGAACCTGCTGAAAGAGAAATTAAACGGCAACGTTGCTGAGTAATTAGCTGGTTACGATAGGCCTATCCTTGGGTAGAAATTTACCTGAGGATAGGCTTTTTCTTTACTCTTGCTAGATCAGTGAGAGATAGTCACATAAAGAGGGGATAAGGCAGTTCCTGTCGGATTTCCCGGGAAATATTGGGTTTAATGTCGAAAGCGAGGATAGCCATACTAAAATAGCGCAGGAAACGCATGAAGAGGGGGAGCATCCATGGGCGATCAGAAACGGCGAACAGCCGTTTATTTAATAGGGTTAATGATTAGTGCCAATTTAGTAGGGTGTGCGGCTGAACAAATACATACAGAGCAAGCGGCACAAGTGCCTAAACAGTTGCCAGGACAAATAGCGAGTGAGGTATTGGAGGGAAGTCCTGCTCCGGCGACAGAAGACATAGAAATAACAGCCGTGGAAACGAGACATTTTTACACGGGACCTCCACACCACAAGCCTTATCCCGTTCGATGACGGACCGTCAAACAGTACAAGGAAGATTTTACATATTTTAAAAACCTATGGGGTAACAGCAACTTTCTTCGTCATAGGCACAGAAACGAGCGAGGGCAAATCGATATATAAGGAAATCGCTACGGCAGGTCACGCACTTGGCAATCATACCTATTCGCATAACTATAACCGCATTTACAAATTACCTGAAGCCTTCATGAAAGATGTGCGCAAATTGGATCAACTCCTGGAGGAGACGGTCGGCTATCGACCTGATATTCTAAGGTTTCCAGGAGGTTCTGACAATCATTTGAGCCGTAAGTCCGGCGGCAAGGGAGTCATGCGTAAGGTGGCGGCCGAGGTGAAAGCGCAGGGCTACCAGTATTTTGACTGGAACGTAAGCTCGACGGACGCAGCTGCACCCGTGCAGGATAGAGACATGATAATCGACTCTGTACTGAGCGCAAGCAAGGGGAAGAAGCGTATCATCGTACTTATGCACGATAACACGTATAAGACAACGACTCTTGAGGCGCTTCCTATCGTGATCAGAAGGCTGAAAGCAGCCGGCTTCCGTTTTGAGAAATTGCAGAAATCCTCATTTACCTTTCAGTTCCTAGGGCCTTGATAGTTGCACATCTCGTCTCCTCTCGTTACGATGGAAGTAATTGAAAGAGAGGATGGCGTAAATGATGCCAGATGTATTTCAGCTCGGACCGCTCCAGCTGCAAGGGAAGCTGGTGGCGTTGCTTCTAGCCTGCGCTTTGGGCTTATGGTTGATTCGAAGAGCAGCGCGGCAATTAAGTAGTCGAGAAGAGACCCCTACGACAAAACCGTTAGATGATATTGTTTTTGTTGGGGCTATCATTGTATTGCTCACATGGAAGCTTGGCGTTATCGTTACACAGCCCTCATTGCTTTGGACAAGCCCATTGAAACTGCTTATGGTGGTAGGCTCTAGCACAGAAATAGTGCTTGGACTGCTATTGGCCTGTATTTATATGTACGTTCAAATACGAAAACAGCGTATACCGCTATACGTATTTCTTAATATATTCGTAACGGGTCTGACTGCGGCCGTATTTGTATATTGTGCGTTGATCCCAGCATACGGATTACCGACCACATGGCCATGGGGCATCGGTATTGAAGGCACGATTTCCCGTTTTCATCCTTATCGGGCCTATTATTCGCTGCTGCTTGTGCCGCTGCTTATTTGGCAGATAGGGTATGAGGGACGGCGAAATCGCTTGGGAAGCGGGATTTTACTGAAATACTCGCTGATTTATGGTGGCGCGGCAGGCATGCTAGCCAGTTTTTTTGCCGCTGCAAAGCCAGAACTACTTTATCTAAGCTTGGCACAACTGATCTTTCTTTTCATGCTCGTAGTTGGAATGCTTCTACCTGCTTTGGCACATAATACTGGCAGAAGGGAGCTGAGTTTAATGAGTCAAAACGATTCCAAAACCCAAATTCAACAAGAGCAGCAAAACAAGGAACGCGAGAAGTCATCAGGCGCAGGTAAAGAGGGCTTTGTGGACAAAAAACTGGACGGACCCAACCGGCCATCGACATGAGCAAGGATCCGAAGAAGGCAGCTGAGTCCGCTGAGGACCAAAGCAATCTCGATCCGTTCGAGATCGATTTTCTCCCGCAATTTGAGCAGGGGCGCGGTCCGCGTGAGGCGTTCGTGAACGAACACGGTGTCGTCATCGGTGATCATGAGTACGAATCGGATAATTCCCCGCTGGAGCAGTGGACGGCTGAGACCGATCCCGAAGTCATGGCAGGCGATGAATGGGTTCATCCGTATAAGGACATTGGGTTTCAAAGCGCCGAGAACCGCGAATATTTCGAAGAAGGCATCTTGCCGCAAAGCGGAATTTTTACGCATCCGGATAAGGATGTTTCATTTGAGCCGGGAGAGGCTTCTAGTAAGAAGAAGAAGGATGAGGCATAGACACAGGCCAAATTTTCATACAGCTATAGAGACCTGCCGATCGTATTCGGGAGGTCTTTTTTTTTGTGAAAAATGAACCTTTTACCAATTGGAATTGTTTATAGGGGTAAAGAGAGGAGTGAGTGACTGAAAAGGAATTATTCCACTTATATAACAAAGAAGTTTATCGAACTTGTTATTACATGCTGCAGAATGAAGCAGACGCTGAAGATGTATGCCAGGAAGTATTTATGAATGTATTTAAACATCAGTGGCGTCAAGTCGAGCACTTGAAGACATGGATCTTGCGAGTAGCCGTCAATCAGTGTCTAAACAATCTGAAAAAGGACTCGCGAGACCATGCGAAGCAAGTCAAATGGCAGCAAGCTCAAGCTCTTGTATCGGCGAAAACGCTGGATGCCATTTTTGCAGAAAAGGAGTTAGCGTCGGAATGCGCCCATCTGCTTGAGCAATTGCCGTACTAGCAGCTATTCTGGCCGCAACGCCGGTCTATGCGGCGATGTCCATGAATTGGGAGCAATTTTTCGCGCACCGCATCGGCATAGGGTCAGCTATGCAAATGGGACTTGGACAAGTGATGGATGAGTCAGTCACGCAGCAGGGTATTAAGCTTACGATCAATAAAGCCATTGTCGACGATAATCGAACGGTTATTTTATACAGTCTGAGCAGTGAAGTAAATTCAGCGAAGGATTTATATTTTTCCCAAATGACCATGAAGGATAGCCAAGGGAAAATCATTGAGGGCAATCATTATCAAAGGTGGGAGGAAGCTACCCAATCCATGAATGGGTATTTCGAAACGGAGTGGACCCCCTCGCAGCAGGATGCTGAGGTGCAGTTAACGGCTCAGAAGCTGCAAGCTTTTTCCTCCGTAGAGCGTGAAATAGATTTTAATCCTACAGAGGGGCAAGTGGGGGAATATACGATTCGTCAAGACGGCATTGAAAATTTGAAGCTGCAAACTTTTGAGCAAGGGGAGAAGATGCTATTCAAGTCTGCGATTACATTCCAAAACGACGAGGCGAAAGCCGTCGCATTTCCTCACATTGCTGTCTATAAAGACGGAGTTCTTTTGAAGGAAGCCAGTATTGGTGCATTCGGAGCGCCAGGGGAGCACGGGGAGTATACAGGACAACAGTTTTACAGCGCAGAAGAACTGAAGTCAGCAGGTATTGTCTATAAACTTAGTTATACGAAAGAGTCTAGAAGGTTCGATAACGAGTGGACTTACAAGCTTCACCTGGATAAAAAACAGATGCTTAGCGGGACGATAAAGCGCGAAATGAACATTCCAATGATGGAATCAGGGGTTGCTATGCTCCTCAAAGAAATGGTAATAACACCTACGCAAATTCGAATCATTGCCAAGCATGAGAAATACGCAAGATTTCCTTATATGAACTATGCGATCGATATGAATGGAACAAAACTGGAAGGGGGTTTTCAGTATAATGAGGATGACCCTACCGAGACCATTTTTCGATTTGAACGGCCTATAAGTATGGAGATTAATGAGGATACTATTATCCATTTTATAGCCAGTCATCTTGTAGAAGAGCATAAAGACGCTAAAGACCCAATCAAACTTACGAATATTAGTGAACAGAAACAGACCATGACCACCAGGGTGGGCAATTATTCCGTTGTTTGGACGTACTATAAGCAGGGTAACAATTTGTATGTGCAAAGCGAATGCGCAGACCCGAGTTTTGGCGGGGTGAATCAGACTTACATGGGGAAAGGCGCGCAGCGCCTCGTGGGCAAGCAAGTAACGGCTAATTTTGGCGGTGATGGCAATAATAAAGCTATTGATATGTATGCCAATTATGAAGGAACAGAAGATGAGCTAGGCATCTTCTGGTACTATACGGAGAAACCGTATCAGATTAAAATGGTTCAAGTATTCCCTGCGAATTAATGGAACAGGTCGACTAGTACTTTGCATTCGCCGCCATCGGATGTATAATATAAGTTGTAACGATTACGTTTTGAGAGTAACTATTAAATCCTAAGGGGTGGAACATATGGCAATGTCTTTTGATTCTTACATGAAAGATATGGTTAAACCGATGAGGGAAGATTTGACTCGTCTGGGAATTACGGAGCTTCTGACTCCGGAGCAAGTGGACGAAGCGATTGAGAAGTCCAAAGATGGCACGATGCTGCTAGTTATCAATTCCGTTTGCGGATGTGCAGCAGGTCAATGTCGTCCGGGTGTAGCCAAAGCGCTTCAAAATGATACACTGCCAACGTACACATACACTGTGTTCGCAGGTCAAGAGAAGGATGCAACAGCGAAGGCTCGTGAGTATTTGGCACCATACCCGCCATCATCCCCATCCATCGCATTGTTCAAGAATGGTGAGCTTACTCACTTCATCCAACGTCACCAAATTGAAGACCGTTCCGCTGATATGATCGCTGGCGATTTGATCGGTGCTTTCAACGAATATTGCAAATAAGGAATCAAGACCCGCTATTGCAGCTGATGCATGGCGGGTCTTTTCCTTTTTATGGGCAGAAAAATGCGATTATTCTTTGAAATTTTGGGGTTGAAAGTCTATACTAGATTTCAAAGAAGGTTGTGTTTCACACTATAGAAAAGGTGGAGAGAGGCATGAGTTTGCAAGCAGAAATTATCGCGAAGCTTGGGGTTAAGCCGGAAATTGATAGTGACGAAGAAATCCGCAAACGTGTGGACTTTCTGAAAAATTATGTGCTTGGCGCGAAAGCAAACGGTCTGCTGATCGCAATCAGCGGCGGAATCGACAGCGCTGTAGCGACAGGTTTGTGCAAGCAGGCAACAGACGAGCTGACTGCGGAGAAAGGCACCGAGTACAAGACGGTCGGCGTATTTCAACCATACGGTCAGCAAGTAGACATCGAAGATAGCTACGCGGTGGCCAAAGCATTCGATTTGAAATATCAAATCGAGAACAATATTGAAGAAGCTGTCGACGAAATTGCCATTGAGGTCGAGTACGGGCTCAAGCATATCGGCGTTCATCAGCATGTAAGCCGTGGCGGCAAAGGCAACATCAAAGCGCGGACGCGCATGGTGATGCAGTATGCTCTTGCTTTTGAACTGGGATTAATCGTTGTGGGCACAGACCATGCCTCCGAAGCGATTACGGGGTTCTTTACCAAATATGGCGACGGCGCCGTCGACATCACACCGCTGAGCACGCTGAATAAGCGGCAGGTGCGTGCTCTTGCAGCGAAGCTAGGCGTTCCGCAAAGCGTTCTGGATAAAGCGCCGACTGCCGGCCTATGGGACGGTCAGACGGATGAGAATGAGCTCGGCATTACATATGGCGATAACAGCGACTACTTGGAAGGCAAGCAAATCGATCCAGCCGTCCAAGAGAAGCTGGAGAAGCAATATCTCAAAACGGAGCATAAACGCATTCCGATTCCGGGTGTTTAAGCCTGTAAAATAAATACCCCCGGCCTTTTCAGGTCGGGGGTTGTTTGTTTGCTCTGGAGTGATCTTCAAGGGAGCGACCGAGTGGCCGCAACACCCAAGAATTTAGCGATAGGAATTCCATCTATTTGCACGAGCGGGAGAGCTCGCATGCAAGCAAGCGTGCGTGGAGCCTATGGAACGCGCACACCACGTGAGCTCTCAAGCAGCGTATACCACTCTTCGCGTGTCATATTTTCAGAGACGCGGATCGCATCTTGGCTAGCCAGTATGCGTTCAACAGATGAAGTGCCGATAACCGGCTGAATGCGAGCCGGATGCTTCATTAACCAGCCAAGCACGATGGCTTCTAAGCTTGTTTCTTTTTCGGCAGCCAGTTGCTTAACGAGGGCTGACGTTTTTACGACGTTGTCCGGCGCATTTTCCAACACTTTGCCGGAGAAGATGCCTTTAGCCAGCGGGCCCCAAGCCTGAATTTGAATATCTGCCATCTGGCAGTGCTCTAGGATGCCATCGGCGAAATTGACGCCTACGCCGGCCTTTTGATTGACAAGGATACCTTGTTCAATCCAGTCCAGGCGTGCCAAGCTTAATTCCAGCTGGTTCACGACAAGCGGTTCCGGCAAGGAATTTTGAATGAAGCGCATTTGTGCAGCGGTCATATTGGAGACGCCGAAGTGACGCACTTTGCCAGAAGAGCGCAAAAGATTAAAAGCTTCTGCGATCTCTTCCGGATCCATAAGTGGATCTGGACGGTGAAGCAGCAGGACATCCAGGTGCTCCACGCCTAGACGGCTAAGAATGCCATCGACGGCGGGAATCATGTGATTTTTGCTAAAATCAAAACGCTGTGGATGCACATCATCCTGGAAACGAATGCCCACTTTGGATTGGAGAATGATTTGATCGCGAAGATCGGGTCTTTTCTTAAGGACTTCCCCGAAGACAACCTCGGACTTTCCTCTTTTATAAATATCCGCATGATCGAACATGGTAATGCCAATGGAAAGCGCAGCTTCCACAGCTTTCTCAGCAACGATATAATCTTCTTTGGTCAAGGGAGCTGCTGTCCAATCCCCGCCAAGGCTCATACATCCAAAAGCAATTCGGCTATTCGATATTCCACGTTTTTCAAGTGGCATTATTCTCATTAATGTAGGCCTCCCAGCATTTAATCTATGTACAGTATACGCCTAGTTCCTGCTTGGCAGAAGAACTGAAAATAGGGTAACTTACTTACCTGGAAGTAACTAGAAGTGGTTTGTAAGTAACTTAGATGCACCCTGCAAACACCCTGTAAGTAAACAGTCCCCTTGACCGTGAGGACCGAATCGTGTACAGTGGACGCAAAACGCAGCAGAAAAGTGGTGCTCACGGGCGATGATTATTGGCGTCGGAACGGATTTAGTGGAAATTGCGCGAGTGCGCAAGATGCTGGAAGGTTCAGCGGGCGAGAGGTTTCTGGAACGGATTTTGACGCCTCAGGAGAGAGAGCTTGCGCATAAACGGCGAGGACGGTTAGCGGAGTTTGCTTCGGGCCGTTTTGCGGCAAAGGAAGCTGTTGTCAAAGCAATCGGCTGCGGCATCGGCAAGCAGATTGGCTTTCAGGATGTAGAGGTGCTGCCCGATGGGCTAGGCAAACCGGTATGCCACGTGCGCGAGGAAGCGCTGCTGCGGGCAGGCTTAATAGGCAGCCACCGCATCCATATCAGCATTACGCATACGGAATCGATGGCTGCCGCCTACGCGATTGTGGAGCAGCTCTAGGGCTGCTATTTTTTGGAGCTGAGCCAGTCGCTCAGCAGTCCAACTTCTTCTTCGGACAGCTTACTGCTGTACGCAGGCATGCCGCCGCCGCCGTTTTTGATCTGGCCCGCAATTTGCTCTTTGGTCATTTGGCTGCCGACCTTTGTCAAATTGGTCTTGGCACCGGCTCTGCCAGCCAGATCAACGCCGTGGCAGCTGATGCACTTGTTCGCTGTGAAGAGCTCCTGCGCCTTCACGAACGCAGGGTTGCTCTCGCTTGCTGCGGTGGCTGCTGGAGGCTTCGGTGTGGCTTCGCCACTTGAAGCCCCGCCGCACGCGGCTAACGCGAGCACCATCGGCGCAACGAAGAGTGCGCCAATTCTTCTCCGCCATGCTGTACGCAGCATGGCTTCTTCCATAGCGGATGTCCTATCCATCCTAACGCCCCCAAACGCGCAGCATATATCCGCTTACGATCAGACTGATACCGCCCATGCCCTCGAGTATGACGGCGGAATAACCTAAATACCACACGCCCATCACAGCGGACAGGGCGAACAGCCACAATCCCAAATAAATCAAAGGTCTGCCCAGAAGCAGCCCGATCTGTACAAATCCAATCGCGAGAATGAAAGCTCGCAGCACAGGGGCGAATAAAGGCCCGATAGCGCCAATTGCCTCGAGCAAAGCGATAGCAGCGATCAGCATCACGCCTGTCAGCAGCAGCAGAGCCGGGTGCCCCCAGCCGCTCTGGTCCTTCAAGCCTTCCCCGTCAGCGCGGAAATCCTTCCGCAAACTCCATAGCTGCACCAAGCTCGCTATGACAGCCGTAAGGAGTGCGGCCTGTTTGAGCCAATCCAGGTCGTGCCAATAGATCGCTATATCCACAAGCGCACTGAATATCCACTCCGCACCCCAGATGAAGAGCAGAGGGAGGAGGGCACGTGCTTCGCCGATCCATAATTTCCTTTTATGTACTTGCTTCTCGTTTTGCATACATTCACCTCTAGTTTTATGTTCCGCAATTCTCGTATAATGGAGTCATGTCCATTCATTCATTATAACTGGAACGCGCCCCATAGAGAAGGAGAGCTCATGTACAGTCAAGAACAAATGCTTTATTTTTCCACAAATTTACTGGATTGGTACCATACGCACAAACGTGATTTACCATGGCGAAGAAGTAAAAACCCTTATTATATATGGATTTCCGAAGTCATGCTGCAGCAAACCCGAGTGGATACGGTCATTCCTTATTTCCACCGGTTCATCGATCAATTTCCAACGGTAGAAGCCCTTGCGACTGCACCTGAGGAGAATGTTCTGAAAGCCTGGGAGGGACTAGGCTATTATTCGCGTGCGAGGAATCTTCAAAATGCGGTACGTGAAGTTCACGAGCGTTATGGCGGCATCGTTCCACAGACGAAAGAAGAGATTTCATCGTTAAAAGGTGTTGGTCCCTATACGTCTGGAGCGGTTCTAAGCATCGCCTACAATAAGCCGGAGCCGGCTGTAGACGGTAATGTCATGCGTGTGTTGTCGCGTTATTTCCTTATTGAAGAAGATATTATGAAGCCGGCGACTCGGACCCGCATGGAGAAGCTGGCGCGCGAGCTGATTCTGGAAGGAACAGCGAGTGACTTTAATCAAGCGCTGATGGAGCTTGGGGCCATGGTATGCACGCCTCGGTCGCCGCACTGCTTGACGTGTCCCGTCATGGCGCATTGCTCTGCGCGTGAAGCCGGCATGGAAGAAGCCCTGCCCATCAAGAAAAAAGCCAAGCCGCCTCGTCCTGAGCTGCGGGCAGTGGCTTTGATCGAAGGCACGGGCGAGAATGAGGGGAAATGGCTGATCAGACAGCGTCCGCAGGAGGGTTTGCTCGCCCGTATGTGGGAGCTGCCGCATGTGTCTTGGGAGTCTGAAGGATGGCTCGCCGATGAGGAGAACAAGGATGTGCTGCGCAAAGCGCTTGCAGACCAAGAGCAAATCATCATCCAGCCTGGCGAATGGTTCATGGATACGGAACATATTTTCAGCCATATTGTTTGGAAAATGAAAGTATTTCGCGCGAAGCTGACCAGCCTGAGCCACCCCACAAGCGGGGGAGAATGGATCCCGTTCCATTACCGCTGGGTTGGCCCGGATGAGCTGCAGCAATACGCTTTCCCGAATGTGTTCATTCGGATTATGAAAGAGTGGCAGGAGAGCAACGAGTAGGTGCTCCCTGATCCCCTGATCCCTGATCCACTGGTCCAATGACCCAATGACCCACCTCTCCAATGCTCAATGGCTTCCTAATCCTCAGGTATTAGCGAATTTCGGCCTTAATAGCATCCACATTGATTAATGTGATTAATTTTTTATCGATTTGTATGAGGTCATCGTCCTGCAGCTCTTGCAGCACTTTGGTAACGGACTCTCGCACGGTGCCAACCATATTGGCGAGCTGCTGATGAGTCAGTTTGACATTAATCAGAAGGCCGTCCTGTGCAGGAATACCATGCTGCTCGGACAGGCGGATGATCGTTTTAATGATTCGTGAGCGTACACCCAGAAACGTTAGATCGTAGATTTGGTCATTGGCTTGACGAAGTCGCCCCATAGTGGTTTCCAAGAGCTTTAGGCATAGCCTGGGGCTCTTTTCCATGTATTGCACGAAGGAGGTGCGTTTCAAAGCATAGAGTGTGCAGGCTTCCAGCGTTTCAGCGGTTGCCGATCGGGTAAGCCCAGCGCTTATTAGAGACATTTCGCCAAAAAAATCCCCGTCCCGAAACAAAGCCAGAATGATTTCCTTAGCTTCATCCAACCGATATATTTTGACGACACCTGATTTGATCAGGAATAGCTCCTCGCCTGCATCGCCTTCCAAGAATAGAATGCTGCCCTTCTTCACTTTCTTTTCTACGAATAGAGGGGCAATGCCTAATAAATCAGCTTGTGAGAGTTCTTGAAAAAGAGGAACGTTTTGAAGTAGGGGGACGATTGTTTTCACCGGGCTCTCATCTCATTTCAGGATAATATTGGTTACCGTTATCGTACTACTTTCCCGAAAACCCGTAAACAATTTCCATCATTAATAGTCCCAAAGGAGGATGTCGCTAGGTCACCACCCTGTGCCTCAAATAAAAAAGAGCTGCCCCCAAGTAGAAAGATCTACTCGTAGGACAGCTCCTTGTATGGCTAGCTTATTTCGCAGCGTCGTAACGATTGCCAACTTCAGCCCAGTTCACAACGTTCCAGAACGCTGCGATGTAATCAGGACGTTTGTTTTGGTAGTTCAGGTAGTAAGCGTGCTCCCAAACATCAAGACCAAGGATTGGCGTTTCGCCTTCCATGATCGGGCTGTCTTGGTTAGGCAAGCTGTATACTTTCAATTTGCCAGCTTTGTCAACAGCTAGGAAAGCCCAGCCAGAACCAAAGCGTGTTGTTGCTGCTGCAGCGAAGTCAGCTTTGAATTTGTCAAAACCGCCAAGCTCGCTCTCAATAGCTGCTGCAAGCGTACCTGTAGGTGCTCCGCCAGCTTCTGGTCCGATGACTTCCCAGAATAGGGAGTGGTTCGCGTGTCCGCCGCCGTTGTTGCGAACAGCAGTGCGAATATCTTCAGGAAGGCTGTTCAGGTCAGCGATCAGGTCGTTAAGGGATTTATCATGCAGAGCAGGATGCTTGTCCAAAGCTGCATTCAAGTTAGTCACGTAAGCGTTATGGTGACGATCGTGGTGAATTTCCATCGTTTTAGCATCGATGTGTGGCTCAAGTGCATCGTTCGCATAAGGAAGAGCTGGTAGTTGATGTGCCATTGTATAAATACCTCCTAAAATTATGTAGATTCAACTTCTTCATTATGAAGGAATTTCGATAATAAAGCAACATCTATGTTTACTAAGTCAGACGCCGCGACGTTCGATTTCCTGAATGACTTGACTGTGGATATGGGTGCCCTGCTCATTGAGCCAAGGGGATAAATCGCTCATTTGCCTGTGGCTGTTGTGGAGTTCAATTTCCGTCCATTCACTGGGCTTTATCGTGCTTAGTACTTGGAAGTCGCGGATTTTCCGCGGATATTCTGAATTGGATTCCTCGTGGGTAGACATGGTTTCACCTCGCATTCCTTCTATAACATCCGAAATTTTTCCACTTTTTATACACGTTATTTGCAGAAAGCTGAATTTCTCTAGTCCAGTGAAAAAAGCATGAATAATCCATGGAAATTCAAGGGAAAATGAGACGACAACAATGGATGAGGTAAGAGGGTGTACATGATGAGTTTTGTTCGCCGATTATTTCGCTGGACGAACCGAATATTCATTCAAGCGGCCGAACCGGGGCAGAACAGCAATTTTGCACCAGCGAGCAACTTGCTGCATACAACTCTTACAGAGAATGTAATGGCACTACAAGCGATTTTTAACAAAACACCAGATTTGGTTGTCCGCACTTTCGTTTATAAACAAACGGAGAGTCAAGCTGCACTTGTGTATCTGTCCGGACTTGTAGATAAAAATGCCATTAACAACAATGTCCTGCACCAGCTCATGTTTCACAAGGTGGAAGCAGTAGATGGTGAACTGCCTGTAACGCTTGGACTTATGATCACGATAACGACATGGGAGCAAATAGAGACATCCATCTTGCACGGGTATAGCGTCCTGTTCATTGATGGGCTGCCTCATGCCTATGCCATGGATACGCAGGGTTGGCCTCAGAGAGCAATTACGGATTCGCAGATCGAAGCGTCTTTAAAAGGAGCTCACCAAGGATTCGTCGAGACAGACGGTCAAAATATTGCATTAATCCGCCGGTATATCAGCAGCACGGAACTGAAAATTAAGGAGTACTACGTTGGTCGAAGAGCTAGCAGCAAGGTTTCTATTTTGTATTTAGAAGATGTTGCTTTGCCAGAACTATTGCAGGAAATGGAAAACAGGATTACGAAGCTGGATGTGGATTGCATCCTAAATACAGGAGAACTAGCTGAATATATCGAGGATAATACCTTCTCCTTGTTCCCGCAATTTGTTACGACAGAACGTCCGGATACGGCAGCTTCTCAAATTTTGCAAGGAAGAATTTGTGTGGTGTTGGACCGCTCGTCGAGTGTCTTGGTTGCGCCGATGAGTCTTGTCTCTTTTTTTCAGGGGATTGACGATTACAGCATGCGTTGGCCCATTGCGACTTTCCTTCGGCTGCTGCGCATATTGGCCTGTTTTGTTGCTGCCTTCCTGCCAGGTATCTATATTGCCTGCATTTCCTTCAATCATGAAGTGATTCCTTTAGATCTCATTTTATCTATTGGTGAATTTAGGGCAGCTGTTCCATATCCGCCGCTTATCGAAGCATTAATTATGGAGATTATGCTCGAAATGCTCCGTGAAGCCGGTATTCGATTGCCAGCTCCTGTGGGCCAGACGGTAGGCATCGTTGGTGGGATTGTCATCGGACAAGCGGCAGTTCAAGCCGGGCTCGTCAGCAACCTTATGGTCGTGATTGTGGCCTCTACAGCAGTGGCTTCCTTTATTCTGCCTAACTATGACATGGCCTCTTCCATTCGGTTGATTCGATTTCCTATGATGATTATTGCCTCGATATTTGGCATCGTCGGGATCATAGCAGGATACATGGTTCTGGTCGCGCATCTCGTAAATTTAAAATCACTTGGTCAGTCCTATACCTCACCGATTGCTCCCCTACGACTAGAGGATTGGAAAGACAGTTTCGTACGCCTGCCACTGTGGAAGATGGTTATGCGCCCCCAAAGTATAAGAACTCTTCAGAAAAAGAAGATGGCTCCAAAACGCGCAGAAGGTGATGACAACTAATGCCACAAACAGGAAATACCTATGAAAACAACAAAATAACACGTTTACAGTTTATCTTTTTGATTCATGGGATGCAGGTAGGGGTAGGCGTGATAACGATGCCATCCGTTTTGGCGGAAATTAGCGGTACAGATGGGTGGATCGCCATTTTTGGGGGCTGGGTATGTTCCGTATTGGCGAGTCTGGCGATGATCCAAGTTATGAAGAAATACCCAAATGGCACCGTTATTCAATTGGTGAGGCATCACTTTGGCAAATGGTCCGGCACTCTTTTAACCGTAATCTTTGCGGCCTATATGATGATGTTCGCCTATTTAATTTTTAGCAGAATGGCTCTTCTCATCAAAACGTGGATCATGCAGCAATCTTATACGTATGTGCTCATGTTGCTGTTTGTTGTACCAGCCTTTATGGTCGTGAAGGGAGGCGTCCGAAGTTTAGGACGTTTCGCGGAAGTCGTAATTTTAAGCACCATTTGGATGCCGTTCATCCTGCTATATGTATTTAAGGAGGCAAATTGGATAAATCTTCTACCGGTTCTAAAAGAAGGTTGGATGCCGGTCTGGCACAGTGTAAGCTCAACGATCCTTTCCTTTTTGGGATTTGAAGGGGTGTTGTTTTTTTACCCTTATTTAGAAAATAAGAAGACAGCTTCCGCCAACGTGGTAATCGCTAACACCCTAACTCTTGCGGTTTACTTATTTGTGACGATCATTTGTTTTGTTGTCTTCAGCCCGGACGAAATCACCCAATATCCGCTATCACCGCTTTCCGCTGCGAAAATCATTGAATTTCGTTTTCTGGAGAGATTCGATATTATCTTTTTATCCGTGTATGTACTCCTCATTTGTAAAACGTGGTTTCCTGCACTTCTTATTGCCGTGCAATGCACGGAACAATTGGTTGCAAGGGGGAAAACGAATGCACATATGATTATTATGCTGGCTGGCATGATCGTGCTCACCTTCTTTTGGGATCTGAGTTGGCACCAAAGTAAAGTTTGGATCGCACGTTTTAATCAGCTAGGAGTGGTCATAGCTTACTTGCTTCCTTTTGGTTTATGGGGACTTCTTATGGTGAAGAATCGAATAGCAAGGTGGCGGAATTGATGCGGTTTCGACGAGCTATGTTGCTCCTGATTGCTGTGCTGTTGGTACTTCCAGGATGTGATGATCGGGTTGACTTGGAGGACATCTCCCTTCTTCTTATGTTAGGTATTGATCTGGATAAGGACAATCATCTTGTGTTTTATTCTTCAAGCCCGGTATTTAATAAGGAGGCGAAGGAAAAAAATGAGCAAACCAAGGTGTATTCCCCAACTGTGAGAGGAGCAAGAAACGAATTGGATGCTCGTGTTTCAGCGCTTATAAGTTCTGGTAAGGTCCAAAGTATTCTCGTTGGATCGCGCGTTTTAGAGCATGAGGGATGGCTTAAGATGCTGGATATCTGTTTCCGAGATTCCAAATCGAATATTTTGGCGAAGGTTATTGCTGTCGACGGTCCGGTTGAGGACATCATGTTCTTTAAGCCCCCGAATAAACGGAGGCTTCCTCTGCATGTGGCTACGCTAATTGATACAGCGAAGGAAAGAAATCTGATTACGGCGACAACCCTGCATAATCTGCACAGTCAGGTGTATGAGAAGGGGATAACGCCATACCTGCCGCAATTACGCAAAAATGGAGAAATTGTCGCGACGGGAACCGCACTGCTGAATAAGAAAGGAAAATATGTAGAGAAGTTGAACTCTAGAGAAAATCAACTTCTGCTATTGCTTCAAGGAGGGATAGAAGGAAGCCTTTCCTTTACCCTTCATTTGCCGGAAGAGAGTAGTGACGACCTTTTTTCGGAAGGAGCGGTCACTTTTTATATCCTCCATTTTACGAGGAAAGTGAAGGTGACTTATTCGCAAGATCAGTTCCATTTCGATGTCGTGCTGAATCTGCCTATTTTCATAACAGAGAAGTTATTTGCTTTGGATGCAGATAAGGAGGGCAAGAAACTGGAGAAGATGATCAAGACGCAACTGGACAAGCAGATGAAAGAACTTACCGACAAATTTCAGAAGCACCAAATCGATCCAATTGGACTTGGTTTGTTCGCACGTGCTCATGAATATGAAGCATGGAAGAAGGTAGATGATCGTTGGGGAGAGGTATTCGCCAAGGCGGAAGTGAACGTGCATGTAAATCCGATAGTCAAAGATGTAGGTGAAGTTAAGTAGGGTAGAGAAAGAGCCATCCTGGAGGCAGAATGGCTCTAAGTCTCTGATAGCACATAACTAGCTAAAAGTTGGAAGGCAAACTTCGACCGTTGTTCCTTCATTCTCTTTACTGAATACGCTTACCGTTCCATGGTGGCTTTCAATAATTTTTTTGCTGACCATGAATCCAAGGCCTGTGCCTTTCTCCTTAGTTGTGTAGAAGGGCTGTCCAAGCTTCGACAAAATGTGCTCGGGGATTCCGCAACCATGATCGATGAAACGCAGAATGAGGCTGTTCTCGTTCCATGTTTTCACTTGAATGAGGAGGGTTCCGCCAAGTGACATAGCCTCTATCGCGTTCTTAATGAAATTAATGCAAACCTGCTTCAATTGATTCTGATCGCACAAAATCGGGGAAAGACCAGATTCACATTCCGTTATGATTTCGACATTATTAAGAATCGCTTGGGATTCTAGCAATGTAGTGACTTGAGCAAGAATATTGCGAATATCTTTGCGATCGGAGTGGATCATCTGAGGCTTAGCCAGAATTAGCAGCTCGCTGAGAATCATTTCGATACGCTCGATCTCCGATGACATAATCTCATAATACAATTTCTTCTCGGAAACCCCTGATTTCATGAGCTGAATGAAGCCTTTAATCGCTGTGATCGGATTGCGGATCTCATGGGCGATTCCCGCAGCCAATTGACCAGCGATAGACAGCTTCTCCGAGTTAATTAGCAACTGCTCAGCCTGTTTCTTTTCCGTAATGTCGTGACAGGTACCAGCTATGCCAATAATATGGCCAGTCGTGTCATGAATAGGAGATAGCGTCGTGCTCACATCAACCATAGTTCCGTCTTTGCGCAGTCTAATCGTTTCGAAACCGATCACCGATTGCCCGGAGAGGACCTGTTCGTGAAGTGCCCTTGTCTGATCAACGAGATTTGGTGGGGTAATGGGCAGCGATTGATGAATAATTTCTTCTGATTTCCACTGAAAAAGCTTACCGAATGCCGCATTGGCTTCAACGACCTTTTCGTCACGGTCGATGACCCAAATCGCGTCCCCATTGTTCTTGATGAAAGATTCAAGTCTTTCCTTAGTCGAGCAGAGTTCATCTTCGGCTTGTTTACGTTTCGTAATATCTCGGCCGACGGCAACGATCTTCTCGACATCGCCGGCTTCATTGCGAATCATTTTGACAGTCGTTTCGAACCAAACGTAATGGCCCTGTTTATGACGAACACGGCATATAAACATATCGACATCCGAGTTTTTAAGGAGACAGCGCTCATCCAAAGCAAGCAGATCATCCGGATGCCAAAGATCCATCATTCTATTTCCTACGATTTCGTCCATTTCATAGCCAAGCAAATTACGTACAGCCGGAGAAATATGACGAGTTACACCCTCTGGTGAGGCAATTGTAATGATGTCCAGAGCATGATCGGAAATAATACGATATAGTTCATGAACCTGTTCTAAATGTATCATCATGCTGACACGATAGTGGGCGTCCTTTTCATGGAGAAGGCGTTCTTTCTCCCGCAGCTCGATTTCCGCTTGCTTTCGATCGCTGATATCGATAATTTGAGATACGAAGAAGGGCGAATGACTATCCTCATCTTGAGCAAGGGAAACAGCCAATAGAGACCAGACGATACGTCCGTCTTTATGAAAGTACCTTTTTTCCATTTGGTAGGAATCCCGTTTGCCTGCAAGCAGTTCTGTCATTAATTGTAGATCAAGGACCAAGTCCTCCGGATGGGTGATCTCCTGAAAAGTCAGGGTGGACAACTCCAACTCCGAATACCCTAGGATGGAGCAAATAGCTGGATTAGCTTTGAGAAAGCGCCCATTCAATGCAACGAGAACCATGCCGATCGGAGCATATTCAAAAGCTTGTATAAATAAAGATTCATTTATTAATCTTCGGTCTATGGACATGGCCAAAACTACCTCCGCTACGGGCTTAACTTAACGCATGATTCCAATGAAGTGTTCTACTAGGGAGGGGCTTATTCCTGCCTCTACGACTTATAATTTAGGTGGAAAGTCTTAGAATGAGGCGAGGATTCCTCTTAAACTGACAGTTCTTTACATTGCTTCTACCAAATTATACAATGATCGCAAACTCATTTACTTACGGAGCTGCCCGCAATGATAAATAATTCGAGAAAGAAATTCCGCTTAAGTCCCCCTCAAGTGCTCGCTATTGGGTTTGTTTTGATCATTTTCGTAGGGTCTATCCTGCTGTCTTTGCCCATTTCCTTAGAGGGGGAAGGCCAAATGACCTGGAACGACGCCCTGTTCATGGCAACCTCTGCCACCTGTGTAACGGGGTTGTCTGTGATCAATACAGGCGCGCATTTATCAAACTTTGGGGAAATTGTACTTATTCTTCTTGTTCAAATTGGCGGTCTTGGTTTTATGACCATGTCCACACTCATTGCACTCGTTCTGCGCAGACGCATCTCTTTCCAGGAGCGTCTCATTCTGCAGGAAGCGATGAACCATGAGTCCACGGAAGGGATCGTTCGGCTTGTGCGAAAAGTCTTGATTTACGCGCTCTACATTGAGCTGGCTGGCGCTGTGCTGTACGCGATTCGCTGGTCGTTTGAGATGCCTATCGGCCAGGCCGTGTACTTCGGCATTTTCCACAGCATCTCGATATTCAACAATGCCGGGTTCGATCTATTTGGCAGCTTGCCTGACCGACCCGGTAGTTTGATGCATTATGTCGAAGATCCTGTCATTAACATCGTCTCTATGCTTCTTGTCATTCTAGGCGGAATCGGATTTATCGTGATTTCCGACTTGCTGACCTATCCCAAGAATAGAAAGCTAACCCTGCACAGCAAGGTGGTGCTTAGTGCTTCGGCTGCGCTCATATTCATCGGCGCTCTTGTCATCCTTATTTTCGAGTTCACGAATACGCATACACTGCAACCTCTCTCGCCTATGGGCAAGCTGCTCAGCTCTCTGCTGCAGTCCGTTTCGTCACGTTCAGCAGGCATTAATACGATCGATATTCCACTAATGCGTCAGGCAACGCAATTCTTCATCATTATCATGATGTTTATCGGGGCTTCGCCTGGTTCCTCCGGAGGGGGCATCAAGGTGACGACCTTCGTTATTCTTGTCGGCGCCGTCATCGCGATGATGCGAGGCAATGAGGAGATTGTGCTGTTCCGCCGGCGTATTTCGAAGGATCGGATCTATAAGGCGATTACATTTACGCTGCTTTCCTTTTCATTAATTGTCATTGCCACCATTGTTCTTACCATAACAGAGAGCTATCCGTTCCTTGGCGTATTGTTTGAGGTCACATCGGCTTATGCGACAGCAGGGATGTCCATGGGGTTAACATCGCAGTTGACGGAATTCGGCAAGGTTTTTCTTGCGGTTCTGATGTTCATTGGGCGGCTTGGGCCCGTTACACTCGCCTACATTTTGATTCCGCTGCCGGAGAAAGAGCATTATCGCTACCCGGAAGGGAAGATTACGATTGGATAACTTATTGAATACAGAGCCTTCAACTGGGAATAGTAAGGTAAAACTTTTCCTAATTGGAGGTTTTTTCTACCGTGTTCTTATTAAATGTTTGCACGACATTGATAGCCATTGGCGCAGTGGTTTCCTTGAGAAAGATACCCAAGCTTTTTGACCGATTCGAAAAATGGGTGTACTACATGGTCATCTTAATTGCGATTGAACAACTGCACTCAGCGATTGTAGATAATTTCAAATTGATACAATTTACCGAATCGTATTCGGCCTTTTTCTTTTATAAGCTCGTTCAAATCATTATTTTCCCGATTGCCACCTTGTGGCTGCTCGTTCCTATTTTTCAGGCGAATACACGTTTTCTGATCAAAATCCTCTATATAGGCATCTGGTTTTCAGCCTTAACGGGTTCTTATCATTTATTTCAGCTCTTTGGTATTTTGAAATTAACGGGGTGGAACGTCGGTTATTCCGCGGTGATCTGGTATATCGCTTTGCTGGAATCAACCTGCTTCTGCCTGGTCTTTAGAAAAATGCTTGGAAAGTGTGACAGCCATGATCCTGTATCCACCTGAACGCTTTGATATCAATGAGTGGTTCACCTTGATTTCACTCGCTGTCACAGTAACCATCGCTTTTCTGCTGCCCAAACGTTTCTCTCCCATTGCGATTACTGTATATACCGTGTTTACAGTATGTATATCGCAGTCGGTTGATTCGCTGATTGCTGTTAAACCCTTCGATATGTACGATGTAAATGATAGCTCCAAGTATGAGCTGATGGACATTGTTATTTACTATATTAGCTATCCTCCATACACCTACATCTTTTTGTATTTTTATGATAAATGGAAATTTACAGGTATAGTCCGGATCATATATGTGGGCGTATTCTCGGGGCTGTCCGTATTATTTGAATGGTTGGCCTGCCTTTGTCACGTGTTCACGTTTAATGGATGGAAGCTGTGGTACTCACCTTTTGTGTATCTTGTCGTGTTCACGTTATACATGATTGTTTATCATGTGACAGAAAAAGTATTGAGGGAATATAAAGCTCGGAGCCACTGAAATCAGGTGGCTTTTTTATTTGGTTGATTTAAAATTTCTACTATAGGGATAAAGATGATAAAATAAGGTTATCGTTTCGCGGTTGTCGGGAGAGATAAGAGAGTGGACGAGCACTTACGTGCAGAAAAAATCATTAGGAGGGGAAATGACATGGAATTTTCTTGGAAGCGAAATCTGGTTACATTGTGGATCGGCGTTTTTTTCTGTGGGATGGCTTATACCATATCGGTTCCATTCTTGCCGATATTCCTGCACACGGAGCTTGGGATTGATAAAGGGCTCGAAGCATGGTCGGGCATAACATTTGGGATTACTTTTCTTGCCAGCGCTTTAATTGCACCCTACTGGGGATCGCTTGCCGACAAATATGGTCGCAAACCGATGCTCATCCGCTCAGGGTTCAGTTTAAGCGTTCTTTATTTTGCGACGTTTTTCGTGCATGATCCTTATTTGTTCTTAGGTGTACGAATCCTGCAGGGACTGCTTGCCGGCTTCGTTCCAGCCGCCATTGCGCTAGTTGCCACGAACACTCCGGAGAAAGAAGTCGGTTACGCCCTTGGCGTTATGTCTACGGCAGGGGCTGCTGGAAGCGTGATTGGCCCTCTAGTTGGCGGTTTTGTCAGCCACTGGGTAGGGAACAGGGAGTCTTTCCTGGTGTCTGGCTGTGTCGTATTGGTCGCGGCCTTCATCGGCCTATTCGGAGCCAAGGAGAAAAACTTCAACCGCTCAGCCGTGCGTTCCAGCGTCTGGGATGACTTGAAATCGGCTGCGCACAACCGCTCATTCATGATGATCCTCGGCGTCACCATGCTGGTGGCTACCTCGGTCATGATCGTTGAGCCGCTGCTTACCATCTATGTGCTCCAAATGGGAGGCACCCAAAGTTCTGCGTCGCTAAGCTCAGGCATCATCTTCTCAGCGGTTGGTGTAGCGACAGTCATCGCTGCGCCTCGATGGGGCAAGCTTGGGCAAAAGCTCAGCTACTCCAAAACACTGTTCATCGGGCTGCTAGGCGGAGGGATTGGTAATCTGCTGCAGCTGGGCACTCATCATTTGCTGGCGTTTGGCATTCTGAGGTTTAGTTATGGGCTGTTCTTCGCGGCCGTCTATCCGGCGTTAAACGCATTGATTGTGAAATTTACCGACCCCAGCTTTCGGGGCAGGGCCTTCAGCCTCAACCAATCAGCTACGCAGCTTGGGACGATGAGCGGGCCGATCATCGGTGGCTTCTTGGGCGGCTGGCTCGGCATCCCTCTGGTTTTTGCCATCAACGGACTTGCGCTGATCGGCGTGGCATTTTTCTACAAATATCGCGGCCCGCAAGTGGTCGTTAAAGAGTCGACAGCGACTTAGCCTGATAAAAGTTATCCATGAGTGTCTGTAAAGACATTCTGGGTAGCTTTTTTGCTGAAGCAGGACGCCTCCGCTATGCGCGGATAACAACGATGAGAAAAGGTCAGCTTCGCGCCCGTAAGCGGTCTGCAAGGATGATTTACATCGTTACAGATGCCTTCAACGTATCACGGGGGATGCGGAATGATGTTTCTCATCGTTGCAGCATGAGAAAAGGTCAACCTTCGCGCCGTACGCGGTCTGCAAGGATGATTTACATCGTTAGAGATGCCTTCAATGTATCACGGGGGATGCCGAACGATGTTTCTCATCGTTGCAGATGCCTCCGCAGTGTTCCACGTTCCATCGAATGATGTTTCCAATCCAAATATGCAGGTAATCCCACATCAGGTCGATCTCCAATCCCCGTCAAGCCAGGGGATAAGTGGACGAATCGCGCGCAATTTGTTGAAAACGCTTGCATTTAAGCGCTTTCACGAGGTTTTTAGAAAAAAACAAAGATTTTTGTGAATTTTAACACATTTTCAGCAGGATTCCGTCCTTTTTTGTCGTATTTACTAAATTACCATAAAATTAATCCTAACAAATGAATAGGGGATTGGGAGAGAACCGTATGCATGTTCGTTCATTTCAGCTTGGTGATACGTCTTCGGTGACATCACTTTTACAGGATGTTTTGTCGGAAACCTGCTATGAGGAAACGATGGAAGCATTTGCTCGTCAACTTTCTTGGGATACGGAGCTTGTGCTGGTTGCACAAGAAGAATCAGAAATCGTGGGCATGATTATTGGCACCATCGATAACAACAATGGCTATTACTATCGAATTGCAGTTGCCACAGAGTATCAGCGTAAAGGTATCGGAAAAGCTTTGATCGAAGCAATGAAAATGAGGTTCCTCCAACGGAACGTGAACAAAATTATGGTAACGGTGGACGTCCATAATGAAGTCGTACTCCCTGTGTATGAGTCAGCAGGTTATAGTACATCTGATTTTTCCCGTGCGGCGCACCGCTTGAGCATTGTAAAGAAAGTCAGCGTGTAGCCACGAAGTGACGTGAGTGAAATCGAATAGATTTGAATCTAGGGAAGCATATCTGTGCCGCCATTGCATTTGGGGGTCAGATATGCTTTTCTATATAATAGGGGAACTTATCGGCAGCTATCAATAGAGGAGCTTTGAGACATGGATAATTTCGCGCCGTATGTGATAAAAAGCTTCAAGCATGACGGACACTTACATCGGATGTGGCTCACGAATTGGCGAGTGCCGCCGCACGTCCTGCATGCCGACCATCTCCAGCTAGACATGATGGTGTTCATTAACAGCCAGACGAAGATTCAGGAAGCTGACGGTAAGGAATGGGTCAGCCGTATTCCGGGCGTTTCTTTTTTCCTTCCCAAGCAATGGTTTAATATTGTTGCTCTTATTGAAGATACAGGAGTGAGATATTACTGCAATGTGGCGTCTCCCATGTATGTGACTGGCCAAGTGCTGACTTATATCGACTACGACCTTGATGTGATTCGAATGCCGGATCGTTCCGTGCATATCGTAGATCAAGATGAATATGAACGTCATAAACTGAATTATCACTATTCAACACTTGTTGAGTCAAAAGTGAAGGATGGACTTGCCGCCATTTTGGAATTGGCAAGTACGGATAACCCGCCATTTCAAGATGACTTGGTGATGCATTATTACGAGCAGTGGGAAAAGCATTGGAACGGAGGAGCATAAATGAGCTTCTTTGTAGGCCGCAATGAATCGAATCAAGCAGCTTCACAGCCCAGGAATGTCAAACAGGCAGAGGTAAGGAGCCTCACCCATGAGCTGTGGGATTGGACCAAATCCATCCTTGTAGCTCTTCTTGTCGTTATTCTTGTGCATCAGTTTGGATTTAATCTGTCCACGGTTCGGGGACATTCGATGGATCCGACGCTGCAAGAAGGAGAATGGCTGTTTGTGAACAAGGCGATTACCTACTTTAAATCGCCGCAACGGGGTGAAATCGTCATCCTGAAGGAGACGGAGGAGTACGCCTTTACTCAGCACCCTTTCTTAGTGAAAAGGGTGGTAGCCGTTGGAGGCGACGAGGTGCAAGGCCGAGGCGGCGCTTTGTATGTGAACGGCGCGAAGGTCGACGAGCCGTATACGGATTCGCCCATCGAGGACGGCGATTTCGGCCCGGTGCACATCGGGGAGGGCCGCGTCTTCGTGATGGGCGATAACCGCCATGCGGCAGCGAGTGCAGACAGCCGCAGATTCGGGGAAGTTCCGGCCAGCCTGATTCAAGGCCGGGCCGAGTATGTGCTGTGGCCATTCGCCATGGCCGCTAAGCTTTAACATAGAAACGAACCTAAAAGAGGTGAAGGTGTTTTGGCGGTTTCCATCGTCGCAGCGTCAGAGACAGATGTCAGAAAACTACAGCAAGAGATCGTGGAAGCCGCGCCGTCCCTCGGTATAGATAAGATCGGCTTCACGTCAGCAGAGCCGTTCACAGAACTGAAAGACATCCTTCTCCGTCACCGCGAGAAGGGGTTTGAATCCGGCTTCGAGGAGCCGGATATCGAGAAGCGGGTACATCCCGAGCTGAGTTTCGACGTGCCGCGGTCGATCATCTCCATCGCGGTGGCATACCCGTCGAAGCTGGCTAACCCGCCCCGATCCGAGCCAGGGGCGTATCGGGGGATCATTTCGCGCTCCTCCTGGGGGAGCGACTACCATGATGTGCTTCGCGACCGACTCGCGAAGCTGGAGGCTTTCATCGCGGAGCGCATGCCTGACGCGCGATTGCAAAGCATGGTCGACACCGGCGTGCTGGTCGACCGGGCTGTCGCGGAGCGGGCCGGCATCGGCTGGTCCGCCAAAAACTGCGCCGTCATTACGCCGGAATGGGGCTCATGGGTCTATTTGGGTGAAATTATCACGAATATTCCGTTTGGACCTGATACACCGATGATGGATCAATGCGGCGACTGCACGATCTGTATCGACGCCTGTCCTACTGGAGCGCTCGTTGGCCCGGGACAACTGAACTCATCGCGCTGCATCTCCTTCATCACCCAAACGAAGGGATATATCGCTGATGAGTACAAGCTCAAGATCGGCAACCGGCTCTATGGCTGTGATACCTGCCAGATCGTCTGCCCGAAGAACAAGGGGATGAACTGGACGCATCATCCGGAGTTCGAGCCTGACCCTGAGAAGGTCAAGCCGCTTCTGATTCCCTTGCTCACCATGTCGAACAAGGATTTCAAAGAGCAATACGGACGCATCGCGGCGTCCTGGCGGGGCAAAAAGCCTATTCAGCGCAATGCGATCATCGCACTGGGGAATTTCAAGGACAGCTCGGCTGTGCCTGTCCTTACTGAGCTGCTGCTACAGGATCCGCGGCCTGAGATTAGGGCAACGGCTGCGTGGGCGCTCGGGCGCATAGGCGGCGAAGATGCCGCTGCTGCCCTGGACAAAGCCCAGGAGGCCGAGCAGGAGCCAGCTGTGCAGCTAGATATTGAGAAGGCGATGACAGTCATCACAAGGGAGAAGAGTCCGACATGACACACGATCAGCAGACCGCTACGAACCTCCTGTCTTATACGGAAGTTGCTACACCCATAGGTGCGCTAGTTCTCATTGCAAGCTCGAAAGGACTGTGCCGTGTCGCCTTCGGCACCTTGGCTCAGAATCAAGAGGACCTGCAAGAGTGGATTTCCCGTTGGTTTGGCAAGGGGACGGAGCTCCAAGAAGATGCAGCAAGCCTTGCGCCAACCGTGCAGCAGCTGGAGGAGTATTTTATAGGCGAAAGGTTAAGTTTTGATGGAGAGCTGGATTTGCAGGGGACGGATTTTCAGAAAAAAGTGTGGACCGCACTGCTTGCCGTCCCATACGGAGAAACAGCTTCCTATAAGCACATTGCTGAGGCGATTCAATCACCCAAAGTAGTTAGAGCGGTAGGCGGCGCGAATAATAAAAATCCGATTCCAGTGATCATCCCATGTCATCGCATTATTGGCGTAAGCGGCGACCTGGTGGGGTATGCCGGGGGACTGGACATGAAAATACATTTGCTCGATTTAGAACGCACAGAACGCATAGAACGCAACGCATAGAACGCATATGATCGCATGGAACGACCGAATATGAATCCAAACTATAACTAACCGTGGAGTGATCCTATGAAATATGTACATTTGGATTCCGTTGAGTCGGGTCAATATTTAGGTCGCACGATATTTGCCAGCAATGGTTCGATTTTGCTTTCAGAAGGCGTGCAGTTAACGGTTTTCATGATCAATACGCTCAATCGAATCGGTGTTACGATGATCTATATCAAGGATCCGAACCTGCAAGATGTGGAAAT
Organism: Paenibacillus sp. J22R67; assembly: GCF_059692175.1. Classification (NCBI taxonomy): domain Bacteria; kingdom Bacillati; phylum Bacillota; class Bacilli; order Caryophanales; family Paenibacillaceae; genus Paenibacillus; species Paenibacillus sp. J22R67. Next base: position 53,872 of record NZ_JCAUAX010000010.1, on the reverse strand, counting down.
TCCCGAAATTATTTCAGAAGAAACGAAACGTATCGTTATGCAGCAAATGGGACAAACCTTCGCGGCGCTCCAATCCGGCAAGGAATTTAACTCTCGCGCTATGAGCATTTCAATCAATACTTTGCTCGATGAGGTCATGAAAAATCGGGATGTGCTCGTCCAACTGACCGACATTCGGACCAAGGATAACGAGATGTACGTCCATGCTACCAACGTCTGTATGATGGCAGTGCTCGTAGGAATTAATATGGGGTTTAATGACAGTCAGCTGAAAGAGCTTGCTATTGGCGCACTTCTGCATGATGTAGGGAAAGTTGAGCTTACCTATGACGATGAATCTTCTGACAGCAGGAAGCACCATACGTGGCGCGGATTTGAGCTTTTGAAAAACAAACGTGAATTCAGCTTGCTTATTGCCCATGTCGCCTTCCAACATCATGAAGAATTAAATGGCCAGGGCATTCCAAGAGGCTTAACCAGCGACGAAATACATATTTATGCCAAAATTACAGCTGTTGCGAACATGTATGATAACTTGCTCTTCGATACTTCCTTGGGACGCCGAATGCTGCCCTATGAGGCATGCGAGCATATGATGGCGCTGGCTGGGACGAAGCTAGATCGCGATGTGTTGATTCAATTTCTGAAAATCATTTCCATCTATCCGACTGGGGCTTCGGTTCGTCTATCGAATCGGGAGACAGGGGTCGTCGTTGGTCAGCATCGCGGATTGCCGAGCCGTCCGATCATCAGAATCGTCAAGCAGGATCAGATGGACAGAGAACTGGATATTAAGGAAATTGATTTGGCCAAACATACGACGGTTTTTATTGAACAAGTTCTGTAATTTATGGCCAAGTCATTTGTAAAGCGATAAGTAGAAATGGTATGATAAGGCAAGCAATGTAACCAATTAACACTTGCAGGGGGCAACGTTATGTGGAGTTATCTTATTCCTATTCTCACTTTGATTGTGGGCTTAGTCGGGGGATTTTTTATCGGTGTGTTTTACTTGAAAAGGCAGTTGGAATCTATGCAAAATAATCCCGAGATGCTAGCCAAAATGGCGAAGCAAATGGGCTACAACATGAATAAGCAGCAGTTAAACAAAGCGCAGCAAATGATGAAAAACCAAAAGTGGAAATAATACGGGGTGCGAGTACCCCTTCAAAGGGCTTTGCTATCTAACCGTAACAATCGGCTGAGAGCAGGAGCCCTTCGTATTATCGTCAAGTTTTGTAAAAATTAGGACATACCAGTACGATTCAGAGGTGGCTAGTCGATGGCAAGCAACAAAGACCGCATTCTGGAAGCTGCGATGGATCTATTTCATGATCATGGCTACCAAGGAACGGGACTAGAGGACATTTTGTCGAGCAGCGGGGTATGTAAAAGCAATTTTTACTATCATTTTAAAAGCAAAGAAGAACTGGGCTTGAAGGTAATTGAGCGCAAGGTCAATGAAATGCGGCAATCTGTGTTAGAGCCAAGTCTGGGCAATACTAAACTATCGCCAAAGCAGCGCGTGCTGGAATTGTTTGAACGCATGTTAAGCTTCTGCGATGAGAACGAGTGTCGTAAGGGATGTTTCTTCGGGAACTTGGCGTTAGAGCTTAGCGACTCCTCAGAGGAGCTGCGTAAGCCGTTAAGCCGCTTTTTCAGTGAGATGGAGACAGAGATTGAGGCTTGTCTGAAAGAAGGGCGGAAACAAGGAGAGCTATCGCTGCAGGGGCTAACCCCAGTCGAGCTGGCTGCACCTATCGTTTCGCTTTGGCAGGGCGGGATGCTGTTAACCAAAGCACATAAAGACAGTAGAGCTATGAGAGACGGGATCAAGGTTTTGACAGTCTGCATGGGCTAAAGGATATGAATGAGGAGAGTGGAGTAGTTGGCATCAGTCGAATACAAAAATGCGAGAGTAGCTGAGAATCGTGAGCTGATTGAACAGCATGTGCGCGAAATTTTGCGATTGATCGGGGAAGATGTGGACCGGGAAGGCTTGCTGGACACACCTGCACGCGTAACGCGCATGTATGAAGAAATATTTTCGGGCTATGAGGCGGACCCGCGGGACGTTCTTGGTGTAACCTTTGATGAGCAGCACGAGGAATTGGTGATTATTAAAGATATTATTTATTACAGCCAATGCGAGCATCATATGGCGCCATTCTTCGGCAAAGTGCACGTTGGCTACTTACCGAGCGGTAAAGTTGCGGGGTTAAGCAAATTTGCTCGTCTAGTCGATGTAATTACCCGCAAGTTGCAGGTGCAGGAGAGAATAACGTCTGAAATCGCCGATATTCTCGCTGAAGTGCTGAAGCCGCACGGCGTGATGGTCGTTGTAGAGGGCGAACATATGTGCATGTGCTCCAGAGGTGTCAAAAAGTACGGCAGCGAGACGATCACATCGGCAGTGCGCGGTTCTTTCCGTACGGATGCAACGCTGCGTTCCGAATTTTTATCTTTGATTAATCGATAATTAGCGAGTAAAAGGGGTGTGCATGGAGACAATTGTCTTGTGCAGCATCCCTTTTTTTGTAGGGAATGTGCCTTCATGGCTTGTTGGTGAATAGAGGAATATAGTATTCTTTTATAAATAAATAGCCCCACGGTGACTAGCGTACATGCCATAGCATAAACTGATAATAGCAAGAATACGAATTGCTAGGTGTATAAAGCCGGGGGTTGGCAAGAGTATCAGAGGGGGCAAGCTGATGAACAACATACGAAAATTTCGGCCTGGAGAGGCCGCTTCCTCTAAAGTGAGTGAAGAACGGGATGAATTCGAGCGGGATTACGCAAGGCTGATCCAATCGCCGACCTTTCGGCGGCTGCAGGGCAAATCGCAGGTATTCGGAGCCGGTTCAGGCGACTACTATCGGACACGGCTGACCCATTCGCTAGAGGTTGCCCAAATCGCGAGAGAAGTCGCGAAACGACTGGAACGGACGAATCCTTTTCTGCAAAAAAGAGAACATCCGGGTCTCATTATTGACCCTACCGTTGTAGAGTGTGCGTCTATTGCACACGACTTCGGCCATCCGCCATTTGGTCACAAAGGGGAAGAGGTGTTGAACCACATCCTGCTGAAGGATCATGGCCTCAAATATGAGGGCAATGCCCAGAACTTCCGCATCCTGATGTTTCTTGAAAAAAGAGCAGGCAGTGAAAGCGGTCTGGATCTCACCGCGGCCGTACTGCTCGGTATTAATAAGTATCCTTTCCTGCTGGAAGAAGAGGGCCGCCTCAAGGGGGTCTACGCCTCCGAGTGGGAGATTATCCGTGAGCTCCGGAGAGAATGGAACATGCCGGAAGGCTGCTCCACACTAGAAGCACAATTGATGGATCTATGCGATGATATCGCGTACTCTACGCATGATATTGAAGACGGCATTCGGGCTGGTAAAATCCAGATGAATGCTACATTTTTTGAGGATCAACGATTGATCCGCCATTTGGTTATGGAGATATTGAATGATCCCAACAAGCACAAATTCGGCTGGGAGCAAGTGGATATCGAGCAAATGGTCAGGAAGGTGCTGACTGATTACCTGGAGCAGTGGCAGCAGATTTTCGCCGAATGCAATCGGGAAGAGTCGCGTACGCGCAGAGAGATGAAAGCCCGCTGGGTGAGTTCGTTCGCAAGCCGTTTGGATATTTTGGATGATCCTGAGCGGGGCTGGAAGAAGGTTGCTCTCGTGAGAGACGGGGCGGAGGATATGAATCTTCTGCGGACAATGGAAATCTTAAAGAAGCTGGCGTGGGTCACGCTGATTAAGGATTTCCGGGTATTGCGCCTTCAGAAACGCAGCGAGATCATCGTCGAGCGGCTGTGGGAAAGCTTTATCGATCAAGACAGGGGAATGTGGATCATTCCACCCGATTGGATCGATAGCTACGAGCGCCGGATGGGCAACTGGAGCTGGCCGCGGTTCGTAGCGGACTATATATCCGGCATGACCGATGCGTACGCGGAGAAGGTGTATGCAGAGCTGTTTGCGAGCAAGTCCGGCTCGATCTATGAGATGGACTAGTTGCGAAGAAGTGGCAGTGTCTATATACCTGCAAAAAGTACATGAAATCTTGGCCAGATGGGTTAATTTGTGAGAGAAGATGTAAATCATACATCTAAATCGGAACAGATGACTCGAATTGGGCTGAAATGCTTAAATTTGATGCACAAAATGCATGATTTTACTCGCGTGACGGTAGTAGTTTGAATTTTGATGTACAAAATGCAGGTCCCTATTCCAGCTCGGGATGAATGGGCTTCATTGCTTCAGACGTGAGCCGATAGTGCTGGTATTCCCGCAAAAAAATATCGACCCCGCAAGGGGTCGATTTTATAGGGAGGAGGGAATACCAGAGTCAATTTACAGCAACAGCTTCTTTCGTTGTCGTTGTAAGGCCATTAAGGAAGCTCAGTGTGCTGCGCACATACTTTTTGGGTTCTGCGCGGTATAACAGCTCGTGCTGTGCTTTGGGTATAATCCAAAGTTTCGATTGCTCGTTATTTTGCACCTTAAAAATGTCCTCTACCATTTCATATGGAGCTTTGTAGTCCTCGGTTCCATGAATGAAATAAATAGGCATCGAATAAGCGGTCGAAGTGACCTTCTTATAAGGTACTTCATGTAAGCTCACTCCGTTCAGAAGTGGGAAAAATAAGCGGACGAGCGGTAGAGATGGGAATTTCGGAACATTAACAACCTGCTTCATATTGTGATAGAGAGTATCTGGATTCAGCATGAACGTGCTGTCCAGGATCATCCCTGAAATATCCGTAGTATTTTGGAGTGCAGCTTGCAGCGCTGTTCCAGCACCCATCGAGAAGCCCCAGATATAAATAGGACCACCAGATAAATGCTTAACGTAGTTAATCGCTCCGAGCAGCTCCTGTGATTCCTGAATGCCGCCGGTCATGACGTGTTCGTTGCCAGGGTGAACATACCCATAATCAAACATCAGCACATTATAGTTCTGCAAATGCAGCTCGCGGGCCAAATTATACAGCGGGACCCACAACTCTTCGCGATTGCCTCCGTAGCCGTGCGAGAAGATCACGGTTTTGTCGGAAGGAGCGGGAATGAACCAACCGTCTAAATTCGAGGATGCGTTCAAACTTGGGAACGTAACGCTGCTGTAGGGAAGACCAACGGCTCTCATGGGATCCGAGTGAAGCGGATCAATATGCGGCCGCGCCAGCGTCCAGGCAATATAGGCGTGAAAAGCAAGCAACAAAGAGGTACATAAGGTCAGGAATGAAATTAGGATGGTGAGAACCAGCCTTTTTTTGCGTAAAAGCGGACGAGTAACGACCTGATCGAGCGTAGGTTGAAGTGAGCCTGGGGATAGTGATGTTGATGACATCGCAGTACCCTCCCTCCAGAAAAGTAGTGTGTTCAAATGGGCTGCTCTGAGATGTTATAAGGAGAAAGGAATAATTATCTAAATTTTCAGATAAGTAATCTATTATCTTAATATTATTCTGAATGCGCTTACAAGTCAATGAGGGTGCGGGAAATGTAAAGCCTCTGTAACCTTTCTGTAACAATTCAAGAAACAGATGTTTGACCTTTACGCCACGTTGGAGTTTGGTTATACTAGATATAACTGGGTTTCATATAGTGAAACTATTTGATGCTTCCGCAGGCAGTTGACTATGAAAGTGGTGTTCGTCATGGAAGATAATAAGCTGACGGTGCGAGCAGTAGAGCGTGCTTTGGATATTATGCTCTGTTTTACCGAAACGACCGAACTGACGTTGACAGAAATCGCAAGTCGTGTGGATTTACATAAAAGTACGGTGCATCGCCTTCTTGCTTCTCTAGAAGGTAAGGGTTTTATTATGCGCGATGCAGCCACAGATAAATACAGACTAGGCTACCGATTATGGGAGCTGTCCGCTAATCTCTCGCAAGAGGGAGACCCCGGCATTATTCTGCTGCCGGAGATGGAAAGGCTGCGCGATCTCCTCGGCGAGACGATCTCGCTCTACGTGCAGGACGGCCTGGAGCGCATCCGCATCCAAGCCGTGCAGAGCAACCACGCCATTCGCCGTGTAGCCCCTGTAGGGGCGCGAATGCCGCTTTACGTCGGCGCCTCGAGCAAGGTGCTCGTCGCCTTCGCAGAGCCCGCTGTGCAGCAGCAGCTTCTAGCCTCGGCCGATTGGCCGACCGGGCTGGATCAGCAGGCGTTCCTGCAGCAGCTGGGCGACACCAAGCTCGCTGGCTTCGCCACGAGCGTGGAAGAGCGCGAGCCCGGCGCAGCGGCCGTGTCCGCGCCGATTATAGACCGCGGCGGCCGGCTTGTGGCCGCCCTCGCCGTATCAGGCCCAGCGAACAGGCTTACGCTGGAGCTGATGCAAGAGCAGGCGCCGCTCATTATGGAAGCGGCGCGGCGTATGGGCACGATGCTGCGTTAGCGCATCGTCCCGCAATCCTCTATCCGAGTACTTGGATAGAGGATTTTTTGCTTCTAGGAGGCCATACTAGAAGAGGGAAGGGGAGTGGCAAGTATGAAGAATACAGCCTCGATGCTGGCGATCTGGGTCAGTCTTGCCAGCAATATCGTGCTTACCGCCATCAAAATTATCGTTGGCCTTCTATTCAACAGCCAAGTGCTCATAGCCGATGGCATCCATAATGCCGGCGATGTCATTGCCACGGCGACCGCGTACAGCTCCATGCGCGTTTCGTCCAAGCCAGCTGACGTGGACCATCCGTACGGTCATGGTAAAGCGGAGGTGCTTGGCGCCTTTATCGTCGCGATTATTTTAGCCGGAGCCGCCATATACATTGGTTATCATTCCATTCATGCCCTATTCGAGCCTGCCGGCGAGGCGCATGTGATTGCTTTTATCGCAGCAGTCATCTCGCTCATCTGGAAGCAAATTCTTTACGTGTACACGATGCGGATTGGCCAGAATATGAACAGCAAAGGATTAATCGCCACAGCCTATGACCATTTGGCGGATGTCTACGCATCGATTGCCGCTTCCATTGGGATTGGTTTGGCGCTGCTCGGGGATCGCTTCGGCTATGGTTTTCTAGCATATGGAGACCCTGTGGCGGGGATTATTGTCTCGATCCTAGTATTGAAATTGGCTTATGAAATGGGACAAGACTCTTTCGGTATTCTCATGGAGCGAAGTGTGAGTACGACACAGATTGAACAGTACGCGACGCTAATCCGTTCTGTACCCGAGATCAAGCGGATTGACCGCTTGAGAGCACGCGAGCACGGACACTACATACTAATCGACGCGCGGCTTGGTGTATCGGGCACATTGACGATTCAGGAAGGTCATGATATTATTCGCGGCATTAAACAAAAGATCAAATCAGCTCATAACGATGTGGACGAGGTCCTTGTGCATTTGAATCCTTGGTACAAGGAACCTACTTAACTGGGATAAGCGAAAAAACACCTGTCATTAGGCGACTCCGTTTCGGAGCGGCCACATGAGAGGTGTTTTTCATTTTACTTGGCAAAAATATGATTGCCGATTCGAACTGTCTGCGGACGTGTCCAGATCCACTTGCTTGTTGCCGTTTTTGGATTGAAATAGTACAGGGCACCGCCAGTTGGATCCCAGCCTCGTACAGCCTCTTCTGCTGCTCGATAGGCTGTGCTATCCGGCGTCAACCAGTATTGTCCGTCATCCACTGCGGTAAAAGCTCCTGAATCAAAAATAATCCCTTCGATTGTATTCGGAAATTCACTTGAATTGAGACGATTCATGACGACGGCTGCAACCGCGACTTGTCCTTCATAGGATTCACCGCGTGCCTCGCTGTAGATCACTTTCGCCAGCATATCAAGATCCTCTTGATTTACCGAATACTTACGTAAGCTCTGCCATGTGTTAGCACCAATAATTCCATCTATCGTTAAGCCATAATTATATTGAAAATTACGCACAGCTGCGGCGGTAACTGGACCGTACACGCCATCTAGCGGCTGTTGGTAATAGCCTAACACTTTAAGACGGAACTGAGCATCCCAGACATCACCGTTTTGACTACCTGTCTCTAACGTAGTAGCCGATGCGGCTGAAGTTGGTTGGCTCCATTCGCTTACTGAAAAACCTAGACCAATCGAAGCGATCAGCATGACTAGGACGAGCCTTTTTAATGAGTTCATCTTCATCTCCCCTTTCGCTGTTACCCATTATAGGTGCGTAGGAAGGGGGTCTCAACCCGCAGTTATTACCAATGTAAGTCAATCACTTGTGGCTCTAAGGATACAGCCGCCTCCAAAATTGCAAAAAATCCGAGAATGCCATAAGGCAATCTCGGATTTCGTAAGTGTGTGTGTATTGCTTTCTTGATGGTTATCTTAGTTTTTCTCAGCCAAAATTTGGCGAAGAACGGTTTGTAGAATACCGCCATTACGGTAGTAATCCACATCAACCAAGCTATCCAAACGAACAAGTACGTTGAACTCGAAAGTTGTACCATCTTCACGAGTTGCTGTCACTTTAACCGTCGTTCCTGGTTGAACATCATTGCTCAGTCCAGTGATATCAAATGTTTCACGGCCTGTGATACCAAGTGTTTTCCAGCTTGTTCCTTCAAGGAATTGAAGAGGAAGAACGCCCATACCAACCAGGTTGCTGCGGTGAATACGCTCGAAGCTTTCAGCGATAACGGCTTTTACGCCAAGTAGGAATGTACCTTTGGCTGCCCAGTCACGGGAGCTTCCAGTTCCGTACTCTTTACCCGCGATAACAACGAGGTTTTGGCCTGCAGCTTGATATTTCATGGATGCATCGTAGATGGACTCAACTTCGCCAGTTGGCAGGTAAGTTGTTACGCCGCCTTCTGTTCCTGGTGCCACTTGGTTACGAATACGGATGTTCGCGAACGTTCCGCGCATCATGACTTCGTGGTTACCACGACGGGAACCGTAGGAGTTGAAATCTTCTCTTTTTACACCATGGTTGATCAGGTACTGACCTCCAGGGCTGTCAACTTTAATGTTACCTGCAGGGGAGATGTGATCCGTTGTAACGGAATCGCCCATGAGTGCCAAAGTTTTCGCGCTGCGGATATCAGCGATATCGTCAAGAACTGTGCCCAAATCAGTGAAGAAAGGAGGCTCTTGAATGTATGTGGAATTCGTGTCGAATTCGTACAGATCGCCTTCTGGAATCGCGATTTGGTTGAAACGCTCATTCGCACGGAATACGTTGCTGTATTTGTCACGGAACATGTCAGGGCTCATAGCGATGCCAAGAGCTTCCGCAATCTCCTGGTTTGTAGGCCAGATGTCTTTGAGGTACACAGGTTGATTGCTTTGGTCATATCCGATTGGATCGTTAGCCAAATCAATGTTAACTGTACCTGCAAGAGCATAAGCAACAACAAGTGGAGGTGATCCAAGGTAGTTAGCTTTTACTTGAGCATGAACGCGTCCTTCAAAGTTACGGTTACCGGAGATAACGGCAGCTACTGTCATATCGTTGTCAGCAACAGCTTTGCTCACTTCATCTGGAAGCGGACCGGAGTTACCGATACAAGTTGCACAGCCGTAACCTGCAACGTGGAAGCCAAGTGCTTCTAGGGACTCAAGCAAGCCTGCTTTCTTGAGGTACTCAGTTACAACCAGGGAACCTGGCGTCAAGGAGCTCTTCACGAATGCCGGTTTTCTCAAACCGCGAGCTACGGCTTTCTTAGCCACAAGACCAGCACCTAGCATAACGCTTGGGTTGGACGTATTCGTACAGGAAGTGATCGCTGCGATTACAACGGCACCAGTTCCCATTTTAACAGTCTCGCCGCCTGGGTAGACGACATCAACGACTTCGTTGATTTTCTCTTCAGTCAGACCATATCCACCTTTGTCGATTGGCGTACGGATGATGGAGTTGAAGGACTCTTTCATATTCGTAAGCTCAACACGATCTTGTGGACGTTTTGGACCAGCCAAGCTCGGTACTACGGAACCAAGATCAAGTTCAAGCACATCTGTGAATACTGGATCTGGTGTGGAGTCAGTACGGAACATACCTTGTGCTTTGTAGTAAGCTTCTACAAGCGCGATTTGATCTTCTTCACGGCCCGTTGCTCTCAAGTAGTTCAATGTTTCGCTGTCTACTGGGAAGAAACCGATTGTTGCGCCGTACTCAGGAGCCATGTTCGCAACCGTTGCGCGGTCAGCCAAGGAGATGTTGCTCAAACCAGGACCGAAGAACTCAACGAATTTACCAACAACGCCTTTTTTACGCAAAATTTGTGTAACTGTCAAAGCCAAGTCAGTCGCTGTAGCGCCTTCTGCCAAGTGACCAGTCAATTTGAAACCAACAACGTCTGGAGCTACGAAGTAAAGTGGTTGTCCAAGCATACCAGCTTCTGCTTCAATACCGCCGACGCCCCAACCTACAACGCCCAAACCGTTAATCATCGTTGTATGGGAGTCAGTACCTACGAGGGAATCCGGATAAACAACGGTTTCGCCATCGATCGTTTTTGTAGCTGCAACAGAAGCAAGGTACTCCAAGTTAACTTGGTGAACGATACCTGTTGAAGGCGGAACCGCACGGAAGTTATCGAATGCTGTTTGTGCCCAACGAAGGAAACGGTAACGCTCTTCGTTTCTTTCGAATTCTAAGTTAATGTTCATGTCAAGCGCGTCCGGGGAACCGAAAGCGTCAACCATGACAGAGTGGTCAATAACAAGGTCTACAGGAACAAGCGGGTTGATCCGTTTTGGATCTCCACCTTCACGAGCCATTGTCGCACGCATTGCCGCAAGGTCAACGACGACAGGTACACCAGTGAAATCCTGAAGAACGATACGAGCTGGAATGAAAGGAATTTCTTTGTTTTCGTCGCGGCCTTCAGCCCAGCCGGCGATTTGTTTAACGTGTTCGCTTGTAATTGCACGGCCGTCGAATTGACGGATAGCTGCTTCAAGCAAAACGCGAATGGAAACTGGAAGGTTGCTTACAGTACCGTGACCTTGGTTTTCAAAGTCAGGAAGACTGTAATATTGGAACGAGTTTGTTCCGACAGTTAACTGCTTACGCACAGAAAAAGTGTCCTTGTTGGACATAGGTAATTCCTCCTTTAATATCTTCATCCATTGGTTTCATCTAGTGAAACTCAATTTCATTAATCCCCTAACTCAAGTATAGCGTTTCGGTGTGTATGAGTAAAGATTTATTTCAATCATTTTTACCATGCAAATGTCATATATTGAATCAATTCAAAGCAAATCGGGCTCGTCCTATGATGACTGTTATTTTGCCGCAAAAATGTACTTTCCATAAATAAAAGTTTCAAACAGAGCAAGCCACAGCGCACGCAACATTCCTAGCAAAAACTTTATTAGGAGGGTAACCCCGATGTCCTGGAAAACAGCGCTCTACAATTACGTCCATGCGAAAAATCAGACAGAGCTCGAAGGCTCTGCAGCACCTTTGGAAGCTTATTTGTCAGACAGCGCCTATGTACGTAAACAGGAGGTCAGGGTTCGCAGACTCTTGGAAAGTTTTCGCGATCGCGATGCCAAGCTTATGCGAGGGGAAACGAAGCTGCGCCTTACTGGCGTTAGAGAATCCGCGCATGGTGTTATTGCGGATATCGTGTTGCATCGGTTTATCCAGTACCGAATTGGTTCAATCGACCATTTGGAGGAGCGTATTGAGTCGGAACGAGTCATCATTGACAGTGCAGCGAATCGCTGGCTAGTCAGAAGCACAGAGTCCCTACAGGGAGAACAATCGCTTCCGAACAAGCCGCGGAGCGTCTTTTTCTCTGAGCAGGCGGAATTTGTGGATGGCCTTCGCCGAGCACCGTCACTCCCGTATATCAACCATAGTATACTCAACAGCGGAGCCCCGGAATTCGTTCCTCGTAAAATCATTTATAATCGTGACAAAGCCGTCCAATATGCGGAAACGTGGTGGCAGACACCGAACCCGAAATACGAGGAATTTGAAGTAGATTGCACGAACTTTGTATCGCAATGCCTCTTTGCAGGCGGGGCTCCAATGGACTATACTGGGAAAAGGGATTTGGGCTGGTGGTACGCTGGCAAAAGAGGCAACCAAGAGTTGTGGAGCTTCAGTTGGGCGGTTGCCAATAGCTTGCAATCTTTTTTGGCGCATAGCCGCAAAGGGCTGCACGGTCATGAGGTTCATGATCCGCGCGAACTTCAGCCTGGCGACACGATTTGCTATGACTGGGACGGCGATGGCCGTTATCAGCACAACGTTGTTGTGATTGGCAAAGATGCTAATGGCATGCCACTGGTTAATGCACACACGTATAATAGCCGCAATCGCTATTGGGCTTATAAAGATTCACCGGCATGGACGGAGCGGACCAAATATTTCTTCGTTCGGGTGGCAGATGAAATGTGAACGTAATATTTTGAAGGAATAGAACGACTAGACGGAGGTACGCAATGAGCGGCAAAATAAGAGTTGGACTAATTTATGGGGGGAAATCAGGAGAGCATGACGTATCTTTGCAAACCGCAATGGCCGTTATGAAAGCCGTAGACTTCACCAAATATGAAGTGGTACCGTTTTACATCTCCAAAAAAGGAGAGTGGAAAAGCGGCGCGCCTCTCTTGGCACCCGTTGCATCGAAAGAGGTATTGACCTTCAGCAGCGGAGATTCCGCGAATGCACCTGTTTCTAATGCCTTAGCCCCTATTTTCGGAGCTGTTCACGCGAAGGGCGATGTAGCTATCGCTGCTGCCGCGGGGGCTGGAACGAAGGACACAAGCCTAGATGTTATTTTCCCGCTGTTACACGGTACGTTTGGTGAGGATGGGACGGTTCAAGGCTTATTGGAAATGGCGAATATCCCTTACGTTGGAGCAGGCGTGCTTGCCTCCGCAGTTGGTATGGATAAAGTCATGATGAAGAAAATATTTGCGCAAGAGGGACTTCCGCAATGTATTTTCCGCCACTTCACTCGGACGGAATGGGAGAAGAATCGCGCATATCACCTCATTGAGCTTGAAACGGCGATTGGTTATCCATGCTTCGTGAAACCCGCTAATTTAGGCTCAAGCGTCGGTATTTCCAAAGCGAGAAATCAAGATGAACTTATTCAAGCGGTTAATTTCGCTTTCCAATATGACCGTAAAGTCATTATTGAAGAAAATATTGATGCCCGCGAGATTGAAGTTGCTGTTCTTGGGAATGATGAACCTCAAGCATCGGTCGTAGGCGAAGTTGTATCTTCGAATGAATTTTACGACTACAAAGCCAAATATATAGACGGCAAATCCGCTATGGTGATTCCGGCAGATATTCCGGCTGAAACAGCGGAGCAAGTTAGACAGCTTGCGGTTCAAGCCTTCATGGCTGTTGATGGCAGCGGCTTATCCCGTGTTGACTTTTTCCTAGGCAAAACTGATCAGAAGATCTATATCAACGAAATCAATACGATGCCTGGCTTCACGCCTTACAGCATGTATCCGCTGCTGTGGCAGGAATCCGGCAAACCTTATACAGAATTGCTGGATGATCTCATTCGTCTAGCAGTTGAGCGGCATACAGCGAAGCAAAGTATCCAATATTCTTTTGATGTGGAGTAGATGCCAATGGGATTCCAATCGGAGTTTAATTCAGTTTGTAAGTTCAAGTCCGCGCAGGAGCTCTTCGAGCTTCTAGAGTATGGCCGCGGCAAAATGGTGAAAAGCGGCTTCCGCGTGTTCCCGACAGGGCAGAAAGTTATTGCCTACACCCCTGAGAATCAAGCGATCGCGATCGTCAAAATCCTTGCTTCCATCGCGGAAATCAACTTTCAAGGTGAAGAAGTGACACAAGTGGAGATGGAACTCGTTCGTCGTTTGACGGAGGAAGAGGCGCAGGTACAGACGAAACTTGCTTATGAGATGTTTTTTGGTGAGCAAGCTTAGTTAGCAGCGGAGTGTACAGAAAGAGGAAGAAGAGGGAGACATCGTCCGTGAGGACGGTGTCTTTTTTGGTTTGGGGCTCCTCCGCTCATTTTGTGGAGCGATGGTGTGATTTGTTGTACTTTGTGCAACATGAAAGCGGTTTATTGCTTGCAATCGCGTGCTTCGTTGCACAAAGTACAATCATCTTGGCGCTGTGGCTCGAAAACAGCAGTTTGCAGACCATAATGTTGTACTAAGTACATTGTAGGGAGTGTGGAGGGCTAATTGCGGTCATAATGTTGCACAAAGTGCAACGTAGTGGGTGGTACAGGATTTCCGGGAAAGATAATCATGTTTTACATCGTTAAAGCAGGCAGTTGGTGCGTTTTGCATACGTTAGCGATGAAAAACATCACTATGGAGGCGGGATCGGTGGTTTCGAGCGATTCTATGAAAGATAAGCGTGTTTTACATCGTTAAAGCAGGCAGTTGGTGCGTTTTGCATACGTTAGCGATGGAAAACATCACTATGGCGAAAGAAACCCTCCGAGAGGTGTCCCCCCCCCAGCTAAAGGTACTATAAGAAATTAGTACTTATTCGCCTTTCCAACCGGAGCTACAATTAATTGAGCAGACTCCACAGCAAAGGGATGAATAGGATGAAATTTACCGCCTACTGGCTTTTTAATATCGTACTCGGTATACCGACGCCGTATGTGCTTATTTATATGATTTTCGGCTTTTACGGTTTCATGGCCCCTTCTTCAACTGAACAAAAGTACATGGCAGCTGGGGCATTGCTCCTGTATCTCCTCGTATGGTTGTTTGGTAATTTACTAACTTTGCGCAAAGAAGACCGCGCCACTAAGTTCGGTATGCTTGCTTTAAGCCCTTTACCTATTGCGATAACTGCTTTTTGTGGTTTTAAAATCATTGCTGCGTTATCCTAGTCGGTTTAGTGAATGTGACAGCTGGAAAAAGGGTAACCTAACACAGGATTTTGACCTGAACTTTCTTGGGGGTTACATGTGCATGATTATTCGCTTGGGGTATGTGGCGATGTCGGCGGTTGTCAAAAATGCCTCGCCATCCAAAACAATGACAGTCACGAGCTTCAGCAAGCTTCTGGACCAGGAAGCTGCCATCCGGAAGCTGGAACGCTTGGGTGCGGAAAACTTGCATAATACATTGAGATTGCTACGGCATAACCGGGCTCATGATATCATGGTGTTCCGCTTCTCCTCTAGATTCATCCCTCTTATCGGGCATGAAATGTTAGGGGACTGGGACCCCATTCCAACGCTTTCAGCGGAATTCGAGGAGCTAGGGGCTTATGCCAAGCAGGCGGGGATGCGCGTAAGCTTTCATCCAGACCACTTCACAGTCCTAAGCACTCCCAAAGATGATGTACTGCAGAAGTCCATTCAGGATTTGGAACGGCATAACGCGATGCTGAATGCGATGGGACTTGGCGAGGAGGCTATGTGCAACATCCATGTAGGCGGTTCATATGGGGATAAGAAGAAGGCCGCAAAGCGATTTATCCAAAACTTTTCCACGCTGCGCCCTGAAATCCAAAAGCGGATTACGTTAGAGAACGACGATAAAACTTTCAATGCGCTAGAGACGCTGGAAATTGCTGAAACAGTAGGTGTTCCCATGGTTCTGGATGTTCATCATCATGCAGTGAACAACGAGGGAGAAGATGCCGCCGAGCTGTGGCCGCGAATTCAACAAACCTGGACAAACGAACTCCCACCGAAGATTCACGTTTCAAGCCCCAAAAGCGAGACGGATCCTCGAAGCCACGCCGATTATGTGGAGGTAGGGCCACTTCTAACTTTTCTTCGTGCGATTGCCCCTATTACCCCAAGGCTCGATATCATGATTGAAGCGAAGATGAAGGATGAGGCGCTATTTCGTCTTATGGAGGATTTTAAGCTCCAGGAAGGAATCGTTATCCTGGGTCAAGCCTCGATTGAGCTATAATGGCTCAGATTTATTTCTTGAATTGTTTGGCAAAATGGGGTACTTTGGAGAATGGGTATGAATGACGCATAATCCAATGTTGAGAGGGGTTTTTCCGGCCATGAGTCAACTGTTAACAGGAAAAAATATACTTGTCATGGGTGTTGCCAATGATCGCAGCATCGCATGGGCTATTGCTCAATCTTTAGCAGCACAAGGAGCAAATCTAGTCTTTACGTACGAAAATGAGCGTGTTGAGGAACGCGTGCGCAAGCTTGCTGACACAATTCCAGGTTCAACGCTTATGCCTTGTAACGTAACGGTAGACGCTGAAATTGATACGTTAGCTGATACGCTTAAAGCAAAATTCGGTGTCGTGCATGGCCTTGTACATAGTATTGCTTTTGCAAGAACGGAAGAATTGGACGGACTGTTCGTTGACACATCGCGTGACGGCTTTGCCTTAGCGCATGACATCAGCGCTTACTCCCTTGTTGCCGTTTCCAAACGGATTTACCCGCTAATGACAGAAGGCGGCAGCATTATGACAATGACCTACCTCGGCGCCGAGCGCGCAATGAAAAACTACAACGTCATGGGCGTTGCCAAAGCTGCATTGGAAGCTTCTGTGCGCTATCTGGCGGCTGATCTCGGCCAATTCGGCATTCGTGTGAACGGTATTTCCGCTGGTCCGATCCGTACCTTGGCTGCCAAAGGCATCAAAGATTTCAACTCGATCCTGCGTCAAGTAGAAGAGAAAGCTCCGCTGCGCAAAACAACGGAAACAGCAGAAGTTGGCGATACCGCGATGTTCTTGATGAGCGACCTGTCCCGCGGCATTACAGGTGAAGTAATTTATGTTGACGGTGGTTACCATATCGTTGGAATTTAAGCTATTTTAATGTCTTATGACTTTCAGAAAACCGTATTGCCTACGCGGCAGTATGGTTTTTTATTTGTAAATATCTGAAAATCTTCTTTTTTTATTAATAAATGTATAAATGTACGAATATTTTGGGATGAAACGCACTAGTATTTAAAACGTATAATTTACTATACTTAACTTACTTCTAAATCTAAATAAAAAAGAAAGAGTTGATATAAGTGGTAAATGGTGGGGCGGAGCCGTTCGTCATCGGCAGTAAGAGTTTTACGGCAGTGGCTATCAATACGGCAGCCAAAGCTGGGCAATGGATCAAGAGCAAAATGGGCGAAATCAGCCGTGTTGATACGAAATTTTCTCCGCAGGACCTGGTGACCGAAGTGGACAAAGGCTCGGAAAAGCTTATTCGCAACTTGATCATGACGCATTTCCCGGATCACTCCATTCTCGGTGAAGAAGGGGTAGAACCTGGTCCGGAAGCATCGGCCAAAGCGCTTCAAGCCATGAGCGAAGAAGAATACTTATGGATCGTGGATCCCATTGATGGAACTACGAACTTTGTTCACGGTTTCCCGTTCTTCTCTGTTTCAATTGCACTCGCTCACAAGGGCGAGATCATCGTTGGTGTCGTTTACGACCCGTCTCGTGACGAGCTGTTCGTTGCTGAGAAGGGGAAAGGCGCTTATATGCACGGCAAGAAGACAGTCGTTTCACTGGATGGCCAGCTATCTAGCAGTCTGGTTGCAACAGGTCTTCCAGCGGATCGCAATGGAGCATTACCGATTAACCTGAAAGGTATTCAGGCGCTATCTCCCCAAGTGCGCAACCTCCGGATCGCAGGCTCAGCTGCGCTTCACTTGGCCTATGTAGCCTCAGGACGTCTGAGCGGCTTCTGGGAAATTGGTCTGAATGCTTGGGATATTGCAGCGGGCGCATTGCTTATCCAAGAGTCGGGCGGTAAGGTGACCGATACCGAAGGTAGACCTTACAATTTGGCGGTTCGCAACATACTGGCCACCAACGGCGAGATCCATGATGAACTTAAGCAAGAATTGATTAAAGCCGAAGCTACCGGATTTTAGCTGTCATATAGGAAGGATGAAACCTGAGACATAAGTCTGAGGTTTTTTCTCCTTTTTGGAGGATTCGCCTACTAGGGGAAGGGAAGATTCTAATCTTACTATCTGGTACAAATGGTCGTTATACACTATAATATGAGATATATGTATTATTTAAACGTTTCAACTAACGATCAGAAAATGGATGGAGAACTCATATGACGACGAATACGCAATCGCAATCGGTTACTGGACCTGACATTATTACCTTTGGCGAAACGATGGCGCTGCTGATGCCTTCTAACGGGAAGGGACTGGAGTACTCGTCTGAGCTGCACAGCTTGTTTGGCGGTGCGGAAAGCAACGTGGCTATCGGGATATCCCGCCTTGGAGGCAAAGTAGGCTGGTTTGGACGTTTAGGCAAAGACCCGATGGGCCGTCTAATTTACAAAAAAATCCGCGGAGAAGGTGTCGATGTTTCCCGTGCTGAACTGACAGCAGAAGCTCCGACAGGCCTTATGATGCGCGAAATGATCATGGGCAAAACCTCCGTGTACTACTATCGCAAAAACTCAGCAGCAAGCCAGATGAGCGTTAAGCATTTGGACGAAGGTTATATTGCCGGGGCAAAAATCCTTCATATCACTGGCATTACTCCGGCGCTTAGCGAGTCTTGCAAAGAGGCTGCGTTTGAAGCGGTTCGTTTGGCACGCAAACATGGCGTTAAAGTTAGTTTCGATCCTAACCTGCGATTGAAACTTTGGGGAATAGAGGAAGCGCGCCCTGTGCTTCTTGAGTTTGCTAAGCTGGCGGATATTTTCCTGCCGGGCCTTGATGAGCTAAAGCTGCTCTACCAGACGGATGACTGGGATGTCATCGTGAGCAAGCTGCGTGAATTGTCCGCTGTTTCCATCGTCAAAGGCGGGGAGAACGAAACCTATGTCGTAACACAAGATTCAATCACAGCGGTTCCTTATTTTAAAGCAGAGCAAGTGGTGGATACGGTTGGCGCAGGTGATGGTTTTTGTGCGGGATTTTTGGTAGGCTTATCCAAAGAGTACGACTATGCAGAAGCTGTGCGTATCGGTAATCTGGTAGGCTCCTTGATTGTTCAAACCGAGGGAGATTGGGAAGGCGCTCCAACTTGGGAGCAAGTAGACGCCATTCTTAACGATGTTAAACATATAGAACGCTAATTTCATGCTTGCATAAGAAGGGGAAGATTCCATTGAAGAAATTGAAACTTGTTCAGCAAATATCAAGTGAAGGCGTCGTTGCCGTACTGCGTGGAGAGACGCCGGAAGAAGTCGTTGAAATGGCGGATCAAGCCATTGCAGGCGGCATTAAAGTCATCGAAGTCACGATGACAGTGCCATTTGCGCTGCGCGCAATCGAGGAGCTGGCGAAGCGCTACTCGAGCCAGGCGCAGGACGCTTCCAAGTACGCGATTATCGGGGTGGGCACAGCCCTAGACCCGGAGACAGCGCGTGCAGCGATCCTGAGCGGGGCCGAGTTCGTAGTCGGCCCGTCGCTTAACCCGAACACGGTTGCCCTCTGCAACCGTTACCGCGTGCCCGTCATGCCTGGCTGCATGACGATTCAAGAGATTCAGACGGCGCTGGAGCTTGGCGTCGATATCGTGAAGCTCTTCCCCGGCAATCTCTACTCGCCGGCGATGATTAAGGCCATTAAAGGTCCGCTGCCACAGGCGAACATTATGCCAACCGGCGGGGTATCACTGAGCAACCTCGGTGAATGGATTGAGGCCGGCGCCGTTGCTGTCGGCATTGGTTCGGATTTGACCAGCGAAGCGGTCAAAACAGGCAACTACAGCCTAGTTGCCAAGCGAGCTGCGCAATATATTGAGGCCTATCGAGCGGCCAAGAAGTAGAGCGATGGAACATAACGGGGCGAAGCTGCTATTGCAGGTAGATGATCTTCAGGCATCGATTGCCTTTTATACGAAACAACTGGGCTGGGAGTTGCTCGAAAGAGCCGCTTCCGGTCCTGTTGCATTGCTGCGAATCACGACAGACTATGAGGCCGTGTTGATACAGCAAAAAGAACCGTATGCTCAGCTAGTAACGGAAGAGCAAACGGAATTATTAGCAGGCTGGCTGCTGAGCAAACACGCCTCGCCAAAAAAGGGAGATCTCATCTACGTTGGCGTAGCTTCAGTGAATGATGTGGAGCTTAACCTGCAAGCCAGAGACTGTAAGGAACTGCGAAAAGAAGAGGATCTAGGCCATATTCGTAAGCTATTTGTGCATGACATCGATCGATATACGTTTGTGTACTGGGAAGAGTTACCGGCCACAAATACTGAGATTGTAGAGATGTATGCAGCGGGTGCTGGCGAATTAGAGAGCGCAATAGCGGGATTGACGGAGGAGCAGCTTAGTCTAGCGCAAGCTCCCGGCAAATGGTCCATTCGCGAGCAAATCTTGCATCTGATCGACTTAGAGCTGGTTACGCTGCACAAGGTGAAATTCGCGTTGGCAGAACCGGGACGCACCTATCAAGGTAACAGCTTTTCACAGGATGATTGGAGCGCTGGACTGGATTATCGGAATCGGCCGATTCACGCAGAAGTACAGCTGTTCAGGGCTATGAGGCAGCATATTCTTGGACTATGCGAGCATTTGCCTAATGCGCTTGAGAGAACCGTCACCACGATGAACCGTGAAGAGTCCGTGGTGCAATTGCTTAAAATGATGGCAGGCCATGCAAAACATCATATCCGCGCTGTGAATCAAATTCGTGAGCAGCATGGCTGCTGAGATTTCAGGAGTCAGAGGCTAGCAGATGTCGTGAAAAAGAATGTGTGAAAAAGAATTTATGAAAAAGAATGCCAGAAAACCCCAGGTCAAAGACCTAGGGTTTTTATTGATTTTTGGAGAGTTAATTGTTAAAATAAAGATTGATTCAAATATTTTCAATTATTAAACATTTTTATCCCAATTTAATTATAGCACCAAAACAACCCCTATGTCAAATCGTAATAAAATGGTAAGAAAAGAGGCGTTGGAATGAGTCTAACAGATCAAGCAAAGGCAGCAGAAAAGCAAAGAGTGCAGGAAGTTACAGAGCAGATAGCCGCCAAAATCACGGAACTGGAGGAGCAGGTTGGCCTGGTTCAATCGGATGTTGTCGAGATTCGTAAGCATTATTGGGACGAAGTCACGATGGATATGAGTACGGCAGAAGATGCGGTAGAATCCATCGCGAGCATGAGACAGCAATCAGAAGTGCTATCTGAGCGGGAACGAACGCATCGCCAGGCAGCCCAAACATTAAGCAAGCTGAGAAGGCTCGTCCATTCGCCTTATTTTGGCCGAATCGATTTCATTGAACGCGGTGAGCACGAAGAAGAGGCTGTGTATCTGGGTATTTCATCTTTTCTGGATGAGGAAGCCGGTCAGTATCTGATCTATGATTGGCGTGCTCCAATCTCCAGCCTCTATTACGATTTTGCACCAGGAGAAGTGCAGTTTACTACACCGAATGGCACGGTAGAGGGTCAAATGGTTTTGAAGCGCCAATTTGTCATTCGTGACCGTCAGATTCATCTTATGTTCGATACCGGTGTAACCATCGGTGATGAACTGCTGAAGCAAGTGCTCAGCCGGAGCTCGGATGCACAAATGAAGACGATCGTAGCGACCATTCAAAAAGAGCAAAACCGTATCATCCGCAACGACAGCGCCCATATGCTGATCGTGCAGGGGGCCGCGGGCAGCGGTAAAACGTCAGCTGCGTTGCAGAGAGTTGCTTACCTCCTATATAAGCACCGAGATAAGCTGAGTTCGGATCAGATGGTTTTGTTTTCGCCCAATCCACTGTTTAATCATTACGTGTCCACTGTGCTGCCAGAGCTAGGTGAAGAAAATATGCAGCAAACAACCTATCAAGCTTATTTGGAGCATCGATTGGGCTACATGTTTGAGGTAGAGGACTCTTTTACACAATTGGAATATGTATTGACGAGGGGTGGCCTCGACGATGTGTCTGAGAGAACACTAGGGATGGAAGAAGCCTATGAAGCGCGTTTGAGCGGAATTTATTATAAATCTTCGACTGCTTTTCTTGCTGTTATAGAGGCTTATAAGAAGCAACTTGAGCAAGTGGGGATGTTATTTAACCCTATTAAGTTTCGTGACAAAGAGGTACTTAGCGCGGCTCGTTTGGTGGAGCGTTTTTACAGCTATGATACCGCGATTCGGCTTCCTAACCGCTTGGAGCTTATGAAAGAATGGATAGTAGAGCAGCTGGAGCTTTTTGCAAAGCTTGAGATCGAGGAAGCTTGGGTCGATGAAGAGATCGAACTTCTCAGCAGTGAAGAGTACCATCGTGCCTACATCAAGCTGCGCAAAATGGAAGAGGGACTTGATTCTTCTTTCGATGATTATGAGCAAGAAAGGCATATGCTCGCTCGGACCGTCATGAAAGAGCATTTAAAGTCTATTCGAAGCGCGGTGAAACAGCTTAAATTCGTTGATATGACGGGTCTTTACGGACAGTTGTTTGAAAAGAGAGAGGGGACAGCCGCGGATGAAAGAGAGCTGATAGCAGAGAAACCTCGCTATTGGTCCGAAATCTGCGGGCGGACGCTGGAGGAGCTGGCGCAGGCCAGGCTGCCGTACGAGGACGCTACGCCGTTCCTGTATTTGCAGGAAGCTGTCTGCGGCTTCCAAACGAACGGTGCCGTGCGCCACGTCATTATCGACGAAGCGCAGGATTATTCTCCGTTTCAGCTGGCTTACCTGAAACGGCTCTTCCCGCGCTGCCGCATGACAGCGCTCGGCGATCTGAGCCAGGCGATCTATTCCCACGCTTCCGCGTACAGCGAAATCGATCCGATCGCCGCTCTGTACGGGCCAGAACAAACGGAAGTCATCCGTTTGTTCCGCAGCTATCGCTCCACGCGCGAGATCGTGGAGTTCACCCGCGGCATCGTGCCTGGCGGCGATGCCATAGAGCCCTTCACCCGCGCCGGCAGCAAGCCGCGGGTGATCCAGACCAGCGATCGCGGATCGCTGCATAGCCAGCAGGCAGCCGAAGTAGCGCGGCTGCTGGATGAAGGCTATGCCTCCATCGCGATCATTACCAAAACCGCGAGCGAGGCTGAGCTCGCGCATCAAGCCCTTGAGCCCCTGCTGCAGGTGCCGCTGGGGCGTGTCACCAAACACAGCCCGACCTTCGAGTCGGGTGTGCTCGTCATCCCTTCGTATCTGGCGAAGGGGGTCGAATTCGATGCCGTACTCATTTATGATGGTTCCCATCATCTGTACGGCCATGAGAATGAGCGCAAGCTGTTTTACACGGCTTGCACGCGAGCTATGCACGAATTGTACATCTTCGCGCTAGGAGACCCGTGTCATTTCATCACGAGTCAGCCGCAGGATACTTATGTGCTTACGGACAGCGCCAAGGATGTGTTTAGTTAGGATGAAAGGTACTATCGGCACTATCCCCAAGAGTCAGGAGATTTTTGGTGATTCAACTGGATTGAATGTGATTGAATGGAATAGTGTCGGTGAACGGTATCCAGAGTGACTCCCTGAGTGGAAGGGATAGTGTCAATAGTGAATGTCAAGCTGCATGCTGAGTGAAAGGGATAGTGCCAATAGCCTCGCGTAACTCAAAGAACCCGGCGGCCGCGTATCCTAGGATGCGCGATCACCGGGTTGCTTTGAGTTGGTCCCTCTTTTGGACGTTGGAGGGGGCTTTAAGTTACTTGTTACGTCCCGCGTCGTACTCACTGGCGAATTCGGCCAGAGACTTCACCTTACCATGTGGATGTCTAGCTTGTTTGCGGCTTTTCCATGCTGCTTCTTCGCGGCGTTTCGATTGGCTCATAGCAAAAAACCTCCTATGGTATGCGGATGGGTGTTGCCCTAATAACGTGTGATTTGTGCGGCTCTTTTATGCAGAGCCTTCGTGGTTTTCTCGCCACGGTATAAAAAAAGCTCCACAAGACCTTAAGGGTCCTGTGGAGCTTTCATTTATCTATTCCGTAGCAACGGATTGGTCAGCTTGCATGTTGACCGGGGAGATACGGATGAAGTTAGTTTCAAGATTGCTTAGCAAACCGTCGATTTTGACTGCAGCATCCGTTTGACCGGAGTTAGCAAGCTCTGTGCGGTAAGCTGTGAGCAACTCAGTAAGATCTTTGATACTTTGTACGCCGATTGTCTCAATTTTAACTTTTGCGCCTTTGGCAATACGACGTTCGATAGCTGCTTGGTCTAGACCCATTTCTGGTACAAGACGTTGGTAGATAACTCCACCTGTCATACCTGCACAAATCCATGGACCAGGATCGCCCATAACAACGGCACGGCCGTTTGTCATGTATTCGAACGCAAAGCCTTTGAGGTTCGCACGTGCAGCAAGACCGCCGAGCTCATCTCGTAGAGGCGTCGTAATTTCGCCGCCGAATACGACGTCTGCACCGGAGAAACGGATACAAGCACGTGTATCTGCGCTGCCTTGAATCAAGAACAAGCCTTTTTGTGCGCCGTAACCAAACGATTTACCAACGCTACCATTGATGAATGTGTTGTTCTTGCCAAGTGACTTCACGATGGCCACTTTACCACCGAACGCCATTTTACCAAGACCATCTTCGGCACCACCTTGAACGGTAATGTCAACGCCGCGAGCATTGAACGCACCTAAGCCGTTACCTGGAACAGATCCGTCAACGAGGTTCAGAGCGATAGCTGGCAGTTCATCGTAGCTGCCGTCGAAACGGTCTCTAACGCGATGGCTGGAGTAACGAGTTCCGAGAATACGTGACTCTGCATCCACTTTGGACCAGTTGCGAACGATTGGAGCGTCAAACGCCAAGGATTCAGGGAAGAATTCCAGACCTTCTGCACCAGCCGCGATACGGATATCAGAGGATACTGCTGCTTCTTCCATAGCTCTCTCAGCATCAGAAACGAACTGAAGCGGAGCAGGGCGAAGAATGTCAGACAGATCAATGCGATCCAAGTGGCTGATTTGCTCAAGCAGGTCAGAACGGCCTACAAGGTCTTGCAAGCTTGTGAATCCAAGGGAAGCAACAACTTCACGTACTTCTTCGCCAATACCACCGAACAAACGAACTAAGCTGTCTACAGCTACGTCAAATTGACGAGGGACGAAACGGCGAAGACCTTTTTCTTCCGCTTCTTCCAAGGAATCGATTTGCGTTGCGATACCAACGTGGCAAGTGTCTAAGTGACAGCCGCGGCATGTTGTACAACCGATCGATTGCATAGCGATACTACCAAAACCTGCACGGTTTGCACCGAGCATAACCATTTTAACTACGTCGGAACCTGATTTCAGACCCCCATCGGACCACAGCTCAACGCGGTGACGAAGACCTGCTTCGATCAAAGCCACGTGGGCAAGTTTCGTTCCGATTTCAGTAGGAAGACCAACGTGTGTCAAGGAGTGAATACGTGCTGCACCTGTACCGCCGTCAAAACCGGAAAGCGTAATAACGTCAGCGCCTGCTTTGGCAACACCCACCGCAATTGTACCGATACCTGGTACGACTGGGATTTTCACGATAATTTTCGCTTTGCGACCGCTAGCTTCTTTCAACTCGGAAATGATTTGAGCCAAATCCTCGATCGAATAAATATCATGGTTATTCGAAGGGGAGATCAGGTCAGAACCGATTGTTGCGTTACGAGCTGCAGCGATTTTTGCTGTAACTTTGGAGCCAGGTAAGTGACCGCCTTCACCCGGTTTAGCACCTTGACCGATTTTGATCTCAAGGAAAGCAACCGCGTTAGCTAGTTCAACGTTAACCCCGAAACGTCCGGATGCCACTTGTGCACCGCGCGTTTTTTTGTAGCGTCCGAGCATATCTTTAATTTCTCCGCCCTCGCCGTTCATGGTTACCATGTTCAGGCGTTCGCCGGCTTCAGCGTAGGCACGGAAAGCTGTTTCGTTCTGTGAACCGAAGGACATGGAGGAAATCAGCATCGGCAAGGAATGACCGCCAATGGAGATATCAACCTTCGATGGATCAAGTGCTTTGCGACCTTCTCCAAGTGCTTTCTCAACATTGAATCCAGCAATGTGGCGAATGGAGATTGGGTTCTTCTTCTCTTCTTCACGCAGTTTGTCGCGGTAGTCGCCGTAAGCAGCAGCTCCTGAAGCCGCATCGCCGAGCGCTTTCCACATACGTTGGAAGAAACGGAAGTTTTTCGCTGCTTTTGCTTTCGGATTGGTGAAATCGTTGTAACGAGCTTCAGCGTCAGCTTCGAGCTGTGCAAAGCCTGTTCCAGCTTTTTCACTACCAAGGTAGTTCACGATATCAAGCACCTCAGCCACTTCCGGGTGGAAGCCGATGGAGGAGAAGAAACGTGTATAACCGCGAAGCTCATGCGTACCGATCGTGGAGATGACTTTCTCCAGACCTTTCGTAAGAGCTGCATATACTTTACGTGCTGCTGCCGCATTGCCTTCTTTATCAGAAGCAGTTGAGAACAACAAGTAAGGTGAAATAACGTCTGCGCCAACACCACAAGCTACTGCGATATCATGCAGGTTGCGAATAGCTGCGGAACGAAGCACCAATGTAACGTGACGACGCAAGTTGTCACCGAAAGTAAGCTTTTCCGCACGAAGTGCGATATCAATTTTGGATACAACTAAGTGAGGCTCAAGCCATAAACGATCGTTTTGGTGAGCTTCTGAATCATCAAGAATAATAAGTGCAGCGCCAGCGCGAGCGGCAGCAATAGCGTCAGCGGCCAAAGCGTCCAAACCAGCGCCAAGAGAAGTTCCTCTTGCAAAAGTCGTGGAAAGCACAGCTACAGCATTGTCACCTTGTGCACGGAACAAAGCAACCAACTGCTCATAGGAAGGCTGGGACAAATGCTCTTCGCTGTCTACACCGTTCGTACCCTCAAGTACAAGCGGAGCTAGAAGCTCAAGACGCAGATTGCCATCAACCTGAGCGTAAACTGGCGTACGTGATCCTGCAATAACACGAGTCGAGAAATGCTCCATTTCGCGGTCACGGTCAATCGCCGGGTTGGTAACAACCGCAACGCTCTCTTTAATGAAGTCAGGCACGTTTTGACGTTCCCAAGCAATAGCCGCATGAGGGGAGTCGTGACCCAGGGAACGGATTGGCTCGGCGCCTGTTTCAGACATCGTTTCGATATAAGAAATACCGTCGCGATCCCAACCGAACGCACTGTACAATTGATCCGTTGCAACCATGTTCTCGTTGAGCTCGGCTTGTGTGTCAGTTTTCAAAGGATTCAGATATTTGCGAAGTCCGCTAATATTCAGACGTTTGCTTGCGCGTTCATATACAAGAGTCTGTACTTCATGGTAAGGAATGACTTGAACATGTTCACCCGGTGTCAGCACAACGCCGACTTTCTCACCTGGTGCGATAGGCTTCGGATCAGCAACCATGTCGCCAACCGTGATAACGCCTTGCTCCGAGGAGAAGTATAGGGAAGTTTCGCTCTCAACCATCCAAACAGGACGTAGACCAAGCGCATCCACGCTGAAAATACACTCGTTACCGTAACGGGAAACGATACCTGCTGGACCTTGGGCGAAGTGACCCCAAACTTGACGGTAGTAAACATACAGATCTTGAAGTTCCGGACGGAATTGTTTCATTTCATTAATAATAGGAGGGAAAACCATTTCCATGGCTTCGAAAAGCGATAATCCAAAACGGTGAATGAACGTTTCAATCGTTCTGTTCATGTCTTGGGAGTCAGATCCGCCGCTAACCAGTGGAACGCCAACCATGTCTGCTTCGAGACGAAGTTTCTTAACCGTGTTGATTTCGCCATTGTGCCCAAGCAGGGAGAATGGTTGAACGCGGAAGAAGCTGGACAGTGTGTTCGTGGAATAACGGTTGTGACCGATTGTAACTTGGGAAGCGAAAAGCGGATCACGCGTGTCGTTAAAATATTTCGGAAGAATGCTTGCTGCGCCTAACACTTTGTAAGCTGAAGTTACATTGCTTAATGTTGCAACGTGAACGTTGTAACGATCTTCAATCGCAATATGCAGCTCAAAAAGGTGATCAGCCACTTGGCCTTCTGTTTTGTTGCTGATTGCAGCGATTTGCCAGAACGTAGGCTCATCGTTTAGTCCATTAGGACCAAGAACGTTGCTATCAACTTGGTTTTCTTGCTCGAGAATGATGGACACGTCGTGGGAAGCAAATAACTCACGGATGCCATTCTGAATCTCGGTAACGGTCAGGTCAAGTTTGCGCGGAACAAAGATGTGTCCAACAGAAAAACGGTTATCGTAAGCAAGTTTGCCGTCTTGACCCGCATCTGTTAATTTCTTTTCCCAAAGAGCGCGTGGAATGTCAGTTAAAATACCGCAACCGTCGCCTTCGCCGTTAATAAATCCTGAGCGATGTTCCATTTTTACTAGGGCATCAATCGTTTTTTGGATGTTTTCACGGGTAGGATGACCGTTCTTTTCAATAATACAAATAATACCGCAGCTGTCGTGTTCGGTTCCTAGTAGATCTTGAAAACGGCCTTCATTACGCATAATTTCATTCATTGCTCAGGTCAGTCGCCTGACCGTCACCTCCCCTATATATTTAACTCCTCGTTCACTACATTTCTTGCATTTTGGCTTTCGTGAGCCCGCAACTCTTAGCATTTTCAGTGGATGACCGGAAAGTGATCAAAAACGAAATATGCGAGATTTTGAATAAAAATGCAATTTAACTGAATAGCATGCCAATTTCGAGGAAATGGCTCCCTTGAAATCAGTCAAGAATCGACCCGTCTTAAAGTAAGGCATCGTATACAAAAAACGAACGTGAATTTGTAAATCATGCCCTAACTTTCTAGGAAAATACTGCGAAAACAAGACTTTTCGTTAAAAGGGTAAAAGTAATCTTAGAATAGCACGAAAATGTGCATCCGACAATAGTTGCAGAGCGAAAACAAAAATGTAAGCGTTACCTTTTTTGTATAATGGTGAATAAAGGTAATTCTTTTATTGCTTGGTGGCTACTTAAAATACGAACGAACTATCATCCTAATAGGATCATAGTTCGTTTCTAGGGCAAGTCTAACGGAATCGGTAACAGAAAATTCCTTGCGCGATGGGGCATGATTTGATGTTTTTTTATACGTAATCACTTTAATTGTGTGTATTTTCGAAAAAATTTAACCTTATCTTGTTTTCATGATTTTGAAAGCATGATCCACCGCATCGAGTGTCTGAGCGATGTCTTCTTCCGTGTGGGCAATGGTCATAAACCATGCTTCATATTTGGAAGGAGCGAGGTTGATCCCTTGCTCCAGCATGAGCCGGAAGAAGTCCGCGAAGCGTTCGCCGTCTGTATCCTGCGCTTCGTCATAGTTGGTGACGGGATGATCGCAGAAGTGGGTTGAGAACGCGCCGCCGATACGGTTCAGCGTCAAGGCGATGCCGTGTCTCGCAGCGGATTCCACGATGCCGTCTGCAAGCGTCGCGCCAAGCTGCTCGAGCTTGGCGTAAACACCTGCCTGCTGGAGCACCTCCAAGCAGGCGATGCCGGCCGAGATGGAGGCGGGGTTCCCCGCCATCGTGCCGGCTTGATACGCAGGTCCGAGCGGAGCGACCTGCTCCATCACGGCCTTGCGGCCCCCATAGGCCCCGATCGGCAGTCCGCCGCCGATCACTTTGCCTAGGGCCGTAAGGTCTGGCTCGACGGCGGCGAAGCGCGCCGCCGCCTCGGCTGTGCCGCCCTCCACGAGAGGGAGGCCGAGGTAGGTCTGTGCCGCTCCATAGTGGAAGCGGAACGCCGTGATAACCTCGTCGTAGATGACGAGGGCTCCGTATCTGTGAGCAGCCGCGCAGAGCTGCTCAAGGTAGCCGGCATGGGGCATGACCATGCCGAAGTTGCCGACGATGGGCTCCACCATCACCGCGGCAATCTCTTCGCTCCATCGCGCGAGCGCGGCTTCCAGTGCCGGAATGTCGTTGAACGGCACGGTGATGACCTCTTGCGCGATGCTTGCAGGCACGCCGGCGCTGTCCGGCGTCCCGAGCGTGGACGGCCCGGAGCCGGCCGCCACAAGCACTAGATCGGAGTGGCCGTGGTAGCACCCGGCAAACTTAATGATTTTGGTGCGCCCGGTGAAGGCGCGCGCCACGCGGATCGTCGTCATCACGGCCTCGGTGCCGGAGTTGACGAAGCGCACTTTGTCCAGCGAGGGAATCGCGGACTTCAGCATTCGTGCGAACTCGATTTCGAGTTCGGTCGGGGTGCCGTACAGCGTGCCGTTCTGTGCCGCGCGGCAAATCGCTTCGGTCACGTGCGGGTGCGCATGACCGGTAATGATAGGGCCGTAGGCGGCGAGGTAGTCAATGAAGCGATTCCCGTCTACATCCCAAAAGTGTGCGCCTTGCGCACGCTTCATGAAGACGGGGGCGCCGCCGCCGACGGCTTTGAATGAGCGGGAAGGGGAGTTGACCCCGCCCACGATGTGCTTTAGAGCTTCTTGATATAGCTGCTCAGAGTTTTTGCGTTCCATAAGTAGATATCATTCCTTTATTAAGTAGTATGTATATTGGACGGTAACTAACGGACTCAGGAGGCGTTATTTCCTTTGTTGAGCGTAAATATTGGATGTAACGGACTGAGATGCCGTTAATTGATGTTTCTGATGTTGATTTTACTAGATTCGTGGCTGATAACGGCTCTGGTGTCCGAACCTGCTCGCTAAATGCCACAAAAAGCCCAAATAGCGGCGATGGAGTCCGTTACGGACGAATCGAGCAGTTAATGATCTCATAAAAAGCCTCTACTTGAGGGGCAATAAGCCCAGCGCAAGTAGAGGCATGTTAATCTTCAGTCACTTACTCTGCCGTTATTTTTACGTAAGCCTTCAGTCGCTCAATCATCCGTTATCTTTAGTCGCTCCAATTACTTCGACGTTGTTTTCACGGAAGTTTTTGGTGTAGGTGACGGCGATGGCTTCGTTGGGCCTGTATCCGCGTCCGCTTTGCCAGCAAATAAGTCCCTCACATACTGCTGCAATTTATCTTTGTTTGCCGTAATAACTGCAGCTCCTCGAACGTTTTTCTCGACAAGGAGCTCGCTCGGTGGTAGCTGAGAAGAGACGATTCCATCAGCCTTGGCTTCATAGCCTAAGGAAGCGAGCTTCAGCATATCCGTCACGCTAAGATTCGTATCAATGTAAGGATCCATTGCGTTCAAAATCTTAGGCAATTTAATGAGAGATGACGTAGTTTGCATTTTCTGTGCAACGGCCGTTAGGAATTTCCGCTGGCGTTCTGTACGAGAGAAGTCCGATAAAGCGTCATGTCGGAAGCGCACATACTGCAGGGCTGTTTTCCCATCGAGATGCTGTAGTCCTTTTTTCAAATTAATATCATACACATGGTCATCTTCCGAATCGGAATATTTCATATCCTTTTCGACGTCAATTTCAATCCCGCCAACGGCATCAATAAGAGCGATGAACCCTTTGAAATCGGTATAAACATAATATTGCACCGGAACACCGAGCAAGTCACTGACGGTTTTCATGGCTAAATTCGGACCGCCTGTCGTAATCGCTGTGTTGATGCGGTCTTCGCCTTCGCCGGGGATTTTCACATATGTATCACGAAGGATCGAGAAGAGGTGAGCCTTCTTAGTCACCGGATCAATTGAAGCGAGCATAATACTGTCGGACCGGGGCAGCTCATTCTTCACCATGCCGCGGGAATCTCCGCCTAATAGTAAAATGTTAACGCGGTTCTTACCCTCCCACTTAGGAGGCGTGTACTTGTCACCCTTGTCCTTAACCGCTTGGGCAATAAGAGGTGTGCTGCCTTTGGGCGCATCCGGTTTGTTGGAAATATTTTGCGCAAAATGATAAAAGGAATAGGAATAATAACCAGCCACCACTATCAGGAGTAAGCCGATCAGGAGCAAGGTTCGTTTAATAATTCTCATGGTTCTGCGCTCCTTTCTAAGGTAGGGATAATCTGTACTTTTTTTTCTTACAGAATTCATGTATCATGGGTTTGGTGCAGTTGTTGTACATTTTATCTTTATGATCCATATTATAGATGCTACCAAACTTCGATAGCAAGTTACGGCGAATTTTGCCGTTATATGTAGCCAAGTGTAGCCGAGTCTACCTAGACAGGAGGAAGTTCATGTTAGCCATAGATGTAGAATTGCTTCGCAAAGAATTTCAAGTTCAGCAGAGCCGTGGGGGGCTAAAGGGCGCCTTCCAAGATTTATTTCATAGAGAGTACAAACATATTACAGCTGTAAAGGACATTAGCTTTCAGATTCCTAAGGGCGAAATTTGCGGATATATCGGTGAAAATGGCGCCGGTAAATCAACCACGATCAAGATGCTGACCGGCATCCTTGTACCGACCTCCGGACACATTAAGGTCAATGGTTTCGTTCCATTTAAAGAGCGCGAGAAGTTCGTAGCTGGAATCGGTGTTGTGTTCGGCCAACGCAGTCAGCTGTGGTGGGATATCGGTGTTGTAGAATCATTTCAATTGTTGAAAAAAGTATACCGTGTCTCCGAAGCCGACTACAAAAAGCGCCTCGACGAACTTGTCGACCGCCTGCAATTATCTGATTTACTATCACGACCTGTCCGTAAATTGAGTCTGGGGCAGCGGATGCGCTGTGAACTTGCCGCTTCGCTGATTCATAATCCGGCGATTCTCTTCTTAGACGAACCAACCATCGGTTTGGATATCGTCGTGAAAACAGAAATTCGCGAATTTTTGAAATCACTCAATCAGCGTTATGAGACAACGATCCTGCTGACTACGCATGATTTACAGGATATTGAGGCGCTTTGCTCGCGTGTTATTATGCTCGATGACGGCCGTATTATTTATGATGGCGGTCTGGAAGAGCTGAAAGCCAAGTGGGGCAAAGGCAAGGAAGTGGTGCTGCAGTTCGAGTATTCGATTACATTACCACGTCTGCAAGAGTTGACGAGTGGTCTGGATGTGGCGTGGCAGCTTGAGAACGAATTGTCCGCCAAGGTGTTCATTCCTTACGAGCGCGCGAACGTATCTGAAGTGCTAAGTCGAGTGGTTGGCGTTGTGCAAATTCAAGATATCAAAATCAACGAAACCAACACAGATGACATCGTACGAGAAATATATAAAGCAGGTTCAGCTGATGTGAAACGTCCAGAGGAAACAAAGCAGCCAGAGGGAGCCTTCACACATGCTTAGTGCTTATCTGGAAGTTATTCGCATGCGTTTTCTCATGATGCTTGCTTATCGGGTGAATTACTACAGCGGCATTTTGATCTATGCTCTCAATATTGGGTCCTATTATTTTGTTTATAAAGCCATTTATGGCGGGCAAGAGATGATCGGCGGTCTGACACTAGGCCAAATGACGACGTATGTCGCGGTTTCGTGGATGGGACGCGCGTTTTACTTCAATAACTTGGACCGGGAAATTGCCAATGAAATTCGAGACGGCAGTGTGGCGATCCAATTCATTCGGCCGTATAATTATGTATTTGTGAAAATGATGCAGGGACTCGGAGAAGGTGTCTTCCGCTTGCTGCTCTTCACCGTGCCGGGCATGATTTTCATATGGCTGCTGCTGCCGATTGAGTTCCCAAGCGATCCTGGCCTTTGGGTGATCTACTTTGTTATGCTGTTTTTCAGTTTCCTGATCAATACGCAGCTTAATATCATCACGGGGTTGTTTGCTTTCTTCCTGGAAAATAACGAAGGCCTAATGCGCATGAAGCGCGTTGCGGTCGACTTATTTTCAGGGTTAATTATTCCGATTTCCTTTTTCCCGGGATGGTCCAAATCGATTCTAGAGTGGCTGCCGTTTCAAGCCATTACGTACTTGCCGAGCGCAGTGTTTACAGGGAAAATTGCGGGTGCGGCCATTTTTCAAAATCTCGGCATACAGGTTCTATGGTTCTTGCTGCTGCTCGTTCCCATGGTAGTTCTCTGGGTCAAATCCAAAACGCGTTTATTCGTACAGGGGGGTTAATACATGGCGTTCTATGTCTCCCTAGTTGTTGAGTATCTGAAAAATTACATGAAAACCCGTCTCACCTACCGATCCGACTTCTGGATTGAAGTGCTTTCCGATTTGATGTTCAATGGGCTCAACTTATTCTTCATTCTCGTCGTTTTTTTGCAAACACAATCGCTCGGCGGCTGGAATCAAGAACAAATTTTGTTCATTTACGGCTATTTTATGATCCCCTATGGCATATTCATCACTTTTTTTAATCTGTGGGGCTTTAGTGAACGATATATTGTTAAAGGGGAAATGGATCGTATCCTGACCCGTCCGGCTTACAACTTATGGCAGCTGATGCTGGAGAATCTCAGTCCATCTTCACTCTTTAGCGCTTTGGCAGGGCTGGTTGTCATGATTTATTCCTGGGTGAAGCTGGGGATTCCTTTCCATTGGCATGACCCGCTTGTTTTCATCCTGATGGTAGTGGGCTCCATCCTGATCTATGCTGGCGTGTACATCTCGCTGACGGCGCTTGGTTTTTACTCTGATGCGCCTACGGGCATTCTGCCGCTGATTTGGAACATCCAGAACTATGGGCGTTATCCGGCTACGATTTACAATAAGCTGCTCCGCAGCATTTTGACGTGGATATTGCCGTTCGCGTTCGTTGGCTTTTATCCTGCGGCGTATTTCATTGATCCGGCGAACTGGAAATGGTTCGCGCTGCTGACACCGGTCATGGGCGTTGTTTTCAGCTTTATTGGTATTACGGTTTGGAATATTGGCGTGAAACGGTACCGCGGCGCGGGATCGTAGAATAGTTTGGCCTTGGCCTCCGACTCTGCTTATGCGGGTTGGAGGTTTTTGGCATTCCTCCGACCACCACAGATCCCGCTGCCGTAACGATGTTTTTCATCGCTAACGCATACGGAACGCACCAATTGCTCGCTGTAACGATGTAAAACATCGTTAACTGTCGTGGAAGTCTCCGACCGATGCTGATCCCGCCGCCGTAACGATGTATTTCATCGCTAACGCATGCGGAACGCGCCAATTGCCCGCTGTAACGATGTAAAACATCGTTAACTGTCGTGGAAAACCTCGCCCCACGTGCCCCACCACTAACCATCTGAAAAACAACGCGCCCCTTTTGTCACAAAACGCAAACCTCACTCGCCATATGTACTGAAAAGATAAAACGGAGGAGATGGAGCATGACGGAGTTGCATAAACAATACGATACAGCTGTAATAGGCTGTGGCTTGGCAGGCCTAATCGCGGCTATCGAATTAGCAAAAAGCGGGCAGACGGTGGTTATACTTGAAAGAGCTGCACGCTTGGGAGGTCGGGCGATGACGAATAAGAAGAACGGCGCCTTTTTTAATCTTGGCGGGCATGCCTTGTATCGCGCGGGGCAGGCTTATGCGATTTTGACGGAGCTGGGAATCCAATTAGACGGGGGAAAGCCTTCATCCAAAATTAAGGCGATGTGGAACAATCGAATCGTCCCCATGCCTGCAAATCTCACCAGTATGCTAGCTTCGAAGCTGTTGACGTGGCCGGGTAAAATGCAGCTCATGAAACTTGTGATGAAGCTTGCCAGAATGGACGCAAGCCGCATCCCTGACATGAGCCTGAGAGACTGGGCGGAGGCGGAGATTTCGGATCCGATGGTCCGGCACGTCTTTTACTCGCTATGCCGAACGGCTACTTACGCACAGGATCCCGACTTTCAATTAGCGGGGGCGGCGCTTGCTCAGTTGCAACGTGCTTTAAAAGGTGTCCTTTACCTTCATGGAGGTTGGCAAACAATTGTGGATCAGCTAAGAGACAAAGCCATCCAAGCGGGTGTACAAATCATAAGCGGGAAAGATGTAAAAGAAATCGTGCTGGAAAATGGTAGGGTTAATAAACTTAAGTTTGCCGAGGGGGAGCATATCCAGGCAGCTAACGTCATAAGCACAGCTTCGCCGTCAGAAACTTATAAGCTAGTAAGTGATGCGGCCGACCGTACCTTACTTAAACAGTGGAAGGATCAAGCTCGTCCGTCCATGGCGGCATGCTTGGATCTTGGATTGAGAAAATTGCCTGAAGGCGGGCGAGATATTGCGATGGGCCTTGATCAACCGATATTCTTCTCTCACCATACGGTGAACGCCAAATTAAGCGACAATGGAACCTTGGTTGTGCATTTGGTGAAGTATAATGGTCCAGGTGAAGGTGATCCGAAAGCTGACGAGCGCATGCTCACCGCAGCGATGAATACCCTTCATCCCGGTTGGGAAGATGAGCTAGTGGCACGTCAATTCCTTCCAAATATCACCGTTGTCCATGACACGCTGCATCGAGGAAAGTCGAGCCGGTTCACAGGGCCGGCAGTTGAGGGAGTCAGCGGCCTTTATGTGGCCGGAGATTGGGTCACGCACGGCGAAATGCTCGCCGATGCTTCAGCAGCAAGTGCCAAGCGGGCTGCGACCGCTATTTTAAAGAGCAGCAGCATGGCGTAAAATGGCAATAGCAGGGGGTGTGAGCTATGGAAACTGCTGGTGATGCCGAGCAGATGTATACAGCGTATAAACCGCTTTTGTTCACGTTAGCTTATCGGATGCTGGGTAGTGTTATGGATGCCGAGGATGTTGTCCAAGAAACTTTTCTATATATGAATGAGAGAAATCCGCAAGGCATCCAGAATCCTAAAGCTTATCTATGCAAAATGGTAACCAACCGCTGCATCGACAAACTGCGTTCCGCAAGCAAAATGCGCGAAGTCTATGTAGGCCCGTGGTTACCGGAGCCGCTTGTGGCGATAGAGAGCCAAAGTGATGCGCCAGAACTATTTTATACGCAAAAAGAGTCCCTATCCACCGCTTACCTATTACTGCTGCAGCAGCTTTCCTGGGTAGAGAGGGCGGTCTTCCTTTTAAGGGAAGTGCTGCAATACGACTATGAGGAAATTGCTGACATTGTTGAAAAAAGTAGCGTGAACTGCCGTCAGATTTTCCGCAGAGCCAAGAGCGCGATCAGCGTCTTTGCCAGTCAGGATGACGAGAGTATAGGGAGCATAAGGCCTAAACAGCCAGTGGGGGAGCAGGCTAACGCTATCGTTGAGCAATTCGTACATGCCTTAATTTCCGGCAATATGGCTCAATTGCTAAGTGTAGTCAAAACAGAAGCTGTCCTATATTCGGACGGTGGGGGCAAGGTTAGAGCGGCAATACGGCCTATTGAGGGAGCGGAACGTATTGCGATGTTTTTATTAGGCGTACTGTCCAAAGTTCCGAGTGGCTTTAGCTTTGAGCTGACGACCGTAAATGGGCAATTGGGTGTCGTCTCTTATCAGGATGGACAGCCGAACAATGTGATGACTTTCCATATTGAAGGGGGTCAGGTTGCGGCTGTCTATTTGGTTGTGAACCCTGATAAGCTAAGGCATGTAGCGGATATAGATGTTTAAGTAGTTGGATAATGGATAAATCGTCCGTCAATCAAAGCGCTCTGCGGATGACTTTCTTATAATGCTGGACGGAAAGAAATCCGAAGACAGAGTATAAGGCGGTATACAGCACCATGACCAATATCATGGGCGTCCACAGTTCCGCTCCGAACAGGAACCAGCCGGATTGAACGGCGAAGTAACTATGAGTAAGGCCTACGACAAGTGGGATTCCGAAGTTAAATAGCTGCTTGCGGCGAATCCCCTTTAACAGGTCCTCCTGCGTATAGCCAAGTTTACGCAAAATCGTGTAGGTCGGTTTCTCGTCTTCGCTCTCATCCATCTGCTTGAAATATAGAATGCAGCCTGATGTGATCAGGAACGTAAGACCGAGGAAACCAACGATGAACATAGTAAGTCCCATTCTATTTTTTTGGTTAAGAGTGCTATCTAGCCGGGAATCACCACGACCATTTGTATCAAAGCCTAATTCTCCGAAAATCTGATTAGCTGTTTGCAGTTCAGTCTCTTTCACAATATCGATGCCCTGATACGTTGGTGACTTCTTTTGCAGCGAGGGCACCAGATCCAGCTTTAGTCGCTGGAAGACAGAGTCGTCTACAATGGCTGTCGGCATGCCGCCGTTTGTGAAGTACCAAGAGACAATGGACAGCTTCTTCGAGCCTAAGTAGGTTAGCGGGGCAACGATTTGCTGACCGGCTAGCTCGATTTGCCCAGATTTTTTAAAATTCATAAATTTACTCAATAGATCATTGGTGCCGGTAAACAGTGTTTGTTCGGGTGCCATATCGTAGGAAGGCGTATTTACGTCGCTGATTACGGACAGCGTCATGATGCTCGGATCGGCCATAAGCCCATTCATATTGCCCGCAAGAATTCCCTTTATGTTGGCTTTTACCTGTATCACTTCAATGGTCGTGTCATTATGTGAAATATGACGGTCGTCCAGCGCCGCTTTGAAATTGTCGGCATCTTCCTTTTGAGTGATGGAGAAATGGGCCGGCACATCGTTTTTTGCTGTTTTTTCCGCAGAATAGTACGAAATGTAGCTTAGAGACAATAAAGCGATGGCTAATGCGGACACGGTTGTAATGATGGTCAGCAGCAGGGCATTGGATTTCATCCGAAACATGATGGAAGAGAGTGAGAGTACTTCGCGAACATTCAAATAACCGTTTTTCTTCTTGCGGATGACGTTAAGCAGCATACGAACGGAGCCTCTATAAAATAGATAAGAACCGACAATGACCGAAGCCAAAATAAAGATCATGGCTGAGAACAACTCGACCATTGTGGTGAAATCACCGCTGAGCAGCTTTGATGAAACATAATACCCAAGCAGGATGAGCGTAATACCAATCAATCCGAGGACTGCTTCTGCAAGGGACATCCGCTTTACTTTGATTTCGGTTGACGTGGAAACTCGGAACAATGACAGAATGGTTTGTCTTTTTATAAACACATAGTTAACCAGCATGATAAGCAAATAGACCGCCACGAACACAATAAGTGTCTGGACTAGTGCCTGGGTCGAAAAGTGGAGCGTTGCGATCGCGTTGACACCCGTAATTTGAAACAAAACCATCAGAATCAACTTCGACACGGAGAATCCGATGAAGCTTCCTATAAGCAGGGAACTGAAATACAGGATGAAATTCTCTGTGCTGAGGATACGGAAAATCGACGTTTTCGTCATACCGATCAGCTGTAATAAGCCGATTTCCTTGCTGCGCCTTTTGACAAAGATGTTATTGGCATACAGGTTGAAGATGGCGACAATCGCGATTAGCAGGACCGATGCTGATTTGATGGCTGCTGCTCCTTTAATGGAGCCTCTGGTCTGATCCAAAGCGGGATCGTATTGCAAAGTGACGAAAGCAAAGTAAAGCGCGACGCTGAACATTAAAGCGAATATATACAAATAGTAGTGCTTGATGTTCGCTTTCAAATTTTGAAAAATCAGCTGGTTAATGCTCATTCTGCACACCGCCTAGAACTGCCTGAGTTTTCATAATGTCTTGAAAGAAGTCTTGTCTGGATTCCTGCCCTTTATAAAGCTGCGTGTACATTTGCCCGTCTTTGATGAAAATAACCCGGCTCCCGTAGCTCGCAGCGACGGAGTCGTGCGTAACCATGACGATGGTCGCCTTCCGCTTCTCGTTCATATCGCTCAGCTTATGCAGCAAATCGGATGCGGATTTGGAGTCTAGAGCACCAGTAGGCTCGTCAGCGAAAATAATGCCTGGCTCATGTACGAACGCTCTGGCCGCGGAGGTCCGCTGTTTCTGCCCGCCTGAAATCTCATTCGGATACTTATCCTTGATTTCATAAATGCCCAGCTCAGTCGCGACTGTTTGAAATTTGGTCTCCGCGTCCTGCTTGGAAGTTTTGGTAATCGAAAGCGGCAGAAGAATGTTTTCTTTGACGGTCAAGGTATCAAGCAGATTGTAATCCTGGAAAATAAATCCCAAATGCCGCTTGCGAAACTCGGCTAATTGTTTTTCCTTCAAAGTCGTAATCTCTTTGCCCTCGATTTGAATCGAGCCTTGGCTAACCTTATCTATGGAGGAAAGCACATTGAGCAAAGTGGTTTTCCCCGAGCCGGACGCCCCCATAATACTGACGAACTCCCCTTTTTCAATGCGAATATCGAGACCTTTCAGCACTTCTTGCTTGTTAAATTTGTTGCCGTAGCTTTTATGAATTTTCACTGCTTCCAGAATTGTCATTACACACACTCCTTTATTCGTTAGCTTTATTATAAAAAGAGCTGACCCGTTTCTCCCTCGATCGGGCGAACAAAGAAGAAAGGCATGTGACAAAGCTGTCACATGCCTGTGATGCGCAAGACCTCATTCGGCTGGGGGAAGGTGAGGGCGAAGGTTGTGCCCGCGCCAGGCTCCGAGCTCACAGTGATCTGAATAAGCAACGACTTGGCGGCTTTCTTGGCCAAATAGAGGCCCATCCCCGTAGCTGCGCTGTCTTGATGCCAGGCTGTGGAGGTGAAGCCCTTGTCGAAGATGCGCGGCAGATCCTTAGGTTCGATGCCGCGGCCGTGGTCGATGACCTCAAGGACCGTCCGTTCATTGTCGCTGAGGCTTCGGATGATGATATCCGAAGCGTGAGGATCGCTGTACTTCACGGCGTTCGTCACCAACTGACGCAGAATGAAAGCGAGCCATTTGGCATCGCTCAGCACGTCCGTGACTTCGAAATCAACATCGAAGCCGATGCCTTTTTGGATGCACCATGTCTTGAGCGTCTTAATTTCTGCATAGGTCAATGATTCCAAATTCACCTGCTCGATATACAGGTCGTTCTCCATGAACGGGAGCCGCTTCTGATGAAGCTGCCTATCCAGGAGAAGGTGAATCCTTAGCCATTCGTAGGTTAATGCGGTCTTCATCGGCTCATCTTCCAGACGGTCCATCATTAGCCGCATTGCCGTGAGCGGTGTTTTGACTTCATGAATCCATGCGAGCAAATCGTCCTTCTCTTGTTCCAACGCCACCTGATGCCAAGACGCGGATTGACGGAGATGTTCGGCCAGATTCATCATGCTAGTCTCTACGATAGACTCCAGGGGAGTATCCGCACCTTCTATACTGGTGAGGTCCAGGTTGTTATCTCGTTCTTCAAGCTGCTTATAGAACCGAGTTTCTTTGTTGTAGCGAAAAACGAAAAAGATCAGAAATAACGTTGTGGTAAGAAAAACAATGTATAGAATAGGTCCAAATGGAATGGCCTTATCCAAAAAGGCAATAAGTAGAACAAGGGTCTGTACGGATAAAAAGAAAAGGAGCCAGCTTCTTCTTTCGACGAGATAGCGCCTAATCATGGAAATGAGCCTCTTCCGTGGCCATATAGCCTTGCCCGACCTTTGTTTCGATGAAACGGCCTAAACCCAGCTCGTCCAGCGTTTTCCGAAGGCGATTAACATTGACAGTTAAGGTATTGTCACTTACAAACCGCTGGTCGTCCCAGAGACTGTTAATGATGATGTCCCGGCTAACGATTGTATTCTTGCGTTCGATAAGGAACTTTAGAATGAAAATTTCATTTTTCGTTAATTCGATCGTGCCGGCCTCATTAGTCACCGTATTTTTCTCATAATCAATCGTAGCACCGCACCAGGTTTTCAGCTTGAGCGGCTCCGTATTATAGTTATAGACCCGACGGAGAATAGCATGGATTTTGGCGATAAGCACGTCGAAATGAAACGGTTTCTGGATGAAATCATCGGCGCCCAGCTGCATCGACATCACCATGTCCGTAGGGTGATCGCGTGAGGACAAGAAGACAATGGGGACATTGGAGTGGGTTCGAATCATTCGGCACCAATGGAAGCCGTCGAATTTCGGGAGTTGAATATCAATAATCACGAGATCCGGTTTCAAGGCCGCGAACGTTTCGATGACCCGGCCGAAATCCGTTATGCCATGCACATCGTAGGACCACTGAGCGAGCCGGTCCTTCACTTCCGTGAAGAGAGTTGCATCATCTTCGATCAGCAATATTTTAAACATAAGGAATCACCTGCTTGCGATAAATTTCTAACATTCATTCTAATGGAAAAAAGCGGTAAGTGCGAATTGGAATGGGAATGGATAGCCTCCGCCGCCACCAAACACAAAAGAACCTCAATCTCCACGAATTGTGGGAATCAAGGTTCGTCTTTTGTATTTATTGAGCAGGCACAGGAAGAGGTTTCGCTTTCTTAGCCTCCTCAGGCAATTGAATATCTATTGGCTGATTCACATCCTGATAGGTCATGGACATAGTCATGTCCACATGATCAAGTGGAATATTCGGGTCCTCGCCATACTCGACGATATAATCTCCATCCATACTGACAGGAAGTTTGGACTGCTCATCTACCGTAAGCACAGCAGATAAGGACACACTCATTCCTGCGATCGCAGGGGAGTTAAGCACCTCTTTGAACGCATCTTGGCTGCCGCCAAGCCCGCTTAATGTTTTGACAATATCGGCGGTGTTGGTCAGTTTACCTCGAATAGAAACCTTGCGCTGCTTTTGCCCATCTTTCTCGGTTGTGCCAAGATCCTTGTAGAAGAAATATGGCGTTACCAAGGTTTTGCTCATGTCCATGCTTTTCTTCTGCAGCTCCATCAGCTGTTCGAAAGTGAATGGCACCTGCTTGGACATATCATACCATTCAATGCCGTCATTCGCTGCACTCGGCATCGACATGAAAGTGCCTTGACTGACCATGTATTGGTCCATTTTGATCGTTTTCATGACCATATCTGATCCTGGTGCGGTGGTCGTAATGGTTTGATGGAGGCCCTGATCTTTATTATAGCTGATGTCTGATTGGACAGATGTCTGCAAGTTGTCTAACGGAGATCCTGCATTTGGATGAAACAGAATATGCATGCCCATCTCCATGTGACCACGGAACGTTTTTAGATCAATTGGTGAAGTTGGATCAGCAACGAGCCAGGAAGAGACCGATGGGTCGTTCGCTAACGCCTTCTTAATGGCTGATCCTGCCGTGTCAAGGGTAATGCCGGCAGCTTGTCCGCTGAAATCAACGCTGAAATCGGTTTGTAGAACAGCGCTTGCCTTGCTGTCCGCTATACCTAGGAATCTCCCCAGAATGAGGGAAGCTTCCGCAGGGCTGACCACTTGGTTCAGACGGAAGGTG
The DNA here is from genome assembly GCF_059692175.1 of Paenibacillus sp. J22R67. Taxonomy (NCBI): domain Bacteria; kingdom Bacillati; phylum Bacillota; class Bacilli; order Caryophanales; family Paenibacillaceae; genus Paenibacillus; species Paenibacillus sp. J22R67. The sequence continues at coordinate 10,993 of NZ_JCAUAX010000010.1, read as the reverse complement.
CCGTCCGAATATCCCTGCAGGATTTGGCGTTCACGCATGATGCGTACGGTGTCAGCATAGGGAGACTCTGCACTGACGTCGGAAGGCAGTACGGTTTGCTTATTCAAAGGTGACAGTTTCAGCTGGTCGGTAATTTGTTTAATGAATTGTCCGCGTGTAATAAGTGCGCTATTATCCGCTGCTGCGGCAGAGACTGATAAAGTAGGAAGGGCTAGTGTCAGTCCCAATGTGGAGAGTAATGACATACGTTGAATAGGATGCATGACGATTCTTCACTCCTTTAAGTTTTATACCATCCTATTAAACCTACCATGTTTTTCATGGCATACGCTAGTTTTGGTCATTGAGGTTTGATGTGAAGCTGCAAATATCGCATAATGGGGGAGATAAGAAGGAATGGATAGAGGAGCGTTCATAGAATGGCCAAGAAAAAAGAGCAAGAGACGGTCAAACGTCTTGCCCCAGATTTTACACTGCCTGCATCGAGTGGCAGCAGCGTATCCCTGCATGATTACATAGGGAAAAAGGTGGTTATCTACTTTTACCCACAAGATAATACGCCAACCTGCACGCAGGAATCTTGCGATTTCCGCGACTATAACGGCAAGTTCGCCGAGCTCGGGGTCGAAGTCATCGGAATTAGTCCCGATGAACTGAATGCCCATCATAAATTTATCGCGAAGTATGAGCTGCCTTTCCTGCTGCTCTCGGATAGCGACCATCAGGTGGCTGAGAAGTATGGGGTATGGGCACTCAAAAAGCTGTATGGCCGTGAGTACATGGGCATTGTCCGTTCGACTTTCCTCATAGACGAGGAAGGATACATAGTGAAGGAATGGAGTAAGGTGCGGATTAAAAATCATGTCCAGTCGGTGCTGGATGCGGTCGTGGAATTGTAGAAGGAATGGCTGTCGAGAGATGTTCTCGGCGGCCTTTTTTTATTCGATGGACACGGTGGGCGCGAGGTAAGGGGGATGAGAACTACAGTCTGCTATTTCATCTGAGAATGGCTTTTCGCTAGCTGGAGAGGAACTGTGATCCTCTATCTAGCTGAAATTAGGGGAAATACTGGATTTTTCAACAATTAAGAACCTGTAGTTCCGCTTATCTAATGAAAGCACCCGATTACGACTAAATAGAGGACTCTAGTTCCCTTTCTCATATCGGGAGTGGCTGCTGCTCATCTTCGGAAAATTACTGCTAGATAAGAGACATACTCCCCGATTATCTCCCATATACTCTATCAGTTAGCAAAATGATAGAACAAGCGGAGGGATCATCGCATGCGTTTTCAAGTTCAACATGCAGCCAGTAAACGGACAAGTATCCAACTCACTATGGTCATCCTACTACTAGTTTCGCTGTTTCTCTCTGCTGTCCCTGTAAAGGCCACGGAGGAGGATGGAAACTCCGCAAAAGATGAGCAGGAGGTCTATCAAAAGCTCAAAACAGGCAAGCGCGTGCAGCAGGAAGAGAAAAACTATGTAACTCCTGAGCAGCCTACGGTTTATTTAACCTTTGATGATGGTCCTAGCAAGCTAACGGGTAAGGTTCTAGATATTTTAGAGCAAGAGGGCGTGAAAGCTACGTTTTTCGCGCTGGGCGAACAAGCCAAAGAGCATCCAGATTTGGTGAAAAGAATTTTGAAAGACGGACATACCTTAGGCAATCATTCCTATAATCATGTATATAAAGAGCTTTACAGCGATTTTCAAACGTTCTGGGATCAAATTCAGCGCAGTGAGGAAATATTCGCCGATATCGCAGATACCCGCCCGCAATTCGTTCGTGCGCCTGGAGGAACTTATACCAATTTTGATGCCTATTATTACTATTTAATGGATAAAGCAGGCTATACCGTCGTGGACTGGAATGTAGACAGCGGAGACTCGAAGAGAGTTAATGTGCCGTCAGGTGAGATCTGGCAAACGGTAAAGGAATCGCCGCTTGAGCACGAATTAACAGTTCTATTTCACGACGGCACGGGGCATGAATCGACGGTAGAGATCCTGCCTAAGGTGATTGAATACTATAAAAACCTGGGTTATGCTTTCGCACCCCTGACAACTGAAGTGAAGCCGAAGCAATTCCAGGTGGGGAAATCCAAGTGGTCGAGAAACATGAGTGCGGCCCATTTTCAACAACTATGGGAGGAAACACAGCAATATGCGACCGTACATCAGCACCCGGGGCTGCAGCAGATCAAAGAGGAGCCTAAGAACACAGACGAGCAGCTAGCGAAGCAAAAGGTGGCAGTAGGAGAGCAAGAGTCGCCATTACTCGCTATACAACCGCCCGTACCGTTGAAGGTCCATTTTTCTAGGTGGAGCAGTGTTACCTTGGAGCCGGCGCAATATCAGTTGCGATCGAATCGCATTGAGCTTTCATTGCGTTTTCTAATAGAAAAACTAGGTGGAAATGTACAGTGGCAGGATAAAACCAAGACAGCTAATGCCCATTACGGCATCTATGATATTGAATATGACTTACCGACGAGAACGATTCGCGCGTATGCTTTGGGAAATAGCGTAGCAACCTACTCGCTCGCTGATATGGAGTTGCAGGAAGGGACGATGGTCGTGCCCCTACGCAAAACGGTAGATTCGTTAGGAGGTAGAATTACGGATACGGTGATGGAAGAGGGCAGACGAGAAGTGTCTATGGCATTCCGGCAATTTTATATGCTGAAAGAAAATAATAGTATTCTAAAAAACTCTCTATTTGCCCTAGCAGGCTAATGTCTAAAATAGTAGAAGACTGGAAAAACTAGAAGCATACCCTTATGTAAGGAGGCTTCTTGACTATGCAGTCGAAGACACGAATATTCGATCAGCCGCAGCCTCTCGTGGAACGGATGATCCTGAACGTGGAGAAAGTCATTGTTGGCAAAAGAGAGACGATTGAGCAGGCGTTCATCGCGATGTTAAGCGGCGGTCATCTTTTATTGGAAGACGTGCCCGGTGTGGGAAAAACGATGCTTGTGCGCGCTTTGGCAAGAACCATTGGTTGCGAGTTTAAGAGAATACAATGCACGCCGGATTTGCTGCCGTCCGATGTGACGGGCGTGTCTGTTTATAATGCGAAGACAGGTGACTTTGAGTTTCGCCCCGGGCCTTTAATGACGCCGATCGTATTGGCAGATGAATGCAACCGGACCTCTCCGAAAACACAATCTGCTTTTCTGGAAGCGATGGAAGAGAAGCGGGTTACGGTGGATGGAGTGGGCTATGAACTGCCGAAGCCTTTCGTCTTGCTAGCCACTCAAAATCCCGTAGATTACGAGGGGACTTACGCGCTGCCTGAAGCGCAAATGGATCGTTTCCTGATGAAACTATCATTAGGTTATCCGACGCCGGATCAAGAGATTCTGATGCTCGACCGACTGCAGGATCGCCATCCAATTGATCAAGTGAAGCCTGTTATTGTGCAGGATGAGTTTGTGCAATTACAAAGAGAAGCAGCCATGATTCATGTCGATAATACCTTAAAAGATTTCATCGTTCGCCTTGCCTTAGCTACAAGGGAACATACAGACCTGTACCTCGGTGCAAGTCCAAGGGCATCCTACGCGTTGATGCGTGCAGCCCAAACGTCTGCTTTTATGAAAGGCAGAACTTTTGTTGTACCGGACGATATTAAGGATTTGGTGCTGCCGGTGTGGGCGCACCGACTTATTCTGACTTCCGAAGCCCGGATGACGGGCAAGTCAGCCGAACGGATACTAGCCGAACTATTAGCTTCCTTACAAACTCCAGTACTACGCTATGTTTCGTCGAAGTAGGGGGCACATTCATGAAAAGCTGGGGTAAAACGTCGCTGCTCTTTGTGGGGTGTGTCTTATCGGTTTTGCTGGTTTATTGGCAAGGCGGTTTCGCTGCCTGGTATTTAGGGATCATCTTGACCCTGATATGGATTCAGGCTGGCTTCTTTTATGTCTTTGCATTCAAAGGGCTGTCGATCAACCGACAGTTATCAGGAGAAGTGTTTGTATCGGGTGAAGATATCACCATCACCCTCGGGATCGGGCACCGCGCACGGATGCCAATGCCATGGTTGGTCGTCAAAGAAACGTGGGTCCATGAAGGGAGCGGGGCTCAGCTGATTTACAGCAAGCTGCTTTTCCCATGGTTTCAGTCCACGATACTTTTCCATTATAAAATAACAGGCCTTATGCGCGGCGTTTATCGCTTCGCGGGGTGTGAAGCGGTCACCGGGGATATGTTCGGTTTTGCTGTTCGTAGAACGCACCGGGACGAGATCCACCGGTGCGTCGTCTACCCGAAGGCGGATACGCTCAGCCGCTCCGGCATGACCTTTCACGCGGACGACGGCGACGTGCCTACCGCCCGCGGTCCCAAAGCGGAGACGCCGCTGATCAGCGGTATCCGTGACTATGCCAGCGGTGACCCCTATCACCGCATCCACTGGAAATCCACAGCCCGGTTGAACCGGCTGATGACCAAAGACCCCGAGCAGGCCGCCTCCGCGAAGCGGATGCTGCTGCTCGATGCGGCGCCTGCGGCGAGCCCAGCCGAGGCGGCTCAGCCGCTGCTGGAGAAGGGCGTCGCCCTCGCGGCAGGCTTCTTCGAAGCCGCCGCTGGCGGGCGCGAGAGCTGCGGCTTCGCCAGCAGCTCGAACGGAAAGCGAATCGCGCCGACGATTCGCCCAGACCTGACGCTCGCGTACGAAGTACTCGCGAGCGTGGGCGGCAAGCCCGCTATGGCCTTTCCTGACCTCGTCAGGAAAGAGGCGGCGGCCTTGCCGCCCGATGCGTCGATGGTGTGTATCACATCGACGCTGGATGTGGCGCTGGTGCGCGCGATTGCGGATGCGCGCACCAAGCGCCGTTCCGTGCACGTGATCTACGTGCACGCCAAGCCTTCCCTCTCGGTCGCTGAGCGAGAGGGGGCTTCGCAGCTGCAGGCCGCAGGCTGCAGTTTCACGGAAGTGCCGCACCCGCGGATTCAGTGGCCGAAACAAGGAGGTGTCGCGGATGCAACCGCTTGAACCACGGCGCGATTCGCGCATGCTCTTTCAATCTTCGAACTCATCTCGTAAAGCAGATGAGGTTGTTCGTCCTTCGGGAGCCATTCCACCGAGACCCATCTTCCACGCCAGCACAGTGACCGGTATAGCGACATCATCGCCGCTTCACCAAACCTTTTTCCGAGACATCCTAATCTCTCTCTTGCTGTTCTTACTGATTTCGGAATGGCTCCGTCCACTAGCATGGATGGCAGATACGTCGATTGAATCCGGCCCTATATTGGTCGTTTTTGCGTTATGCATCGCTATAGATTGCTTTAAGGTACCTTACGCATGGGGTTGGACAGCCAAAGGTGTATTGATTCTGCTTTTTGTCGGATTTATGTTTAACCGTGAAACCTTTATAACCGGTGCATGGGTCATTGACTTAGTTGGAACGATCATTCAGGATGCTAGCCATGTAATGCAAGCACATTTCGACCTCATCAGCGGTGAACTTCGGACTTTGCTATTTCTGCTGGGCTGGTCGCTTCTCATTTCCGTGATCCAGGCGCTTATGCTGCAGAGGCAGCACAGCCTGTGGTTTGTCGCCGCCACGTTGATGTATCTGGTTGTTCTTCAATTGGTATTTGGTGCGGATACCGTGCAAGGCATCATGCGCACAATAGGATATGGACTTTTACTGTTAGCACTGCTGAACCTTTCTAGAATTGAACAAACCTACGGCTTTGCTTCGGTTCGTCCAGGGAGCGCTTTTAGGTGGGTGGCCGTTAGTGCAGCCATAGTGGGGGTTCTAGCCGCAACTGCATGGTATTCGGCTAAGCAAGCTGAGCCGGAACCTTTGATGAAACCGGTAAGCTGGGCGTATATGTCCGATCGTTTGGTTGAACTTTACAAGGAGGAGAGTCATGCTGGAGGAGCTGTGGCCAAATCAGGCTACGGTCAAAATGATACGTCCTTAGGAGGTCCACTCCAAGTAGACACGACTCCGGTTTTCACAGCCAAAACCTCTGAATTGACTTACTGGCGCGGGGAATCCAAAAACTTCTACGACGGCAAAGGCTGGACCCAAACGAATCAAACACTTGAGTCGTATGCATCACCCGTTCAAACAACTAACGACAGACTTGTTACACAGGAAGTTTTGTGGAGCGATAAATCACCGAATAAACAGTTGTTCTTGGGTGGCAATCTACTTGGTGTGGACTCTCTTCTGACGGAAAAGGGGAAGCCGTTATCACCAGACATCCTGCTCAAGTCTCCGCTCAGCGGTAAAGTTGTTTTGCCTGAAATGGCAGATCCTTTGTCGTATTACAAAATATCCGTGCAGCCTGTTAAGGAAAATCCGACTTTGCTGAACTCGGATATGGGTGCCTATCCGCCTGAGATTACAGGCGATTATCTACAGCTGCCAGCAACATTGCCGAGGTCGGTTCGCAGCATTGCCGAGCAAATTACAGCTAATCGGCTCACGCCATATGCCAAAGCTGTTGCGATTGAGCAGTATTTGAGCAACACCTATACGTACAGCCTTGAGAAACCTACGGCTCCAAGCCGGAGCGAGGACTTTGTCAGCCACTTTTTGTTCGTGGATAAGACCGGGTATTGTGATCATTTTTCAACGTCGATGGTTGTAATGCTGCGTTCTGTCGGCGTGCCTGCTCGCTGGGTAAAAGGGTTCGCTCCTGGAACGCTGCAATCAGCTGACAGTGGGGCAGACCAGCTTCAAGAAGTGCTGGTCCGTAATTCGGATGCACACTCCTGGGTGGAAGTTTATTTCCCTTCTATGGGGTGGGTGCCGTTTGAACCTACGCCGGGATTCTCGGGTATTTCTTCCGACCATCCAAGAGAGACCTTAACTACGGCTGCTATGGAACAATCTGCGATGACAGCTTCTCTGATGAACATTCCGGTGCCGGGGAAATTTACAGCGAATTCAAGCGAATGGCTGCAAGCTGCGAAACATACAGTCATTGATTATGCCAAAACAAATCGTAACCATTTCATCATGTTGCTAGGGGGCCTTCTCGTTCTGGCGGCAGTTGTGCTTCTGTTGAAGCGAAAAGGTTTCTTGGTGAACGCAGCGCTCGTTCCATTTTACAAACACGGCTTAAACAATCTGCATCCCATGATTCCTTATATGGACCGTTTATGGCTCCAGTTATTCCGCAGGTATGGTGCCAAACCTAAGGATCAAACCGTGAGAGACTATGTAACAGCTATGAGCTTCAAGCATCAAGGACAAAAACAAGCGCTGCTCAAATTCGCCTTAATTTATGAAAGCATCCGGTATGATGCCGCCAATACTTCGCATTATACGAAGCGGGAAATTATGGCAATATGGAAAGCCATTCAAAAGACACATTAAACCCCTTTACATCCTAGGTACCTAATGTTTAAAATTAGTACCTATAAATAGCGGTAAGTGGACAGGGGTACCCCTGACAGCTCAACCGCTATGAACTTAGGAGGTCGGATAATGAGTAAACCGAGTGAAATGATCGTCGTTTTAGATTTTGGAGGCCAGTACAACCAACTGATTGCTAGACGAATTCGTGATTTGGGCGTGTACAGCGAATTGCTGCCGTTCAATACCACGGTTGAGAAAATTCGCGAGCTTCAGCCTAAGGGTATTGTGTTCTCAGGCGGTCCATCCAGCGTGTACGGTGAGGGAGCTCCAGCTGTTGATCCGCAAATTTTTGATTTGGGGATTCCGATTTTGGGGATTTGCTACGGGATGCAGCTTATTGCTCATCAATTGAACGGTAAAGTTGAACGCGCGCATACGCGTGAATATGGTAAGGCAGATCTTTCGTTTACCAATGAAAGCCCGCTCGTGAAAGGTTTGGAAGCTAAGCAAACAGTATGGATGAGCCATGGGGACCACGTTTCCGTTCTTCCAGAAGGTTTCGTGATTGAAGCGAGCACGGATTCCCTTGAAATTGCTGCAATGAGCAATCGTGAGCGCAATATTCATGCGGTACAATTCCATCCGGAAGTTCGTCACTCCCTGCAAGGGAACGAAATGATCCATAACTTCATCTACGGCGTTTGTGGTTGTGAAGGTGATTGGACAATGTCCTCCTTTGTTGAGGATATGATCAAAGAACTTCGTCAAGAAGTAGGCGACAAGAAAGTCCTTTGCGCGCTTAGCGGCGGGGTAGATTCCTCCGTTGTTGCGATCCTTTTGCATAAAGCGATTGGCCCGCAATTGACTTGTATGTTCATTGACCATGGCTTGCTGCGTCAAGGCGAGGCAGAAAGCGTTATGGAGACATTTGTTGGCAAATTCGACATGCATGTGGTCAAAATCGATGCGCGTGAACGTTTCCTCGGCAAATTGGCCGGCGTAGACGATCCAGAGCAAAAACGTAAAATTATCGGTACCGAATTTATCCGCGTGTTCGAAGAGGAGTCCGCTCAATTCGATGACTTTACGTTCTTGGCGCAAGGTACGCTTTACACGGATATCGTAGAAAGCGGTACAGCTACAGCTCAAACGATTAAATCGCATCACAACGTAGGCGGATTGCCGAAAGATATGAAGTTCAAGCTGATCGAGCCGCTCAAAACTTTGTTCAAAGACGAAGTGCGTAAAGTGGGCGAAGAATGCGGTCTTCCTGCAGCGATCGTGTGGAGACAACCTTTCCCAGGTCCTGGTCTGGCTATTCGTGTACTAGGCGAGGTAACTGAGGATAAGTTGAAAATCGTTCGTGAATCCGACGCCATCTTGCGCGACGAAATCGCCAAAGCAGGCCTAGATCGCGAGATCTGGCAATACTTTACGGCTCTTCCGGGCATGAAAAGTGTTGGGGTTATGGGAGACGCTAGAACGTACTCCTACACTGTAGGTATTCGCGCTGTAACTTCCATCGACGGCATGACAGCCGACTGGGCGCGTATTCCTTGGGATGTGTTGGAGAAAATCTCGGTTCGTATCGTGAACGAAGTTGAGAATGTAAACCGTATTGTCTACGACATTACGTCCAAACCGCCAGCTACGATTGAGTGGGAATAGATAAATTAGAAAAGACGAACGTTCTGGGAAAATTTAACCCTGGAACGTTCGTCTTTTTTATTGACAAAGGGTTATTTCCGCACTAAAATGTGAAATGGATAACAGTTTTTCGTATAATCTTGGGGATTGGCCCGAGAGTTTCTACGAGATCACCGCAAATGATCTGGCTACGAAAAAAAGGACGGAATCTGTGTGAGTTACGACGACTTTTTGTGCTATGCATAGAAGGGGCAACTCTCATAGGGAAGCTCCTTTTTCGTACCCGGAATCAGGTAACATGATTCCGGGTTTTTTGCTGTTCCCCACCATTCGTTTTAGGAGGAGTAGGAAAAATGGATCGCTTTTTTAAATTGAAACAAAACGGCACGACCGTAAGAACAGAAATCATAGCGGGGATTACAACGTTTATGACAATGGCTTACATCCTTGCAGTCAATCCAGACGTGCTGAGTGCTTTCAAAACGGGAGCTACAGGCGGGGACTGGACGTCGATTTTCTTGGCAACAGCGATTGCTGCGGGTGTCATGACGATTGCTATGGGGTTATTCGTTAACTTTCCTGTTGCGCTTGCGCCGGGAATGGGCTTGAACGCCTATTTTGCAACGATTATCTTGACATCACAAGGTAAGTTTACGTTCTCAATGGCGCTTACCGCTGTATTCATTTCGGGGATTATCTTTATTATTTTAACGGTGACCAAAATTCGTCAAATGCTCCTTGTCGCTGTTCCAGATAGCTTGAAGCATGCAATTACGGTGGGGATCGGATTGTTTATCGCTATGATCGGCTTCAAAAACAGCGGTATTCTTACTGTTGCTGTAGAAAGCGGCAATGATATCAAAGCACATCAATTTACAGATGTTCTTTCATTTGAAACTGTGTTTCATATGGGTTCATTAGAAGATAAAGGCGTTATTCTAACGATTGTGGGTATTCTGCTGATTTCCATCTTTATGGTACTTCGTATTCGCGGTGCTATCTTGTTCGGTATTTTGGCTACTACAATTATCGGTTACTTCATGGGTATGGTTAATCTCGGTACTTTAACAAGTGCAGAGACGACATGGGTACCCGATTTAAGTAAGCTTCGTTTTGCTGACTTTGATTTTGCAGGGATTATGACAACGGGTATCGTCTCTGTTATTGCTACATTTACATTCGTTGAGTTGTTTGATACATTCGGCACCATGGTTGGAACAGCGAGTCGCGCTGGTATTATGAAGAACAAAGAAGAAGGCAACAAACGTGTAGGGAAAGCGATGTTCGTTGATGCAATCGGCGTTAGCGGTGGTGCATTAGTTGGGACAAGTACTGTTACTGCTTTCGTTGAAAGTGCAGCGGGTGTGGCAGAGGGTGGACGTACTGGTTTGACGGCCGTAACTACGGGCGTATGTTTCTTGCTTGCTCTGTTCCTAGCTCCAATCGCGATGTTGATTCCTGGTTCCGCTACTGCGGCTGCTTTGATCGTTGTTGGTGTTCTGATGGTGCAATCGATTCGTGAGATTGATTTCCAAGACTTCGTTATCGCGATTCCGGCGTTCCTTACTATTGTATTGATGCCTTTCACTTACAATATTGCGAATGGTATTTCCTTTGGTGTCGTCACCTACGTGGTATTGGCAGCAGCAGCGAACTTGGGTGGTAAAAGTGAGAAGCGTTATTCCATTCACTGGCTCATGTGGGTTCTAGCGATTCTTGTTCTAGCTCGTTACATCTTTATAGGAAGTCAAGGTTAAGAAGCTTTAAGCTCTGGTGCATCATGCGCTGGAGCTTTTTTGTTACCATATTTTACTATTAGAAAAAGGCTTGCAATGCCTTTGCGTATTTGTTATATTACTTCTTGTCGCTTCGGCGGTCGAACGAAAGAACGAAAGCAACTAAAAAAAAGTTCTTGCAATCGAATAGGCTGATGTGGTATATTGATCAGGTCGCTTTTGAAGGCGATGGATGAATAAGGAAGAAATTGATCTTTGAAAACTGAACAACGAG
>NZ_JCAUAX010000009.1:0-302743 GCF_059692175.1 Paenibacillus sp. J22R67 | reverse complement strand
GTTGGGGTTGGGGTTGGGGTTGGGGTTGGGGTTGGGGTTGGGGTTGGGGTTGGGGTTGGGGTTGGGGTTGGGGTTGGGGTTGGGGTTGGGGTTGGGGTTGGGGTTGGGGTTGGGGTTATTACGCCCCAGCTAATGTGTCACAAGTCCAACTTATGTTACACTGTGATGAGAAATCATCGCGAACGTTAGGAGAAATTGACGAATGAAACTGGTATCGTGGAATGTGAATGGACTGCGCGCATGCGTGAATAAAGGCTTCGTGGATTATGTCAAGGAGACGGATGCCGACATCATCTGTGTGCAAGAGACGAAGCTGCAAGAGGGACAAATCGCCCTCGAACTTAGCGAGGATTACAAGCAGTACTGGAATTACGCCGTCAAAAAAGGTTACTCCGGCACGGCCGTTTTCACCAAGCTCGAGCCACTTTCTGTGCGCTACGGCATGGAGGAAGATGAAGAACCCGAGGGCCGCATTATCACGCTCGAGTTCGAAGACTTTTACCTAGTGACGGTGTACACTCCGAACGCCAAACGTGATCTCTCTAGGCTGGACTACCGCCTGGAATGGGAGGATCGCTTCCGCAGCTATCTTGGGCAACTGGATTCGCAGAAGCCGGTTATCGCTTGCGGCGATCTAAATGTCGCTCATCAGGAGATCGACTTGAAGAACGCCAAGGGCAACCATAACAACTCCGGCTTCACCCCAGAGGAGCGCGGGAAAATGACCGAGCTGCTGGAGGCCGGTTTCATCGATACTTTCCGGCATCTCTACCCGGACCGGACCGACGTATATAGTTGGTGGTCTAATATGCCCGGCGTGCGGGCGCGGAATGTCGGGTGGCGCATCGACTATTTTATCGCCTCGGCGAGGTTGAGCTCCAACATCGCCGCCGCCGACATCGATTGCCAAACATTAGGCAGCGACCACTGCCCTGTCCGTTTGGAAGTGACCTTTTAACCGCTCACTAAGTTAAACACCAAAAGCGCTCTCTCACCATCCGGCGGGAGAACGCTTTTCACTTATCCTCGTACGCAGTCTCGCCACTAATCCGCCTCAATTTCTTTCTCCGAAGGAAGTAGAGTCCTAAGATAAATAAGGGAATGACCAAACAAATCGTAATATTATAAAGCGCCCAGTATTTTGAACCTACTTCTATAAAATAGGTTGTATTCGGTACGCAAATAAAGACAAGAGCATAACAAATTGAGCCCATAGGGAACGCTAGCATTTTATATTCTTTCAGCTTCAGTAGCTGAGCCATCCCCATATTTAATGCATAGAAATAAAGGGTCGTCTTGATGTACGTGGTAATGATCCACAAAAATGCGATAATTGTTTCCATCCTTTGAATAATATTACCTATATTAATTCTTTGGGCCAACGCAAAACTTGAATAAAACGTATTTGCCGTCTTATACTCACCCATCACAAGAATACTTTGTGTCAAGACAATGTTTAAAGCAAGACCTCCCAGCAGCGCCCCGATCAGAAGACTTCTTCGAATTTTCCGGCTCTCTTTGACATGGGGCAAGATGACCAGTAAACAAAAAATTTCCAGGTACGGAAAACTTCCTGCATTCATTGTGCCTATCAGCACCTGTGTTATCCCATTTTCCAATATTGGCTTCATACGAGTCAGTTCCATTTGAGGGGCTAGCAAAACGATCAATACAAACAAGGTTAATATAACCCATGGAAAAAAGATTTCCGCAGCCCGAATAATGGGCTCTATGCCAAGCCGTACGGAAGCCCGAAGAATAAAAATTCAATAACCTCAATAGGAGTCTCAGGCATGAGAGCACTTGCAATAAAATCTCCAATTTGCCAAGATATCGCCACGATTGTAAATCCAAAAAACAATAGAAATACCAGATTGATGATAGTTCCGAGCCCTTTTCCCGTGATAAGCGACGTATATTGAATGAGTGAAAGCTTGGGATATAGCCCTCCAACTACGGAGAAGAACCAGACCGCTATCAGACCCAACACAATCCCTAGCAATCCGGATATCCAAGCATCTTGATGACTAACAACGGCTACGCCTGAGGGCAAAATCAGGATGGAATCGCCAAATGTGAGTAGAATTACGATTACTGTGAATTGGCGTATACCAATTATCCCCTTATCCAACTGAAGCATTCGCGTCCTCCTCCATTTATTTCAACCAACTCTGCATGGCTTCGCTCACAGGCTTATAGATGAATACCATAACTTGCAGCGGATTAGGGATGTCCATACGCAGGTACAGCGCGATATTTAGTCTGCGCCTAGGATCAGCAGCAAGCTGAAGCCCCAAGCCTCCTTTCGCATCCATTTACGCCATAATTTCCGACATTCTACTATTAATATACCTATCGATACGATAAGAGTACCAGTTACTGCCCACCACATACCAATTACCCCTTTATATCACGTATGAAAGAATTGCCGGTTATGCCTAAGCGTCTGATTTTAATATCTGCCTTTACAAACACATCCAGATCTACAAAATAATTCTCCAAGTCGTCTTTCACCTCATTCCAGCCCTTCGGATCATTCTTGTGTATCAGATCGCCAAACCCATATAAATCAAACCCAACCTGCTTCTGCACCTTGTGAACCGAATTCAGAATTAAGTCTTCTAACTGCTCACTCACCGATTTCTCGAGCTCGGCTATCGTTGCAGGATCCATTAGATCAATATCACACTCTACTGTTCCTACATTCACTTCGGAATGGATTTCGCAGAATTCTTGCCTTTTCCAGCAAAGGAAAAAGCCCTTCAACTTGTAGTTGAAGAGCACGAATCTTATAAATCTATGAATAATCATATGTCATGTCTCGCCGTCGACGCACGAAGGTTATGATGCATCTGTACATATAAAATAGAAGCACAAACATCTCAAGACCCCAAATGATATAGGTCGACGTCTCGCTCACTTCAATTTGCAAATAGTTAAAGTCCGCAAACTCTTTACGCACGAATTGGTCCGCCACCATCTGAGCCACATGATCCACAATCGGCACAAAATCGTTGCCATACCCCTGCTCCATCATATAGTCCTGAACTTCAAGCTTGAGCATATCCGCTTCACTCCACGAGAAGGCATGCACCCATTTCATAGAGCCATCCGAAGCTGGACTAAAACTGACAATGAAATCATTCTTGTTGCCGTTCTTCCATTTATCCTGGAGTGCATAGCCATAAGCCTGCGGCAGATCCGTCCCCATATTCACGAAAATCAGATTAACCTGCTTCCACGATTTGGTCTCCCTAGGATGATCCGGGTCGGGCACTGTTTTGTTCAACTCGGTATTCCATGCCGCTAATGCCGTCAAGGCTCTCTGCTTGTTCGGCACATTGCCCACAATTCTATCGACATGAAGCACCTCCGTGACGAAGCTCGGATATTCCGGCAGCTCAGGATAATCCTTCAGATCAATATCGCTATGTTTAAAAAGGCTGTAAGAACCTCTCACCTTATTCACATACAGATGCACGGAGGCCGAGGGTGTCCCAGGCGGAAAATATTTCGCCAACTCTGCTGCTGTATTTGGGGACCTGTCCGTAAACCTGGTCCTTCCGTCCATGGACCTGCTCACCTCAAACCATCCGTTGTCTGATGTTTTAAGTTTGTTTACCGCCTCGTGGTGCTCGTAGTGCCCCGGCTCTTTGGTACAGGTCTTGTGCCCTCTACTGTCCGTGGAGCATTCTTCGCTGCCTGCGATCCACTCTTCCCACTCCTCTTTGTGCTCCCAGTCTGTAACAGCCCCTGACCAGACCTCTGTATCAACCGTCCTCAGAAAAAAATCACTCGCTACTACGCCTGCGAACAGGAAGGCGGCGAGTAACGACGTCAGCACATATCGCCACCATTTGCGGCCCGTTACAAGTTCAATGGCAAAACCAACAATCAGAACAAGAAATAACGCTGCCCAGTACGCCATCTGCTACCTCAACTTCACTTCGTTATCTTTGCCTGTTTGGTACGCATCGCTCGTGCGGTCCGATGTAATAATAAATTTCTCCGCGTCCATCGTTTGGAAATGGAAAATAGCGTTCATCAGCACATGCTTCCGAATATGCGTGTTATACTCGCGGACTTGATCGGCAATTTTCTTCTGATTCCGATCAAATTCGGTGCGCGCCGAAGAAATTTCATTTTGCAGCTTCGTATACAAGTCTTTGCTCATATGCGGATTCTGCTCCTGCACCACTTTGAACAGCACCTGCGTATCCGTGTAACGACCTGCAATGAGATCGGTATATACCTTTTTGATATCGTCAGCCTGCATGTCAGTTACTTGGGCCATTTCTTTGAATCTTTTCCACATGTTATCGTAGTTTGACTTATTCGCGACGTGCTGCGACTTGATCTGCTCATCGAGCGCAATTGCCGTCCCTCGTTGTCCCCATACAACAGCTGCTGTGATGATCGCAATTAATACCAATAAGCCAATAAAACCAAGACAACCCACTACGAAAATCCCACTCTTATTCCTCATCAGCAAACCCCTCTGCCTATAATTTCCATCCAACTCTCTTATTCTAGCATATCGGGGCGACAAAATAGGTCAAGATTTTACAAAATTTATGGGTCGCAGATAGAATTATGCACGTGCGTTAGGCAACTGCAAGAGCGCCGGCACGTTCTCATGGAAATCTGTAACTTGTATACGAAAGCTATATTCTCCTATTTTAAAATGAAGTCTATCTTTTTCCTGCATGTACAGGATGCTTTTACCCTCTAAATGGTTACTAATGATGTCTAATACCTGGGCACTTGGCACCCCAAACGTAACGTCCATAGCAGGCTGCAAAGCAGTCATGGCTATAGGAAGCCATTTTCTCTTTTTCGAAACAACGACAACATGCGCAGTTCCCCCGATGGTAAAGGTAAAATTGTCCTCCACGTTATCCAACTTAAAGTCGAATAGATCCACAAGCAACTCTCTGAATGCAACCACGTCGTCAACCGGAACACCTACCTCTCTCAGATACAGTATCTTTAAGAAGCCGCTGGGAGGAAGTACTCCTTCTTGCACGTAGGTATGCGAGATAATCTCCAACAAATTGCCATCGCAGTCCCGAAAATAAACGTTTTTGCCTGTTTCAGACTCGTCGACCACTCTGCCGTCAGGCCAATGAAGCAGCGTTACTCCAGCCCCTTGAAGAAGGTTCACTACGTCATCAAACACTGTGAGCGGGACCTCAAAGGCAAAATGAACAGGGTTTAATGGCTGGTCAGCCTCTTTAAAAACCAATGTACAATGCTCTGAAGGTTGAAGGTGTATTTCGTCCGCAGATTCAAAACTGACTGTAAATTGCAGCTGGTTGCAATAAAATTGTTTCACGCCCTGAACGGATACGGTGTTCAGTTCTAATTTAGCAAAATGTGTAATCATGGTCGAGACTCCTCCACTGCATAGTAGATTCCAATACAACTATATGAAACAACATATGCAAAAAAACCGTCCCCGTAGAGGGCAGTTTAATCCATTTTTTAGACCTAGCGCTTTGATTGTTGACAGCGCCCGTGCCCTTATTTAAAATCATAGAGACAGGTCAGTCTCATTTGTCCTATTTTTGGACAGACAGATCTGTATAATATGAATTCATTTTGTTAACATATAGATATCTATTTTCGGGCAGGTGAAGCGCAAATGGAAAAGAAAGAAACCGCGAAAGAACGCATTTTACGGGTGGCCGACGAGTTGTTTTATCGTGAGGGTGTGCGCGCGGTCGGCATCGATCGGATCATTCATGAATCCGGTGTGGCCAAGGCCAGCTTCTATCGAAGCTTCGCAACCAAGGATGACTTGGTAGCTGCGTACCTGGAGCTGCGTCGTCTCCAGTTCCTGGCAAATATCGAGCACGCACGGAAGGAACACCCGGAGTCCAGTCTCGAACAACTCCTTTTTTTGATGGACTATTTAGCTGAGCGTATGAAGCGTCCTACGTATCGGGGTTGCGCCTTCATGAATACGATTGTGGAGTTTCCTGAAACCGTGCACCCCAACCATGTCAAAGCACTTGCGAGCAGGAGCGATATCTGGGACGAAATAACTTTATTAGCCCAGGAGGCCAGACTTCCAAATCCCCGTGATCTCGCCGAGCAGATTCGCATGTTATGGAGCGGTGCCGCCATGGTCGCTTATGTGAACAAGGCTGATTTCAAGCCTGAGTTGTTCTCCGTAGCGGCTAAAACGCTAATCAACAGCCATCGCGTCGCGGCTGTATGATGGGGCGGAATGGTAAAGCGAAGTAACGGGCTGTACCAAAAGCTCAAAAGAGAGGCTGTCCCGCGGTCATTGGATGACTTGGGACAGCCTCTTTCTTATGGAGCTGCAGCAATTAGCGGAAAAAAATCCCGTTATTTCAAGAAATTCCAGCTTAATTCCATTTATTCGCCCAGAAGCCGTGTTACTCAATTAAATAGCGGTAGTATTTCCCGTTAAACTATGGGGGAGCTCCCGATCAAAATAACTTTAATCAAAAAAGAGCGGATAGATACCATCTAATGGTCGCTAACCGCTCTTCCTTTTCAATATCCATTAGCGCGGACTCTCCGCTCTTATTCTTCCCCGGTCGCCACCGGATTGTCTTCCCAACTGATCCAGTCGCTCCAGCTTCCGCTGTAGAGCTTCACATTGTCAAAACCAGCTTCGCTCAGGCCGAGCACGTTCGGGCAAGCCGTCACGCCGGAGCCGCAGTAGACGATGATTTCATCGGCATCGCGCAAGCTGGCAAAATGCTGCTCCTGCTTCGCCGCGGGCAACCAAGCACCGTCAGCGCCAAGCACGCCTTTCCAGAAGTAGTTCCGTGCGCCGGGAATGTGACCGGCCACAGGGTCGATCGGCTCTTCCAGACCGAGGTAGCGACGCTCCTCACGCGAGTCCACGAGCACGACGCCCGGGCGACCCAGCTTGTCCTTGACCTCATCCATGGAAGCCAGCATAGCGCGCTGCACCTTCGGTGAGAAGGTCCGCGGATACACCGCTGGCGCTTCATCTGTGACTGGGAAGCCTGCCACCTTCCAAGCGGAGTATCCTTGGTCGAGCACGTACACTTCGGAGTGCCCGAGGAATTTCAGCATCCACCATAGGCGCGAAGCCATGGCCCCGCCTTGATCGTCGTAAGCGACGACGGTTTTGGTGCTATCGATTCCGAGGCTGCCCACGAGGATAGAGAATGCACCGAGATCAGGGAGCGGGTGCCTGCCTCCGTGCGCCATAATAGCACCGGATAAGTCCTTCTCCAGATCGACGTATACAGCTCCCGTTATATGATCTTGCTCATAATGATTTCTGCCAGATTCAGGTTGTCCTAACGCAAAACGGCAATCCGCAATGACGATGTTGGCATCGCCAAGCTGCCCAAGCAGCCACGATTGAGATACGATATTTTCCACAGATTCTGCCACCTTCCCCTACCTGCAATTAATTCCAGTTACCTCCACTTATTTTATCGTAAAAGTGTTGCGCACGGTAGTTTTGTTTAGGACTAGTGTGAGGCCCATTCAACTACTAATGAAAAAGACCGTCGAGGCTGGAAGGGAAACCTGGCGGTCTTCTATATTGTATTTAATACAACCATAATTGCTGTGATCAAGCTTCAACACACTCTATGTTGCATGTTATACAATATAGAGGGCTGAAAATTGTCGATTTCGGCCTCATCGGGTTAAATGGTTGCATTTTATACAACGAGTTGCCGGATTTTAGGGATCAGTCACCTTTTACACTGCACTAAGTACAACATGGCGAGAACAAGGGCAGGTGGCGCTCCGCTTCACTCTTCCCTATTCATCCTCAAACAAAGCCGCGACTTGTGCAGTTGTAGTAGCTTCCCTTGAATCCTCATGCGGTTGTACCTTACGAATGAAGAAGGCAAGCACGAGCGCGACAACACTCAGCCATGTAGCGATAATGAAGGAGTGGTTGATCCCGTAGATCGTTGCTGCTTGCGTGACTTCCGCCATTTTGGCTTTGTCGCTTGGATCAATTCTGCCCGAGATGATGAGCTCTTTGGCATGAGAAGCTGCTTTGTTGGTCATGAATGTGACGAGAAGCGCCGTTCCAAGCGCTCCCGATACGTTACGAAGGGTCTGCGACATAGCTGATCCATGCGCATTCAAGCTTCGCGGCAGTTGGTTCATACCAGCTGTCTGAATCGGCATCATAAGCATGGACATCCCAAACATCCGCAGGGTATATACCAGCATTAAATGATTGTATGTCGAGTCCGCGGTAAGCTGGCTGAACTCATACGTTGTGATGGTTGTGATGATTAAACCGATGACGGCCAACCACCGAGCGCCTACTTTATCGAAAATCATCCCGGTAATCGGTGACATAATTCCCATCAAGATGGCTCCCGGCAGCAAAAGCAAACCCGACTCAAGCGGCGTGAAGCCCCGAATGTTTTGCAGGAAGATCGGGAGTAGAATCATACCTGAGAACATAGCCATCGTGATGATTGCGTTAATTAGCGTCGTTAGCGAGAACATCGAGTATTTGAAAACTCGAAATTCGAGTAGCGGCGTTTTACCCATGATCGAACGTAGGATAAAGAGAAGTAAGGAAATACCGCCTACGACAAGACAAACGACAACATCCGCGCTTCCCCACCCGTCAGATCCCGCGGCACTAAATCCGTAGAGAATACCGCCAAAACCAAGCGTAGAAAAGATAACTCCCAACACATCCAGGTTTGGACGTGATGTTTTTATAACATCCTTCATGGAGAAAGCTCCGAAAATAACAGCGAAGACAGCCAGTGGTAAAATGATATAAAACAGAACATGCCAATGGTAATGTTCCACGACCCATCCGGACATCGTCGGACCAATCGCTGGAGCAAAAATCATCGCAATCCCCATCATGCCCATTGCTTTACCTCGTTCAGCGACAGGGAAAATCGTCAGAACAACGACAGACATAAGCGGCATAAGAACCCCTGCGCCAACTGCTTGGACAAGTCGGCCACCTAAAAGCCAGCTGAAATTCCCTGATAATGCACAAATAATCGTCCCAAGAGCAAATAAAGACGAAGCTATTAGGAATAACCTGCGGGTTGTGAAACGGTTAATGAGATAGGCACTGATTGGAACGAGAACGCCATTCATGAGCATATAGCCGTTAGACAGCCACTGAATCGTGCTTTCATTCACATTCAGGTCAATCATCATTTTGGGCAGAGCTACATTTAAGACGGTTTGACTTAATAGCGCCACGAATGCGGCAATAAGCAACGAGGCCATAATCGGTCCCTTGCGAAGTGTTTCATTAACCATGCTAGTCATTGAGATCACCCTCACCTATGTTCTTTAAAATCATTAAAATCTTATTTTGAACCCGCTGGAGCTGCTGTTGATCCTCCTCAGATAAACCAAGCAAAGGCCGAAGCATTGCCATGCGCGTAGCATTAGACTCATCCCAAAGTGCTGCTCCTTTGTCCGATAGCCTGAGCGTCATCGCCCGGCGATCTGATTCGGTGCGTTCACGCGTGACTAAACCTGATTTGACCATCCGATCGACAATACCGCTCGATGTACTGTTCCCAAGTCTTAATTTCTCAGAGAGCTCCATCAGTCTTATCCCAGGAAACTCCTCCAATATGCGAAGTACGATGAGTTGCAGCGGCGTAAGGCCATGACGCTGAGCTACTTTCGTCATAACTTGATAAAAAGCTTGATTGACTTCTCGGTAGGTATGGAAGATTTGTAAAACACGCTGTTGATCGTCCAAAGGTACCCCCTTAAATTATTTCGTATACGAAATAATAGTATGATCCAACCTCAATGATATGTCAATTTTTATATATGGTCTCATCGAGGACTTCTTTAGTATTTGTGATTACGCAAACATTATGAAACCGATTTTAAAATTCAGCCTCGTCAACCAGAAAATGCAAAAAAACCTCCAATCCCTCGAGACGAGAGATGGAGGTGGAGCGGTTGAGATGGTCGAGATGGTCGAGATGGCTAAGCTTGCTGAGCGGCCACAAACGCCAGGACTAATCCCCGATACCAATCGTGGGATTCACAGAATAAGTGAGCCAATCGCTGCGATCTCCTCCCACTTTATCGTAAAAAGCCTGCGCACGGAGGTTATCCTTAGCCGTGGTCCATGTTAAGTTCGCATAACCATGTCTGGCCGCGTACCCTTTGCTAGCAGCGAAAAGCTTCGCAGCCGCGCCCTGACCGCGCTCTGCTTCAATAACATAGAGATCGTTCAGGACCGCTACTTTCGAGGCACGAAGCGTACTGAAGGTAAAATACAAGGTCGCAAAACCGACCAATTTTCCCTCTTCCGTTTCCGCCACGAATTGAATGCCGTCCTTTTGCTCCAACAGATGGTGAATCAATCCGTTCAGCTTCTCATCCTCTGGCTGGCGATATTGGTAAAAATCCACAATATAAGCGAGCATTAACGTTTTTAACTGGGAAATATCTTGTATAACAGCCTCACGAACGGTAACTTGGGTCATTGAAATGACCTCCTCATCCAAATAAAATCGTTATCTTTATTGTACCCAAAATCTGTCTTTCACTGCTCATCCATCTCCTTGCGATACAGCAGGTAAATCATCCAGGCTAACACTAAGCAAAATCCTGCAGCCCAATAGAAAATGGACGCTACATGCATAGATACGCCATAATAAGCAGAGGAGAATAAAATAAAAGCAGTCAAAAGAGCGGGAAAAAACACATGATTCCGGGGACGCCACGCTTGATTAGCCGTACTGGCATCATTTCGCTCCAGCCGCATAGTAAAACCTAAGCGGTTCTTGTTCAAGAGCAATGCCGTAAGGCACGCCAGCAGTGCGGCATAGATTTTCAGAGGACGATACCATGAATCCAGCCTGTCAAAATAATCGTAAACGGGAACATCTGTTACTGACGATACAGCGAATAAAACAATGGATAAATAAATCGTATAGCCAACGGCACCAAACAATACGATCATGAGCGCATGAAGCTTGCGCAATCGTAATACATAGTGAACGCAGATCGCTTCTAGTACAATAGCAAACATGGGACTCCAGGACTTCGTGTCCATAATGAACGTAAATAGTTCGACCAAACAGGAGATAACAAAGGTGAATATGAGCACAAGTGGCCATTTCTTATTCACAGAAATCCGAAATGTATGTAATCCCAACATGAGCATAGAAAACAGAATACATGTAGTAATTGGAATATGTAAAAGCCAACCCATGCGATCCTCCAACCAATAAATGAAAAGGTGATTATAAAAGTGGTAAAAGCAAGCTTACCCTGGCGAGTTGTACCGCTAACTAACGCGCACTGCGAGGAATTATGTAAGTGGAAATATCCGTCTCCCTACGAGCTATACAATTGGCCCTCTTGGGAAACTATGCTTCAAGAGCAATCTGAATTCGCTGACCCGCACATTCGGGCTGAACAGTACCGTGCCGTCATCGATGCTAGTGGCGAGTTATCCGGCTTTGTTCAGTTCTTCCCGATTGTCGGCGTCACGCGCTTAGGTCTCGGACTCCGTCCGGATCTCGTCGGAAAAGGCCGTGGAATTGGCCTCCAATTCGTGCAGCTTCTCACCCGTGAAGCGCTGAAGATCGCCCCCGGGCAGGAGATCGATCTTGAAGTGCTTGTCTGGAATAAGCGCGCAATCCGCACTTATGAGCGTGCTGGTTTTACTATAACGGACACGTATGAAAAACAGACGCCCACGGGCATGTCGAATTTTCATTGCATGGTGTACGACGAGACTTCACGGGGCTAAGCGCCGCCGGAACCCGCAGACACCTCTTCAAAAGCTTGATCAAACTTAGCAGCCGATTGAAAATCAAGCTCTGTCAAACCACCTGCATGCCAAGATGTCAGCCGCAGTGTAACCATTTTGTAATCGATGGCAATCATCGGGTGGTGGTTGTCAGATTCAGCGATATGCGCAACATGATTTACAAAGGAAATGCTATGCATGAATTCCGAAAAACGGTATTTCCGCATGATCCATTTATGATCGTCTGTCGTCCAGCCGGCGAACGCCCCAAGTTTTTGATCAATGTCACTATTCCCAAGCTTCACGTATTTCCGCCCCTTCCAGCCATACTCTGTTACTCCAGGCACTCCCGAACTTCCTCACTCAAAATCGTATGCGACCGCCTCGGCCTCGCTCTCCCCCGCATACGTGCGAAGCAGATCAAGGAATGGCTTCCCATAGTTACGATATTTGACCTCGCCGACACCCTTGATTCGCAGCATAGCGGATTCCGAGGTCGGGCAGCTTTCACTCATCTCACGCAGCGTGCTGTCGGAGAATATAATATACGGCGGCACTTTCTCGCGTGCAGCAATTTCCCGGCGAAGCAGACGCAGCTGCTCGAACAAGGTATTGTCGATAGCAGCGGCTTTGACCTGCTGTTTGCGCACTTTTTGATACACAGGCAGCTTCCCTTGAAGCACTTCCGCTGCAGGCTGCATTAACCTGACCACCGGGTACTGGCCTTCGGACAGCTGCAAGAACCCTTCCGAGATCAATACATTAATCAGATCGGAAATTTCTTTTTCCGGCAAATCCTTCATAATGCCATGCGTCGGCAGTCGATCGAACCGATATTCGACAATTTTCTTGGCTTTCGAGCCCTTGAGCACAGAGGCAACCATCGAAATACCGAAACGTTCATTCATGCGACGGATACAGGAGAAGATTTTCTGCGCTTCAACCGTAATATCGACGGAATCGCGATCGTCCTTGCAGGAGCTGCAGTTGCCGCAGGTGTCTTTTATATTAGTCTCATCAAAATAGTGCAGAATGACATTCCGCAGACACCTTGGCGAATAGCAGAAATCGATCATTGTCTGCAGCTTTTTGTATTCATTTGCTTTGCGCTCTGGCGAAATCTGGTTCTGCTCAATGAGGAACTTCTGCGTCATAATATCCTGCGCGCTAAACAGCAGAATGCATTCGCTCGGCTCTCCATCACGTCCTGCGCGACCAGCCTCTTGGTAATAAGCCTCCATGTTTTTCGGCATATTGTAGTGAATAACGTAGCGCACGTTCGACTTATCGATACCCATCCCGAAGGCATTCGTGGCGATCATCACCCGAACATCATCATAGAGGAACGCTTCCTGCATGTAGGAACGCTCATCGTCCGTTAGTCCGGCGTGGTACTTGCCTGCGGCGTAGCCTTTTTTCCGCAAAGACTCGTACAGCTCCTCCACGTCCTTACGCGTAGCGGCATAGATAATGCCCGGTTGGTGCGTATGCTCTTTCACGTAATTGTGAATGTAATCCCGTTTGTTCTCTCCGCGAAGAATCGTGAGCTCCAAATTATCCCGCGAGAAACCGTTCACAAAGATGCCCGCATCCGACAGGTCCAGCAGCCTTGCGATGTCTGCAGTCACTTCGGCAGTCGCTGTAGCGGTAAAGGCTGCTACGATCGGGCGATTCGGAAGCTCGCGAATAAACGGAGCAATAGAAACATAGCTGGGCCGGAAGTCATGGCCCCATTGGGACACGCAGTGCGCCTCATCAATAGCTACAAAGGGAAGATTCAGCGCCGACATTCGCGCTCGGAACCGCTCGGACTCCAGCCGCTCGGGCGCGATATACAGCAGCTTATACTTGCCCTGCATCGCGCCTTGCATCCGCTGTTCCACTTCTCTGGCTTCCAGCGTACTGTTAATGAACGTCGCCGGAACCCCGAGTACACCCAGGGCATCCACTTGGTCCTTCATCAAGGAAATCAGCGGTGAAATGACGAGAGTCACACCCTCCATCAGCATCGCAGGAACCTGATAGCAGATCGATTTACCGCCGCCCGTCGGCATAATGCCAAGCGTATCCTTCCCCTCAAGCAGATTGGTGATAATATTCTTCTGCCCCTCGCGGAATTCCGGGTATCCGTATACTTGTTGTAAAACCTTCCTTGCCCCATCCAGCATAGCTTTTAAACACCTTTCTTTCGCTCACTCAAAAATCAGACCAAATAAATGACAGAAACCAACTTCTCCCCGTCGTGAACCTTCAACACGTGATTACTCGGATCATGGCGTACCGAACCTGCGCCGATTTGCATCACAGGACTGTTGCCTAATCCGTAAAAAATATCGTCAGCCAGCGTACGCAGGCACTCTTCCTGTTCATTCTGCTCAAGTTCCTGCCAGTCGTCTGCGCTCATATCCAGCAGCTCATAGAAGCCATCAACCATCTCAATGCCGCGTACGAAATCAGTGACAATATCCTTATATTCTCTTCCGAATTTTATGCCCATTGTAAAGTCTCCCTTCGGTAGCTAACCTTCTAGCTTCACTTTATCATATTATAAGCTCGAATGCAGGGTTAACCGTTTTTACCCCGGATAAAAAAATACCCTTTGGCATAAACTGTGGAAATGGGCAATTTCGGAAAAAATCTGTTACTATGGAAGAAGGAATGTACCGCTCGGAGGGTAGGAAAGCACACATGCTGAAACTGCAGATTCCCAAAAATCGAATGAACTACCTAATCAAGCAAATCCCGCTGCATTTCGATGCCGCCGTACTGGAGCAGGGCTGGGAGTATTATCATAAAGGCCGCGTGGCGGATGTTGATCTGAAGGGCACAAGCATTCAGTCGACGGTTGCAGGCAAGAGACTGCACAACACGACGGTGAATTTAGAACATTTTCAGGACAGCTCATGCAGCTGCTCCTTCGATGGTTTTTGCCAGCATATCGGTGCTACGTTCTTCAGCTTATATGCCCCATATGGTCGGCCGGAACTGCTGTTGCAACAGTTAAAGCAACAAATATTCGCTCGCAAAAAACCGCTGCGGGGCTCGTCTCCGGCACAGGAACGCAAAGATGCCGCCAAGGCCAATAAACCCGAAGAAGCGGCATCACCTGCCGATTGGCATCGCTTTTTCGAAGGAAGATTTCACGGGTTCTCGATCTCGCATCAGCACTCCATTGAAACGTTTTATGACTCTGCGTTAGAGTCATTGCCAGCTTTTGCAGCCGATTGGAAAAGCTCGATGCGCGAAATCTATATGCTTCATATTGTGCTTTTCATGATGCGTAAGATCGAACAATTTTATCAAGAGACCAAAAGTTCTTACTTGTCTTATTACCACGAAAATGGGTGCAAAATCGCCGCAAAAAACTGCGAGGATAAGCTCGTCGAGCTTGCCCAAGGGATGGATCTGAACGCTTCCTTCGCTGCTGAACCCAAACATATGCTGGCTACACTCAAAATGCTCGGTGAATTCGCGCTGCAAGGGAAAGACAGCCCGATTGACTGGCTATTCGTGTATCGGTTCATCTGGTGGAAACTGTCTGACCAAAAATCCGCGCAGAAAGAGGAGATCCAACGCCTCGATACCCTTCTGTCCAAAAAGGATCAGCTTGCTAAGAAAAAGGATGCACTGATCACGGCTAGAGCTCATTTTCACATTATTCAGGGAGATACAGACAGTGCCTTTAAGCTGCTGGAGCTCTTGGCTCATCCCCAAGCGAAGGATTACTTCCTGTACCTGAATTATTATTACAACGATAAGCAGTGGAAGGATATGCTGGTCTGGCTTCGCTGGTTGTTCAAGTCGATTGCACAGGCCAATCACGATGATTTCCGGACCTTCTGCCAATATTGGCTCGACACCACCAAGCATTTGGATTCTGACAGCGAATGGGTACAGGTCATGGAATCCCTGCTGCCTCGCTCCTATTACTATTACACAGCCTATTTGCTGCAGACCAAAAGGTATCGGCAATGGGTGGATTTGCAGCTAGCAAACCGTATTTCGCCACTGAATCTATATACGCTGGAGCTGAAAGCGATTGAAGAGCACGATGCCGCTTTGCTCCTTCCTCTGTATCATCAAGCGGCGGAACGTGCGGTTTTGGAGAAAAATAGAGCTTCCTACAAAACGGCTGTCCGGCTTCTCAAGAAACTGCACAGCATCTACAAACAATTAGGCCAGAACGATCGCTGGGAGCACTATGTGTATCGTTTAGCGGATAAATTCTCACGCTTGCGTGCCTTCCAAGAAGAGCTTAAGAAAGGAAAATGGATTCGATGATCGAAACCAGCGCCCTGACGGTTCATGTAAGCTCCCTCCCCAGCGGCTCCTTGTTTCTATGGGGATCCCGCGAGAACGGCGGCATTTGGGACGCCCTTGATTTGAAAAATATGCTCTTTGCCTGGCACCGCGCTTCCTTCTATGGCACTTTCATGGAGCCAAGCGAATGGCAAAATCGCGAAGGCATTGAGCTGCAGCCACTTGAGGCGCTCGATTATTTCAGCGATCCGCAGCCTGTGCAGCATCTACAGCTTAGCTGGCATCAGGACTCCGCGGATTTCATCAGCCTAGCGCCTGCGGTTCGCGAGGCATTAGCCACCGGAAGTTTCATGCCGGATTACGAGAAATGGAAGGCCGGCGAAATTGGCTGGAAGCTGCAGTTGCCGGAGGCTCTGCAGTCTCTGGAATCGCCAGCTGTTTCCCGCTGGATTCACGCGCTTATCCCCGAATGGGTGGACGCAGACGGCATCATGAAGGACAATCTGCGCAAGCTGGAGGCGGCGTACCCGCTCATGCGGCGAGGTGAACTCGCCGCTGATCTCTGGCTCGACGAGGAAGACTGGCTCGTCGCCATCGGCTGGCGCCAAGACCGCTCGCCGATGCGCACGTGCCTGCAGCTCGCAGAGCCGGACCTGGCGCATGGCGCGGGCTGGCAGCTGCGCGTGCTGCTGCAGGATCGGCTTGCGCCGGACGTGCTGCGCACGGTGACGCCCACCGGCGAGCCGGTGGCGGGCGAGCTGCCACTGCCGGAGGCGTGGCAGCCGGAGCTGAGCCGCGTCGAACGTGACGCGGCCAAATGGCTGCGCATCCTGCCTTGGCTGGATGCGGGCGATAACACCCTCCGTCAGACGTTGACGGAGGAAGAGGCTTGGCGCTTCCTCGCAGAGGGAAGCGTGCGGCTCGTGGAGGCCGGGACTAGTGTGTTCCTCCCGGCCTGGTGGGAGCGCATCCGCAAGATGAAGCCGAAGCTGCGCGCGAAGATCAAGTCTTCCGTCGGCTCAGGCCGGGAGACCATGTTCGGACTGACCCAGCTGATGCAGTTCGACTGGAAGCTGGCTGTTGGTGATTTGGAGCTGACGGAGGAAGAATTCCGTCTGCTGCTGGAAGAGAAGCGCAAGCTGATCCAGATTCGCGGCAATTGGATTCAGCTCGATCCGAAGTTCATGGCGCAGGTCGAGCAGATCATGAAGCAGGTTCAGAAGAAGCAGGGCCTCTCCTTCCGCGATGTGCTGGAGTTGCACTTCGCGGGCGATGCAGCCGGGCTGCTGCCTGAGGAAGATGATCCCGATGCGATGCGTTACATCGAGATGGAAGTCGAGCTGAACGAGCAGCTGCGCCACATGGTTGACCAACTAACGCAAACGGCAGCGATTCCCACCGTGGAGCCGCCGCCGAGCTTCCATGGCTCGCTGCGCCACTATCAGGTGGACGGCATCTCTTGGCTGCTATTCCTGCGCCGTTTCGGCCTTGGCGGCTGTTTGGCCGATGATATGGGTCTCGGGAAAACGATCCAGTGGATCACCTATCTGCTCACTGTCAAAGAGACCGAGCAGCCTGCTGCGCCTTCTCTCCTGATTTGCCCAACTTCCGTCCTCGGCAACTGGCAGATGGAGCTGAAGCGCTTCGCCCCATCCTTGAAGGTTCATCTGCACTACGGGCCTCAACGGTTCAAAGGAGCTGCCTTTACTGAAGCTGTTGGCCAAGTTGATTTAGTATTAACATCTTATACGCTGTCCCATCTGGATGAGGCGGAGCTGGGCGAAATCGCCTGGAACTCCATCTGTCTAGACGAAGCGCAAAATATAAAAAATGCTTATACCAAGCAAGCCTCGGCGATTCGCCGTTTGAATGGCTTCCATCGGATTGCCTTGACGGGGACTCCGATTGAGAATCGGCTCACGGAGCTATGGTCCATCTTCGACTTCGCGAATCCCGGTTATCTGGGCACGGTGCGTGAGTTTACCCATCGCTATGTGAATGCGATCGAGAAGACGCGCGATCCTGAGATCATCAACAAGGTTCAAAAGTTGATCCGTCCCTTCCTGCTGCGCCGCGAGAAGAAGGATCCCGCGATTCAGCTGGATCTGCCGGAAAAGAACGAGTCCAAAACGTTCATCTCACTCACCGCGGAGCAAGGCTCGTTGTACGAAAACTACATCCAGGACATGTTCGACCGGCTGGATACGCTCTCCGCGATGGAGCGGCGCGGGCTCATCCTCGCTGCCCTGACGAAGCTCAAGCAGGTGTGCAACCACCCTGCCTTGCTGCTGAAGGAAGGGCTGTCCGCTCCATGGAGCGGACGCTCGAACAAGCTGGAGCGCCTGCTTGAGATGGTGCAGGAGCTGCGCCAAGAAGGCGACAAATGCTTGATCTTCACGCAGTTTGTTGAGACCGGCAACCTGCTTCAGCATGTGCTGCAGCAGGAGCTGGGCGAGACCGTGTTGTTCCTGCATGGAGGAACAAGCAAAACGGGGCGCGATGAGATGATCGCGCACTTCCAAGACGCTGATGACCGGCCAGCAAACGAGAAGCGAAATGTGTTTATTCTTTCGCTGAAGGCCGGCGGCATCGGGCTGAACCTGACGGCGGCGAATCATGTGTTCCACTATGATCGCTGGTGGAATCCCGCCGTCGAGAACCAAGCGACGGACCGCGCCTTCCGCATTGGGCAGACGCGCCATGTGCAAGTGCACAAGTTCGTCACGCTCGGCACGCTCGAAGAGCGCATCGACGAGATGATCGAGCGCAAGCTCGGCCTCAGCCAGCAGATCGTCGGCTCCGGCGAGAACTGGATCACCGAGCTGTCGACTGACGAGCTGCGCGATTTGTTCTCGCTGCGGCGCGAGTGGGTCGAGGCTTAGGTAGGCGCACTGGACGCGGCTGAACTGGGTGCTTTAGGATGCAGTAGATGCGGTACATGCGGTAGGTGCGTAGAGTGCGGTAGTCCAGTAAACGACTAGATGCACAGCAGTCATAACCGTGTGGACCCAATGTGGCACTAGTTAGTTTAAGGCCGTATAGTGGAACTAAGGGGCCTTATTTCAGCAGAATGGGCCCTTTCTAAACTTAAAATGACGAAATAGAGGAACATAGTTCCCCGATTTTTGCTCAGATGGCTATTGTCGGTAAAATAGCGTCCTGTAGTTCCCTGAACGATGACGGAGAAGCTCACGCAGTTTATGTGTCTTTTCTTGCTTCCCATCTCATGCCCACAACAAAAAGACCGTCTAGGCAAAATGCAAAATGCCTGACGGTCTTTTCTATGTTGCACTTTGTACAACCATATTGCCGTAAATGCTCCTCTATTCGGCTCTATATTGCACAAATTGCAACGTTTTGGTTGAAATTCGCTGTTTTCGAGCTGTTTATGTCAATTTGATTGTATTTTGTACAATGAACCGCGGGATACCTAGAGGTAATTCGTCTTTATGCTGTATTTTATACAACGAAGATCAACGGTAAAGAGGCTCCTCATTTGTTCCTCTCTGCCTATATCAGCAAATCCAAAAACAAATAATACCCCTCACCCAACGTACAGGAATAAGTCTGAATCTGATGCGAGGTATCCAGATCTGTATACATTTGCGATAAGATCCCCTGCTTTTGCAGGTTCATCATAAGAATGTTGGAGATGAAATACGGGCGCCACGTCCAGTTCGCTCCGCGATAACTCTCGTCTCTGCTCCAAGCATGATCTTTGCGAATGTAATTGGATGAGATTTGATAGCCATCTTCCCTGCATATGTAGATCCGTATACAATTATCAGTTACGGTTTTGATCGTATGTACAATTAGCTGATCCGCGTCTTCTGCCGTTACGATACGAATAGCCGATTGGTTAAGTGCTTCCAGGCTTTGATGAATGGTTGAGAGGTGACTATTCCGCTGAAATTCCCCTTGGCTGAAAAGGCCCATCTCTTCTTTCAGCATAGGTTTAAAAACATCCTTATGCTGCAAATACGGTTCTGCTTTTGAGAAGAGATACCCTTGCACATACCTTGCACCAACCTGCAGCGCGCTGTGCAGTTCTTGCTTCGTTTCAATGCCTTCCACGAGTAGGGAAGCGCCCATTTGAGCAGCCAAGATGGAAAAAGATTGCATTAATGCTTTGTAACCCGCATGAATCGCGCTTTTTTTCAGTATATTAAGATCGATTTTCAATATTTTCGGCTGCAAACTCGCGATGCGATCGAAATTGCTAAACCCGCTGCCTACATCATCAATCGCAATGATACAGCCGAATTGCCGATATAACTCTACAATTTGGGTTAGCTCTTGCAGCTTTCCTGTGAATTCCTCTTCGGTAACTTCAATCACGATTCGCGCAGGATTTATATCATATTTCCGCAATAGTTCAATCGTTGGCAGCACGCCTGTGCGCTTATAGGTCCGATAGATCCATGAGGGTTTTAAGTTAATAAATAATAAACTTTCATCTTGCGTAGAGGCAAGCTGTTCAATAGCTCGCTCCCTTAGGTGTCGATCAATGGGAAGCTGCACATCTTCCGGAATGTCAGGATTTTTGAAAAAAGGCCCCAAGCTTTCGACGATATCCCCTCTAATTCGCCTTCCCAATGTCTCATAGCCGATGATTTCCTGCGTCTGAAGAGAGAGTATAGGCTGGAAGAATGGACGTACTTCATGTCTCAGCGGAATCCTGCTGTCTTTAACCTGCACGGTGTGCGCCCTCCTCATGTGAAATCTTCATGTTCTTAAATATGACATAAAATTTCAAAAACTTCGTAATGACTAGTATTGTAAACGACATTGTCGCTTCTTGCAACGAATTCATGGAAGAAAACATAACATGATTGATTTTTAAAGGAATATTGTTGAGGCTTGTCGAATTTTAAGCGAAATCGCATTCATTAATTCTATGTAGAATTCAGGTGACCAAGTGGCTATGAAAACATTCACGAGATCGCGAATCTCCATGCTATACGTTATTTTAATCGTGGCCTTACTTGCTTTTGTCAGTGTGTCGAACTATATTGCTTCCCGGAACATGGAAAGTGAGAGCAACGCGATCGTGAATGATGCCATTCCGATCTCCAAAACCACGAACAGTCTGCTCACCGACCTGATCAATCAGGAAACAAGCATTCGCGGTTTTGAATTAACGGGCAATGAGCAATATTTGGACCCTTATACCGCAGGCAAAAAACAACTGGAAGCAGATCTGGACAACATCCGTATTTATGATAAAAAGTATCCGACTCTCCAGCTCATCATGGATACACAAGCTATACCGGCCATTACTAACCTGCAGCGCTTCTTTGACAGCCAGTTAGAACTCATTCGTGCAGGCAAAACGGAAGAAGCCAGAACCCGGGTTAACTCAGGCAAAACGATGATGGATCGTTACCGTGTCATCCATACGAGTATCGAGAAGACGATTGTGCAAATCACAGAAGACGCCTACAACTCATCTCTCAAAGCTGGCCAAACCTCTCGTACGATTACCATGGTTGGAGGCATTATTGCACTCATCGCAGGCGTGATGTCCATCTTCATCTCATTCCGGGCTATTCATGCCGAAGAGGAGCTTCGTAAAAGCGAAGAAACCTATCGGTATATGGCTGAAAGCCTCGAAACCCAGAATGAGGAGATCATTGCACAGCAAGAAGAGCAGCAAATCACTTTAGCCAAGCTATCTGAAAGAGAAAGGGATCTTGAGCTGATCTCTTCCTACCAAGAGAAGCTTACTGGCTACGTAGAGCTCAAGGATTTCTTGAAGCAAACGCTGCCTGCCCTGCTAAACTCCCTACTACAGGACGCAGCTCTCGTTGTTATGAAACGTGAATCGGGCAGTAGCGATAATGGCTACTACACTTATGAAGTTATTCATTCTATCGGTTATCCGAAGGAGCATATTCAGGTTCATCAGAATGAGTTATTTGGACCGGCTAGGCGTGTTTTTGAAGAAGGTACGAATTTGATCCACACACGTGATGTATCCGGACATGAAAAGGGTGTACATGGCGGGATTATGCATGCCGTCGATCATTACGTTCCTCTTCTTGACGACAAACAGACGGTCATCGGCTTCCTGCTCCTAACGAGCTACCAAAGCTCTGTATTCCAGGAGAACAACCAGCGCCTGACGAAAGGCTTAGTCCGTCAGTTCGGCCTGGCATTTTTTGCACAAGTGATGAATGATGAGAGAGTGAAGCAAGCCGCCCATTTGGCGGAATTGAACGATGAGCTTATTGCCGAGAAGCTATTAATTGAAGGGCAACGCGACTTGATTCAAAATATTTTGGAATCGGCGCACGAAGGCATGATGATGTGCGACTCCGAAGGCACCATCCTTTTCGCCAATCATCGGATGAACCGCTATTTTGGCCTTAATGAGCGCATTGGCGAGAATTTGGTGGCTAGTTGTCACGCGATTGCTGCTGAAACTCCGAGTTTTTTCGGAGCAGCTTCTTCCATAGAAGCGCTAATTAGCGGTGCGCATACGCATCTGACTCAGCGCTTTGGTTTTGTGCTCGACGATCAGCCCCAGCATGCAGAGCTTTATGCGACTGTCGTCAGTGAAGATACGGAGCAGCAGGGTTACCTTTTCGTTTTCCGTGACCGGACGGAAGAAGAACGCGTCGATGAAATGAAAAATGAGTTCATTTCCATCGTCTCTCATGAGCTGCGGACTCCTTTGGCGAGCGTACTTGGCTTCATTGAGATTCTGCTCCATCGCGAGCTGCCGCAAGATAAACAGAAGAAATACATGGAAACCATCTATAAAGAAGCTCACCGCCTCTCGAATTTAATCAATGATTTCCTTGATTTACAGCGCATGGAGTCTGGGCGGCAGTTATACCACTTCTCCCCGATTAACTTGCTGCCAACCGTACAGGATATCGTTGATCAGTGGCAGGATAAACAAAACCACAGCATCGTCATCCATCAGCAGGAACCGGAATTATGGGTGCGGGCAGATGCGGATCGGATCCGGCAAGTCTTCCATAACCTGATCAGCAATGCGATTAAGTATTCTCCTGGTGCGGAGCGCATCGACGTTTATTTATCCACTGAGCATGGTAAAATCGTTGCAAAAGTGCAGGATTACGGTCTCGGTATCCCTGAGGATGCACATGATCAGATGTTCTCCAAATTCTTCCGTGTCGATAACTCCGACCGACGCCAAATCGGCGGAACCGGCTTAGGCTTAGCCATTGTGAAAGAGATCGTGGAAGGGCACAGCGGACAGATCTCCTACGAATCTCAGATGGGTGCCGGCACTACCTTCCGGATTGAATTCGATCAGTATCAGCTATCGTCCATGGATGGCAAAATCGTTATTTTCGAAGATGATGACGACCTCGCCAAGCTGATTCAAATTGCCTTAAATAAACTGGATCTCCCTTCCATCCAATTGCGGTCTGCCGAAGAGGGAATTATCGCTTTGAACCGTTGCAAAGGCGAACCGATTCTGTTCATCGTGGATATTCATCTCGAAGGCGTAAAAAACGGATGGGATTTCATTTCTGACTTATCCAGGCATCCCATGTACTATCAGACTCCAGTTATTGTTTCTACGGCGCTGGATCAACCACATGATTTCCATGAGAAGGAAATTCAGAAATATCTCAAAAAACCTTTCTCCATGGAGCGTCTGGTCCAGGTAGCGAAAAGTTTACTCGATAATAAGAAGAGCAATGCGTACGTTTTTCCCGCCCAGGACAAAGATTCTCTCTCAAATACTTTGCAGCGCAACGGCATCGATGTGGTTGAGATGAAAGAAAATATGGATATGATTGAGGTTGAAATTAAGAAGCCTACATCAGACGCCTAGCAGCGCCACATCTCTCCTTAACTAACTTAGTCATCTCTCCTCCTCCATCATGGGGGTGGGGGGATTTTTTTATTGTAAAGAGACAGGGATTTCTCTGCCCGGCAGCCAATATACTAGAGAATAACTAATTTATTTACGCAGGAAGGGTGACCCTGGTGGCAAAGCTTGAACCCGCTTCCAATCCCATGCAGACACGCAGCGCTTGGACGTTGTTCTTCTCCTTACCGATATTTGCTTGGGCCATGTACGATTTCGCGAACACCATCTTTTCCTCCAATATTGTGACGGTCTTCTACCCTTTTTACTTAAAAGAAACGTTAGGAAAAAGCGAGGAATTGAATCAGATAGCCAGCACCTTTATCACGTACTCCAATGCCTTATCGAGCTTATTTCTCGTCCTGCTCTCCCCTTTATTCGGGGTATGGATCGACCGTACTGGCAAAAAGAAAGCCTACCTTGTCCCCTTTACCTTGATTGCCATCGCGGCGACTCTGCTCATGGGCGCTTCGGCTATCTGGCATACCGATCAACAGTGGATGGGACTTAACACCTCGATTCTAGGTGTGATTTTCTTCTTCATGGTCGCCAAATTCTTTTATAATTCCAGTTTGATCTTCTACGATTCCATGATTTCGGATCTGGGCAGCGAGCGTGAAATTCCCATTATTTCAGGCGTAGGTGTAGCCGTAGGATATGTAGGCACGTTAGTCGGTCTAGTTGTTTTCCCATTAATTAATGGCAATCATTTTGAAAATACATTTATTCCAAGCGCGCTCATGTTCTTACTATTCTCCCTGCCGATTATGTTCCTCTACAAAGAGAAGCCACTAAAACCGATTAGCGAGAAAAAGTCGCTTCTAAGCGGCTACCGCGAGATTTGGGCTACCTTCAAGGAGGCGCGAAAGTATCGTGCTGCGTTCTTGTTCATGATTGCTTACTTCTTCTTTAACGATGCCATTGCCACAGCCATAGCTGTCATGGCGATTTACGCGAATACGGTGATGGGCTTCACAACGGGGCAGTTCATTCTGCTCTACCTGGTTTCGACCGTATCGAGCATCATCGGCTCCTTCCTCTTTGGTTATGTCACACGCAATGTTGGTCCAAAAAGAGCCGTAACCATCGTTGCTTTCGTTCTCATCATCGCGATTGCCATCGCAGCCTTAGCGACCAGTCAAAGCTTGTTCTGGGTTGCCGGAAGTCTCTACGGCGTATCGATGGGCGCCATGTGGGTAACGTCTAGGACCATGATCGTGCAATTGACGCCTGTAGAGAAACGCGGCCAGTTTTTCGGTCTATTCGCTTTCTCGGGAAAAGTATCCTCGATTGTTGGCCCTGCTCTGTATGGATCAATCACCTTGGCGCTCGCCTCCACAGGGAATTTGGCTAGCCGAGTCGCGCTTGGCTCTCTTCTGCTGCTGGTCATTATTGGACTCTTCGTGCACATGCGTGTTCCACAGAAATTGCATTCTTCTACCTAGTTCGTGTACAATAACTTTTAATCATAAGCGGAAAGGTGTGAGGGGTATGAAGGGTCCTGTGATCAAGCAGAAACAGTATCATTTCCTATTTCTCATTCCTAATAAACACTAAAGCGTTCATTGCTTTAGTGTTTTTTTTCGCTCTGAAAGCCGTCCTTTTCTAACGGGCAGCGTTGATTTTGAATCAAGGATAGGATACCAATTGTCTCAAGGGAGGAGAGATCCATATGCGGTACAAACGAGTCCTCATTAAGCTAAGCGGCGGGGCTGTTGCAGGGGAAAGCGAATTCGGTTTCGATCCTAAACAACTGGATCATATTGCGAATGAAATTATGACCGTTGTTCAATTAGGTGTTGAAGTGTGTCTTGTAATTGGCGGGGGCAATATCTTCCGCGGCAATATGGGCGAGAGCTGGGGCATTGAGAAAGCGGAGGCTGACAATATCGGAACTCTCGCTACCGTCATCAACAGCTTGATGCTGCGAGGTGTGCTGAAAGCGAAAACTGACGCGGAAGTGCGTGTCATGACGGCGATTCCGATCGCCTCCGTGGCGGAGCCTTTTATCCGGCTTAGAGCCATTCATCATTTGGAAAAAGGGTACATCGTTATTTTCGCAGGGGGCAATGGACAGCCATTCGTCACGACAGACTACCCTTCGGTCCAAAGAGCTATCGAAGTAAACTGTGAAGCCATTCTTGTTGCGAAGCAAGGTGTCGATGGCGTTTTCGACAAAGATCCCAAACATCATAAAGAGGCCCTCCAATACAAATCTCTCCACTACAACGACGTCATCCACCACAATCTGAAGGTCATGGATCAGTCAGCCTTTATTCTGGCGCGGGATTATCACATTCCTATCCATGTGTTCAATTTCGACAAACCCGGCTCCATGAAAGAAATATGTGTAGGGCAAAATACAGGTACGATCATCAGCGGTTCCTCTGAGCTCATTTATCAGCAAGCGTAATTGAACGGGCGAGGGCGCTATCTAGACAGAAAGTGATGATTCAGATTATCCAACGGGAACTACAGGCTCAACCGCCTATTTTCGCCGAAATAACACCATGCAGTTCCTCTCACTAGGCGCGAGACATAATAAAAGGATAGAGAACAGTCTAGCAACTGTCGCTCTATCCTTCTTTATTTACTCTGCTTGGTCTAGCATAAGCACGTAATAGTCATTTGCGTTCTTCGTTCTAAAGCCGCAAGATTCATACAACCCTAGCGCCTTCTCATTTTCCACCGAAACCTCGAGTTTGATCAAACCCGCCTGATGCTTCTGCTTCAGATACACAATAGTCTGACTCAAAATCTGACGCCCATAACCTTGACCACGACGCTCAGGCATTACGCAAAAGCCGTAGATGAATCCACTGGCATCTTCCCCAATCATGGCCCCGATTTTACCAATCGGCTCTTTCTGCTCCCCGTGCCCGAGCTCTGCAATCAAGGTTCGCTCTTTCTCCGCGGTAATTGTCTGGTTAACGTATTCTCTCGAATCGTCCTCCGACATATTGAAGCCGGACATGTTAAGTTGAATGAGCAGCTCGCTATCCTGCACATTCGCGGAACGCAGCGACAGCAGCTGTTCTCCGGTTTGCGGCACGCCTTCAGCACCCTCTTGAAGCTCCATCACGTATTCGGAGAAACGATAATCCGCCCCAAGTTTCATCAAAAAAGCTTTCCCGCTCACCGAGCCCCGTTCATTGATGAAAATCGCCTTCGGCACCCCTCTGCGTCTGCACGTTTCCAGCGCCGTCTGGACCAACTGGCCAAATATACCTTGGTTCCGCGCCTCTGGATGCACCATTCCGCTAATTTCCACTTCTGTAGACAGAAAGCAATATATCGCCAAAAATCCGATAATCCGGTCATCCCGGTAAAATAAAAAGTCATTCGTCACACCCGGTGGACGATCCGATAATGTACTCCAGTTTAACTTTATCTCAATATGGTCATGGCTGTTGCAGGCCTCCCATAGGTTCCTAACTTCCTCCAGCTCCTGCGGCGACAGCCCTGCCCGTGCAAATATGCCTTGTTTCAATAGATTGTCCTCCATACTACTTAGTAGCTTGCCTACTGTCATTATACATGTCTGTTCTTCAGCGTGGTAAGCTAATAAATAATTTTACATAAAGTTTCGTGCACGGTGAACGATTGATTCTTGTTGTTCGTATTATCTAAGAATTCAGGCAGAGAGGGTGACCCTTGACTTGGAAGAGCAAGACTTACTTGATCGGGCAACGCGGGGAGATCGCACCGCTCTGTCCTTGCTGTTACAGCAGCATTATAATTTTGTTTACAAATATTTGTTGAAAATAACGCTGAATCCATCGCTCGCGGAAGACCTTACGCAAGATACCATGATCCGATGCATCGAGAAAATAAAGCTGTATAACACGAAATCGAAGTTCTCCTCTTGGCTGATCACGATAGCCACTCGGTTGATGATTGACCAAGCGCGGCGGCGCAAACGCGAGAAGAAATGGCAAGAGCAGCAGCAGGCTGGGGCCCTGCGTCAGATGCAGTGGCACGCCGAAAGCCAGAACGAGGCTTGGCCCGATGTGCTGAACACCTTGGCTGAACTGCCGGAAGAAAGCCGCATTCCGGTCATTCTCAAGCATTACTACGGCTACACCTATGAAGAAATCGGCCAAATCCTTGCCATCGCGGAAGGGACCGTCAAATCGAGAGTGCATAACGCTTTGAAACAATTGCGAAAGGAGCTGGTGTAGATGGACGACTTTCAGGACGCCAATCATAAAAAGCCTCAGATGAGCAGCTCTGGAGGTGAGCAGGATGATCCCAGCAACAGCAACGAGGCTGAGTATGCCGTTCAGAGTCTGCAGCAAGGGCTAGACGCGTTGGACGGCTTATTCCCTGCTTCGCGTCCAAGCAGCGCTTGGTTCGATCAACAAATTGCGGCCGTTCAGAAAAAACAGCGTTCGCGGCTGCTCGGTGATCTGCTCAAACTGTGGGGCGCTGCTCTGCTGCTGCTTTATCTTCTCTTCATGATCGCAGCTGCACAGCCGGTTACCTTCATTACCTTCCAAGCCTTGGCGATCCTAGTGCCGCTAGCTTGGCTACTCCTTCGAAAGCAGGTGGATTCACATGAATCATGAGAATTGGGATGTACTGCCTTTATGGGCTTGGATTGGCCTTGCCCTTATTCTGCTCGTGCAAAGCACATGGCTGTTCGTTGACGCGCGCAAGAGGAGTGCTCGTTATCCTTGGTTTTGGGGGATTTGGGGTATCCTTCAGGCGCCGACGCCCCTCATTGTGTACTTGTTCGCGGTGCGTAAAATTCACCGCAGCTTCTCGGGCAGGGGGAATTGAGCTTTCATGTGTTGTTACTGGAGAAATAAATGGTGCTAGGCTGCCGCTAATTTCACCAGAACTAGCAGCTTTCGTCCAGCTACCGACGATTTAGCTGGAGTTTCTACCGCTATTTCATTCCCTGTCACAAAGCAGCGTAGAATAACGGTAGTTTCTCCATCTAGTATCAGCTAAAGTAGCAGCTAGATGGATTGTCCCCCTTGGAACTGGGATATAAAGATAACTGCAAGAAGAGCCAGCCCCACCAAGGGCTGGCTCTTCTTGCAGTTACAGCGCCTGCCGGGCATATTCGTCCGGCGTCTGCCCGATAATGGACTTGAAGTCCTTAATAAAATGCGACTGGTCATGATAGCCCAAATCCATCGACAGCTTGGACCAGTTCGGCTTATCGCTCACATCGGTCATCTCAGCCGCATTCTGGATGCGCGCCAGCTTAATGACCCACTTCGGCGTAACACCTACGTAGTGGTCGAAAAGGCGCTGCAGCGTCCTTTTGTTCACGTGAAAGTGCTCACAGAGACTGTCTACCTTCGTGATATCCGGCTGCTCGTTAATATAATCGATGATTTCATTGATAAAAGCTACCTGCATATCTTGTTCCGGCAGCTTCGGCCGAATCATTTGCTCGATGAGCGCTGCCATTTGCTGCTCATCTTCCTGTGCAAACATGTCGCCCTCTAACGCATGCGGATCGGCGGCATCAAATACGCTCTGAATGCTCAGCGGGTTGGTCATGCCGGAGACTGGCTGCTTGAAGAACGGATAGAAACCGCCGGGCTTAAATTTCACGCCAAAAACGCATGCATGACCTTCCAGGTGGTGGCCATATTTCTCTTTTCCAGGACCATAAATGGCCGATCGACCGGGCTCAACAATCAGGTTGACGCAGGGATTCGGAATCACGTGCTGTACATAAGGCTCTTGGCCCCTCAAATCCCAGCGAACAATCCAATAATGGCGAATGAAAAAGGCCAAGTCCTCCGAGGGTGCAAGCCTGGAAAGCTGAAATTTCTGTGCAGTTTGCTGGAGATTCATGATTCCTAGACTGGGCTTAATGAGGTCTGACATGACGTCAATCACTCCTTGTCGCGTTTTTACAATACTTGGTGCGAACAAACCTATATCATAAACTTAACACATACCGAGGGAGTGAATTAAAATTGGAATTAAAATACGAATTTTACATTGGTGCAACTTGCAAAGAAGTGTGGGATATTCTGGTGACACCGGAGGGGACGCGTCAAATTCTCTTCGGCAGCGTACTGGAGTCTACATTCGAGATCGGTTCTGATTACAGATACATTGGGCCCGGCAATGACGGCGATGACACGGTGCATGTATATGGCAAGATTCTGGCCTACGAACCGGAGAAACTTCTCTCCTGCATCGAGCATGCTGGCCCGTCCTACAACCCAAATCATGCGGATTTTGAATCGCGGATTACGTTTACGTTAGAGACAGTCGGCAGCTGTACGAAAATGACACTCATCAATGACCAATGGACGCCAAACCACCCAAGCTTCGAGACAACGAGGGCAAGCTGGTGGATGATTTTAAGCAATATTAAGACACTTGCGGAGACTGGTAAAACGTTAGACTTTGGTTGGTAAATAGACGGCTATCTCAGAGGGGGAAGAGTAACTTTCCGAACCCTTGAGATAGCCTTTTTCCACTTATAAAGGTAAAAGTGCAAGCGACGTTTTCCCCTCAAGCCCTTTAATCATAGCATGCCACGCTTGCGGTTTATTCGCGAGAACGGCATAGTAACGCTTCAAGAACTGCACGACAATCGCCGCATCAAGCTGTGTCATATCTTCATCTGTTGGAAGGAAGCACAGATCCAGCTCTTCCACAGCTTCCCCATTGTTTTCCCAAGAAGGATGAACATATGGGAAATCAATACGTTTGTAACCGAGATGCGACAAGACTTCTCGCCGCACGTAAGGGTCCATCGGCTTCACGCCGCCGAATGCATGCCCTTCGATCCGATAGGGATCATAGATCTCAGCAAACATCCCCAGCATCGGCTTGCCCGACTCGGCAGCTAAAGCCTCTAGGTCAGTCCAACGTTTGCGTGCCAGGAAACGGCCAATACCAAGTCCGGCTTGACCAATGATCGTGAAATCCGTCATTGCCACTTGAAAATCCTCATAGTAGCGGTACTCTGTCGTACCAACAACCTTCCCTTCGTGCACAGCGACGAACACCCGAATGCCCGGGTCTTCCAACGGCTCTTTCCATAGGGCATATTCCAGCACTTCTTCCGGTGGAAATACCTCTTTCATCAGATCATGCATCGCACGAAACAAAGGGTTGTCTATACTTGTTATCCGTATGTATTCCATTAGTTCCTCAAGCTCCTTTACGTCCTAATTCGAAATGGATTCCGCCATTCCATCAAAAGCGCATAGTTAAGTGATTCCTCGTCCTGCAAATAATCCGGCACTACCTGAACAGGTGTTCTCCCACAGCGTAGCAGAAACGTAATAACCGGGTCCTTGCAGGTACCTGCCATGACCGCCTTCGCATATTGCTCCGCAGTCATCTCTTCGGCCCG
Organism: Paenibacillus sp. J22R67; assembly: GCF_059692175.1. NCBI lineage: Bacteria > Bacillati > Bacillota > Bacilli > Caryophanales > Paenibacillaceae > Paenibacillus > Paenibacillus sp. J22R67. Next base: position 271,546 of record NZ_JCAUAX010000009.1, on the reverse strand, counting down.
CTTGTGGTACCCCGGCATGCGCCCGCCTCCAAGCAGCCTGCGCAGCCCCAAATGCACGACCACCTCATACATGGACTGCATCATCCATTTACCGAGACCGAACTTGCGGAATGCAGGCATCACGCAAATATCTACAATATACAGGGTATCGCCGTCAGGCCGGTGCGTACGGATGTAGCCATCGTCTGTTAGCGTAGACCAGCTATGATCAGCGGCATGCTCTTCGTCATAGTCGACAAGCAGCCCCGTGATGGAACCAACAATCTTCCCCTCCACCTCTACACAGAGTGCGCCTTGGGGGAATCGCGTGATATGCTCCGTGAGCTGCTCCTCATTCCACCATAATTCGGATGGAAAAGGCAGCGGAAAGCTTTCCTGCTGAACGCGAATCAGCGCGCCAATATCCGCTTTTTCATAATTGCGTATAACTGCCTGAGTGGGCTTGTCGCCGTCGAAGACGTACAGCTTTTTAGCGTAAAATTTGTGCGAATTCACATACATAATGCTTGACATACCTCCTCGCCCTGTTTAGGACCAATCGGTGTACAGATCCGTCCTGCGGTCACGCCATGTGGTGACAGAGCCTTTTTCGCGAACGAGGGTTAGCAAATCTAGATCCAAATCAGCCGTGACTACCATATCACCGTTGATTTCGCCTTCGACCATAATGCCTTTTGGCGGAAAAGGCACATCATTCGGGGTTAGCACCGCGGCCTGCCCGAAATTCGCTCTCATGAAATCAACCGTTGGCAGAGCCCCGACCGTGCCCGTCGTAACGACGTAGATTTGATTCTCGATTGTCCGTGCATGGCACGTGTAGCGCACTCGGTGGAACCCGTGCCGGTCATCCGTACAGGAAGGAGCAAACAGCACATCAGCGCCGCGGGCTCTAGCCATTCGGACGATTTCCGGGAATTCCACATCATAGCAGACAAGTATCGCGATGCGGCCTTTCTCCGTGTCAAAAACCTGCAGCGAATCCCCAGCACCCATATGCCATTCCTTCACCTCGGTCGGGGTAATATGCAGCTTTTTCTGCTCCCCAACACGCCCGTCCGGATAAAATAAAAAGGCCGTGTTATACAGCTTCCCCTCCTCAGAGGTAATGTGCGTGCCACCAATGATGTGCATGCCCGTTTGCTTCGCCAACCCTTGAAAAAGCGTCCGATAAGCCTCCGTAAACGACGGCAATGCCTCAATCGGCAGCGCTTTGCCATGCTCATCGCCAATAGACAGCAATTGTGTCGTAAACAACTCGGGAAACAGTACAAAATCCGCCTCAAACTCCTGAGCCACCTTCACATAATGCTCCACCTGCGCAGCGAACTCTTCAAAATTATGTATCGTATGCAAATGGTACTGCACCGCCGAAACCCGCATTTTCAACGTCATCTCTCCCAACTTGTCATCATTTCTATAGGCCAGAGTTACAAGCTAACAAGCACTCGTCCTCTAACTTTTCCATCCAAAACCTCTTGTGTCGCCTGGGCAACTCCATCCAATGTCACTTCTTTGTACACCATCCGATCCAGAAGCCGCGGTTTCAATTCCCCAGCCATCCGTTCCCAAAGGGGCCGCCGAATGTCAGATGGGCAGAGCACCGAATCAATACCCAATAGATTCACTCCTCGCAGTATAAAAGGAAACACCGTCGCGGCAAATTCACCGCCACCTGTCACTCCGCTCAGCGCTACGGATCCACCGTATTTCATCCGGCTCAGCACACAGGCAAGTGATTCGCCTCCCACCGGGTCAACACAACCTGCCCAATATTCCTTGTCCAACGGCTTCCTGACGGACGGGGAGAGCTCCTCCCGGGGCACTACACGTTTCGCCCCCAATTCGAGCAAATACGCATGGTCAGCGGACTTGCCCGTACTGGCCTCTACCTCATAACCGAGGGCAGCCAACATCGACACGCTATTGCTGCCTACTCCGCCAGTAGCGCCGCGAACGAGTACAGGGCCCTTCTCCTTGCTCAGCCTGTTCTCCTCCATGCGCTGAATCGAGAGAGCTGCCGTAAAACCAGCCGTCCCCAGTATCATGGACTCCTTGTGGGACAACCCCTTCGGCAGCGGCACCACCCAATCGGCTGGAACTCGCGCGTAGTCGCTAAACCCGCCGTAGTGTCCCGTTCCCAGCTCATAGCTGGTCACAAGCACCTCGTCACCCTCGCGAAAGCGCGGGTCTGACGAAGCTGCCACTGTACCTGCCAGATCGATGCCAGGCACGATTGGGTACTTGCGCACAACGCGCCCGTTCGGAGTGCAAGCCAACGCATCTTTATAATTAATACCCGAGTAGCGCACGCGTATCGTCACTTCACCCGGTGGTAAATCTTCGATTCGCAGCTCTTTCACTTGGGCGGAAAAACGTTCCTCTGTCTTCTCCACCATTAACGCCTTAAAGCTATCCATGTTGGTTTAGCCTCCTCGGTCCTCATAGGATTCGATCAAGTGAATCTTCCATTAACTACCCCTTTAGTTTACTAAAATCGTGTCCAGTATTCAAAGGGTTGATGCGGGCATAGCATACCTTAGTTCCCTCCCGCTGAAATCCCCTGTGGTAGATCCGATGAAATTCTAAGGGGGTGGTTGTAAGAGAGGGGAACTACAGGGCCTTATTCACGCTCGAATCAGTTTAGTTCCACCAAAATTGGCAAAATAGTGGACTGTAGTTCCCACGGCACGCGGGAGTGCTCCTCCTCCCGGAAAAGAAGTAAAAAGCTCCCCGGTCCATATGACCAGGGAGCTACTCTTATTGCTGCTGCGCAAAGCCCGCAGCTATCAAAAACCGTTCAAAAGCCGCTTGCCCGGCTTCATCACGTTTGAACACGCCCGCGTCGAGCAGCACGTCCATGAACTTGCTGCCGACTTCCTCCTGCAGCACCGCTTTCGCGCCGTCTGCCGTCAACGCAGCGCCATGCTTCGCGATCATCGCCTCGATCCAAGCTGCATGCTTATGCAGGGGATGAACGGCTTCATCGCGGATCGCGCTGCCGAAGTCGGCTTCGCCAGTGAGGATCTTGGCGATATCCGCCAGTTCCTCCTGCAAGCGGCCTGGCAGTACCGCCAGCCCCATAACCTCAATCAAGCCGATGTTCTCCTTCTTGATGTGGTGCAAGTTCTGGTGCGGATGGAAGATGCCATCCGGATGCTCTGCGCTGGTGCGGTTGTTCCGCAGCACCAGGTCAAGCTCGTACTCGCCCCGTGCGTTGTTGCGGGCAATCGGGGTGATCGTGTTATGCGGGATCCGCTGTCCATCCTTCTCGCTGAAGGCGAGGACGTCCGCTTCCGCATCGCTGTATGCGCGCCAGTCTTCGAGCAGCTTGCTCGAGAGCTTATAGAGCTGCTGCTTGTTATGACCGCTCAAGCGGATTACCGACATCGGCCACTTCACGATAGCAGCCTTTACACCAGCGAACTCAGCGTTCAAGAATGTTTTCTCACTCGGAGCTTTTTCCATCGGGAATTGATGGCGTCCGCCTTGGAAGTGGTCATGGTTCAGAATGGAACCTCCCACGATCGGCAGATCCGCATTGGATCCGATGAAGTAATGCGGGAATTGATCGATGAAATCCAGCAAACGGTAGAACGTATTCGTCGTTGTTTTCATCGGGATATGTTTTTCATGGAAAATAATGCTGTGCTCGTTGTAGTACACGTAAGGTGAGTATTGCAAATACCATTTCTCATTATCCAGCTCTAACGGTATGAACCGCAGATTCTGTCTCGCCGGGTGATTCACACGTCCGGCATAGCCTAAGTTGTCTGCGCAGAGCAGACAAGCGGGGTAGCTGCTTTGCGGCAGCGTTTTGAGCAGGGCAATTTCCTTCGGATCCTTCTCCGGCTTGGAGAGATTGATCGTGATCTCAAGATCACCGTAAGCAGTGCCCGCGAGCCAGTATTCATTTTTCTGAATACGATCCATCCGAATATAGTTGGAATCAATGGATTGTTTGTAGAAATAATTCGTTGCCGTCTCTATTCCATTGGTCTTCGCCGTGTTCCAGAATTGATTCACAACCTCGGAAGGACGAGGCATGAGCAGCCCCATAATCCGTGCGTCCAACAGATCTCGGTACGTGGCTGTGTTCTCTTCCAGAAGGCCTATCTCGAAAGCGGCATCCAGCAGCTCTTCTAGCAGGGCTACAGGGCTGCTTAACTTCTCATCCGGCACTTCTCCTGCATAAGGCTCAGCAAGCCCGAATAAATCAAGCAAAGCATTTCGTGAAAGATAGACATCCAACTGCTCAATGAGTCCATTTTGCTTCGCAAACTGAAGGAGCCTTTCTATGGTCAATGCCGTAAACGGCGATGCTTCAACTGTCCGTTCCATGTGCCACATTCCTTTCTAGACAAGCCTACTCAGCGTAACCGCTCGGGTTATTTTGGTGCCAGTTCCATGCGCTTTCAATGATCGATTCCAACGAATCGCGGCTCGGCTTCCAGCCCAATTCCGTTCTTGCACGCTCAGAAGAGGCAATCAATGTTGCAGGGTCACCCGCTCTGCGCGGCTCCATCACCGCAGGAATTGCATGCCCCGTTACTTTGCGGGCGATTTCAATGACTTGTTTAACCGAGAAGCCTGTACCGTTGCCCAGGTTATAAATATTGCTTTCCGCTCCGCCGCGCAGCTTCTCTACCGCAAGCACATGGGCGCTAGCCAAATCGCTGACGTGAATGTAGTCGCGAACGCAAGTGCCGTCTTCCGTAGCATAATCGTCTCCGTAGATGGAGATATGTGCTCTTTGACCGAGTGCTACTTGTAAAATGATTGGAATAAGGTGCGTCTCCGGGCTATGATCCTCGCCGATTTTACCGCCGGCATGCGCGCCTGCTGCATTAAAGTATCGAAGAGATACATATTTGATGCCATGGGCCGTGTCGAACCATTTCATCATTTTTTCCATCGCGAGCTTCGTTTCGCCATACGTATTCGTAGGCAGGGTACGGTCACTTTCCAAAATCGGAATGTTCTCAGGCTCGCCGTAGGTAGCCGCTGTCGACGAGAACACGATATTTTTCACGCCGTATTGATTCATTTTCTCAAGCAAGCAGAGCGTTCCGTACACGTTATTGTGATAGTATTTGGCAGGATTCGTCATGCTCTCGCCAACTAGCGAATTCGCTGCGAAATGGATGATGGCATCAATGCTGTTTTCTGAAAAAACCGTATCGAGAAACTCACCGTCACGCAGATCGCCGACATACAGCTTGCCGCCAAGCACAGCATCTCTGTGTCCTTGTTGCAAGTTATCGACAATAACAACCTCTTCCCCTTTTTCCAGCAGCTCAGCCACTGCATGCGAACCGATATAACCAGCTCCGCCCGTTACTAGAATCGCCATTTACAACGCCTCCCCGATCTGTTCAACGCCATTCCCGATATCGCATACGTAGAAGCTTGGTGTCAAACCTGTTTGTTCTGTATATTCTTTGCCGACTTGATCGATAAATGTTTGTACGCTGTCTTCGTGAACCAAGGAAACCGTACATCCGCCGAAGCCTGCGCCAGTCATGCGCGAGCCTAGTACGCCAGGAACCTTCAACGCTGCCGCAACCATCGTATCCAGCTCAACGCCAGTTACTTCATAGAGATCACGCAGTGAGTTGTGGGAGCCAACCATCAGCTTGCCAAAAGCTTCAAGATCATTTTGCTCTAGAACTTCGATCGACTTAAGCACACGATCAATTTCTTCTACAACGTGCTGCGCTCTGCGGCGAACCGTCTCGTCCGGGATCAGATGCTTGTATTCGTTGAATTGATCAAGGGTTAACTGGCCAAGCAGCGTGATGGACGGGAACTGCTTTTGCAAGTAGGTGACCGCCTGCTCGCATTGGCTTCTTCTTTCATTGTAAGCGGAGTCGACGAGACCTCTGCGTTTGTTCGTGTTTCCGATCACCAGCTTGTAGCTGCTGCTATGGAACGGCACATGGCGGTACTCAAGCGTATCGCACATGAGCAGGATCGCGTTGTCCTTTTTCCCATTAGCTACAGCGAATTGGTCCATGATGCCACAGTTCACGCCAACGAATTGATTCTCTGTTTTTTGCGCTAGAAGGGCAATTTTCACGGTATCAATCGGATATTTCTCAAGAGTCTCAAGAGCATAGGCCGTCACAACCTCAATGGAAGCTGAGGACGAGAGTCCCGCGCCGTTCGGAATTTCACCGTGGAACAAAAGATCGTAGCCTTTCGTAACCGGCATGCCTTCTTGGGCCAAGTGGACAAAGATGCCCTTCGGATAGTTCATCCAGTTATCTTCTTCTTGGTAGGTCAAGTCATCTATGGAAATTTGTTTGCGAAGCGCCAGATTGGTCGATGCAAATCCGATGACACGGTCTTGTCTTGGACGGATCAGCAGAGTCGTTCCGAACGTTAATGCCGCTGGGAATACGTAACCGCCATTGTAATCCGTGTGCTCACCGATCAGGTTAACCCGGCCTGGAGCATGAAACGCTGAAATTGGCGCTGCGGATTCCCCGTAAATTTCAATAAACGTGTCTTTTAAAGCTTGCAAATCTGCCATTCTGGCACCGCCTTTAGTTTTTTATAGGATTGATGTAAGAGCAAGTTTGTAACTTCAGTATAAGAGAAGAACGCACTGTTGGCTATGGAAGCATGTTATTTTCACATGGAAAAATGTGATTTCAACCTTTCCACTTGTCAGCTGACTATGGTAAATTAAAAGGACCATTAAGACATATCCATCGGAGATGAAGACAAGCTATGCCCAAGCAGGAAAGCTACTATGTCGTTTCTAATCCATTACCATCTGGAGAGAGCGCTTTGACCGTGCTGTTTGCTGGAGAGAGTCAGACGAAGCCTGTACACCGGTTAGGTCCCAAAGTGTACGACTACTACTTAATTCACTATGTGATTTCAGGGAGAGGCGTGTTTTCCACACAAGGGGAAGAATATGCGCTAGGTGCGGGAGACAGCTTCGTCATAGAACCAGAGCAGCTTATTAGCTATGTTTCGGATGAAAATGATCCGTGGCATTACTGTTGGATTGCCTTCACAGGCGGACAAGCTCCCACGCTGGTAGCTTCTACAGGCATCAATCCCCTGCAGCCTATCCTGCACAGCAAACGCAATCGGCATATCCCTGTTCTGTTTCGCCATATTCAACAAGCTTTACGCGCCAAGAAAGTGAGCGCACAGTTGAAATCCATCGGATATTTACTCCTTTTATTAGGTGAGTATTGCGAAGCTCTATCTGCCTCCACAGCAGCCGGCACCGTCACGGAAGCGGAAAGTGACCGAATCGTGCAGCAGGCTATTCACTATTTGTCCACCCAATATGCCGAGCCGATTACCATTGAAATGATGGCAGAGAGCTTAGGCTATAACCGCGCCTATTTGTCACGCCTATTCAAGCGCCACACCAAGGTCACTCCCGTCACATTTCTGCTCAAGCTTCGTGTCGATAAAGCGCGTCAACTGCTCCGCGAGCGGCTGGAACTGACGATTGAGCAGATCGCAGCCTCTGTGGGCTTTTATGATCCGTTATATTTTTCCAAACAATTCCGCCGCTTATACGGCGTTTCTCCGAGTGAGTACCGGAATCAAATCAAATCGCTGTGAGGGTGTTGGTCCCTTCGCCGCAAAATCGGCAATAACAGCTCCCGCGTCCGTTAGAAATGAAACAGGATGATTTTCATAACATTAACGGCAGTGGTGTCCGTTAGAACTGGCAGGCTAGATCGCCCCAAGGTGTTCCACCTCGGGATGCTATATTCCCCTTGAAATCGCTACTTCTGGCTGGCAAAGGGAACTATGGTCCTTTATTCAGCAGGAAACCACCATTCTGCCGAGCAAAGGGAACTATGCTCCTCTATTTTGCCGATTTCGGTGGAACTAAGTCGATTCGAGCAAGAATAAGGCCCTGTAGTTCCCCACAAACAAAAAAACACCTCTTAGAATTCATCGAATCTACCCAAGGGTATTTCCAATGTCTATTCTAAGAGGTGCTCTTCACCGTTTAACGTTCTAGGTGATGTTTCCTGCTCTTATCGTTTGCCCGGATCGTAAGGCTCACCAAGTGCCGATGGCGCTTTCGCCCGGCCTACTGCGCCTGCCAGTACCAAGATCGTTAACACATAAGGCAGCATGTACAGGAACTCCTGCGGGATGTTCTTGGAGAAATCGAACAACCGCATGAAGTTGTTGAGCGCCTGTGCCATACCGAAGAATACGGCAGCGCCAAGTGCCCCAAACGGATGCCACTTGCCGAAGATCATCGCAGCCATAGCAATGAAGCCTTGGCCGGATATGGTGTTATGCGAGAAGGCACTTGTTGTCGTCAATGTGATCGTTGCGCCGCCAAGGCCGCCAAGCAAACCGCTGATCAAAACAGCGATATAACGAACCCGCTTAACTTTAATCCCAACGGTATCCGCAGCACTCGGGTGCTCACCAACGGAGCGAAGGCGCAGACCGAATGGTGTTTTGAACAACACATAGTACGTAACACCAACGAGAATTAAAGCAATATAGGTAGTCGGATAAGCGGTAAATAAAGCATATCCGATATACGGAATTTTCGACAAAAGCGGAAACTCCCATTTGGAAAATACATCGTTTAGCGTTTCAGTTTGCCCAGCGCCATTGAATAGCACTTTTACCAGAAAAAGCGTCACACCAGCAGCCAAGAAGTTAATGACCACACCGCTGATAACTTGATTCGCTTTAAAGGTAATTGTCGCTACCGCATGAATAAGCGCAAAGATCAGGGCAAACACCATAGCCGTTAGCAAGCCGATCCACGGAGACCAAACTCCCATGTTTGCCTCTTCCGCATAATAAGCGCCAACCGCAGAAGCGAAGGCTCCGGAGACCATAAGTCCCTCAATCCCGATATTGACCACGCCTGAGCGCTCTGAGAAAATACCAGCTAGAGCTCCAAAGATAAGCGCCGTGGAGTAAACGAGCGTTGTGTTAATAAGTTCACTGAATTTCGTGAAAAACGCGTTGAGCATTGTGAGCAGGTCCATGTTACGACGCCCTCTCTTTCTTGCGTTTGCTATAGAACGGGATGAGCACCCATTTGACGATACCTTGCGTGGCTACGAAGAAAATCACTGAGCCGATAACGATGCGGATAATTTCCGGCGGCACATCGGCCCCGAAGCTCATTCCCGCTGACCCGTAGGATAAACCGCCGAATAACGCGGCTCCGAGGACAATCCCGAACGGATTGTTCGCACCTAACAAGGACACGGCGATACCATCAAATCCATATCCAGGTGATGCCGCGGCTACGACCTGATAGTGGAACACTCCCAGAATTTCAAATACGCCGCCGAGACCGGCAAAAACACCCGAGATAAACATCGCTTTCACAATGTTGCGATTCACGTTCATGCCCGCATACTTCGCAGCATCAATATTATGGCCAACGGCACGCAGCTCGTAGCCTTGTCTTGTTTTCCAAAGAATCACATAGAAGATTACTGCCGCGAGGATCGCAATCACCGTACCCCAGTGGATCCTGGCATGGTTCATAAGATCCGACAACCAAGTAATACTAAGCGAAGCTGAGTCTTGAATCATATAAGAGCGCTGCTGCTTCGGCTCCAATAGGAATGTATTTACGATATAGTTCGAGAAGAATAACGCGATCCAGTTGAGCATGATCGTTGTGATAACCTCGTTAACTCCGCGTTTTGCTTTCAAATAACCTGCGATAGCTCCCCAAAGCCCACCAACAAGCGCTCCGACGATAACAGCCAAAGGCGCATGAATGATCCACGGAAGACCTGTCACTTTCACACCAATGAAAGTAGCCCCTGTCATTCCCATGACGAACTGCCCTTCAGCACCGATGTTAAAAAGGCCTGTCCGGAATGCGAAAGCAACGGATAATCCCGTCAAAATCAAAGGAGTAATCGCACGAATCGATTCCCCGATGTCATACGAATTTCCGAAAACACGAGAAAATAATGCCCCATAAGCAGCAATCGGATTATATCCGCCTGCGAGCATGACGAGCGCTCCGAATAACAGCCCGAGCACAATCGCCACGATGGGATTCACCGCTGATTCACTTGTAAAAATACGAGCAACCTTATTCATGAGCAGCTCCTTTCCCTGTGCGTTTACTGCCAGCCATCAGAAGTCCGATCTCTTGATCGTTCGTCTCTTGCGGCAGCACTTCTCCCACAATCTGTCCTTCGTAGATTACGGCAATACGGTCCGATACATTCACAATTTCATCCAGCTCAAAAGAAATCAGCAAAACTGCTTTGCCCTTGTTCCGCTGCTCGATCAGTTGACGATGTACGAATTCAATCGCTCCTACGTCCAGTCCACGCGTTGGTTGAGCGGCAATTAACAGGTTCGGATTCTTGTGTATTTCCCTGGCAATAATTGCTTTTTGTTGGTTTCCTCCCGACAAAGAACGGGCCTTGTTGTAAATGCTTGGCGTCCTTACGTCGAACTGCTTAATCAGCGCTTCCGCATGGCGATCAATCGCTTCGTAGTTAAGGAAGCCTGCTTTGTTATAGGCCGGATGGAAATACGTCTCCAACACCATGTTCTCACTCATGGAGAAATCAAGCACGAGTCCATGCTTATGCCTGTCCTCTGGAATGTGCGACAAGCCTGCCTCCGAGATCTCTCTCGGTGTATGGTTTGTAATGTCGCTCCCCGTTAGCAGAACTTGTCCGCTATCAATAGATCGCAGCCCAGTTAATGCCTCGATCAGTTCACTCTGTCCGTTGCCATCTACACCGGCGATACCCAGAATTTCTCCGGCTCTCACCTCGAAATTGATTTCTTTCAAAGCAGCCAGCCCTTGTTGATTCCGAACAACCAGGTTCTTAACTTGGAGAACAGGCTCCCCAAGCTTCACTTCTTTCTTATCCACTTTAAAGGAAACATCGCGCCCGACCATTTTCTCCGCCAAAATTTGCGGATTCGCATCTTTGCTTGCAATGGAACCAATCACTTTCCCGCGGCGAATAATCGTTACGGTATCAGCAATCTCCATAATTTCTTTAAGCTTATGTGTAATGAGAATGATGGATTTGCCCTCTTTCACAAGATTGCGCATAATGACCATCAATTCACTAATTTCTTGCGGCGTTAGTACAGCTGTTGGTTCGTCAAAAATGAGAATATCGGCGCCGCGATATAGCGTTTTCAATATTTCAACGCGCTGCTGCATGCCGACGGAAATATCTTCAATTCTTGCTTTGGGATCAACACGAAGCCCATATTGCTCAGATAGCTTGCGTACTTTGTCTTGCGCTGTTTTAATATCGACATTCAGACCTTTTTTAGGCTCCATGCCCAAAATAATATTCTCAGTTACTGTAAACGGCTGTACAAGTTTAAAATGCTGATGCACCATCCCGATGCCCAGCTCAATCGCCCGATTCGGGCTATCAATAAATACCTCGTTGCCTTGCACTTTTATAAAACCCTCGTCCGGCTGATACAGTCCGAACAAAATATTCATCAATGTGGATTTACCCGCACCATTTTCGCCTAGCAGGGCATGGATTTCACCCTTCATCAGCTTCAAGCTGATTGCATCATTCGCCACGATGCCTGGAAACCTCTTCGTAATGTTGTTAAGCTCAACAACAGGGACTACTTCACTCATCAGATCACCCTAAGGATCAATTTTTTTAAATACCTCAAAACTAAGAACAAGGCTAGTTATTATAACTAGCCTTGTTTGAACAAAAGTACATCTATCGTTCGTAGCTGCTATGCCTATTATACACTTATTATGGTTTTTCTGGGACTTTGATTTCGCCGCTGATGATTTTTGCTTTGTACTCGTCAACTTTTTTCAAGATATCTGCAGTTACGTTTTTCTTGGAAGTCTCTGGAAGACCTACGCCGTCATCTTTCAGACCCAGTGTAACGACTTTACCACCTTGGAATTTGTTGTCGATAACGTCTTTGGACACACGAGCAACTGCATTGTCAACACGTTTCAACATGGAAGTAAGTGTCACTTCATCGCCGAACTCAAGGGATTGGTCTTTATCTACACCGATAACCCAAACTTTTTTACCGTTTTTCGCACGGTCTTTTGCTTCGTTGAACACACCGTTACCTGTGGAACCAGCTGCGTGGAAAATGATGTCTGCGCCATCGTTATAGATCGTTGCTGCTGCTGCTTTACCAAGGTCAGGCTTATCGAATGCGCCTGTATAGTTGATTTGAATTTTAGCATTAGGATTAACTGCTTTCACGCCGGCTACGAAACCAGCTTCAAAGCGTTTGATAACCGGGATGTCGATACCGCCAACGAAACCGATTTTGTTGGATTTTGTCGTAAGACCTGCAACCACACCTACAAGGTAAGCACCTTCTTGCTCGGAGAATGTTACGGACTCTACGTTTGGAGCTTCTACAACGTTATCAATGATCGCAAGTTTAGCATTTGGGTTTTGAGTCGCAACCGTTTTAAGCGCGTCACCCATCAAGAAACCAATACCCCATGTCAGGTTATAGCCGTCTTTTACGAATTGGTTCAAGTTAGGAGTGTAGTCTGCATCGCTTTTACTTTCCAAGTTCTTAACGTTTGCGCCAGTTGACTTTTTCAGTTGTTGCAAACCTTCCCATGCGCTTTGGTTAAAGGATTTATCATTTACGCCGCCAATGTCTGTTACCATGCCGATTTTGATATCTTTACCGCTGTTATTGCTTGGTGCTGCAGATGCCGCTGCACTTGCAGCTGGAGACGCGGAAGCGGCCGGTTTTGTTTCTTCTTTTTTGGCTCCGCAACCTGTCAAAGCAACCGCGGAAACAGTGACAGCCATTAACGCTGTTGTGAATACTTTTTTCATCATCTTTACCCCCAAAATAAATTTAAAATTGTACCTTAAATCCCACATTCTAGGTTGACCAAATTCAGTTAAACTATGTATGTCTGATCATAGACCGAGTGTATCACTTAGAAACTTAAGTGAAAAGCAATCCATACAGTAAATGAGCATAATTCGTGATGTTAACCAAGTTGACATGGTCTTTTTGTAAAGCCCCACAATATAGGTTTTAAGCCCCAATTATTTATTATACTACCGCCGGTCAATAAAATCTAGATGACCTATTTTTAATTTTTTTCGGTCATCAATGTCAGGAATTGAGCAGGGGATAGCGGACTGCTGAACAGTTTTCCTTGCACCTCCGTACATTGCAGAAATTTCAGGTACTCGAACTGTTCTTCCGTTTCGACACCTTTCGCGATTAAATTCAACCCTAATCGGTGAGCCATCCGGACAATGGCAGCAGCAAGCTGTTGATTCTCGTCATCATCGACAAGATCTCTGATCAGCGTGCTGTCCAGTTTCACACTATCTAGCGGCATACCCTCTAATCCGCTGCGTGTAAATAGCCCCGTACACAAGTCATCCATGGCAATGCGCACGCCAAGCTTTTTCAACATCGTCAGCTTCTTGCTCGCTTCTTGCACGTTCGAAGATGTAATGCTCTCCGTAAGGTCTAGTTCGACCAGACTGGGATCAATCCCTATTTCTTGCAGCACATCAGCTATATAGGCAATGAAATGATCATCTTTGAACTGTGAAGATTGAATCGCGAACGTCATTCTAAGAGGCTCTTGGCCGGCATCCTGCCAAGCTTTCATCTGCTTGCATGCGGTTTGAAACGCCCATTTGCCAATAGGCACCATGAATCCCAGTTCGTCCGCAGCTTTCCGCCAATCCATGAGCTTACGCAGCTGCTTGCTCCCCTTCTCCCAGTAAAGGCTGACCTCTGTGCCGATGAGCTTACGACCTGCGATTTCATATTGCGGCTGATACTGTAATTCGAACTGTTCCTGCTCTAAAGCCAGACGGAGTTCGTTCTCCATGTGAGCTTTGCTCTTCACCATTGTATCAATGTCCGACGCATAGAATTTAAAGCGATTAGCATTCTCATGGTTTTTGGCCTCGTACATCGCTTCATCTGCACGTTGAAGAAGCTGTTCAGGCCGAGTGCCATCTAATGGATACAACGCAATCCCCATACTAGCGGTTATCGTAATGGTTTTTCCATCCAGGATAAAGGGTTCATCGAGCACATTTTGAATACGTGTAGCCACTACTCTAACATCTTCAGGTTTGGTGAAAGATTCAAGCAAAATAATAAACTCATCGCCGCCCTGCCGGTACACCGTATCCGATCCACGCAGACAACCTAGCAACCTCTCAGCAGCCAAACGAATGAGCTGATCGCCAGAGGCATGGCCAAATACATCATTGACTTCCTTGAATTTGTCCATGTCGAGAAATACAACAGCTGCAAGCTGGTCATAGCGCTGAGCATGAACGAGCACGCGTTTCAAGCGGTCCTCAAACAGCCGTCGATTCGGTAATCCCGTTAATGTATCATGGTAGGCTAGATAAGCTAACTGCTTACTCTTCTCCTCCTGTTCGATTCCATTAAGCCGCAGGCGACGGATACAAATGGCAAAAAAGAAGCAAATGAGCGCTTGAATGAGAACGAACACGATAATCTTCGGAGTAAATGTAAAAGAAGCAGCGGCAAGTAGATTGGCCGTCAGCAGAAAGAAACCCAGTATGCTCAAATTGCGGAGTTCCTGTGCTTGCGTCTGTTGGATCCACTTTAAAAAAAGGCTTCTCATTGGGGGGGAACCTCCATTCCAGTCATCAAAAAAGGCTATTCCATTTGGAATAGCCGTAGGCGTACCTGTATCGGTAAATTGCTCCTGTCGGCAGCCCAGCCATCATCGTTGCGGGTGCAACCTAAGACCCGGAGCTTTGCGTCCTTACCTTTCGGCAAGTTTGCCTTTTACGATATTCAGGTAAAAAAACAAAAAGCAGGACTAATTAACTATATCACAACTGTTTCTACTCTGGCTATTTTTACTTAAATTAGCAGATTAAAAAGTTTCGGATCTTTATTAATTTCAATGTAACCATAGTCCTTACGTGACAAACGCTCAATAAGACCTTCATAATCATCTTTATTTTTCAATTCGATACCGACTAGTGCTGGAGCATCATCCCGATTATTCTTTTTCGTATACTCAAAGCGGGTAATATCGTCCGTCGGCCCAAGAACTTCCTCCAAAAACTCACGCAAAGCGCCCGCGCGCTGAGGGAAATTGAGAATAAAGTAGTGCTTCAAGCCTTCATACACGAGCGATCTTTCTTTGATTTGCTGCATCCGGTCTATGTCATTATTACCACCGCTGATGATGCAAACCACGTTCTTGCCGCGAATTTGATCCCGGTAAGCATCAAGCGCCGCAACCGGAAGAGCGCCTGCAGGCTCGATAACGATGGCATTGTTATTGTAGAGCTCCAGAATCGTCGTACATTCCTTGCCTGAAGGGATAACAACGATATCGTCCAGCTTCTCTTTGCATATTTCAAAGGTAAGCTCACCTACCTGCTTCACAGCTGCGCCGTCGACAAACTTCTCAATCGTAGAGAGGGTCACGACTTTACCCTGCTTGAGCGACTCCTGCATACTGGCGGCACCTTCAGGTTCAACGCCAATAATCTTAGTACGCGGAGAAACGCTGTCGACATAAGTCGCCACACCAGCTACAAGACCGCCGCCGCCGATGGTCGCAAAGATAAAGTCCGGCGTATCGGACATCTGATTCATGATCTCCAGACCTACAGTGCCTTGTCCCGCAATCGTGCGAATATCATCAAAGGGGTGAATAAACACCTTATTCTCTTTGGCGCAGTAAGCCTTGGCGTGATTGGACGAATCGTCGAAAGAATCCCCTGTCAGAATCACTTCTACAAAAGATCCGCCAAATAACTTCACCTGCGAAATTTTTTGCCTTGGCGTTGTCGTGGGCATGAAGATTTTCCCTTCAATCCCTAACTGCTTGCAAGAGTAAGCTACGCCCTGAGCATGATTGCCGGCGCTTGCGCACACGACTCCTGCTTCGCGTTCTTCCTGCGTCAAGCTTTGGATCACATTGTACGCCCCGCGAATTTTAAAAGATCGAACGACCTGCATATCTTCACGTTTCAAATAAACGTTACATTCATACAAGTTAGAGAGCAGCTCATTGCGTTGCAGAGGCGATGGTTCAATCACCTTGCTGAGCACATGATTGGCCCTAATAATTTCTTCCAAACCTACTTTTCCGGAAACAACCATTTTCTCTTACTTCCTTTCTCTCCAACATGCGTAATAAATTTTAAAGATTATTGTAGCACACTGAAGAGCGCCTGTAAGAAAATATTATTGGAACATTTTATGAATGCTGATGTTTCACTCCAAAATGTGGCGGGTATTAACTAGCAAGATACTTATTAAGGAGTGATTACGATGTCGACTCAGCCACGTAATATTGACATTGAAGAGCGTCATGTGGAAAAGAAATCGGATTCCAGCTTAGTAGCTTCCACCTTCATTAAGTATGCAGCTTACATCATTATCATCTTCGGAGTTCTATATTTCTTAGTTCACTATGTATTTCCAATGTTTTAGTACATGGATAAGCGCGTGAAGAAGGGGCTATCTTGCGGGTCTATGACCTGTAAGATAGCCTCTTTTCATTGCTAACTATGCGAATCTCGCGCTAGTGGGAACTTCCTAATAGTAGTAACGTGGCTGATCCTGCAGCTCCGCCCGCTTCTGCAAGAAACGGTAAAAAGCGCTTGCCGCTTGAGCCCTAGACACTTCTTGCTGCGGTGCAAATTTGCCATCGTTGAGGGACATAATGTTAAGCCCTACCACAATCGCTGCGGTACCTACCTGCTTAACCTCAGCGGCATCCGAGAATTGGCTGTTGAACACGCCATCGAATTTCGCCAAGCTCTTGTACCCAAGTGCCTTAACGATCAGTTGTGCCATCTCTTCGCGACTCAGTGTAGCCTCTGGGTTGAAATCAACACCAACGTCCAGCAGACCACGATCAACCGCATTTTCGACATAGGCAAAATAAGGTGAAGCATTGCTTACATCAGCAAAGGAGGCTTTGCGCTCAGCTCCGTAATAAATGCCACCGTTCCCGCCATTCATAGCGATGACAAGCATTTTGACCAGCTCGCCCCGCTTAATCAGTTGATCCGGATTGACCTTGCCATCTTGTACATCCAATGCTTGATAGTCCAGCATCAGTTGAAGTTCGTTCTTAGCCCAGTGATTGTCGATGTCGCTGACTGTCACTTTATCCAAGGTCATGACTTCACCTGTTTGGCTGTTTCTCCATTTTCCAGTTTGCGCGTCAAGCAAGTACGGTTCCCGGCTGAATTTGGGAATGAGCGTGTAAACGAGCTTGGCTTCTAATTTCTCATTCGCGTTGGTCGCAGGTGCAGTTGGAGGAATTTCTCCTGCAGCCACCATAACTTTGTATTTTTCAATTGGCAATACGCCATTGTATCCGCCATTCTCGAGGACATAGTTTAATTTAATGTCGAACTGGGAAAGCCACAGTTCTTTCGCCTTATCGAGGGCTAGAATCTCTGGTTTCTGCTTCGGATACGGCATGTCACTGAGTCCGAATTGGTAGTTCATGATTTGACCAGTTACACGGTCGATGCTGATCGTCACAGCCTCACCACCTGCACTAACACCGTCAATGACACGATTGAAGCGAATTTCCCAATTCCGCATATGCTTCAGCTGCTCTTCTGGATAATCCTTTGTGGATGGCTGATTGAGCACCAACTGATCGGTGTAAGATGGAATCTGCTTTTTCATGAAATCTACGCTTTTGGCTACAGCATCGTCCAAGGAGATTTTGCCTTCGATATCCTTGTTGTTATCAGGGCTGTACGGTAGATAGCTATTAAAATTAGTGATTTCTCCGGTTTTGCTGTTGACACTTGCCCAAGCTCCACTGCCCATGATCTTGCCTGTAGGATCCTTCTCAGAAACCGTGTTCCAGCTCAAGTTCCAATTCGAGTTCGTTTCCCCCGTTTCAGGGTTCGTCCCTTCATTGTAGGTGGCTTCTTGGAGCTTATAGTCCGAAGAAAGATTGAACACCGTGCTCACTTTCTTCACAGCTTCATCCTTAGTTAGGTTCAAAGCAGCGGTCGGGCCTTCGGCCAGCGGTTTGTCCGTTAACGGCTTAGACTCCTCCGGATGTGGAACTGGATTCCACAATTCGCCGGTTACCGCATTAAGCGAAAACGCTCCCAACATATAAGAAATAATCGGTAATTTCTTGCTTTTGGCACCATATGGAATCTGATAGAGAAGCGACATATCCGCCTTATCGTGGAACAATTGCGCCGCTTTCTCTTTCGTAACAGGCCCACTATTCGGTTGGAAAGTAACGTCATCCGTCCAGTTGTAATTATAGCTCGTAACTTGGCCATCCCCATTCACACTTACCGAAATACCATTCGCAGCAAAAGGAACGCCGTCAACCGAACGATCGAACCGGATGTTGTACTGGTAATTCCCGTTCAGTGGTGTGCGGAACGCTTTTTCTTCCGAGTCGTCGTAAATCAGCTCTTTCTGCTTGTCTGGATTCACTTTAGCAATAAAGGCGGAAGCGACATCTTTGGCAGCAACGAAATCAACCTTCGGCGGATAACTTGGCTTATGGTCGGGATCACTGTCATTCATCGAATAAGCCGTTAGCGTTCCGTCCAGGCCATTAATCGATACGTTCAAGTAACCGTAGTTCTGATCCTTTACCTTTTTCGCATAATTAATGTTCCACGTAGGGATATTTCTGCCGTTCATCCCATAGTAAGCATTTAAGCTGATCGATTGAAATGTGAACCCTTCAGGCAGCGTGATATACGCTTTAGCCCGCTCCAGCGCTTGCTCTTTCGTAATTTTGGCATCTAACATCTTGCCATCGATGATGCCAGGAAAGGCAGGCACTGAGATGCTCGTGCTGTCTACACTTACCTCATTTGCCCAAACAGCTGGAGCAGCCGTGAGCAGTAAACTCGAAGCTAGTACTAACGTTCCTGCTTGTTTGACTAATTTCAAAGTCCTCTTCCTCCTTTTGGAAGTGAAATTACCATAATAAACCTTGACGCTGGAAACGAAGAAAAAGTTGCTGTAAACCCACAAAAAAATAAAAAATAAAAAACACATCCTCAAGCCCCCTCATAAGGAGGCATGAACATGTGCTGCTGCTTTAACTGTTATTCGGCTGGTTGCCCGTTTTGGCATTTTCCTTGCTCAACGTGAGCATGAGATCCTTCATTTCACCTTGCGTCAAATCGCGCCATTTCCCTACCTTCAAGCTCCCCAGATGAATATGCATAATCCGAACGCGCTGCAAACGCACCACCCGATAACCGAACGCTTCGCACATACGGCGAATTTGCCGATTAAGCCCCTGCGTCAGGATAATTCGAAAAACACGATCACCAACCGGATAAATCTCACATGGCTTGGTTACCGTGCCCAGAATCCGGACTCCACTAGCCATTCCCTTCAGAAACATAGGTGTAATCGGCCGATTCACAGTCACGATATACTCTTTGTCATGATTATTTTCTGCGCGCAAAATCTGGTTCACTATGTCTCCGTTATTCGTTAACAGAATGAGACCTTCCGAATCTTTATCCAGCCTGCCGATCGGGAAAATACGTTCCGAATGCCCAACAAAATCTACAATGTTGCCTCTAATATGAGCTTCCGTCGTACTGGTGATTCCTACTGGTTTATTAAGCGCAATATAGACATGTTCCTTCTTCTCGCCAATCGCTTTACCATCAATCCGAACTTCATCGCCAGGACCTACAACACTTCCGAGCCCGGCAACCTCGCCGTTGATCGTAACACGCTTCGCTTCTACCCACTTGTCCGCTTCCCGTCTGGAGCAAACGCCTGTCTCGCTAATAAACTTATTGATTCTCATGCTTGGAAAATCCCTTCTATGCCGTAATCCTATTTTTCTACTATCTCCTATTATGCTGGATTCGCTACATTCGTTCAAGTCAGGTGTCAAATGGGAAAAAGAATCGCCCTCCATTCTATGAACGGGGGCGAACTTCTAATGCTCTATTTTTTCGGCATAGCACGAACAATACGTACCAATTTTCGTTGTGTCACCGTCAAAGGCCGGGTATAAGCATAGTTACCTTTAGGCGCAGGGTTAATGGCCGTACCACTTTTGAAAGTGCCTGTTCCAGCTAATACGGCTACTCTAATATTAAACGTATTCATTACACTCGCAATCGGTGTGGAGATAGAACGAGGGCCGCTGCCGGCAAAGTTCAATGCTGCCGCAAATTGTCCTCTCATCCATACGGACCCGGAGTCGCCAGGCAGCGAGATATTCGTAGGAGCCGTAAGGATCGTCTGATTACGGAACTGCAGCGTTGCGCCTCCCAATTCGGGGTAAGGGCCGATATTAATCTGTGCACCGATACTCTCGACAGTACCGATAACAAACCCCGTGGTGCGTCCTGATTTAAAGAAGCGGTCTCCCACACGGTAGCTGAGCAGATGACCTTGCGGGTTCACGAATTGCCCCGTATTGCTGACCAAATATCTTGGTGTGAGCAAACTATTATTAAAAGGAATGGCAGTGGCAGCATCCATAAAGTTGGGCCCTGTTAGATTAAAAGGAACAAAACGGAATGCCGTGCCGACACGATCTGTTACATTTACGCCTCCATCCAGGTTCCCAGGTTGAACAATGTTCGCACCGAATCTGTTCGCTTCAATAAGCACATGGTTATTGCTCAACATCAATAGTTGGCCATTCTGAATGACGATTAGACCGCAAGTCCCTGTCCCTCGATTCTCTCTGCCAATGCTAACGCCGCCCGGAACCGGACGATGTTTACCACGGAATTGCGTGGCTCTGAAACGCTTCACTGGAGCTTTCACAGTTCGTCTCATCTTCTTCGGGGCTGCTACGGAATTAGGTCTGAATGGAGCTCCACCAATATAGCGGACGGGAATGCTGGTGCCGACAACCTTAGCGATGCTTTTGCCGATTTCTGTCGTAACCGAACCTTTACGCGTGTACACGATAATCGCCGCACCGCTTCCAGGTTTATCCGGGTCGGCATATCCAACACCAGTACCCAAAACACCCGGCATTTGCAGCGTTGGGAAAAGCCTGCCATTTTGCCTTAAAGCCTCATAAAAAGTTGCCATGTGCATTCTCCTTTGTAAGGGGATGCATTCAACTTATGCTAGCTTGTGTGAGTTTGTCTCCTCTACTAACCTATCTTTAAATAATTAGATGAATCACTCTGAGTTGCTTGTACTACGTCCATTTCTCTAAGATAAGCAAGAAGCGTATAATAGAATTCACAACGTTTGAAACATGGAGGCTAGCTATGCATTTTCTTCTATTGGGAGCAACAGGAAGAGTCGGAACTCGCGTTCTAGAGCGAGCTTTGGCAGATAATCATAAAGTAACTGCACTCGTACGCAATTCGCAAAAGGTCAACAAACTCTCCGAACAGCTTACCTTGCTGCAGGGTGACGCCTGCAATCCGGGTGACATTCATCGTTCTTTGGAAAACGTAGACGTCGTCATCAGCTGCCTTAATACGGGTGGCGGTACGGTGCTGACGGAGTCTATGCCCCTTCTCATCGAAGCCATGAAAGCTCAAGGTGTAAGCCGTGTCGTCACCATCGGCACAGCCGGCATCCTGCAAAGCAAAGAGCACCCCAGCCTGCTGCGCTATGAGACGCCAGACACGAGGCGTTCCTCTACGCGAGCTGCCGAGGAGCATCGCAAAGCTTGGGAGCTGCTGCAAGCTTCTAGCTTGGCGTGGACCGTTGTCTGCCCAACCTACTTGCCAGACGGCGAGGCGCTCGGGACCTACCGCGTGGCGCGCGATTTCCTGCCGGAGGACGGCAAGTCGATCACCGTGGGCGATACGGCAGCTTTTACTTACAACACTGCGTGTTCGGACGAGTACGTTGGTTGCCGCGTTGGATTGGCCTACTAGCGGGGAATGAAAAAGAAGCTCTCCCACAAGTCATCCAATGACCGATGGGAGAGCTTCTTTTGGTTTCACTAACGTCTGCTTCTTTCTTTCGACAAGGCAGCAATGTTAAGACCTGAAATCACGATACCGACAATGCGGAACACATACCCCGCAACCGGGATGAAACTCAAGAAAGCCATAATGATGTT
The DNA here is from genome assembly GCF_059692175.1 of Paenibacillus sp. J22R67. Lineage (NCBI taxonomy): Bacteria > Bacillati > Bacillota > Bacilli > Caryophanales > Paenibacillaceae > Paenibacillus > Paenibacillus sp. J22R67. The sequence continues at coordinate 249,513 of NZ_JCAUAX010000009.1, read as the reverse complement.
AATCACTGTCTTCGTCGTTGTTCCATTATGGGTGAGAATCGCAAACACTAAATTCACAAACACGAGCGGGATCACCCACGTGTAAGACCAAAGGTAAACGAATGGGATCAGTCCCAGCAAATACCCCACAGCAATCGCGATTTCCGACAGCAGTTGAAGCAAGTTTAGTAATCGAAGTGTATCTGAACGCATATAGACCCTCCATTTCAGCAAGAAAATTATCTATTGTTATTGTAGCATAGGCTGCACAAAAAAACCGTAGGCAACCTTGATGCCTGACGGTTTTTTCTATGTTGTACAATGTGCAACATTATCACGGAAACTAGACCTCCGCACCCCTGTATGTTGTACTTTGTACAACGTCTTAGCCGGGAAACGGCCATATTGAGGGCTATTCCACCCAGTTGATTGCACTTTGTACAACGAAAAGCGGAATAGCAACATGTACTGCGCTTTATCGTTGTACTTAGTACAACGAAGACTCGGTCGAGCGGGAGGTCCGGCTGCCCTACAAGCCGCTCCGCACTTCGTCCTCGTTGGCGGCCGCCGTCTCCGGATGTCCCTGCTGCAGCTGGTACATCTGAAAGTACCGCCCACCGAGCACCATCAGCTCATCGTGGTTGCCGCGCTCGACGATTTCACCGTGGTCGAGCACTAGAATTTGGTCGGCGCTTTTAATCGTCGACAGCCTGTGGGCAATGATGAAGGTGGTCCGCCCCTTCGACAGCACCTCGAGAGCCGCCTGAATGACGGCCTCGGTCTCGGTGTCGATGGAGGCCGTCGCCTCATCGAGGATCAAGATCGCCGGGTCGAACGCCAGCGCCCGGGCGAAGGAGATCAGCTGCCGCTGCCCAGCCGACAGCGTGCTGCCCTTCTCGATCACGGGCTCGTCGATGCCGCGGGGTAAGCTTTGAAACATAGCCGCTGCGCCTACCTCACGCAGCGCGGCCTCGACCCGTTCCCGGGTGATGGACGGATCATCCAACGATACGTTGGATGCGATCGTCCCTGTGAACAGGAACGGATCTTGCAGCACGATGCCCATATGCTGCCTAAGCAGCTGTTTGGGCATCTCGCGCACATCGCGGCCGTCGACCGTGATGCGGCCTTTATCCACATCGTAGAAGCGGAACAGCAAATTCAAGATGGAGCTTTTGCCCGAGCCGGTGTGCCCGACTAGCGCAACGGTTTGCCCTTGTTTGGCCTCGAATGTGATATCCTTCAGCACATCTTCGCCTTCTTTGTAAGCAAAACGAACCTGCTCAAACTTCACGTTACCCAGATAGCGCTCCGATTTCTCAGTCGCTACGTGAATGCCCTGCTCATCCAGCAGTTCAAATACACGATCAGCCGAGACAATCGCTCGTTCCAGGTTGGGCAGCTGATTCACAATCCCCACCATAGGGTGGAACATGCGGTTCAAGTAATCAACGAATGCGTATAGAACGCCAACCGTGATTAACGAATTTAAGGAGCTGCCGCCGACATACCAAATGAGACCGAAGAAGAACAAATTCCGCACAACGTTCATCAGGTTATGGGAGGTCAGCGAGTTGAGGCTGAGTAACTTGTTTTGAAAATGCGTGTATTCATCGTTCAATTGCTCGAATTCTTGTGTCGTTTCCTTTTGCCTGCGGAAAGCTTGAATAATTGTCATCCCTTGAATCGCCTCATTGATCATTCCGTTGATGGAACCGATCCGTTCACGAATCTCATGATTATAGTGAGAAGCATATTTGCGGTAAACAATAATCCACACGTAGAGCAGAGGAAGCACCGGCAGCGTGAATAAGGCCAATCGATAATCAAGGATGAACAGCGCTACAATAATACCTACGATATAGATCGTACCTGTAAAAAAGTTCGCCAACACTTGAACGTAAAGGTCTTTGACAGACTCCGTATCGTTCGTAATCCGTGAAACAATTTTACCAGCAGGCTGATTGTCAAAATAATTGATAGGCAGCCGCTGAATTTGCGCAAATACATCGCTCCGCATGCGCTGAATGATCCGATTCGCCGCGGACTGCAGCAAATACCGCTGACCATAGGTAAAACCAGCGCCAATGAGAATGAGCACGAAGTAGATACCAGCCAGCTTCATTAAACTGATAAATTCAGGTTCATAGAACATGTAGAGTTCCTGAATGCTTAGCTTTTTTGCCGGATACTCCGCTTGCTCCGTTCCCTGTGTAATCGTTAACTTCCCATCCTCCGTCAGCTTGCGGGCACCGTCAAAGGCGATCGGCTGGTCCACCCACACAAACTGGGTACCTACCTGCAGAATGCGAACCTCTTGCCCCCTCGGCTCCCCTTCCGCGTAATGATCGCTCCGTTTATAGAGGACGCCGTCCATTGGAACCGCGTTTTCCGTTTTTATTGCCGACGTGGTCTGGAACCACGGCTTCTCAATGCCAAGAATGTGTGTGTCGATCATCTTCTTGGCGATGAAAGGACCTGCCAGCTCCGTCGCAACAGCGACAGATAAACATAGCAGCGCGATCAGCAGAGGTTTTTTAAACAATGTCGCATATTGAAATAATCGCTTACTTGTTTGTTTCATTAGGGTTTTCACCTTCTTTTCATGAGATCATCTATTTGTCCGTTCAGCCAACCTGTTGTTCTTCTAACTGCTGACGGTCATACTGCTCTTTATACCAGCCACCGAGCGCCAGAAGTTCCTCATGCGTACCTTCTTCCACGATATACCCCTCATCGAGCACAATAATTCGATCAGCGTGTTGAACCGCAGACAGGCGATGCGTTGTGATGAGTGTCGTTTTGCCGGCACGTTCGGAGCGAATCCCGCGGATGATTTCAGCTTCTGTCTTGGCGTCCACAGCAGATAACGCATCGTCCAGCATGAGGATTTCCGGATCCACATAAAGCGCTCGCGCGATGGATACGCGCTGTTTCTGACCACCGGATAAAGCCACGCCTTTCTCGCCAACCAAGGTTTCTAAACCTTCCGGCAGGAACTGAACGTCCTTGCGGAATGCCGCCAGCTCAAGCGCCTGGATAAGCTGCTCTTCTGTGCCTTGGCTAGCACCAAACTTAATGTTTTCCTTCACCGTTTTGGAGAACAGAATCGGCTCCTGTGGAACATACCCGATCCATCCATGTACCGTGTCGATCGTCAACTGCTCAATCGGTGTATCCGAGAGGGTGATCGCGCCTTTCCCTAGCGGATATTCACGCAGCAGTTGCTTGAGCAGCGTTGTTTTGCCGCTTCCAGTCCGCCCTACAATGCCGAGCGTCTCCCCACGCTTCAAGTCAAAGGAGATATTGACGAGATTGTCAATGGAGGATGAAGGATAGCGGAAGGTTACTTCTTTGAAGCTAATCGAATTCGGCAGCAGCATCGTTGTTGCATTCGGTTCGTCTGTGACATCTGGTTTATAGCCAAGCGTCTCATTCACACGGTCCAGGGAGGCATTGCCGCGCTGCATGATGTTCATAAGCTCCCCGATTGCGAACATCGGCCAAATCAACATGCCAAGGAACGTATTGAAGGAAACGAGCTCCCCGAGCGTCAATTCACTATGAAACACCATATATCCGCCGTAGCATAATCCGATTAAATAGGAAATACCGACAAGAATTTTGACCGTTGGTTCAAAAAGAGCGTCGATAAGAGCAACCGCAATATTTTTCCGAAAGACATCGTCCGTCATCGTTTTAAAACTTTGTTCACTAGCTTTTTCTTGCACAAAAGCACGTATGACGCGCACGCCGGCGATCGTTTCAAGCACCCGGTCATTCATTTGGCCGAAAGCATCCTGAGCGAGAATGAACCTCTCGTGGATGCGCCCCCCGTAGATGGTGATCGCAGCAGCCATAAAAGGCAGCGGAATAATCGAAGCAAGTGTCAGCTTCCAGCTAATGAAGAAGCCCATCATGCTGAGAATAGTTAGCATAAACAACGTCGAGTCTACGAAGGTCAAAATGCCAAATCCTGCTGTAGTTGACACCGCCTGGAGATCGTTCGTAGCTCTAGCCATGAGATCGCCCGTACGGTTGCGTTCATAAAACGTTGGCGTCATGCGCAGCAGCTGCCTCATCAAACGAGAGCGAAGCACGCGCTCCAGAACAAAAGCGCCTCCAAACAGCTGATACAACCAAACATAAGATAATCCATAGCCAGCTACAATCAACGTCCCCCAGAAAGCGAGCAGCTGGAACAGCTTGCTGCCTGTTAAAGTCCCCATGTGTATACCATCAATCGCATAGCCGATTAGCTTCGGAGGTATCACATCAATGATCCCGACGATGATAAGCAGCCCAATCGCTAGCGTATATCGCTTCCAATTCATTCGGAAGAACCAGCCTAATTTTTTTAATACGATAAACATCGATTTCATCACTCCTTTACTTTACTTATCCACGCAAAAAGGCACACCGCACGCAGCGATATGCCTTTTCAAAAACAGAAAAGCGCTCGTTACGAACTTCTTCGTAACCCGCGCTTTCTTCATCAGCGTATGTGAAGGGGTTGCAGCAGCCGAACAAACACCATTAAGGCGCTTCGGTATCGGCTAACAGGCGGGTTACTCCGTATGAATTTGTATGGTTGTTATCTTGGTGCTTACGATGTCCATTTGGATCTAGAACCAACTTAATCATCTTGAAACCCTCCTTCTCTACCGCAAACCTGCTGCGTCCTTTATCATTTCCAAAAGTTGTATAACTGCGCTTACAGAGGTGATCTTAACACCCTTTTCAAGCCCCTGTCAATCGGAGAAAAAGACTATAAAAGAACTATCTTACCCCGTCCATTTCGGATCAGAATACTTGCTTTTTCCCTCTGCACATTTGTCACACATGTTTCAAAATCTCGCGGCATATTCATAGCATAAGAGTTCAAATCGCGCAGAGGGAGTGGATGGGCATGGTCGATCAAGTGTTTGCTTTGTTAGGATGGATTGCCGCATTCGGTGTCGTAATTTGGGGAGTTATTGCACTTGTTGCCCGGTTTGTATCGCGCGATTCGACGCAGTACGATATGGTTTTTTTGTGGGATAATCGTTTTACGTTGGAAGAGCTGGAGCTGGACGAGCCTGCGTGATGAGGATAATGTCTTTTGGGCAAAAAACGGGGCTATCTCATAAGGTCTGAATAGACCTGATGGATAGCCCTGTTTTATTTATTTGAAGGAGCAGCTGATGTCGCTGGTGAAGCCGCTGGCCCTTTAGCTCCCTGAGCTCCAGCACCTTGTCCACTTGGCTCACCCTGCCCACCTGGTGCTTGTCCACCCTGTGCTCCGCCCCCAGGCGCCATGACCGGCATCGGTCTATGTACCATTTGTCCGCCAAGATGGCCTGTATAACTGACGAGGATCACCGCCGCGAGCGAGCCTACTAAATACATCGGATTTCGTCCGGCATCTTTCTTTTTCCAAATCAGCAGACCAACACGAATAACCGCAAGTACAATCGCTGCAAGCATGGTTAATTTCGCATAAAATTCATGGGGAACAACCAGAGGATTACGCCAAGGAGACGGGCCCGTCATGACAGCCGCAACCGCGCCAAGCGCACCTACTACGAGGCAAAGCATACCGGCAGAGTGCCACTCCCGTTTTTTCACAATCATCGCAATGAAATCAAAAACAAAGCTGAAAATAAGAAGTGCGATAGGGACATGCGTCACTATGAAGTGCAGATTTTTCAAGATATAATCCATCAATCTCTCTCCTCACTCATCTATTTTATCTACACTACAAAGTGTAGTGTTAACTAAGTGGAAAGTCAAGCCTTGCCAATCAGGGCTCTAAATGAGCCCCATCAGCAGGATGAAAATGAGCAGCGATATCGCTATCCGAAGCCGTGGCCACGGTAGATACAAGGTCATTTGCGGGTCGAGAATATGTTTGATGCGAACATTCATTGATGTTTCAGCGAAAGAGGCGTGAGATAAGGATAGATTCGGAACCGGCGACTGTTGTTTGAGTAGTTTGAGGAGAGCGCTGCCTAAATCTGCAGGCTGATTCATTTGACCAATGGCATACTTATCTGCCCTAAGTTCAATCATAATGGGGTATTTCTTAGCAATCCAAGCAAAGATCGGGATGTATAACAACGCCTTAGAGATCACAGAAAGCAAGAAAATAGCGAGCGGATCGCGATGCTTCATATGGCATTTCTCGTGGTCGATTACGGCATGGAGTTCTGTAGGCTCCAACATGTCGAGTAAACCGGTCGATAGAATGATTTGCGGCTTCAAGAAGCCTATCGTCATAGCCGTTGGTGCTTTGGAAGAAATAATTCGCAGTTCATGCTCATCAAGCTGGTAAATGCCGTGGTATTGCGAGGTGATCGCAGCATCTTGGTATCTTGCAACTAGCCTCTTCGCTTTCATTGCTTGGAAGGCTTGTCGCACTACCAACACAAGGACAGCGCTAAGGGTATAAAGGATCACAACATTCACCAAATTAAACGCAATGGGTGCAGGTATATGAAGATTTTTAAATAAGATGACGCACAAATCAAAGATGTTATAGCGTGCTTTCCATTTGAAGAGATGCTGTCCGACAAACAACAGCATTTGTCCCAAGACAAGCCCCGACAAGGTCAAAGAAGCAGCATACAGCCATTTCAATCGCTTTTCCATCATCGTTATCGATCCTTTTTCATTTCTTTGATTTTTTGCTCCAGTTGGTCGAGTAGACCTGGATCTACTTTATCCAGCGCATCCACCATGTGAGTCACCGCTAAGGAGCCGAACTCTTCAATCAGATCTAGCGTAAGCTCTTTGGACTGAGCTTCCATAAAGGCTTCTCTAGTAACAACAGGCCTGTACTGGTACGAACGAGCAACCGCTTTTTTCTGCAAAACACCTTTGTCCACCAAGCGGTTCATCACCGTCATGACGGTATTGAAATTGATCGCTTTAGCCTCCTTATCGAGCTTCTGCTGGACATCCTTAATCGTCATTTCCTCGGCACTATTCCAAAGAATCTCCATGATTTTGGCTTCTAAGGGACCGAAAAAACGGTTAAGCCCGCTTCCTTCATATTTAAAATTTTGCATTTTCATGGTAGGCACACTCCTTACACTACAAATTGTAGTAGGAGTCGTACTTAGAAGTCAAGATATGCTGTTGGAGGAACGGGATTTCCCTTTACATGGGGTAAAAAAAGGATTATAATACTTACATATAGTAAGTAATTAATTATTTTAAAGAAAAGGAGCGATTCTTATGCATATACAACTATTTTCAGCTGACCAGCAGGGTGTTGGCGCATTTGACGGCGGCAAATTTGTCGAGCAGCGTGCCATCAGCTTTCCAAGAGAGAAAACAGCTGTGGATCGTGTTGGTTCCTTATTTTACTGGGCCTGGGGCAAGGCTACCGATGCTGCTGAGATCGAAATGCATCCGCATAAAGCATTCGAAATTGTCACTTATGTGATTGAAGGTCTCGTGGAACACCGCGATTCTCTTGGCTCACTGGAGACTGTATCGGACGGCGGCGCTCAAGTCATTCAAGCCGGGTCCGGCGTTTATCACTCCGAAGCATTCCGGACCGCGGGCACCGAAGGCATGCAAATCTGGTTCGAGCCTCATCTTAGTCAATCCGTGAAAAAGCCTGCCACCTACAATCAATACGAACACGAGCAATTCCAGGTCATCCAACAGGATGGCGTGACGTTGAAAAACGTCATTGGCGGAGGCGCTCCGATTAAGTTGGATACCGACGCTAATATGTTCGACTGGAGCCTTGAGCCGGGCGCATCATTCACGTATTCGCTCGCTCCGCAGCAGCAGCTTGCTTTTCTCGTAATCCGAGGACAAGGCAGAAGTGAAGCCTCCGCGGATAACAAGGGGCCTCAAGCTTTGTCTCATAAGGATTTCGTCGTTGTCCAGAATGACAAACAAGTGGGAGAGACTTTGCTGCTAAAGGCTGATAGCGAGCAAGGTCTGCGCATCATCGCGATTGAGGTGCCGGTCGATCCAGGGTATGCCTTGTACCATAAATAATACGGGAATACGGATCTGAGCAATCAGAGTCGACATATTAGGGGCTATCTGAGAGGATCAGGGATGATCTTACGGGTGGTCTCTTTTTGCTGAGCGGGTGAGTGTGAGTTAGTGGTTGCTGAGGGTTGGGCGAGTGGTTCAGGGAGTGGCTGCTGCGTGAGGAGCGAGTGTGGGGCAATGGACTAAGCAGCTGGGTGTAAATGATGGGAATGGGAACTACGATCCGTTATTTTCAAATAATCGCGCGATCTGCTCGTAGTAGTGAACTATAGTCCTCTATTTTATCATTCACCTCCAAATGTGAGCATTTCAGGGCAAATAAGGCCCTGTAGTTCCATTTAACTCGAGAAAATAGCTATTTGTCTAAAATAACGCCTGTAGTTCCCCTTCAAGTACTATTCAGCTGTATCTACCTCTTTCACACTTTAACTATCTCTTCCCCCTATCTATCTCCATTCCCATCTCCCCCTACACCGCTCTCTGCATCCACCGCAAACTAGCTGTAGTTTGTCTCCAATCAACCCCCGCAAAAACACAAAGGAGCTAACCCCCAAGTAGTTAAACTACTTAATGGATAGCCCCTTTGACTTTATTCCAGCGACTGAAGCCTAGCTTCATCCTCGCTGAGCGATTCAGCAGCTTGCTGAACAGCCGGCGCATCGGATTGATCTGTAGCCTGATCCAGCGCGTTCTCGGCTTTACCGATAGCATTCCGAGCCTCTTGCAGCGTTTGAGGTGTCGGATGGGACATAGCATGATTCACCGCTTGATGGACATTATCAGCTGAATTTTGTGCAGAAGAAATAGGATTCTGTGACTGTAAGCTTGAATCGGTCTTGGTCATCGTTTAGATTGCCTCCTCAAATTGAAATTGTTACAAGGGCTATATTGAGGCAATTGGTCACATTTTATACCCTGCCTTTCATTTCAACTTGACCTGAGCGATCCCGTCTTGTGAAAGCCGCGAATAGGCTGTAGGCCAGACTTGCCCCTAATATGTTCAATATCAAATCATCCACATCCAAGCTCCCCACTCTAAGCAGCATCTGCAGCAGTTCCAGGCCTACCAGCGGACAACCAAAAAGCAGAAGAAATAATCTGTAGCGCCTCGCCACCCTAAACAAATATGGCAGCAGTAACCCATACGGCATGAAGACACCTACATTACCAAATAAATTGATCACCCACGTTCGCATCGGAAATAGATTGGCATGCCGGATATACATCACGATGGTCCTGAAAGGAACCACATTGTAGTTATAGACGAAATGTCCCCCGCTTCGCAGGCTCTCACGCCCGAAGCCCACAAACATCCAATACAGCAAACAACCTGTGTATCCGATGAAAAGCAGCCATACGAGCGGCCGAACAAGCTTCTTCCTCATGATGATCGCCCCCTTCCTCTGCCAATAAAGAACCCTCCCTTCAGTCACGACTGATGAGAGGGTCATAAATTCCCTATTGCTTTCGCAGTGCTATTTGTTCACAACATCCAAAAATTGGAGAGAGGCAAAAGCTTTATTCAACCGAGCTTCATTAACGTCCGTTCGAACGGCCTCGTCCATCCGCAACCTAACGGTATAGGATATCTGATTTTGACTGAACATGTATGTTGTTTCTTTATAAGGAACTTTGGCACTTACATAATTAACTTCGTATTTCTTCGCCTTCACGCCGCCAAGTACAGTAGTTTCCTCGTCGGTATAGGCATATTCGCTATCGCTTTCATGGCTCTTCTTCTGCGCGGCGTCTTCTTCTTTCACCAAATCTTCATACGCCGTTTTGGTGTCTGCATCGATCGTCAAGTAGCCCCCAGTGAAGAGGAAGGACTTGCTCACCTGATCTTTATTGTCATATGATTTGCTGCTTGTCCACATTTCTGGAATTTGCAGCGTGTATTTATATTTCTCATTCTTATAGGCAATGGTACGATTCGGATCGATCAGCTCATCCAGATCTTGAATGAAACCAAGTTCTTGATCCCTGTTGTCTTTATCCACTTCAATCGTGGAGGTCAAACTGTGCAAGAGATCATCGAGCTCAGCCCCCTCCTCATCCTGCGGATAGCTGACTTCAACCTCATACTTATATTTATCCTTAATGAAAAAGAGGGAATACCCCGCGGTCCATTGGTTACCGAGTGTTTCTGCATAAGCTGTCTTCAAAGCCGGAACGCCAGCCAAAGTAAGCTCCTCAGGATCTGTGATCTTACGGTATTTCTGCACATACTGCGCTTCAAACTGCTTGCGCTCACGATCAGCCCACGCGGCTAGCGTATCACCGGAAGAAGCCGAAGTAACATGAACCTGAAGCGATTGCGAATAATCCGCATTAAAAAAGGATGAGGTGCCAGTATAACTGCTTTTCTGCCAGCTAGAGGGCAGTGCAAAAGATAAACCATATTCATTCGTATAGGTGGTATTGCCGTTAGAATAAGTCGAAATATCCTTGAGCGATTCATCCTGCGCATTGAAGGAAAGTTTGAAGGAATCAAGTAAATCATTATAGCTATTTTGTTTAAAATCGTTGTTGTAGTGATCTTTCATTACAAACAATTGCACTTTGTATAGGCGTCCCTCGTGAAGATACCCACGGGTTTGAATATAACCCTCGTCCCCGGAGCGGCCTACAATTTTGGCGAACGGGCTGCCTTCACGCTTCACATATTGACGCTCCAGGATGGTGGATGCTGCCATATCGTCATAATCATCCTCTTCACTGCCAGTCAATTTGTTCAAAAGCGCCGACGGAGATAACTCATCGCTCTCATTATCAACTTGGATGGACAGGGAGAACTCCCCTTTGGCATCCATGAAGCTAACCGAATCTCCCTCCTCGGACTGATGCCCCTTCACTAAGCCTGCTGGATATTTCATCGACCAGCCAAAATGGCTGTCGCCGATCTTTGTTTTACCGCGATCTGCATCCAAATCAGACCCCTCTGCGTCTTCCTTCCACTTCGTTTCGGGATGGAGCACTTCGCCCAGGGTGACGGACTTCGTTACGGTCGTACCCTCGGATTGAATGGTGATATCCACCTTCTCATCCGGCAAATATTTCTTAATCGCCTCATTGTAGTCGACGAGCGTCTTCACCTTGTTCGCACCAATCGAAACAACTAAATTATCCTGCTCAATACCGGCTGCAGCCGCTGGTGAATCAGGGTCGACATAAGCAACCCGCAGGCCTGTGGAGCTAGGCAAGCCTACAACAGCTTCCCAGCTTTCTTCGAGCTCCAACCCCAAATAAGGGCGTTTCACTTTCCCATACAATTGAAAATGCTTCAACACATACTTGACGGTGTCCACCGGAATGGCAAAGCCGAGATTTTCAACCCCGAAATCGGCATATTTCATCGTATTAATACCGATAACTTCACCTTTCATGTTAATCAAAGCACCCCCGCTGTTGCCTGGATTGATCGCCGCATCCGTTTGAATGAGCTGATATTGCGAGCTCACCGAGCGGTCAAGTCCACTGACGATGCCTACGGTAACGGAATTTCGTAAAGCGAAAGAAATCGGCGTCCCAATAGCCGCGACGGTTTCCCCCACTTTAATGTCTGAGGAAGAAGCGAACGTCGCGGGCGATAGGCCTGAGGCTTCGATTTTGACCAATGCCAAATCGCTCTCCTCATCGATATTCGTTGCATGCCCGTTATACGTAGTCCCGTCTGATGTGACAACTACGATATTGTTCATATCTTTGACCACATGCGCATTCGTCACGATGACACCATTAGACTCAACGATCACGCCTGTACCGTGCGCAAGATTAAAACGATTTTTCTCTAGTGTTTTATCTGAATCGTAGGAGGGTTTGCCTATAATTGCTACTACGGACGGTGAAGCTTTTTCGATCACCTTAGGAACCTCTGCATTTATTTCGGCTGCATAAGAAGGCGAAGGCCCCTGCAGGGAGACAAGCAAGAAGGCTGCCAGTAACGCTGTTGCCCCTTTTTTTGCAACGGTATTCCAATTCCCCATGACGGTCTTCCTCTCTTAACAAAATATGACAGTAGCTAGAATCTAGCATATTTGTGGTAGAGAGACAATACAAATTTTCCCACATAAAAAGGGCTTTATCGACATTCCGATATGCGCTGCGGGTGGGTGTAAACCGTTAATTGGTCCCTTCGAATGAAACCAACGACCGTAATCCCTAGGTCCTGCGCTAATCTAAGCGCCAAGTCGGTTGGCGCAGATTTCGACAGCAAAATACCGACCCCGATTTTGGCAGCCTTGAGAGCGACCTCAGAAGAGACCCTTCCGCTAAAAGCAATGACTTTATCCCGAACGGATATTCGCTGTCTCAGCAAGTGTCCATAAATTTTATCCAGCGCATTATGCCGACCGATATCCGATCTGCTCAAGAGAAGGTCATCCACCGTACACAGTGCTGCATTGTGCAGCCCGCCCGTAGCCCGAAAATCGGCCGACTGCTCCTGCATCAGATTCATAAGATGAAAACATTGCTGAACGGTAATCTGGAGTTCCGTGCGAACGGTTTTGGCCGTGCGAGCATCATTGTGAAAATAAAACTGACGGCTTTTGCCGCAACAGGAGCCGATGAACCGTTTGGACACCATTTGCCGGCTAAGCTGGTGCAGATGCCGCAGCTTCACATTGGCAAAGCCGCGCTCCACCTCCAATGTGAGGGACTCGATCTGATCGACGAATCGAATCAAGCCCTCAGAAGCTAGAAAGCCAGTAACCAAATCAACTGTATCCGTTGGTGTGTACACCAGCGTTGCGAATTCCTCGCCATCCACCTTGATCGTTAACGGCGTCTCAGTCGCGATGGTGTCTTCTTGAGGGAGAATCTCCGTTCCGTTATAGCGGTAAATGCTCCAAGTTGTCGTTGACGAAAGCCCTGACTCTGCAGACCCAGCTGGGCCAACAGGCTCAACCTGATCCTGTTCGTTATCCATCGTGTTCACCCCGCTTCGATCTCCAGTTCTTCAATCCGTTTCTCGACGTATCGCGTGTCTTTGTGAGCATGGTACGTTTCTGCCTTCTCCACGATAACCGCTGTATTGTATTCCGGGATGCCGGCATGCGGCTCGTAAACGCCTTTCGGGATCAAGCTGTTCCCTTCCGGCCAATGGACTTCAATGTTACCGGTTTTGATCTCGGCAAATTTGACCCGGCCGTGCATGCTGCCGAACCGGTTGTAGACCACAATCGCCTCCCCTTCGCTTAGCGCAAGGGGAGCGGCATCCCCAGGATGGATCAGCACATCGTAGCGATCCGCTTCATTGAACGGATCGATGTCGCTGTAGATCATCGAGTTGAACTGCTTGCCGCGCCGCGTCGTCACGGCAAAGTGCCCCTCCGGCTTCCGCAACTGTGGAAGCTCGATCGGCAGCAGCGCGCCGCGGCCATCCGGCGTCGGACAGACGCCGTCTTCGCACAGCCAAGCGCCGCCGTATTGAAACACATCGCCGCGCTCACGCAGGTGCTGAATGCCGTTGTAGCTTGGCGCGGCCAGAGCAATCTCCTCGCGAATGGCCGCGGCGCTGCCGCAGCCGAGATGCTGACCGGCTGCTTCGGGCTTCACGCGGCGGGCCAGATCGGCATAGATCGCCCACTCCGCGCGGGCCTCCCCGATCCGCGGGCCGGCGATCTCGGGCGAGAAGTACACCATCCGCTCCGTCGAGGTGGACGTGCCTCCCCCGGGCTGCTCATAGCGCGTCATCGCGGGCAGCACCACCACAGCCTCCCGCGCATCCAGCAGCGTGGAGGTATTCAGGATGATGTCCTGGTGCACACGGACGTCTACAGCCGTTAGGGCTTCACGGACGAATGCCGGGTCAGGCATCGTCTCCAGGAAGTTGCCTCCGGATGTGTAAAACAGCCGGAGCTTCCGCTCCTGCTCTTCAGGCAGGAGCGCATTCTCTAGGGTGACACCGACGATGTCACCCTGCCAGCTCGGCAGCGCGAAGCCCCAGAGCTGCTCGATGCGGTTGCGGTCGGCGGCGCTGCTTATGTCGCCGCCGGGCAAGGAGAAGGGGTCCGCGCCCATTTCGCCGGAGCCCTGTACGCCGCTGTGGCCGCGGATGGGCATCAGCCCGCAGTGCTCACGGCCGAGGAAACCCCGCAGGAGGGCGAGATTCGCCACCTGCGAGATGTTGTCCGTGCCGAAGCGGTGTTGTGTGAGCCCCATGCTCCACACGAAAACCGCGGACGCGGCACGCGCCAGCAGCTGAGCGAACTCGCGCATGCGTTCGCGGGAAAGCCCGGACGACTGCTCCAGCGTCGTCCAGTCCTGCTGCGCCACGTGGGCGCGCAGCTGCTCGTAGCCGTTCGTGTGCGCCTGCACGAACGCATGGTCGATGGCGGAGCCGGGCACGGCCTCCTCCATCTCGAACCAGACCTTCATGACGCCGTTCATGAAGGCAATGTCTCCGCCGATGTTCACTTGGTACACATCGTCGGCGAGTTTGGTCCCGAATAACGCGGATTCGGGAATCGAAGGGATCCAGTACTGCTCCATCGACGGCTCGAAGTACGGGTTAATGACAATGATCTTCGTCCCTTTGCGCTTGGCCGCGTACATATACTTCGTCGAGACCGGCTGATTGTTCGCGGCCACACTGCCCCAGAACACAAGGACGTCCGTTCCGATCCAGTCCTTGTAATTACAGGTCGAAGCGCCGACGCCTACGGAGCGCTTCAAGGCCGTCTTCGACGGCGAGTGACAGATGCGCGAGGCATTGTCGATGTTGTTCGTGCCGAGCAGCCTCGCCACCTTGGCCGCGGCATAATACGACTCGTTCGTGATCCCTCTAGCCGTCAGATAGAAAGCCATCCCCTTCGGGTCAATCGCGCGTGCTTTCGCCGCGATGGTGTCCAGCGCCTCATCCCATGTGGCGCGGCTGAATTTCCGTTCCCCGTGCCGACGTATGAGCGGATAGGGAATTCGCCCGAGCTGCCTGAGCTCCGTGCTGCTCATGCGGCTTAGCTCGTCGATGTCCGCATGGAGCAGCTCCTCACGGATCGCCGGCATCGTATTCAGTCGAAGCACGTTCAGCCTTGTCGTGCAGAGGTGAGGTCCCGCCAGCGTCTGGTCGTACAACCCCGACACGCCCAGTGCACAGCCGTCGCATACCCCTTGCGTCAATATCCGGTAGGCATAAGGAAGATTATCCCGATTCTGCCAGGCAATTTTGGCCGTTTCCCGAATATGCTGCGGTTTCACTTTACCTAGCCCGAACGGCACCTTGCTGACCCACAGCTTCGGATCGGGTTTTGCGGGCAGTTTGATCGGCCCGGTGTGCTTCGTTTTTCCCATTTTGAGCAGCTCCTTCATCGCGTTATTGGATTGGTATGAAGCAAAAAACCACCGCAAAACACGCCCTGCAAACTTTCTTTTTCAAGAAAGTAACAAGCGATGTTCTACAGTGGTTAGTCTCCGGCAGGTTCGCTACCAAGTGCCAAGCACCTTTGCTATGTATATGTCATTCTTGGATGTTTGCCTTTGCGTTTGAGTCTGCATTGGCTTTTGCGGTGCCCGTGTGTGCAAGTCACGCTCCCAAATTGCATAAAGTACATCTAATTCATGCTGACTACGTATTAATTCCATTGAATCCTGCAAAAAGTACATCTAAATTGGGGCTGAAGCTCTATTTGGAAGCTATAATCCGCAATTTGCTGTACAAAATACACGATTCACTCTCAAAATCGCAAAATTGCGATGTTTTGCTGCACTTTTTACATGATTGTGCTGGTCAGCTTTAGCAGTCATGGGGTCTGGGGTTCGCGGTTCGCGGTCTGCGGTCTGCGGTCTGCACTCTGCGCTCTGCAGTCTGCGCTCTGCACTCTGCGGTCTTGCGGTCTGACAAGGTTCCCCATGACAGCCACAATCTACTTCCCGCCAAACTTTTTCTCCAAATCCTGATCAAAAACGAATACCGACATCCCCAAATCCTGCTCAATGTCGATGTCAACGAACAACTGGACGAATTTCGCGCCAAGCAGCTCCTCCATCTCCACAGGGGGATGATCGCGATACATCTCTTTGACCATTTCCGTACGAGCCGTGCGGAGCATTTGTCTGCCATCGCCCGTCTTCGCCATAAACTTTTCCACTGGTGATAGGTTTCCAGCCATCTCGCAGATCGCCCAGCACTTGCAAAAGGTCGTTGTTACGCGCTCCGGCCCTTTGCCCATATGTCTTTTGCGATAAGCCTTGACCAGGTTACTGAATTCGGCCTCCATTCGGTTCATCGGCCAGCCACCTTTATGTTTGCTCCCTCAATCATAGCAAGAAAGCGCATACCTGACTAGAGGGAGGATACCCGCACGGGCTGCTCTCCTCAATCGTGCTCCTCTTCATCCCATCTGCGGGAGTACGCCTTCCGCGTTACCCAGAACGTTGCTCCAAGTATGATAACAAGGGCAATTACGCCCAAAATAATAGCAGCGGTCATTTCCTTCCACTCTCCTTTTACACCTTATCTATACAATACCTGAAATGCGTAGAGGCGTGCAAAGAGCATTTTCTAATCGTTTAAAAAGTTAAAAATCGTATTGACAGAATGTGGAGACGTATCTAAGATATTAATTAGTCACCTAACAAAAAGGAGGATATCCGTTGTCGCGTCACCCGAATCCCGAATCTCTTACCCATATGATGTCTCATTTGCTGAAAATGCACCGCCGTACGATTGATCAAATCATTCATCCGTATGATGTTTATCCCGGTCAACCGCCTTTGCTCCTTGCCTTATCCGCCGAAGACGGACTCAGTCAGCGCGAGCTCGCTGCGCGCATTCACAATAAGCCCGCAACACTAACTGTGATGGTGGATCGCATGGAGAAAACAGGTCTTGTCGAGCGCCGGCCTGACCCTGATGATCAGCGGGTTACTCGCGTTTATTTAACCGATAAAGGCAGGGAAGTCACCGTCCATGTCAAGGAAGCCATCAAGGCGACGGATGAGTTGACCTTTTCGCATTTTCTGCCTGAGGAAATCCTCTTATTTCGCCGTCTTTTGCTTCAAATGCAGGAGAATCTGCGCTCGAAAGAGGAAGAAAATTAGTTAGCCACCAAACAAAAGAAAGGATTTCTTGCGATGTGGAAACTACGATCATTTGTTAAACCTTACTGGCTGATCACCCTGCTTGCCCCCTTGCTGATGGTGATGGAGGTCTGCATGGATCTAACTCAGCCCCGCCTCATGGCGGCTATTGTCAATCATGGCGTTGCCGATGGCAATCTCCCACTGGTATGGTCAACGGGCTTGCACATGCTGGGCGTTGCCTTCGTTGGCCTTGTCGGCGGGGTGGGCTGTACGTTTTTTACAGTGAAAGCCGCACAGAACTTCGGCGCTGACCTTCGGCTCAGCGTATTTGAGAAGGTGCAGTCCTTCTCGTTCCGGCAATTGGATACTTTTTCAACAGGATCGCTGATTACTCGTTTGACCGGCGATGTCATGCAAATGCTGAACATCCTGCAAATATTGCTGCGTCAATTTGTACGCGAGTCTTCGCTGCTTATTGGCAGCATCGTGATGGCGATTGTTATTTCGCCGCGGCTTTCTTTGATTTTACTGGCTGTTGTCCCGATTCAGTTTCTTATTTTGTATGTGCTAATGAAACGCTCTACGCCACTTTTTCGCCTGATGCAAGCGAGGCTCGATCGCGTTAACACCGTTATGCAGGAAAGCACTTCAGGCATTCGGGTGATCAAAGCTTTCGTTCGTGCCGCCTTCGAGCGAACCCGCTTCGGCAAAGCGAATACCGCGTTGCTCGACGCGAGTCTCAGCTCCGCTCGCGCCTTGGCTACAAGTGGACCGCTGATGACATTGATTTTGAACATAAGTATTGTGGCGGTACTATGGTTCGGCGGCGGGCAGACTTGGAGCGGCTCGGTGGCAATTGGCGATTTGGCGGCTTTTATCATCTATATCACGCAAGTTCTCTATTCGCTGGTTTCAATCAGCAATACGCTAATGAATATTTCCCGCGCACAAGTTTCTGCTGAGCGCATCCGCGAAGTGTTGGATACAGAACCGGACATGAATGAACCCGTGCAGGAGCGGAATGAGGATGAAGTACATAGGGAAATGAGTTCACCTGTGCCAGGCTGTGAATTGGAATTTGAACATGTCTCCTTCGTGTATGATTCTGCTCCTGACCAGCCAGTTCTTGAGGACATCTCTTTCAAGGTACTGCCAGGCCAAACGATCGGGATTCTTGGAGCGACCGGCTCCGGTAAATCTACGCTCGTCAGCTTGATCCCGCGGCTCTATGACGCAACAAATGGCCGCATTCTTCTGGGCGGCGTTGATATTAAGGAGATGCCCGTCGAACAGCTGCGCGGTCAGATTGGAATTGTCCTGCAGCAGTCCATTTTGTTTAGCGGTACGATTCGCGAGAACCTTCTTTTCGGCAGGCCAGGGGCCACTGAAGCGGAGATCGAGGAAGCTGCCAAGGCAGCGGAAGCCGATAGCTTCATTCGCAAGCTGCCCGAAGGTTACGAGGCGAAGCTGGGACAGCGCGGCGTGAATCTGTCCGGCGGTCAAAAACAGCGCATAGCGATTGCCCGAGCTCTACTCCTGCGCTCGCCGCTGCTTGTACTGGATGACAGCACCAGTGCCATCGATCTTGGCACGGAGAAGCGCATCCAGCGTTCGCTGCAGCAGTTGATGGCTGGCAGCACACGCATCATTATCGCGCAGCGCGTCTCATCGGTGATTCACGCCGATCAAATTCTTGTTCTGGATGAGGGACGCGTCGCCGCACGTGGAACCCACCAGGAGCTGCTGGCCACAAGCGCCATCTATCAAGACATTTACCGCTCGCAGCAAGGAAAGGAGACTGCCCTTCATGGCTAAAAAGCAGACACCTCCGCGCAAGCCGCGCGCCAAGCATATCGGTGCAACCCTCCTTCGCATGTGGGGTTATCTTCAGCAACAACGCACTGGACTGCTCACTGTTATTCTCCTTACCGTCCTCGGCAGCGGACTTGCGCTGCTCGGGCCTTATTTGATAGGCGTAGCGATTGATGATTACATCGTACCGCGCGACCGCAGCGGCTTGCTTGGACTCTGCCTCCTTTTGCTTGGCTGTTATTTGTTCAGCGGAGCGGCTACGTGGATTCAATCCTATGTGATGGCGGGGGTCTCTCAGCGGACGGTTTGGGAAATGAGACAGGATCTGTTTCGCCATCTGCACAAGCTGCCGATTAGTTATTTTGACAAGACTTCTCATGGTGAGCTTATGAGTCGCACGACGAATGACGTCGATAACGTAGCAACTACGCTCAGTCAAAATTTAACACAGATCATTACAAGTATCGTTATGATTGTCGGTTCTTTTATCATGATGATTACTTTGAATATTTGGCTTACTCTCGTTGCGCTCATTACTGTTCCTATCGTCCTTTTCACAACAAAACAAATTACGAGGCACACACAGCGCTTATTCAAGGAACAACAGCAGCGGCTCGGCGAGTTGAATGGCCTAATTGAGGAATCGATTTCTGGGCAAAAGGTGGTCAAAACATTTCGTCGTGAAGCTGCGACTGTCCGCCAGCTCGATTCCATCAACAGGCAGCTCCGTGCTGCCGGTACAGGTGCCCAGCAGCTCTCGGGCATGATGGGACCAAGCATGAATATGATTAATCATTTCAGCTTCATCCTGCTGGCTGCCATTGGCGGCTGGATGGTGCTCAATGGCTGGACGATGGTAGGCGTTATTATCAGTTTCCTCAACTATTCCAAGCAGTTCAGCCGCCCTATCAACGATCTCGCGAATCAATATAATATGATTCAGTCCGGTATTGCGGGGGCCGAGCGTGTGTTTGAAGTGATGGATCGCAAGACGGAATACGATCCATCGGGGAATGCTGTAGAGCTAACGGAGGTTAAGGGCGAGGTCGTGTTTCAAAATGTCTCCTTCCGTTATACCGACGATGTGCCTACGCTGAACGATGTTACGTTCGCCGCTGAGCCCGGCGATTTAATCGCCTTAGTTGGCCCGACGGGCGCCGGCAAAACGACGATCATCAACCTGCTGACCCGCTTCTACGATGTCGGCGAAGGCTCCATCACCATCGACGGCCGCGATATTCGCAGCCTCGACAAAGATAGTCTGCGCAGCCGCCTCGGCATCGTGCTGCAAGATGTGTACCTTTTCTCGGATACGATCCGAGAAAATATCCGCTTCGGCCGTCTGGATGCGACGGACGATGAAGTCGAAACCGCCGCGAGGCTTGCCAACGCGGACGGGTTCATTCGCAAGCTGCCTAACGGCTATGACGCCATGTTGACCGCCGGAGGCGGCAACCTGAGTCAAGGCCAGCGACAGCTGCTCACAATCGCGCGGGCGATTCTCGCCGACCCCGCGATTCTGGTGCTCGACGAGGCGACGAGCTCCGTCGACACGCGCACGGAACTGCACATCCAGCAGGCGATGGGCGTTCTGATGAAAGGGCGCACGAGCTTCGTGATCGCCCACCGGCTTAGCACGATTCGCGAAGCGAGTGCGATTCTGGTGATCCACGGCGGCGAGATCGTGGAACGGGGCACGCATGAGGAGCTGCTTGCGCTCCGTGGGCATTATTATGAATTGTATGCTAATCAATTCAGCCAGGTTAGCTCGCTTTAATAGGTAGAGAGCCTTCCCCACAAGGAAGGCTTTTTTTGTTTTTGAAGTAACGGGAAAATCTACCGGTATTCTGCGCTGTTTGGTCGCAGGATGCTTTTGGAAAATCAAACTAGGGCACCCTACCCCTAACACGAATTATCTTCAGCCGTAGTTATGCATCTTAAATCTTAGTTATATCAACACCCTACAGGAATCAGGTACTCTTAGAGATGTAAGGATGTAAGCACATTCATTTCTAAGTACACGGGAGGTCACATATTAGATGAAAAAATCATTCAAACAATGGATTGGTGTTGGCACGACGGCTGTCATGGCAGCAACGGTATTAGCAGGCTGCGGCAGTACGGCGAACACGGCACAGCCATCTACTCAGCCAAGCGCCGGTGCTGCGGCAACCGCTAACGCAAAGCCATACGCAGGTAAAACAATCTCGCTCGTAACGGCCAACCACCCTTGGGCAGATGCCATCAAGCCTTTGCTGCCGGATTTTGAGAAGGAAACAGGCATTAAAGTGAATGTCGAAAGCTTTTTCGAGGATCAGCTCACACAGAAGCTGACGGTTCAATTCACATCTGGCTCCGCAACGCCTGACGTTTTCATGTACCGCCCGCTTCAGGAAGGCAAGCTTTTCTACAAGAACGGTTGGGTACAACCTTTGGACGACTACGCTCAAAAAGCGAAGGATTACGATTTCAACGATTTCTCCAAATCCGCCATCGGCTCCACAACCGTCGAAGCGAAGTTAGCGGGCATTCCGATTATTACGGAGCAAGAGATTCTATACTACCGCAAAGACTTGCTGCAAAAAGCAGGCATCGCTGTACCGAAAACGCTAGATGAGCTGAATGCTGCCGTGAAAAAACTGCACGATCCGAAAAATGAGATGTACGGCTTCGTCGCAAGGGGGCAACGCTCTCCGCTCGTAACACAAGTCTCGTCCTACCTGTATTCGGAAGGCGCAGACTTCACGACAGGCGAGAAAGCCAGCATCAATACGCCTGAAGCGATTAAAGCTTTTACCACTTACGGCACGCTGCTTAAAGACTACGCGCCTCCAGGTGTGCTTAACATGTCCTGGCCGCAGGCCTTTGGTATTTTCGCACAAGGAAAAGTCGCTTTCCTGACGGATGCTAACTCCTTGTACCAGAACGCAACGGATCCAGCCAAATCCAAAGTAGCTGACCAAGTCGGATTCGCTGTATTCCCTGGCGGCAAAGCAGGCTCCAAGCCTTACAGCATTACATCTTGGGGACTTGCCATGAATGCCAAATCCGGCAATAAAGATGCGACTTGGGCCTTCATCCAATGGGCAACAAGCAAAGATGTTGTGCTGAAAACACAGCAAAAAGGCAACCCTGGCGCCCGCACCTCCGTATGGGATAAACCAGAAGGCACGACTGGATTCCCTGCAGAGCTAGTTCCGATCATCAAGGAAAGCGCCAAAACAGGTGTTGACCACGACCGTCCAACGGTTATCAGTGTAGGTGAAGCTCGTGATGCGGTTGGTGAAATCGTGCAAAAAGTGATGTCTGGCGAAACCAACATACAGCCCGTTGCAGATAAAGCTAATCAAGCGCTGCAAACGATTATCGATAAAGATAAAACGAGGTAAATAGGCGTTTGAGGGGTGAAAAGGGTCATCTGATGGCCCTTTTTCCTTTCATACAGTTCCTTCCTATACGAACATCAGAAAGGGTGACTTCAGGTGCAATACAGCTGGTTTAACCGCAACTTAAAATGGATTTATACCCTTCCGGCCGTCATCTTCGTCCTGCTGATGATGCTGTTTCCAATCATCTACACGGTCCGCATCAGCTTTTACGAATGGAGCATGTCCGCTACGACGCCTCCTCTTTGGGTGGGCTTATCCAACTACACGGCCTTATTAAAAGACGAGCGCTTCTGGCATGCAGCAGGCTCGACGTTTTATTTTACCTTTGCTGCACTCGCTTTGGAGGTTATCCTTGGCATTGCCATCGCCTTACTGCTCTCCAGGGAGTTTCGCGGGAAGAACCTCGTTAAGACGGTTTTCTTGCTTCCAATGGTCGCCACACCCGTTGCCATGGGCTTGGTCTGGATGCTGATTTACGAGCCGACAATTGGCGTCGCTAACATGATGCTTAAATCATTAGGACTCGAACCGCTGCTATGGCTGGCTTCCCCCAATCAGGTCATTCCTTCCCTGGTCATCGTAGATGTCTGGGAGTGGACGCCGATGATCGCGCTCATCATTATGGCCGGGTTGGCTACACTGCCAACAGACCCTTATGAAGCCGCTGACGTGGACGGCGCGAGTACATGGAGGAAATTCGTTTCCATCACACTTCCGCTACTAAGACCTACGATAATCGTGGCAGCTATGCTTCGTTTAATCGATGTTTTGAAAACATTTGATATCATCTACGCAACAACCCAAGGCGGACCGAACTTCGCTTCGGAGACACTGAATCTTTACGGCTATGTACTCGGCTTTCAATACTTTAAGCTCGGTATGGCATCGTCCCTGCTTGTCATTTTCTTCGCGTTAGTAATGGGGCTCACATTATTTATGATTTGGATGCGTAAACGAATGGAGGGAGCCACTTCGTGAAGAAAAAAAGAGGTTCACGGTTCCTGCAAACCCTGCTCACCTTCCTTGTGCTGATCGTTTTTGCATTCCCGTTTGTCTGGATGCTGCTCGCCTCCTTTAAAACACAGTCGCAAATTTTGTCAACCGGCCAACTATTTATTTTCAAACCAACTTTCCATAACTATGTCAGTGTGTTCAAGGAATACGACTTCATAAAATTCATCTGGAACAGCTTCCTAGTCGCTTTCGGCTCGACGCTGCTATCCCTTATCTTAGGCCTTCCGGCAGCCTATGCGATTGCAAGGCATCACCTTCATAAGCTCGGGCTTCTCATTCTAGTCGCTAGGATCATTCCAGGGATTACGTTCCTGATTCCTTGGTTTATTTTATTCTCCAAAATCCATTTGGTGGATACGTATACGGCCCTCATTTTGAGTCATATGCTCGTCGGTCTGCCTTTTATTATCTGGATTATGATCTCCTTCTTCGAGGCGCTTCCGACGGAAATTGAGGAGTCAGGCCTTATTGACGGCTGTACGCATCATCAGGTTTTCTTGCGGATTATTCTGCCGATCTCTGGACCTGGCGTGATCACGGCATCTCTGCTTTCCTTTATCTTCTCATGGAACAATTTCATGTTTTCTGTCATCCTGGCTGGGGACAAAACGAAGACGCTGCCGATCGCCGTATTTAACTTCATGTCTTATTCCGAGATTAACTGGGGCGCTCTTATGGCTGCAGCTTGCATCATCACGCTTCCGGTACTGATTATCGCCTTAGTATCCCAACGTTATGTGGTCAGCGGACTTTCTGCAGGTGCTGTAAAAGGTTAATCCTAAAGGGTTACCCCAGAATGCAACGACGAGAGAAGTTTCCATTCATTTGGAGGACTTCTCTCGTAGGCGTATACTCTAGGTTATAACGCTTAGATGACCCGGAAGGTGATTGGCATGCCCTATAAACTTAATATTTTTAGCAAAATCTTAATCATGTTGATCTTACTGCTTATTCCTATCGTGCTGCTGTACAGCTATACGAACCGGATTACGAACAATGTTGTGCAGGATCAGATCCAATCGTCGAATTTAAATCAACTCTCCTTCTTCATGCATCAGCTCGATGCAGATGTGGAGCGGCTTGCCATGTCCCCTGTTATTCTCGGGAGCGATCCCTACATGAGGGAATATATCAACCGGAGCGATTCACCGGATTATGATGTGCTGAAGGAACAATCGCGAATGATCCAAAAGCTTAGCTTACAAAGCGTCTCTAGCGGCTGGGTTAATGAACTCACGGTAGCCATTCCTAATGGAAGGCAGGTGCTTTCCTCCAGCATTTTCGTCAACGGCACCGATCAATGGCCTTGGCATCGAGCCATTCAGCGCACTTGGACATATGAGGTGCGGGAAGGCGACAAAGGGATTGGATCGTTCATCCGAGAAATTAGCGAACCAATACGTGCACAGACGGTGGATCAAGCAAATGTGCTCTATCAGGTAAGGTTCAGTGTTCAAAACATGGTGAATCTGATGGATGTGTACAAGCAGGACAAACGCAGTGATCCTTTTTTGGTGGACGGTAGGAACGCCTTGATTGTGAACAGCTCTTCTAACCAGCAGATTACGAATGCCATTAGAGAGCAGCTTACCCTTGATGCGAACCTGCCAAGCTCCGGTCAAGTCCAGTTCGAGATCGATCGCCAGCAGTATTTGATTAGTTATGTGAAGTCCACGCAGCTAGGATGGTTCCTAGTGGATTATGTGCCTGTTGAGAAAATACTCTCGCCCATTACTATGACGCGTAAATTGTTCTATATCACCATTGGACTTCTGCTCGTTATGAGTGTACTTGCTTCTTTCATGCTGTACCGGAACGTGCAAATTCCAATTGGCAAAATGATGCAAAGCGTGCAAAAGGTGAAGCGCGGCGATTTATCTGCCCGTATCCACTACAAAGCCAAGAATGAATTCGATTTCCTCATTCAGCGTTTCAATGAAATGGCGGAACAAATTCAAGTACTGGTCGAAGACGTCTATGCAGAGAAAATCCGGTCCCGTGAGGCGACCTTAAAGCAGCTACAGTCGCAAATTCATCCGCACTTTCTCTATAACTCCTTATTTTTCATTATTAATTCGGCCGAGATGGAGGACAAAGAGTCTGTCGTGGCTATGGCGCAAAACTTGGCCGAATTCTACCGCTATACGACCAGGGTTGAAAAGCAAGCCGTTAAGCTGGCAGACGAGCTCGACTTGGTCGGCCATTACTTGAATATTCAGCAACTGCGTATCCATCGTCTGAAATATGATATTTCGGTTCCCGTGAATATGTTGGAAGAATGGGTTCCCCGGCTGATCCTCCAGCCTTTAGTGGAGAACGCCATCCTCCATGGCATCGAGCGCAGCGTGGAAGGAGACTGTATCACCATAACTGGCGAGCAGGATGAGAGCTGGAACCGCGTCATTGTTGAAGATAATGGTGCAGGACTTCATGAGGCAGGACTAGCTGAGCTGCTGGAACAGCTGCATTCACCAATGTCCGATGACATTGGCTGCGGCACTTGGAATGTCCATCACCGGCTGTATTACCAGTTCGGAGAAGGATCAGGACTTACTTTTTATCCCGGTGAAAAAGGGGGCTTGAAGGCTGTGTTAACTTGGAAGCGCAGTGCGCAGATGAACCTTCCAGAAGCTAGCGGGGAGAGCAAACGATGATTCAACTTTTGATCGTCGATGACGAAGCTCATGTTGTAGATCGGCTCCATGCCACCATTGATTGGGCATCCCTTGGGATTGAACAGGTGTTCAAAGCCTACTCAGGCAAAGAAGCACTAGAGCTGCTGGAGCAATTCTCCATCGATATCGTCCTAACCGACATTCAGATGCCGGGCATATCCGGCTTGCAGCTCATTGCGGAAATCAACCGCAGATGGCAGAAAACAAAGTGCATACTCTTATCGGGTTACTCCGATTTCAATTATGCCAAGGAAGCGATTCTTCAAGGAACTGAGGATTATTTGTTAAAACCTGTTACCGAACAGGATTTGCTAGCTGCTGTTGGTCGGGTCATGGAGAAGCTTCGGAACGAGTGGCAGGAGGTTTTTTCTAAGCAGCGACTTAGCTATACAGTCAAGGAAAACCTCCCTCTGCTGCGGGGGAATTTACTAAGTGACCTCCTTCAGGGGCGCAAACTCACCGAGCAATCCCTCCGGGACAAAATGCAGATGCTGGAGCTTCCGGATTTCCATGAACATCCCTGTGTGCTGATGATGATTCGGCTTGAATCGGAATTTCTAGAGTACGATATGAGCCGCCTATCCCTTATGGAGTATGCCATCAGCAACATGGTCGAGGAGTTATTCGCGGAGAAGTTTGATAGCTGGCATACGAAAGATGCGCATGATTATTTGATTTTTGTGATGAAAAAGAAACCGTTGGCCGCGGATCAAGAGGACTCCTCTTGGCTCGAACGAACCGCCTCTGTGCTGCAATCAGCCGTAAAAAACTACTTAAAAGGAAAAATTTCCATTCTGCTGAGCAGTTGGGGACAATTCCGTAGCGAAATTACAACCCTGTACAACGCCTCTTTGAGCGCTTTCCGCAAGCAAATCGGCAGCGAACATGAACTTTTGATACGACTCGGGGACGAATCCGTCCAACCAGAGCTCTCAGCACTCCAAAGATTGTATGAACCGCCTACGCTCAATCATCTTCTGGAAGCCGCCCGTTGGGAGGATACGGAGGATAAGTTGACTCTGATTTTCGACGAAATGGAGGCCAAATTCTCCGAGTCCCAAGAGCATTTGCTGGAGGTTTACTTCTCTGTAGCGTCTGCTTTTGCCTATATTGCTCACAAAAATGGCCGGCCTCTGCACCAGCTCATTGGCGGAGATTACGACCGAATGACCGAAGGTATCCCCTTTCGTACGGTCAACCAGCTGCGTGAATGGACGATTCGTTCCTTGCATCGGATGAGGGAGGACATGGATCAGGAGCGGAAAAACAGCAGAGTCACCCTGATTAATGACATCAGGTCATTTATCGATCAGCGTCTAGCCAGCGATGTGTCGCTGCAATCGATTGCCGATCATGTCTTTTTGCACCCCGTGTACGTGTCTAAAATTTATAAGCTGGAAACCGGTGATAACCTCAGCGATTATGTCAACCGTGTGCGCATGGATCGAGCCGCTTATCTGCTGAAGAACGGTCACGATAAAATATACGAAATCGCTACACAGCTCGGATACCAACGTCCCCACTCCTTCAACCATGCCTTCAAAAAGCATTACGGCATGACCCCGCAGGAGTATCGTGATCAATATTCGTAGAAAAGGAGATGTGGTTCATGATCTCAGATTGTTAGCAGACGCTTTTTCCTTCGGCGTAGGAGGAAGTCTGGTTGCGCTTAGCGAAATTGAGAAGGGGAGTTATAAAGCGATTACAATATATGCCGAGCAGCTTATGGCGGCAGTAAACCAGTAAGACATTCTATGGTTTGGGAGAGGAAATTTACCATGAAGATTACGAAG
Source organism: Paenibacillus sp. J22R67 (assembly GCF_059692175.1). Classification (NCBI taxonomy): domain Bacteria; kingdom Bacillati; phylum Bacillota; class Bacilli; order Caryophanales; family Paenibacillaceae; genus Paenibacillus; species Paenibacillus sp. J22R67. Next base: position 221,829 of record NZ_JCAUAX010000009.1, on the reverse strand, counting down.
TTAGAACTGTTTAAGGTGCCGCCAAGATGGTTGTTTTTGAAAATCGAAACCGATGAAGGCATTACGGGATGGGGCGAGCCGATTGTAGAAGGGAAAGCGGATACAGTCGCAGCCGCCGTTATGGAAATGAGCGAGCAAATCATCGGCAAAGATCCATTGCGGATCGAAGACATGTTTCAGGTGTTGTACCGCGGCGGTTTCTATCGCGGTGGGCCTATCCTGACAAGCGCGATCTCCGGGATCGAGCAAGCGCTTTGGGATATTAAGGGGAAATTTTACAATGCCCCTATTTATGATTTGCTCGGCGGTGCGTGCCGTGAGCGCACACGCGTTTATTCCTGGATCGGCGGCGACCGTCCGAGCGACGTTGGGCTGGCGGCCAAACAGCAGGTGGCCGCGGGCTTTACAGCCGTGAAGATGAATGCCACGGAGGAAATGCATTACATCGACTCGCTCAGCAAAGTGGACGAGGCTATCGCTCGTATTGCCGCTGTCCGTGAGGCCGTTGGCCGAGATATTGGCATCGGCATCGACTTCCACGGGCGCATCCATAAGTCCATGGCCAAAATCCTCGTCAAAGAACTGGAGCCTTACCGTCCAATGTTCATTGAAGAGCCTGTTTTGCCGGAAAATAATGAAGCGCTTAAAGAGATCGCGCGCCACACTTCATGCCCGATCGCAACCGGCGAGCGCATGTACACGCGTTGGGGCTTCAAAGATCTGTTGGCACAAGGCTATGTGGACATTATCCAACCCGATCTTTCCCATGCTGGGGGCATTCTGGAGACCCGCAAGATCGCCGCGATGGCAGAAGCCTACGACGTTGCGGTTGCGCCGCATTGCCCGTTAGGCCCTATTGCACTGGCATCCTGCTTGCAGCTGGACACCTGCTCCCCGAATGCTTTCATTCAGGAGCAAAGCTTGGGTATTCACTACAATCAGGGCAGCGACCTGCTCGATTATTTGAAGGATTCGGCGGTGTTCCAATATGAAGACGGCTTCGTCAAAAATCTAACCGCTCCGGGTCTCGGCATCGAAATCAACGAGGACAAGGTTCGTGAAATGGCCGCTATCGGGCACAATTGGAAGAATCCTGTCTGGCGCCAAGCGGATGGTACGGTGGCTGAGTGGTAGGTTGTTATAATAGGCTGTTCCCCATGGTCTGTAAAGGCCGTAGGGGCAGCTTTTTTCTTATTAACACCACCGTTACGTTACGGACTCAGATGCCGTTATTTTGCTGAATTCGGCTAATTTTGCGCTGCTATCGGACTGAGGAGGCGCTATCTATGGATTTATCCACTGTTTTTGGGTATTTTCATAGCCAATAGCGGCTTCTGTGTCCGTTAGATGCTACTTCTGTCACAAAAGCGGCAAATAGCGTCATCTCAGTCCGTTAGCTGACAGTAACGTCAATCGAGCATCTACACACGTTCCGGTGGAAGTTCTGGCACGATAAAAAAACGGAGCCACGCAAAGTTTGCGGGCTCCGTTCCATATTTAGTGTTATTTCAATTCTGCAATGAATCTGTCCACTTCACCATTCGGTGTAGTTACCGATTCATAGACTTTAATGGACACATTATTTTGAACTTGGTTTTGAGTCAGATTGTTGAAGCTCAGTGATTGGGTGCCGCTCACTAAACGATTTGTTCCGGTGAAAGGGAACGAACTTGAACCCAATGAACTTCCAGAACCATCAACTAATTCAAATTTCAATTTGGAGAAGTTATTATCTACGATAACTTCAGGATCACGCGTGAAGTCCAAATCAAGATTTAGTTTATACGAATAAGATAAGGACGGAGTCGTCATCGTCAGCTGAGATAATGTCCAGCTTTTGATATTCAGCTTGAATGGATATAAGGAAACATTGTTATGATCATTGTCACTTTGCGTGCTGACCGTGTAGCTGGCAATGGTAGATTTATAAGCAGAAGAACCATCAGCCGTTTGTCCTTGTGAAGCTCCTGAAAGGACTCCCTGCACGTTCATTGTGTACTGATCACTTTGGTCTGTCGTTGGAATCGTATAGCCATAGCTGACCACGACACCTGTTCCAGGAGCAATATCCGAAGTACCCATGGTTTGACGGCTTCCCGTGTAGGTGTTGCCATCTTTCCCTGCTAAATCCGCGGCAAAAGCCGGTACTGGAATTGGCTTATCACCTTTATTGATCAGTTTGAACTTAGCTAGTCCTGTTTTATTACCGGTTTCTTCGTTATTCGTTACATGCAATTCTTCCAGCGATACAGCCAGTTTGGGATTGATGAACTCATTTCCTTGCTGGAATACCATCGGTGTACCAAAGGTATAATTGCCTCCAGAAGGGACTGTGCTTGCATCTGTTCCTCCATTAGCCGGAAGTCCGAATCCGATGCGACCTGTATAGTATTGAAGCGGTGTAGTCTGGCCTTGTTTCAAGAAGCTTTCAGGCGTAAGAACGTAGAAGGCATTCAATTGCGTATTTGTATCAGTTGTAACCGCAAAATGAATATATTTCTGCTCACCGGCATTAAGGCTTATCGGCGATTCTTCAACTCTTTTTCCAATATAAGATTGTCCAGCCGATTTCCCGCTAAGTGTAAAGTCTGGAATGGTTTCCGCATAACTTCCTGAATTCTGGACTTTCACCTGCACGATATAAGTTGGCGATTGCCCCGTGAACTGCTTGGACATACTCGCGGCCGAATATTTCAGAGATGAGGTCACGCCTGGAATGGAGAAGGTAGCCCCCCACTCACCCATGAGCGCAGCGTCATTGATCACAGCATCGTTACCGCGCCATACAATTGAAGCAACGGGAGAATCCGCCAGCAGCGTCTCCTGCTTAGGATATACTTTTGTATTCACATCGATCCAAAGAACATCTGTTAAACTTACGTCCGACTTTACATTAATATCGGTCATATAACTAAGCGTCACATCACTCTGTGGCAAAATCGAACGAGCGTTGCTTGCGCTTGGCAATAGCGTATAGTCTGTGCCGTCTGCCGTTCTGACACGAAGTTCGTAATCGGGAATCCGTATTGTCGAATTGGACGAATTGGTCAACTTAACGACGGTTCCAACTTTCCAACCATCTGTAGTTTTTTCCTGTAGGACACTTTTGACTTGAGCCTGAGAGCCGCCTGGGAGACTGTAGGCTTTCAAATCCTCTGCATGGATTTCTGAATGCTGACCTGAGGATGTATTCCCCCCGTTAGCTGCAAATTGCTGCTTCGCTGCATAAGAGGAAGTAACCAGCAGATCGCGTGTCGCAGGTTGGACTCCCCCGAATGTACCGTCTGCTTGGTTCCCTAACAAGTTCAATTGAATAGCCAATGCGGCATACCCCTTGGCCCAACTCGAGACGGTGCTATCATTCACCGCTGTAGTCCCTTTAGCTTCAGCATCCTTATTCAGTCCGCGAATTAGGAATGCGGCCAGCTGTTCTTTCGTTACTTCCCCTGCCGGGTTGTATGTGCCTTGGCCGAATCCGTCGGTAAGGTTTGCAGCTTTCAGAGCTTCGATATAAGGCAGCGCATAGCCGTTAGCCGGATCTGAGCTGCTCACATCGCTGAAACTAGATACCTGCAAAGTTGAATTTACTTTCAATCCGAAGATCAAAGCCGCCACTTTAGCGAATTGCGCACGGTTCATTTTATCATGAAGGCCAAAAACGCCATTACTGACTCCTTCAAAAATACCTGCGGAAATCATCGCATCAAACTTAGATTTAGTTCCCGCATCAAGCTGACTTAAATCACTGAAATCCGCAGAGGATTTGGGGGCTGTCGCACCTAAAGCTACAGATGAAAATAAAGTAAGGGCCATAGCAGTGCTCACGATTACGGATAAATTTTTCTTCATTTTCGTACTCCTCTCAAAAGCTAGATTATAAAATGTGGATGCCTAACAGTTACTCTTTAACCTCGGTTGGCGCTTTTTTTCTCTGGATAAAGAAAAGAACGAAAGGTATACATATGAAAGCAGGAATCGCAGAAATATAAAAAGTGTCAGCGATGGACCTGACCAAAGATTCTTTTTGCATAAATCCAGCTAAATAAGTGGCCGCAGTTCCTGAGGCTGTTGTCATATCGACCGACCAGGAATAAATAGAACCTGAAAGCATGGATATCGTACTATTTGCTGTAACTGAATCAACCGGTACACTATCACTGATGTGTTGATAGTGAGTAATTTGACGATTGCTCATGAGCGCCGTAAAGATCGCAATCCCAAGGGAACCAGCAACCTGACGAACTACGTTGGATAGCGGCGAGGCGTTACCGACCTGCTGTGGAGATACCGCACGCATTCCCGCAGTGGTCAGAGGCATCATGCAAAGCCCAATACCAATACCGCGAATTGTTAATACGGTATTTAGCCAGTGGTTAGGTGTATCCGTCGTAAGATGGTGCAGATCCAATGTCGTAACACCAAGGATGGTAAGCCCTGTGATACACAAGGGGACAATCCCGAATTTATCGGCCAGCTTTCCACTAATCGGCATCATGAGCGCCATCGCTATGGATTGAGGCATCATTAGAAGTCCCGTCTGCATCGCTGTGAGCCCTTGGATATTTTGCAAATATAGTGGGGTCAAGAACGTGCCGCCCATCATCCCCATCATAACTAAACTACCCGCAATAACACTAATCGCAAACTTTAAATTTTTAAAAAGCTTCAAATCAAGCACGGGCTGCTCGACTCCGAGCTCTACCCAGATCAGCAGTAGCAGGCTGAAGAAGGCAACAAACAGCAAGCTAATGATGAATAAAGAAGTCCATCCTTGCTGCTGCCCTTTACTTAGCGCGAGTAACAGGCTACCAAAGAAGAGCATGGACAGAACGGCCCCGGTCAAGTCGAATTTCAATCCTTCTCTTCTCGGAGAATCTTTCAGCAAGACCTTTCCAAGAATGACAGCAAGAATCCCAATAGGAATATTGATAAAAAAGAGCAATCTCCAGCTGAAATTTTGGATCAGATAACCACCAAACGTCGGCCCGAGTGCAGGGGCACACATGGCCGCTACCCCCCATAAGCCAATCGCTGTACCGGTTTTCTCCCGGGGAAACGTGGTATAAATAATTGACATCCCGATTGGCATAATAAACCCACCGGCAAAACCTTGTATGATCCGGAACAAGATCATCGTACTAGAGCTCCAAGCCAGACCGCATACCACGGAAAACAAGGTAAACCCGGCTACAGAGTAAATAAATATATTTTTATTTCCGAATTTGGCACCGAGAAAGCCGCTCATCGGAATAACCATCGCAGATGCCAAGGTATATCCCGTAATGACCCACTGCATCGTATTGATATCCGAGCCGAATACGGCAACGAACTTGTTCATGGCTACATTCATTAAGCTGCTGTTCAGAACGGCAACGAAGGTCCCCATGACGATAGCGATAAGCGACAGCCACATTTTGCCGGAGCCTTCTGATTCTTGTTGTTTAACTGCCGATGCATCGGCCATAGCTGCGCCTCCTATTCGGCTTTTACCTTCGTGCCTTCAGCAATCTTGTCTGCAGGGTTCACGACAATTTGTTCATTAGCCTTTAATTTATCGGTAGGCAGCACGTACAACCAATCCTGGTTTTTCTCCTCTGTTTTCACTTCAACGAGGTGGGTTGTATTGTCGCTTACTGTGAACAAATATTCTTTTTGATCTTTTTTAATAACTGCGCTTTTCGGAACTTCCAAACGGCTCTCTTGAGCTGCGTTCAATTTAACTTCTGCCACCATACCTGCAAAAAGCGAACCATCTTTGTTGTCTACTTTCACTTTGACAGGGAAGGTATTGCTGTTCGCATTAGCCACTGGGCTTACGAAGAAGATCTCGCCTTTAAACGTTTGATTCGGCAAGTTTTGAATGGCAACGTCTACCTGCATGCCCGCCTTCACTTGTGAGATTTGGCTATCAGATACACTCAATTCCACTTGAACTTGATCCATGTTCACCAGAGAGAGGATCTGCACACCGGGTTGAGCAAGCTCACCCACCGAAATGCCTTTTTTAACAATGAGTCCGTCGATTGGCGCGGTAATCGTGGCATTGCTCAAACCGCTGCTAGCAAGCTCTAATCCTGCATTCAAACGGTCAACATCCGCCTGAAGCGCCGAAATCGTGTTATCCGTTGGTCCGACCTTGGCCAGTTGCAGCTTGGCTTCTGCTCCTTGCAACTGTGCTTCAGCCGCTTTTTGCGCACCCTGTGCTTGTTCAGAGCCGGCTTTCGCCTTCTCAAAATCAAGTGCTCCTTTATCCAAATCTTCTTGCGTCACGCCAGAATTGCTGTCGTAGGAATTTCTTAAACGATTATAAGTGCTTGTAGCGAGATCTAATCCTGCTTTGGCTTGCTCCATCGCCGCGGTCGCTTGTTGATAAGCACCTTGAGCCGCGCTGACTGCGCTTTGAAGCCCTTGAATTTCCTGTGAACGGGCACCGGCTTTCGTATCAACAAGTTTCGCTTGGGCTGCAACGAGGGCAGATTCAGCTTGCTTCATTTGTTGCGTTAGATCACTCGTTTCCAGTTGCACCAGTACATCGCCTTGTTTGACTTTACTGCCTTCTTGCACATTGACACTGGCAACTTTGCCCGCTACTTTGGACACGATTTTAATGTCCTGATCGGGAATAACTTTCCCGCTTAACCCTGCAGATGCAGGTTGTCCCACTTTAATAACTTGGATCGGAACGGCTGTGGAATCCGCTTGTCCTGAGACTTTCGCGCCACATCCCGGAAGGATTGCAATGGCTGCAAATATGAGAATCGCTGGAACGATTAATTGATTTCGTTTACTCATCGTCGACTAACTCCTCTTGTTTTAGTTGCCCTTCAAATGAATCTTGATCGAAGTGCTAATTCCGGGTGATAAATCAAGCCCTTGGTTGTCATCGATCGAGATTTTGATAGGGATACGTTGGGTTACTTTTGTAAAATTCCCGCTGGTATTAGTAGAAGGTAAAAGTGAAAAGGTCGACGCAGTGGCTTTACTAATTTCCTGCACTTTGCCTAATAGCACTTTGCCTGGAAAATTGTCCAAGTTGATTTCTACGACTTCGCCTTCCTTGACCTTATAGATCTCTGTTTCCTCAACATTGGCCGACACATACAATTTGTTCGTATCTACGACCATGGCTACAGTTTGACCTGGCGAGGAGACTTCTCCGGTTTTGACCAATGTTTTAATGACAGTTCCTTCAATTGGTGATCGCAGTGCTGCTTGATCAAGGCTGCTTGTGGGCAAATTATTGTTGTCTTGCTGCCCAATAATCTGATCGGCCAGCACATGATCCCCTTCGTTAACCTGCAACGAAGTTACTTTCCCTGTAATTCGCGGCATCACTTTGTAGATGTCTCCGGCAAGTCTGGAATCATCCGTAGAAAGATAGTTTTGGCCTTCATACCAAAAATAACCACCGATTCCTCCGCCGACGACGACCAAAGCTGTCAATATGACATACAACATTACTTTACGCTTCATAATTTCTCCTCAACCTTCTTTTCCAAATGTCTTGTAATCAAATCGAAAGAATTATGAATGGTCACTAATTCTTCTTCTGAGAATCCATTTAAAAATTTAGAATAATTACTCTCTTGAAAAAAAGAGTTTTCCTCAAACTTTGCTTGCATTTTCTCAGACATATAAATCCAAGTCATGCGGCGATCCACTTCGTCTTTCACACGCTCAATCCAACCATCGCGTTCAAGCCGATCTATGATACCCGAGACGGTACTGTAGGATAAATCAACAGCGTCGACAATCTGCCCGATCGTCTTAGGCTCCTTCTTAATTTGATGCAACGTCATGAATTGGGGAGGTGTTAAACCCAAACAATTAATCCTTCTAGCTAATGACTCTTTATGGTATCTCGTCAGTTGCCTCAAAAGTTTAGCAATGTTCGTCTCAAGATACATCCACACACCTCATTTCAGACAAATAGATTTGAAGAGTCGACATTGACTCCCCCAAAAACAAGTTGTATCATAAAACTACATTGTTGTATTATACAACTTTATGATGGGTTGTCAATAATCAATTCTAGCCTTCTTTTTCAGATTCAAAATTAGAGTGTGGTATGTTACCATAGTTCATATAGCTAATGAGGTGAAGAAGTATGAAAATAGATTCATTGGAAATCATAGAACTTGAAATGGCCATATTTGTTCGCCGCCTCACATCCTTATCATCTGACAAAAAATTCGGTAATATCGATCGTTCTGCTTATCTTTTGCTGCACCAAATATCGGCTCATGGCTGTGCTGGCGTAAAAGCATTAGCAGATGTATTCCAATTGGACATCTCCACTGTCAGTAGACAAACTGCTTCCTTAGAGCAGAAGGAATATGTGTACAGAATTCCTGACCCACAAGATCGAAGAGCCTACAGCTTACAAATAACGGATCTGGGCAAACATGAATTAGATGAGTACAAAAAGGCAAGGTCGGTCCGATTTAAGGAAGTGTTAAAAGAGTGGTCAGATGACGAATGCCAAACATTCGCACAATTATTAAGAAAATTCAATCTTACGATCAATCAAAGTCGTGCCAAAGAGCCCAACTAATCCTAGTTGGGCAAAAAAAGAGGTCCACCAGATAAATCCGGTGACCTCATATATGGTGAAACCTCTAAAACAAATCCAGCTGCCTCGGCGCCAGCCCCTCATAATCAAGCTCCAGCATCGCCATCAACTGCTTGGCATTCCCAGCCGCGTGTCCACCCGAGTTATTGTTGAACACCACACATACTTCTCGCGTCTGCTCTTGAAGCCCCTGCAACCAATCCTTCCATTCCAACAATTCCTGTTGATTGTAGTTATACAAATACCTCACGTCACGCCAATTCGCCTCGTTGTTTTGCACCCAACCACCGACATTCCGCCCGTGGAAACGTACCATCGTCATCTCGGGATGCGTGACCGCAAGCACCGTAGGAACAGAGCCAACTCCCGCTTGCGGCTCGTCACAGATGCTGTGCATCCAGCCCTCGCGTTTCATGAACGTGAGCGTCTTATCCTGCATGTCCTCTTTAAACCAACTCTGATGGCGGAATTCTAGAGCTACAGGCACATCACCCATTTGCTCCCTCGCATCACGCAGCACGTCCACATTTGCTTTGCTGCAATCGAACCAGGGTGGGTACTGGAAAAGCACCGTCTTAAGCTTTCCAGCTTCTTGAACAGGTCGGATTGACTGCAAGAAAGTCTCAAACATCTCTTGGGTCCCACCAGCAAAAGGGCTCGCGCCCCGCAAATGTCCCGTCATTCCCTGGTAGGCCTTAATAATGAAACCGAATCCTTCCGGCGTTTCTTGATTCCATTTGATATAATTGCGCTCAGGCTGAATCGCGTAAAAGGAAGTATCCACCTCCACAACTGGAAAGTGTGCACCGTACTCCCGCAGCTTCCCTCTGCTGCCGCCCAGCTCGTGATCGCCCCATCCGGCGAGACCGATATTGATCATTGTAAGTTCCCCTTACATCGCTGACTTTTCTTTATTGTAGCTTTTGCAGGGGCTTTGGACAACTAACTCACCTAAAACGAAACATGGAACATTTTCATCCAAAACACCGTCAGTAAAGCCGAAAAACCATACGCTAATAACGGTTTGACAGAAAATAATTTGAGCATAGGAAACATGATGATATTGAAAATAATCGACCATCCTAAAGACCAGCCGTATTGGTACTCAATTCGACCCGTCAGAGAGTAAATGTACTCCACTCCACCATAGATCAACACCCACTGTACATAGTGAAAAAAGACCTTCATCCGGCCTTGCGGATAATTCGTCAGAAACAGCAAGGCTGTGGCCGGAAAAATGATAAAGGTATATATCAATTCCGTCAGGCCTGTGTCCCCAAACCAATCCGGGGTCAGCGTCCAGAGCATACGTTCAGCACATAAATAATTGTATAATAAATTGCCTATAGCGAAGTACATCATGGTTGGTTGATACTTCTGCCAGTTTCGCCAATCGCCCCATCGATACGCCGCCCAAATAATGAAAATAGCCACAAATAAGTGCATAAATAACATGTCTCCTTCTCGCGTTGTATCTATTATACAAATAATTTACAATTATATACAAATAAGTGTAGGAGGCCTGATCATGACTGATCATACGGATAACACTCTCAGCCGCCGCGACCTCAACCGAGCCCTCCTGGCCCGGCAACTGCTGCTGCGGCGATCGGACATGCCCGTCCTAGCGGCGGTCCGGCATCTAGTCGGGCTGCAGGCGCAAGCCCCCAACCCACCCTACGTGGGGTTGTGGACCCGCCTGCAAAGCTTTCACCATGAGCAGCTGTCGCAGCTCATCCTAGATCGAAGCATCGTGCGCATCGCCTTGATGCGCTCGACGATCCACCTCGTCACGGCAGACGACTGCGTGACGCTGCGCCCGATCCTGCAAGCCGTGCAGGATCGCGGCTTGCAGGGCGTGTTCGGCAAGAAGCTTGCCGAACTAGACCTGGACGCGCTTGCCGCCGCCGGACGAGCGCTGCTTGAGGCGCAGCCGCTCACGCTAGGTGAGCTCGGCAAGCGCCTCGAAGCCCAGTGGCCGCAGCGCGACGCCACGGCCTTGGCGCAAGCGGTCCGCTGCCGCTTGCCGCTGGTTCAGGTGCCTCCGCGAGGCATCTGGGGCGCCACCGGGCAGGCGGCCCATACCACCGCGGAGGCGTGGCTCGGCCGCCCGCTAGCGGAGGGGGCCAGTCTGGAAGCCATGTTGCTGCGCTACTTGGCGGCATTTGGGCCTGCATCCGTGAAGGATATGCAGGTGTGGTCCGGGCTGACTCGGCTGCGCGAGGTCGTGGAGCGGCTGCGTCCTAGCCTGCTCACCTTCCGCGACGAGCAGGGCAACGAGCTGTTCGACCTGCCGGAGGCCCCACGGCCGGACGCTGGTACTCCTGCTCCCCCTCGCTTCTTGGGGGAGTTCGATAATATGCTGCTTTCCTACGATGATCGCTCGCGCATCATGGCGGAGGGTGTGAAGCAGCGTGTGTTTACCGATAACGGCATCATACGCGCGGCGCTGCTTGTTGACGGTTTTGTCAGTGGCATTTGGTCCATCACGCTAAAGCGCAAAGTGGGAGTGTTGACAGTTACTTTATTCCGAGAGTTATCCGAGGAGGAGCGGAATGTTGTTGAAGCGGAGGCCGAAGGGCTCTTTACCTTTCATTTTCCTGAGGCTGAATCCACGGAAATCCACTATAACTAAAGAGAGCTGCCCCAAAAGGTTAGGAACAACCTTTGAGACAGCCCTCTCGGCTATGCACGTATTCATCGAGTGGGAACTATGGGACCTGTAGATCCCTCTGCATCACCCTTCTATTTGCGCACAGCTTACTTTGCAGCTTTATCTGCCCATTTCGCCTTCAGAGCACTTTCCACTTCTGCATAAATCTGATCGGCTGTTTTACCATCGGTAGAGATACCTAGCTTCTCAGCTCGTTTATTTAACGCTGCGGATTTTTTCGTATCTTTGCCTGCTTTGAGAGCAGCACGAATCTCTTTTGCTGTTTTGCCGTCCGTTGCAATGCCCGCTGCTGTTGCTTTCGTTTGCAGTTTAGTCAACTCCGCTGCTTGCAGCGCTGTTTTGATTTCTTTATTCGTTTTGCCATCTGTGCTAATCCCGAGCTTAGTCGCTTTTGCTTGCAGTTTCGTTAATCCTGCCGCTTTCAGCGCCTCTCTCAATTCTTTGTTCGTTTTCCCATCCGCACTGATCCCGAGCTTAGTCGTTTTTGCTTGCAGTTTCACCTGAACGGCTGCTTGGATGTCCGCTTTGAGCTGATCTGCTGTCTTACCTTCTGTGTTAATGCCTAGTTTCGCTGCGGCTTTATTCAAGCGCTCTGTGTTTTGAGCTGCATGCGCAGTTTTCAGTTCATCTTTAATCTGTTTGTTCGTTTTACCGTCCGTCGATATGCCAAAAGCACGTGCTTTATCCTGTAATAATTGTTTGAGCGGATGAAATGTACTGCTCTGTGATTCCGCCGCGAAAGCCGCCACCGGAACAGTTAATGCGATTGCGCCTACCAAAGCTAATCCTGTTAATTTTTTCAACATAAGTATCACTCCTCGATTGGTCTATGGTTATGGTTATGTTTACCTTACAGACCCTATCTTAGCGGATAATTATGTCATAAGTTTGTCATGGTGCGACGCTTACACAGCTGGCAAAAATATTTTAAAAACCGTCCCCACCCCAAGCTTCGACTCGACGCGAATGGAGCCTCCGTGGGCTTCAATGATATGTTTACAGATCGTCAGCCCGAGGCCTGCGCCGGAGCGATTGCGGCTTTCATCCGCTTTGTAGAAGCGATCAAACAGATGCGGCAACTTCTCAGGCGCAATCCCCTGACCGTTATCCCAGACTTCGATCCAACGCTCATTTCTGATCGCTTTCACCCGAATTCCTGCCTCTGATCCCTCTGGGATATGATTAATCGCGTTATCCAGCAAATTGATGAAAACCTGCCTCAGCCGATCAGTATCCCCTTGTACCCTATACGGCATCTCGGCTTCCGAGCTCAGTTCAATTTGTTTGGACTTGGCTTTCATCTTCAGCTGCGTGACCACGTGGGCAATGACATCAGATACATCCATAGGTTGAAAGCTTAACTTCACCTGCTTCTCCTCAAAAGACGACAGTTCCATCAAATCATCGACCAAACTGCTCAGTCGCAGCGTCTCTTGGAGAGACACTTGAATGAACTCCTTAGCATCCTCTGGCTCCACGACACCGTCCGTTATCCCCTGCAGAGAGGCCCGAATCGTCGTTAGCGGTGTCCGCAGCTCATGTGAAATTTCAGATAGAAACCTTTTGCGACCCTCTTCAACCTTCTGCAGCTTGCCTGCCATGCGATTCAATGATCCCGACAGCGATGCAATCTCGTCTTTTCCTCGAACGGGGACCCTTCCGCTAAAATCCCCCAAAGCCAGCGCCTCCGCTGTCTTGCTCATGAGCTGAATCGGCTTCACAAAATGCCGTGAAACAAAGTACAGCACAGCCATCGCCAGCAGCGCGACCGATACCGCCGAGACATAAATCGCCCGATTGATATCGTTGATTGTCCCTTGAATATTCATAATTGGCGTATATAGAAAAATAGCCCCAACCACACGGTTCTCCAACACCACAGGGCGCCCGACAATCAACATTTTTACCGTACTATTTTGGGCAAAATTACTACGTACCGTCACCTGGTTCCCTGCCAGCACCTTGTCCAGCCATTCCTTGCGTGCCGGGGACTCGCCGATGGACTGGATTTTATCTACATTCACTTTTGGATGCTTAATCAGAGCCACGCGTACGTTGGACGACTTCTCTATGGCGCTTATTTGCTTGCGGAAATCCTTCTGCAACGTGGATCCGTCGAATAACTCTTTGGCTAGCTCATCGACTTGTTCAACTTTCTCCAGCAATAGCTTCTCGCTGCGGTCATACGTCTTCTGTTTCATGGAATAACCAATCGTTCCCGAAATCGCAAGAATCGACACAACCGTAATCGACATGTAAATAAATAATAGCTTGCGATAAAAAGAGTTCAGCATGACTCGGGTCCCTCGAACTTGTAGCCGATACCCCACACCGTCCGAATGTTCCAGTCTACTTTTCTTTTCGTATGTGCGGAAAGTTTCTGTCTTAGACGTTTTATGTATAAGTCAACGACACGGTCCTCCCCCTCGAAATCCCAGCCCCATATCTTGGCGATGAGGTCTTCGCGAGTGAATACTTGATTCGGATTGCGCACGAAAAACAGCAGGAGCTCGTACTCCTTTTTGGGCAAACCGACCTGTTGACCCTCAACGGTGACATCGTGGGACAAGGCGTCTAGACGCAAACTGCCGACTTCATACATATTTGAAGGAGCTGCCGCTGCTGTTCGAATCAGTGTTCTACGAAGTATCGTGGTCACGCGTGCGACCAGTTCGTTCGGGTCAAACGGCTTGACCAAATAATCGTCTGCACCCATTTGCAAGCCTTCGATCCGCTCATCCACGTGAGCTTTCGCTGTCAGCATCAGAATCGGTACGTCGCTCATCGCGCGAATCTTCTGGCATACGGACCAGCCGTCCCGCTTCGGCAGCATAATATCCAGCACGATGAAATCGGGCTGCAGCTCTTCGAACTGCGTGAGCGCCTGCTCGCCGTCGTTTGCAGTTACCACTGCATAACCGCTTTTTTCTAAATAAAGCTTCGTAATGCGGCAAATATTCAAATCATCATCTACCACCAAAACGGTTTTCACAAGGCACACTCTCCTGAACTTAGGATCTATGACACCATCATACTGGATAATTGTGAATAAAAAATTAATAAATTGCGGAAATACGGGATGGCTCCTGACGAGGCGGGGTTCATGTGCGATGGATTTCTTCCTTCCCGTACGGTTTCCTCACTCGAGACAGCCTTTTGGGATACCTCACTTCGCTAACTCTATCATCTCGCTGTCGAGACGACCTTTTCGGCTCTCTCACGCCTACATCCACCCTACCCCGTACGTTTGCCTCACTCGAGACGGCCTTTTGGGAGGCCTCACTTCACTAACGCTATCATCTCGCCACCGAGACGACCTTTTCGGCTCTCTCACGCCTACATCCACCCTACCCCGTACGGTTGCCTCACTCGAGACGGCCTTTTGGGAGGCCTCGCTTCGCTAACTCTATCATCTCGCCACCGAGACGGAATCGACGGGTGCGGCTCCGGCGGCAGTCTAAGCTTGTTTTTCAGCTTTAACTCAGCATCTCGGCGCGCTGGACTCACGTAGCGATGTTTCCACCCTATCCACTCACCACTGCCGCCAATGCTTCCCCACCACCCAAACAAATCAAAAAAAAATCCTAGCCTAAGCTAGGATTTTCCTCACTTCACTACACTTCAAAAGAGCTTTTCAGCGAAACAATCAGGTTAAACACCAGTTTGTCGCTAGTTGTATACTTCGGATCCACGTTGAAATAGCCGTGGCGGAAAAATTGGAACTTATCAAGCGGCTTCGCTTCTTTCATACCCGCTTCCACGAATCCTTGCACGATTTGCAATGAGTTCGGGTTCAGGTTCTCTAAGAAGGAGGCATTTTCGTCCTCTTGGTCATCTAGAATGAGCGGCTCATACAAGCGGAACTCCGCCGGTACTGCGCTTTTCGCGTCGACCCAGTGGATCGTACCTTTGACTTTACGGCCTGTAAAGCCGCTGCCGCTTTTCGTTTCGACGTCGTACGTACAGTGAAGTTCGATCACTTTGCCGCTGTCGTCTTTGACGAAATCGTTGCATTTGATGAAGTAAGCATTCTTCAGGCGCACTTCATTGCCGGGAAATAACCGGAAATATTTGTTTGGCGGATTTTCCATGAAGTCTTCTTGCTCGATGTAGATCTCACGGGAGAAAGGAATTTGGCGACTGCCCATTTCCGGGTTCTCGGAATTATTCTCGGCTTCCAGCATCTCAACGCCATCCTCTGGATAGTTGGTGATGACGACTTTCAGCGGGTTGAGAATACCCATCGTGCGCAGTGCCTTCAATTTCAAATCCTCGCGGATAAAATGATCCAGCATTTTCGCATCAACGGTACTGTTACTGCGGGCAACACCGATTTCACGGGCAAAGGTGCGAATCGCCTCTGGTGTAAAACCTCTGCGTCGCAGCCCAGAAATAGTCGGCATCCGCGGATCGTCCCAACCGTCAACGGCCTTCTCGTCTACGAGCTGTTTCAGCTTTCTTTTGCTCATCACGGTGTTCGTGAGATTCAAACGTGCAAATTCATATTGTCTCGGCACATTTGGCATTTCGCATTCGCGGATTACCCAGTCATAGAAAGGACGTTGATCCTCGAACTCCAAGGTACAGATGGAATGCGTGACACCTTCGATCGCATCCTCAATGGGGTGAGCATAAGCGTACATCGGGTAGATGCACCAAGCATCTCCCGTATTGTGGTGGTGGGCATGAACCACACGGTAGATCACCGGATCACGGAAGTTGATGTTCGGCGAGGACATATCGATCTTCGCGCGAAGCACGCGCTCGCCATCTTTGAACTCTCCAGCACGCATGCGCTCGAACAAGCTAAGATTCTCTTCCACACTGCGGTCACGGTGCGGGCTGTTAGTACCGGGTGCGGTCAAGGTACCGCGGGTTTCACGAATTTGATCCGCTGTTTGATCATCTACGTAGGCCAAGCCTTTACGAATCAAAACCACAGCGCGGTTGTACATTTCCTCGAAATAATTCGAAGCAAAGAAGAGACCATCCCATTTAAATCCGAGCCATTCGACATCAGCTTTAATAGATTCCACATACTCGGTATCTTCCTTAACGGGATTCGTATCATCAAAGCGGAGGTTCGTTAACCCTTTGAACTCGTCCGCTAATTCAAAATTAAGAACAATTGACTTCGCATGTCCTATATGAAGGTATCCGTTCGGTTCTGGGGGAAAACGGGTTACGATCTGGCTGACTTTGCCTGAATTCAAATCTTCGATTACAATATTCTTAATGAAATTGGACGGGGTGCTCGTTGGAGTCTTCGTTTCCATATTGCGCCAGCCTTTCTCCCAATGGTTAAAGTTTTATTTTCTATCATACACTAAAAGTTACTAAAATATAAAGGAGCCCGAGCAATGGAAACATTCGAGCATTATCTGGATAAATACGCAGAACTAGCAATTCGTGTAGGATTAAACGTACAGAAGGATCAAACCGTCGTCATCATGACGCCAATTTCTTGTGCTGAATTCGTGCGCAAGCTGACAAAAAAGGCGTACGATGCAGGTGCCAAGGACGTCGTTATTGACTGGGATGACGATGAAGTAAAGGCGCTGCGCCTCAAGCACGCGCCAGAGTCAACACTTCGTGAATACCCCATGTGGCGAGCGAATGGCCTGGAAGAAATGGCGAAGAACGACGCTGCCTTTTTGCAAATTTATGCACCGAACTCCGACTTACTTAAAGATGTAGACCCAGAGCGTGTTGCTATTTCCAGTAAAACTGCAGCCACAGCGCGCGAAGGCTTCCTCAATTATATGCGCAACAATCAAGTTAGTTGGTTAATGGTCTCCTACCCGACGGCCGAATGGTCCGCTAAGGTATTCCCGAATTTGAACGAAGCTGAGCGTGTTCAGAAGCTTTGGGAGCAAATTTTCAAGCTTACTCGCGTGGACAAAGAAGATCCCGTCGCTGCATGGAATGAACACATTGAAACCTTGACGGGCAAACAGGATATGCTGAACACCAAGAAATATAAGCAGCTCCATTTCCAAGCAGAAGGCACAGATCTGTACATAGAACTTGCACCTAAGCACCAATGGGTTGCTGCAGGGAGCGAAACGGAGAAGGGCGTATTCTTCATTCCGAACATCCCCACAGAGGAAGTATTCACCATGCCTGCCAAAACAGGCACGAACGGAACAGTGCGCAGCACGCTGCCTTTGAGCTACCAAGGCTCTCTCATCGATGGCTTCACGCTCACTTTCGAGAACGGCAAAGTGGTGAAAGCAACCGCCGAAGTAGGGCAAGAAGTGCTTAACAAAATGCTGGATATGGATGAAGGCGCCCGCTACTTGGGGGAAGTGGCACTCGTGCCGTATGATTCGCCGATTTCAAACTCTGGATTGATCTACTACAATACGTTATTTGACGAAAATGCTTCCTGCCACATCGCGTTAGGTAATTCGTATCCTTTCACGATTGAAGGCGGAACGTCGATGAGTCTCGAAGAGCTAAACCAGAATGGTTTTAATAAAAGTTTAATCCACGTCGATTTCATGATTGGTTCAGCTGACATGGCAATCGATGGCCTATCGGAAGATGGGACTCGCGAGCCTTTGTTCCGCAATGGCAACTGGGTGTAAGAACAACAAGTCATCCCTATTAACAAGAAGACCGCCAAATCAGGAGCTAGAGCCCCTTAACCTGGCGGTCTTCGTTCAATGTTCTTGACGGTTATGATAGTTCTTGACGACAGCGGACTCTTTCAATATCCATCTGCCTTTCTTCCACTGCCACAGCGAGGTGGCGTAACCAAGTGTATCGGCGTTCGCAATGCCCGTAATTCGCTGAACTCCCCTCAGATCACACTTTCCGTTCCCACTTTTATCAATAGGCTGCAAAAGGCCATAAGGATCCACATTCACAATGATCGGCTTCACGACCTTACCATCTTTGTACACGCCGAACTGTTCGTAATCGTCTTTCCGGTCTTTGATATCGATTTTGTACGATTTACCAGTCTCTTGAATTTTCATTTGCACCACATAGTTATTCTTAAAAGTGGCATAGACACGGAGCGGTGTAGGGAGCGGGATCGCCGTCGGCACATTATTATTCAGCGAATATAGATAAAAGGTCGATAATCCGCCGCTTCCCCCATTCTCCGCAGAAACATAAATCTGAGGCAGCTTCTCACCGATAAAATCACAGAACTGCATGTTCGGATTGTATCCACCCTGCAGAGGGATAACGACTTGCGTTTGCCCTGGACTCGTCACAACAATGAACAGCTTGTCATAGTATGGACTGTTCAAGTCCATCTTCGTGCCGGCAAGAGCTACCTGATCCGGTACGCCATCGCCTGTCACGTCGATTTCGCGCTTCTGAATGAGCTGCGCTTGTCCAAGCTGCCCAGGCTGCTGCATAGACGGTGGAGGCGCCGGATGCTCTTCATTATTTGCCGCTTGGACCGTAGCTGCAACCGCTCCCTGTCCCGCAAAGGATAGGCAGCCCAGAAGCAAGCCGAATACCGCTGTTTGCAGCGCTATTTTAGCGCTTTTTCGAAACATGTGAATCATCAGACTCCCTTTACTTGGATTTGAATTCGGCTTATTGTTTCAAATTTTCCCAAGTTGTATGCGGGGATCTGACGCTTTACAGAATAGGAGGCCGACGGTATTTCGTCGCCTGCTCAAATGCATACCCTAAAGCCAGCAGCTTCCATTCGCTAAAGGCCCCGGCGGAAAACATGACGCCCATAGGCCCTTCATCTGTATAGCCCGCAGGCACGTTCAGCAGCGGATAGCCAGCACGAGCAGCAATGTCATAGCCTACATCGCCTGGGAAAAGGATCGCGTCCAGCTGATGTTCCTCGAGCACATGATCAATTCCGTTAGTACGCGTAAGCTCTTGATATTTAGCTAAATTGCGGAGATATTCATCCTCCATCAATGTACCGCTAGTTTCATCCGACCAATTTAGTGTATGTTGTCCATAGACCAGTGCCTTCTCCGCATGTTCGGTATTGAACGCAATAACCTCCTGCAAAGTATGTACAGGGACAGAGGCATCGAGTTTGGATAAATAATCGTTGAGATCTTTTTTGAATTCGTATCTCAGCACTTCAGAAGTCCACTCTGCCTGCTCACATGGAAGGGATACGGGGTCAATGACAACTGCCCCCTGCTCGCTCAGCACATGGATGGCATTCTCGGCAATACGCCGCGCCTCATCGCTCAAATCATTGTAGAACCATCGAGGAATACCAATTCTGGCCCCTTGAAGGCTATTTGCATCCAGAAAGGTTGTGTAGTCACGGTGCCTGTGACTGTTCCTTTCGCTGGCGAGACTCAAAGGGTCACGCGCATCCACGCCAGTCAGCGCCCCGAGCAGCAGCGCAGCATCCGTAACTGTTCGCGTCATCGGCCCCGG
Organism: Paenibacillus sp. J22R67; assembly: GCF_059692175.1. Classification (NCBI taxonomy): domain Bacteria; kingdom Bacillati; phylum Bacillota; class Bacilli; order Caryophanales; family Paenibacillaceae; genus Paenibacillus; species Paenibacillus sp. J22R67. The sequence goes on along the minus strand of NZ_JCAUAX010000009.1, from coordinate 202,204 downwards.
CGTATCCTGCGAGTGAGAGATGGGAATGATGCCAGTACGGCTAAGTAGTCCCACAGTCGGCTTCAGGCCAACCAAGCTGTTATGATGCGCAGGGTTCACAATGGAACCGGACGTTTCCGTCCCGATTGCCGCTGCTGCGAAGCTCGCTGCGGTCGCCGCGCCAGAACCTGAGCTGGACCCGCCAACCTCGAACTGTCCCGGACCGTAAGGGTTCAGGACTTGTCCACCTCTGGAACTATAACCTGACGGCATCGGCCAGGACATGAAATTAGCCCATTCGGTCATGTTCACTTTCCCTAACAGCACAGCCCCGGAATCCCGCAGCTTGGCGGCGATGAAAGCATCCTCAGCAGCCCGTGATTGCGCTAAAGCTATAGAACCCGCACTCGTATGCATGCGGTCTCCTGTATCTATATTATCTTTAAGCAGAATCGGAATGCCGTGCAGCTGGCCTCGGCTTCCTTGCTTCTGACGTTCATCATCAAGCGCTTGCGCAATTTGGAGCGCATCCGGATTGATTTCCAGCACCGCATTAATGACCTTATTAAATTTCTTAATCCTTTCTAGATAAAAAGCAACCAACTCGACAGCACGGATTTCACCCGCTTCCATGGCCTTTTGCAACGATGTGATATCGGCTTCTACAATCCAGTCCTCTGGTTTTTCAGACAAATTTGATCGCCTCCTGTAAGTTTCGAGACATGACTACCTAAGTTATACTATACTCTTGGTGTGGGTATTTTTGGAATGCATTCCAGCGGGTATTTTCCGCTCTTCAAATAAGGCAGGTGATCCTCGTGCAAATGATCAAACGAATAACAGACAGCGATATGTTGGGTGGCGATCCTGTATTTATAGACCGCGTTTCTCGCTATTCATCCCGAGGCATTGTCATTGATGGCTTGATGAACATTGCGATAATGTACTTATCAGAATCTGATCTGTACAAGCTGCCTGGCGGCGGGATTGAAGATAACGAGCAACCGAGGGCTGCTTTTTTACGAGAAATCAAGGAAGAAACTGGCTATGAGGCTGAAATTACACATGAATTAGGCATGATCGAGGAGCATAAGAACCGCAATAGTTTTATGCAGCTTTCTTACTGTTACATTGCCAAAGCGCATCACCATTCCAGCGCACCTACGCTAACAGAAAATGAATTGAGGCTAGGAATGTCGGTTGCTTGGATGACGCTAAGCGAAGCCTTGGACGTGATGGCTGTTTCCCTGAACAAATGCCAGCGTTATTCCGCCAAATTCATGCTTTTGCGCGATAGAATCATTCTGGAGCATGCGGTTAACCTTTTAACCGGACAAGACAGGGCTAAAGGAACGTATTTGAATCAGTGAGGTGTTTTTTTGAAAATCGACCGTTTGCTCGCGATCACCATGCTGCTGCTGAATCGCCGAAGAATAAGCGCGAAGGAACTCTCCGAACGTTTTGAAGTTTCTTTGCGAACAGTATACCGGGACGTGGAAGCCATTAACCAAGCGGGTATTCCTATTGTGTCATTTGCCGGGTTAAGCGGCGGGTATGAAATTATGGACCAGTACCGATTGGAGCGCCAATTCCTGTCACTAGAAGAGCTGCAATCCATCATCGTCGGGCTAAAAGGAATTCGTTCCACGGTCGGCGACCAGGAAATCGGCAACCTGCTAGATAAAGTCGGCGCTCTCGTAGCGAAGTCGGAACAAAACACCGCTGCCAGGTTAGACGATCAGCTCATTATTGATATGAACCCTTGGCGAAGAGGCAGCGAGGACAAAGAAAAGCTGAACACGCTGCGATGCGCGATTAAGGAATCGAGACAGATCTCCTTTCAATATATCTCTTCCCAAAGCGAGCAGTCCGTTCGCTCTTGCGAACCTATGAGCATCGTAGCCAAAGGTTTTGGCTGGTACTTGTACGGCTACTGCCTGCTTCGTCAAGATTTTCGTATTTTCCGACTAAACCGCATGAAGGAAATAGAAGTGCTTTCGGAGACGTTTGAACGCCGGACAGAAACTAGGGAACCCTTTCAACATGGCTGGGGCCAAAGAGATCCTTCTACGTTGATCACGCTGGTTCTGCATGCGCAGCAAAGCATCCAGGCGCAGATTGAGGATTATTTCCAGCAGAAGCAGATTGCTTATCAGAGTGATGGCTCCATGATCATTACCGCCAACCAACCAGAGGAGCCTTGGCTGCACAGCCTGCTGCTTGGATATGGGCCAAGTGTACGGATTCTCGAACCCGCTCATCTGGCGGCTGCCATCAAAGAAAAAGCTGAAAAAATTGTTCAGCTGTATTCCTAACACTGACAATATGCTGTCAGTCATACTTGTCTATACTTAGGGTATATCCAATCTAAGGAGGCTTTCCTAATGTTTAGAACAATTCAAGATTTCGTGAACGAATGGAACAATGAATCCACAGCAACTCAGCGCGTGCTCGATACGCTTACAGATGCATCCTTGAATCAACAAATCGCACCAGACTTCCGCTCACTCGGACAATTGGCTTGGCATATCGCCACAACCATTCACGAGATGCTTTCTCGCGTAGGCCTCACTTTTGAAGCACCTGAAGGCGATGAGCATGCGCCTTCCTCAGCCAAAACCATTGCCGATGCCTACCGTTCCTCAGCAGCTGGACTGACCAATGCCATCCAGTCCCAGTGGACGGATGCCAAGCTTACGGAATCCACTGATATGTATGGCCAAATGTGGTTGAATGCTACAACGCTCCGTATGCTAATCTCACACGAGATCCATCACCGTGGTGAAATGATCGTCTTGATGCGCCAAGCTGGTCTGCGTGTTCCCGATATCTACGGACCTACCCGCGAAGATTGGTTGGAAAGAGGCATGCAGCCGCTAGTCTAATCTATAACTCGCGTCTTACGACCCTCTATGAGCTATAATGGAAGAAAAGCCCAAGGAGTGGTCACGCTTGCACAATCATACCGTTATTGTTACCGGCGCTAATTCCGGAATGGGACTCGCGACAACCGTGGAGCTCGCCCGCAAGGGTGCCCACGTGATCATGCTGTGCCGCAGCCGGCCAAGAGGCGATCTTGCGCTTGCCGAAGCGCGTCGTCAGAGCGGCTCGGAGCGCATCGAGCTTATGCTTTGCGATCTAGGCTCACTCGCCAGTATTCGCGTGTTCGCGGACGGCTTCCTCGCCAAGCATAAGGTGCTGGACGTGCTTGTGAACAACGCAGGCGTTGTCACCGTGAAACGGCAAACAACATCCGACGGCTTCGAAGCGATGACCGGCGTTAACCATCTGGGCCACTTCCTGCTGACCCAGCTGTTGCTCGAAGCCCTGATTCGCGCCCCACAGGGGCGCATCGTCAATGTATCCTCAGGCGCCCACAAGATCGGGCGCTTCGACTTCGATAACCCTTACCTGACCCGAGGGTACAGTGTCTGGAGAGGTTATTCGCAATCCAAGATCGCGAATATTTGGTTTACACGCGAGCTGGCCAAGCGGCTTGCCGGCACAGAAGCGACAGTGAACGCGCTGCATCCCGGCGCGGTCGGTACGAATATCGGTGTCGATCGGGACACCGGATTCGGTAAGGCCGTTCACAGCTTGCTTCGGCCCTTCTTCCTGACGCCGGCGCAGGGTGCTGAGACAGCCATTTATTTGGCTTCCAGCCCGGATGTGCACGCAGTTAGCGGTGAATATTTCTACAAGAAGAAGATTGCTCCTATCTCCGAGAAGGCCAAAGATGATGAATTCGCTAGGCGTTTCTGGGCATGGAGCGAACGAGAAGTTGGATTAAATTCTGGTAAATAAGGGGAGAATAATCGAAGTTTACAATTCTGATGCACGGAGCGTGACTTCGATTGGACTTCTTTCATAGTCAGGAATCCCTTACTACGGCTGAATGGGTGATGAGAGCTGTTGTCGGCTACTTTTTCCTGCTAATTGCCGCTAAATTGCTTGGACAGCGTTCCATTTCTCAGCTTAGATTCCTGGATTTCATCATTGCACTTATTTTGGGAAACATTATCGCCCATCCGCTTTCTGATGAGCATTTGTCGTTAACTGGCTCTATGATCTCTACCACCGTGCTTGTAGTCCTTTACGTTGTGACATCCTGGTTAAGCCTGAAGTGGAATTTTCTTAAGCATTTTCTGGACCCGGCTCCTCTGACGCTAATCAAGCACGGGAAAATGATAATGAACAATTTGCGCAGAGCTCGCATTTCTGTAGACCACCTCTTCTCTGAGCTGCGGAAGCAACAGATTGAGGATATAGATAAAGTCGCCCTTGCTTTATGGGAGCCCGGGGGAACGATTTCCGTATTCCTTGAGACGCAGTACCAACCGCTTACACCCAAAGACATGTACATTCCCACCTCTTCTTTCTCGTTGGTAAAGCCGATCATTGTCGAAGGTACGACGAATGTGAAGCAGTTGGCCCAGCAAGGAAAGAACAGGATCTGGTTAGAAGGCCAGATTCATGCCGCGCAGGTTGATTTGGAGGATGTTGTGCTGGCCACCATCGATGATCAAGCTCAAATACGCGTATACACAAAAGCGGATACAACCGAACAAAACGAACGAACTCCTTGCTAGGGAGCGTTCGTTTTTTTTATTTCAAGGCAGGAGATATGTATATACTTTTTCCAATAAGAATGTTATTATCGTTTTACGTAATTACGTATTTAAATAGTTTAAAGGAGTGATTCTTTTGAATGCAAGGGATTATGGAGCCGAACTAGACGCCATGCAGGTTCAACTAAACAAGCTGCAACAGCTGATGGAGAATATCTCGCCTAACAAGGGTGTTTTGGGCAGTGGGGCAATCACGAAGTCTCACGTGCAGGAACAAAAACAACACTCTGAGGAAGAACGCGGCGGTGTTTATTACTCGGGGCAGTTTCACAACGGGCAATCCCATTATCGGTGGGAACCCCAGGAAAGAGGCGTAGATCAGCTTCTGGAACTGGACGGCGATAAAGCCGCCAAAATCCTGGCCGCTTTGGGCCATGAGATGAGGCTGGATATTTTAAGAACCGTTTTACAGGAGCCGCTCACGGGTCCTGAGCTCGTCGAACGACTGAACATGGGCACAACGGGGCAGCTTTATCATCATTTGAAAGCCCTCGCAGGAGCCGACCTCCTTGTGCAGGAGGAAAGAGGCGGCAAATACGCCATTCCTGGTCATCGCGTCCTTCCCTTGCTGCTGCTGTTTGCAGCCACTTCAGACTTCATGGATACAAGCGACTATCTGGACATGTTCGAGGTTCGCAGCGATGCGCGTTCCTACCTAGGTCCGGCTGCCGGTAATAGCGAAACCTTCGATCCGCATAATCTGTTGTGGGCCGTTGTGGAGAACAGCCTTTTGGAGCACACACATGGCACCTGCACGGAGGTTCATCTCTTCCTGCACCGGAACGGCAGCGTGACTGTCGCTGACAACGGCCGGGGTATTCCCGTGCATGCACTGCCCGATCAACAGCCACGGGTTCAGAAGGTGCTCACAGACATGAGCCGCTTAAGCGCAAGTGCTTCTTTCCTGGCACCTGGCGGTGAAAAAGGCATCAGCATGCCCATCGTCAACGCATTATCCCGCATGTTAACGGTCGAAATTCGCCGTGATGGCAAAGTGTTTGAGCAGCACTACAAGCATGGCATTCCGCAAAGCGAGCTACAAATCGTCGGAATCACCAAAGAGACAGGGACTCGTTTAACGTTCCTGCCGGATCGGGACATTTTTAACACAACCTTCGAGCTCCCTGTCTTGATCAAACATGTTGCAGAGCTTTCAGAGCTCTATCCGAAGCTAAAACTGCAGGTGCTAAGCGACTAATTCAATCAGCCAACCCCTGCTGTTAATGACTGAAACGCTTCTCGATTTTTTTACTAATCACCATCGAAGCCCCTACAAATAGGACGACGTAGATAAGTCTAGCCGGATTCTCGATAAACCGGTGAATATCATAGCCGATAAAAGAAACGGACATCACCATAACCGCTTTGCCGGCGAGCACAGCAACCAGAAATGAGCGGAACCTCATCCCAACTAGCCCTGCCGCCATATTGATGACAACGAACGGTCCCACGGGAAAGAGACTAAGCAAAAACACATAATTAAAAGCCTGCCGGCGAGCCCAAATCAGACTTTTCTGCACCTTCGGTTTCTGCGACCACCGTACTAAATAGGGATGACCTGCCACTTTTTTCACAATCGCGAACGTCACCAAACATCCGGCCACAATCCCAATCCATGAGTACAAAAAGCCGAGCCAGAGCCCGTATACAGCCGCATTCACACTAATAATGACAAGTGTCGGCAGAGGCGGAATGAACGATTTCATAAAAGGAAGAAGAAGACCTGGCAATGGGCCTAGTGATCGGTATTTATCGACCAGCATGGCCAAATTCTCTTCCGTCATATAAGACAGAAGCTCTGTCAATCCCATTGGGGACACACCTACTTTGCTTGCAATAATGAAAGGCGGAAGCGCCGCCGCCGTCTATAGGCATGATAGCATATTTTGCGAGATTGGAGCACGTTTTTAAGCGCAAGCGCAGACAACGAAAACGGGGCTGTCTCAACAAGTCAGGAATGACTTGTTGAGACAGCCCCGTTTCGATTCTGACATTCGAACAAAAAAAAGCCCACCGAAGCCGTGTAAACGGTTACGATAGACTTTACGTTTTCTTCTCTTTGGCTTTCTTACGATCAACCACACACTGCTCCCACTTCTCCTCTACTTCCTTAATCATCGGATGGAGCATATCGTACATAGCAGCTAGCAGCGAAAATCTTTGTGAAAAATGCTCCAGTGATTCCTTCTGCTCCGAACTGCAAGTTTCGATATTGGGAATTTCTTGTACGGTTTTTTCGGCCCATTTATGAAATAATTCCAAATCCTGAACGATTTTGCGAACGTGATTCAGACTATAACTTTCAGAAACATAGTAATAATCTCTTCGATCATTACTAGAAGGCATCTTCTTGCACATGCCCATTCTTTCCATATTGCGTATTTGAATGCTTACAGCGGCTTTGGTAACGCCAAGTTGCTCTACAATATCCTGTAAACTAAGAGGACATGTAGCGAACATAAGCTGTGCAAATATTTTCCCAACAAGCGGGCTAAACCCTTTTTTTTCGTAATTCAGTGACATAAAATCGCTAATTGTTTGCTTCCACTCAGAGAAAGTCTGTTCATGTTGATCCATCCCTTACTCTCCCTCTCTGTGAACAATTTTAATAACTAACAATGATAATCATAGTCAAAATAAAACGGTCAGTCAACTTTAATGTCGAAATATTGACAAATATCGATATTGTGAACGTTGTGTGACGTTACACGTTGTGTAATTGACATTCGTGTTGCACGGACTTATATTATGATCATTAACAACGTTGTTAACGATAAATACTAACGCAATACAGTTAGTGACATTTTATATATATCCGAGGGAGATGTTCCAAATGAAAAAACCATTCAAAATTTTAACAACAGGCACACTTGCTGCCGCAATTCTACTATCGGGTTCCGCCCTTACTGCAGGCAAAGCATTCGCTGACGAAGCTGTTCCAGCACAAAATACTTCACAAGCAAATTCGTTTGCAAACCAACTCATCAACTATCATCTATCCATTCTTGCTAAAGATGCTGCTCAAGCCACTGGTAAAGACGAAGACGATATCAGAGATGCTCTCGCAGTTGGAAGCACGCTGCCGGAAGCTACAGGGCTTAGCAACACCGATCTACTTTCTGATTTGACACCAATTATTACCCTTGATTTACATAAAGCAAACAGCTATGGCATCATTTCGGCCGACGAGGTTCTAGCTAGCGAAGCTGTTGTTGCTGAACAGTTGGGTTCTATTTTAGGAACACAAGGAGATAAACTCCCTGCTGCTGACAGCAACGCGGTCCTGGCTCATCTTGTAATGACTCGATTGGACAATGTTGTGCAGAATACAGCTAGCTTTGCAAGAAAAGATCAACATGACGTTTCCGAAGATCTTCGCCAAGGTCAAACACTCGTTCAATCAGCAACATCTTTAGACCCAGGCGAGTTAAAAGATGATTTATTGGGCTTGCTTAAACAAGATCTACAATTTCAAGTCTCTACGTATGGAGTCTCTCAAGCGGATGCCGATCATTTCTATGCAATAGGCGCTGGTAAACTATCCGAAATCATTAATACGACTGGCTACAATCCTGATAGTGTGAAATCAGCAGCTAGCGATTTAAGTAAACTTGTTGCTAGCCGAATTAGCCATGTTGTTGCGGATACAGCATTTTTCGCCAAAAAAGATGAGAAAGACGTTTGGGATGATTTGCATCAAGGCAAAACGCTTGTCGCTTCAGCAGCTAACTTAGATCCAGGTGAATTGAAGGAAAAAATCTCGAATGTGATTCGACAAGATCTTGATTTCCAAGTCGCTATGGGCCATGCTGCACAAGAAGATGCTAACAAATCCTATGCTGAGGCTGTTTCTAAACTCGCGGGTATTTTGAATACGCCTGGTTACCAACCAGAGTCGACTCAAGCTGTTCAGGCGGATCTGCAAAAGGTTATTCAATCGCGTATCGATCGTGTAATCAATGACACAGCTGTCTTCGGTAAAAAAGAGGAGCGCGATGTCCGTGAAGACCTTCGCCAAGGTCAAACGCTTGTTGCCTCAGCGGCAAGATTGGATTCAGGCGAACTGAAAGAGAAAGTGTTAAACCTTCTGAGACAGGATCTTGATTTCCAAGTGTCCTTGAACCGCGCAACACAAGAAGATGCTGACAAGTATTACTCCGAAGGGGCTGCGAAGCTCACGGATATTATCAACACACCTGGTTACACACCCGAGTCCGTTACAGCTAAAGCGGATCTGCAAAAACTAATCGATTCTCGCATTAATTTCGTGATCAACGACACCGCTGTTTTCGGCAAAAAGGAAGAGAAAGACGTGCTTGAAGATCTTCGTCAAGGAAAAACCCTTGCGGCTTCAGCGGCTAACTTGGATCCAGGCGAGCTGAAAGAAAAGATTCTAAATGTCCTTAGACAGGATCTTGATTTCCAAGTATCCTTGAATCGCGCAACACGAGAAGATGCGGATAAGTACTACTCCGAAGGAGCTTCGAAGCTTACGGATATTATCAACACACCTGGTTACACACCAAGTAAAGCCTAATTGTTAATATAAAAAGAGCTGTCTCAAAAGGTCAGAAATGACCTATGAGATAGCTCTTTTTTGCTGTATGAAGACCAGGGCGAGTGGAACTATGATACGCTATTCACTGGATAACTGGGGTAATAGCCCATTAAGGGGAATTATGGTCCTCTATTTTATGATATTTAGCCAAAAAGAAGGATTTCGGGGCATATAAGGCCCCCTATTTCCGCTTTACCCTGTTATCCAGCCATTACGGTTGAATAGCGCCCTGTAGTTCCCTTACCGTACAAAAAGCGTTTGAGTGAATCTGCGTCATTCCATGAGATGGCGTTGGTTTACGCCTCGAGCGGGTTCACCGCCTCATGGAGTAGCTGCTCCAACTCGGCGGTGTAAGCCGCTTGCTGCGCTTCGTCCCAGCCGAAGCGCTCCGCCATGAAGGCGACCACGGGCGCCTTCCACTGCCGTGCCCACGCGATATCGAAGAAGAGGGCTCCCGTGCGGCGAATGAAGAAATCCACCGGCTTCACAGCCATCTCGCTTTCGATCGCGTACACGAGCGAAGCGAGCACAGAGGCCGGCATCCCCTGGCACTCGGCCTCATCCTTGTACTGCGCCAGCAAGTCAAACACGGCATCCACATTGGAGCCGTATCGCCGCGCCAGCAGCGCAGCCTCAGCACGTGTCAGCCCCAGCCGCTGGCCTTGGCTGACTTTGCTCTGCAAGAACGGCTCCAGCATCGCGGAGCCGCCCACATTGCCGCCAGATATCGGCAACGTGCGCGTACGACTCGGCGACAGCGCAGTCGCCGAAACCACACCCTCCGCCACCAGCATGGCGGCGATTTTGTCCACGACCGTCTCCGCCATTTTGCGGTAGCCGGTCAGCTTGCCCCCGGCCATCGAGATAAGGCCGGAGTCCGACACGAAGATTTCATCTCGGCGCGAAATCTCGGAAGGATCTTTGCCCTCCTGATGGATCAGCGGGCGCAGCCCCGTCCAGCTCGACTCCACGTCCGCTTCCGTCAAGCCAAGGGTCGGGAACATCTCGTTCGCGGCGCGCAGTACATAGGCGCGGTCCGCCACGGTAATTCGGGGATTCACGATATCCCCTTTATAATTCGTATCCGTCGTCCCGACGTAGGTTTTGCCGTCACGCGGGATAGCAAACAGCATGCGCCCATCCGGCGTATCAAAATAAATCGCCTGACGCAGCGGGAATTTGCTCTGATCGAACACCAGATGCACCCCTTTGGTCAGATGAAGCGTTTTGCCCTTCTTGGAGTGGTCCATTTCGCGCAGCGTATCCACCCAAGGTCCTGCTGCATTCACAATCTTGCTCGCGTACAGCGAGTAAGACGACTTACCGCCCTTTTCGCCGCCGGCGTCACCACCCAGCTGATCCGCCACTCGAACCCCAACTAGCTTGCCATTTTCCACCAGCAGCTCTTCCACTTTGGCATAATTGACGGCCTGTGCGCCAAGCTCCACAGCTTTTTTCATAACTTCGATCGTCAGACGCGCATCATCCGTGCGATATTCCACATAATAGCCGCCGCCTCTCAGATCTTTCTTTTTCAAAAGCGGCTCATGCCCCAGCGTTTCCTCTGGACGAAACATTTTACGGCGCTCTACTCGTTTAACTCCCGCTAAGAAATCGTAAACCCTTAAACCAAGAGAGGTAGACAGCTTGCCGAACGTGCCCCCTTTATAAAAAGGCAACAGCATCCACTCCGGTGTCGTTACATGCGGACCATTTTCGTACACAATCGCACGCTCTTTGCCTACTTCGGCTACAACCTTCACATCCAGCTGCTTCAAATATCGCAGCCCCCCGTGCACAAGCTTCGTCGACCGGCTCGACGTTCCCGCCGCAAAGTCCTGCATATCAATCAACGCCGTGCGCAGCCCTCTGCTCTGAGCATCCAACGCAATACCTGCACCTGTAATGCCTCCGCCAATTACGATTAGATCAAATGGCCTCTCCGACATGGCTTGCAGCATTTCTTTTCTTTTTAACCCGCTAAAGTTATCTGTCATTTCCGTCATCCCAGTCATCTTGAAAATCTCCCCTCGCATATGAAAAATAAAAAGCCGCAACAAACCCAACACGTTATCACGTGCAGGCCGCTGTGGCTTCTCCCTTGTCTCCAACCAATTATTAACTTGTTATAAGTATATCATATCATGGCACAAATTATTTAAAAGCCATCGCGGCTTTAACTGCTTTTTTCCAACCGTTGTACAATTGTTCTTGACGCTCCGTCTCCATCACAGGCCCAAAGGCCTCATCCACCTGCCATTGCGCCGCAATCTCCGCTTGATCTTTCCAAAAGCCTACAGCGAGCCCAGCCAAAAAAGCTGCGCCAAGCGCTGTCGTTTCACTAATGACCGGACGCTCCACCGTGACACCCAGCATGTCGCTCTGGAACTGCATAAGGAAGTTGTTCTTCACCGCACCGCCATCGACACGCAGCTTCGTCAGCTGAATGCCGGAATCGTCTTCCATCGCCTGCAGCACATCCTTTGTCTGGTAGGCAAGGGATTCGAGTGTAGCCCGGATAAAATGCTCCTTGGAAGTCCCGCGTGTCAGCCCGAAAATCGCGCCTCGAACATCGCTATCCCAGTATGGCGTACCCAGTCCAACAAAAGCCGGAACGACATACACGCCGTCTGTCGACTCTACACGCTGTGCATATGCCTCGGTATCCTGAGCCATTTTGATCATCCGCAGCCCGTCACGCAGCCACTGAATGGCCGACCCCGCTACGAAAATACTGCCTTCCAGCGCATATTCTACCTTCCCGTTCAGCCCCCAAGCAATCGTGGTCAAAAGCCCGCTGCGCGACGGAATCGCATGATTACCTGTATTCATCAGCATGAAACAGCCGGTGCCATAGGTGTTCTTGGCCATCCCTTTTTCAAAACAAGCCTGCCCGAACAAGGCCGCCTGCTGATCACCCGCCGCACCCGCAATCGGGATCGCCGAGCCGAAAAAGAGATGTTCCTGCGTATGCCCATACACTTCCGAAGAAGAACGCACCTCTGGCAGCATGGAAGCTGGGATGTCTAGATAACCTAACAGCTCTTCATCCCACTTCAGCTCATGTATATTATAAAGCAGTGTTCGCGAGGCGTTGGAATAGTCCGTTACGTGCGCTTTGCCGCCGGTAAGCTTCCAAATCAGCCAAGTGTCCATCGTACCAAATAATAAATCTCCACGCTCCGCTTTCTCTTTTGCGCCATCCACGTGATCCAGAATCCATTTGATCTTGGTGCCCGAAAAGTAAGCGTCAATTAAAAGCCCTGTGCGTTCCCTAAAAATGTCGTTAAGCCCTTGTGCCTTAAGTGTTTCACAAATATCGGCTGTCTGGCGAGACTGCCAGACAATGGCATGATACACGGGCATTCCCGTGTGCCGATCCCATACAACCGCCGTTTCACGTTGGTTCGTGATGCCTATGCCTGCGATCTCCGCAGGCTGCACACCGGATTCCGACAATACGGCCGCGATGACACCTTGAATCGAAAGCCATATTTCATTCGCATCGTGCTCAACCCAGCCCGGCTTCGGGAAATGCTGCTTAAACTCCTGCTGAGCCGTGTGTACGATGCTGCCTTTTTGATTAAATAGAATCGCTCTGGAACTTGTCGTCCCCTGATCCAGCGAAAGAATATAGGAAACGGCTTCTGCCATTGTTATACCTCCAATAGTTAGGATCGTTGATGATACTGCTGCCACAGCTCGATGTTCGACGTCGTGACAGCTGTCGCTCCAGCTCCTAATGCCTGCTCCACGTCACCTACAGAACGAATGAGTCCTCCTGCAAAAATCGGAATACCCGAACGCTCCTTCACTTCCTTAATAATGTGTGGAATGATGCCAGGAAGGACTTCGATGTAATCTGGCTGCGTGCGTTCCAGAAGCGTGTAGCTTTTTTCAAGTGCGCTGCTGTCTAGGAGAAAAAGCCGCTGAATGGCGATGAGCCCATTCTGTTTCGTCTTCGTAATGACCGTTCCCCGTGTAGAAATGATCCCGGCAGGACGTATGCTTTGGCACAGAAACTCAGCCGCATACTCGTCATTCTTCAGTCCTTCAATCAAATCCGCGTGCAGCAGCAGCTTCTTGCCGTTTGCCCGGCCCAGATCCACAATGCTTTTCAACTGCCCGATATGGCTGTCCAGCAGCACAATATAGGTATAAGAAGTTTTTAGCAGCTTCTCTAAATCCTTCATTTTGCGAATCGCCGGTAAAATCCGTTGCTCCTGCAAAGACAAGTTCATCATCTCCGTTCACTCGTTCCTATGCACGCCCCTTAGGGGGATGACAACAAAAAAACTCACCAAAAGATGTGCCAATTCATATGCAAATGGCAATCCTCTGTGAGTCTCCTGTTCTCCGTCACATGTTATTAACTTACTTCCCATTGTACTGAGACCTGCCCCACCTGTCAATGCGAACAGCCGCCCATTCTAGGTCATGTGGAGAGCGCCTTGCGTACGGCTAAAATGTATTTGGATTGGTCGAGCGGATTCACGCCCCGCCGCTTCCGCTCCGCATGCACATCTGGCGGACTTGGCTGATAACCCCCGAACGATGAGGTGATGACACCTCTGCCTCCGGACATCGCGCTGAGCTTCACTGGATAGTCCAAGGAAGTAGCCACCGGCAGTCGGCCCTCAACAACAAAGCGATCACCGCTCAACTGAGGCGGATCAAAGCTCGCCCGCATTTGCACCAGATCGCTCAGCACCTTACCTCCGTAAACCTCTGGAACGGTTATTCGCACTTGCAGCATCGGCTCAAGCAGTGTGGTCCCCGTTTGCGCCAAACCCTGCATGAGCCCCATCGGTGTCGCAACAGCAAAATCGAGCGGATGAGTATGCCAGACATGATGCTCCCCTTCCACAAGCGTTACCTTGAGATCGGTAACTTCCCAACCGAGCAGTCCCTGCTGTAGGGCTTCCGGCACACGGCGCTCCACTTCGCTCTGGTACTGCACCAGCAATTGATCAGCGCGCACCTGCGATGAGTATATTAACCCGCTGCCCGGCGCCCCGGGCTCGATGCGAAAGCGCAGAATGGCCCAGCACGGCTTGGGCATTGTATAAGCAATGAAGCCTTCACCTGGCTGAGAAGGCGTTTCTTTGTAGATCACGGAGGGCTGATCGAACCTTACGTGCAGCCCAAAACGCGAAGCCAGCAGACTGGTCAGAATCTCAAGCTGGATGGCGCCCATAACCTTCACGTGCAGCTCGCGCTCTTCTTGGAGCCACTGCAAATCAAGCAGGGGATCTTCGTCCGTTAGCTCCTGCAGCGCGGCTACAAGTGCCGGGTACTGCGCGTCGCTTTCCGCATGCACCTGCACGGTCAACAGCGGCACTGCGAGCCGTGGAGCCGGCGGTACAGCGTCAGGCCGGCCTAGCACATCGCCGATGCGCACCTGCGTCAAGCCGCAGACAGCCGCGATGTCGCCAGCTGCGACATAACCGATATCTTCGGCGCGGCGGCCGTCGATTTTGCGAATCTGGGTCACCTTCTCCTCCACGCCCCGCGTGGCATTAAGCACGGTGTCCCGGTTGCGGATCGTCCCCTCGTAGAGGCGGACGTACGCCATTCTTCCCATGGTCTTGTCCCGCTCGACCTTGAAGACCACGGCCGAAAGCGGCTGCTCCGCGCTGCCGCTCGGCCCGGGCAAATAATCGAGGATGGCTTCCATCAGCTCCTCGATGCCTAATCCTTTGCTCGATGCGCCGACGAGCAATGGAAAGGCCTGCCCCTGCCGCGTATATCGCTGCAGGGCTGCTTTTACTTCGCGTGCCGCGATGGGCACGCCTTCGATGTAGCTCGTGAGCAGCTGCTCATCGAGCTCGGACAGCTTTTCGACCGCTGCCGTGAGGTCGAAGCTGGGCGCGCCGGACGCGCCCTCAATCAGCACGTTCTCCGCGCCGCGGAACGTGTCTTCAGCGCCGAGCGGTGCATAGATCGGCACCGCCATGCCCGTGAGCTGCTTCTCTATGTCGCGCAGCACTCTGGCCGCGTCCGCGCCGACGCGGTCCATTTTATTCACATACAGCAGAGTTGGAATTTGGAGCGTCTGCAGCGCATGCCAGATCATCTCGGTCTGTGACTGCACGCCTTCAACGGCAGAAACAATCAGAATCGCCCCATCCATCACTCGCAAAGAGCGCTCCACCTCTGATAGGAAATCTACATGCCCGGGAGTGTCTACCAGGTTAATCGACGTTTCCTTCCATGTAAAAGTGGTCGTAGCACTGCGCACCGAAATGCCGCGTTCCCGCTCTACATCCATAGAATCCGTTTGCGCGGTACCGCTATCCACACTGCCTAAGGCGCGGATTCGCCCGCTATGATAAAGCAAATGCTCGGTTGTCGTCGTTTTGCCCGCGTCCACGTGTGCGAAAATCCCCACATTTCTTCGGGGAATTGCATGATCCTTACCCATTTCATTGGTCATTGAAGTGCTCTGCTCCTTCTATTTACCAGGTTTTGTCTCCCTATTATACTTGAAGAACGGACACCTATGAATCTTTATACTAGAAGTGCATCTGCGTACATTTACTCGTTTAACTTTTAAGACTTTTAAGGAGGTAAACTGCTATGTTGGATATCGCTCACTCTAATGAACAAGATCCGCCCGTCTCAACGCTTACAACCATCCTGTTACATAAAGATCACCCTGCTATCCTTGCGCTTTCTGAAGCAGACGACCGCTTAGCTTGCCTCATCCGCCTGGTTGGCGAGCTGACTTTAACACCAAGTTCCTCGCCCTTTGAGTCCTTGGCCATGTCCATTATTTCTCAACAGCTATCCGCCAAAGCGGCAGGTACTATCAAGGCCAGAGTGAAGCTAGTTTTGCCAGCATTCACCCCTGAGCTCGTGCTTACTGCAGATGAGGCTGCCATACGGCAGTGTGGGGTCTCCTTTCCCAAGATCCGCTACATTCGCGATCTTAGCACGAAGGTCATAGCCGGAGATCTGCGTTTGGAAGCCTTGCATGAGCTCGATAACGAGGAGCTTCTGAAGCAGCTTACTAGTGTCAAAGGCATTGGTGTATGGACAGCAGAGATGTTTATGATTTTTGCTTTGGGCCTGCAGGATGTCATGTCCGTCGGCGATGCGGGTCTCCAGCGCGGTGCCCGCTGGCTGCACCAAATGGAGGAGCGCAAAGACGGCAACTACTTGGGGCAAATCGCTCCGATATGGTCGCCTTACCGGAGCTTCGCATCGCTCTATTTATGGCGAGCTGTCGATATGGGCTTTGTAGATTCTGGGCTTCCGGTGGAAGCATGTTTGCCATCGTCGATCGCTGCGGAAGAGGCTTGAGGACTGGACAGACGAGTCGCGCACGTAAGGGATTCAGCGTAATGGGCAGTAGAAGCCGTGCAGCCTCATTGGATGATTTCCAATGCAAACACCAACGACGCACCAAATTTGCTCATTTCATTGGACGAAATCCAATGTACACACCTATTCCAACCATCAAAACCGCAATCTTATCCTGACTCGTGCTAATCTTACAGCAGAATCACGAAATAGCGAGCCTAGTTTACTAAATTCCACTATTTTATCAGTTCCGCCCAAAGAGGAAACTGCTCGTTTACTCCAAATAAAAGACTCTAGTTCCGTAAGCCTTAGCGTTATTCACGCTAGGTTTGATTAATTTGTTATTTGCTGGTTAGGTAGAAGTTTGCTGTATAGTGAATAGTGTGATGGGTTAGTGGGGTTTAGTTAAAGTAGCAAACACAAACAAGTAAAGCCTTAGCGTTGTTCACGCAAAGGCTTTTTGAAATTTGTTATTGGGGATGAGGTGGAAGGCGTTTGTATAGTGGATAGCGTCATAGAATGGTCCAGGATCGCCTTCCAATACCAGCTCCCAAGGACTTCTGCTTTCTCCTTGTTGCACTTTTGTTGCACTTTGTGCAACATTATGTCCTCAATTGAACCAATGTCGCCTTCTATGTTGTACTTTGTGCAACATTTCGGACAGATCTATGTGATTTTCGCGCAGCTCGGTCTAAATGATTGTACTTTGTGCAACATTATCGCCTTAGTTCACCGATTGTCGCCTTCTATGTTGTACTTAGTGCAATGAATTCAAGCATCATTCCACCGACGCCCGCAGTCCCTTTAAATAAGTCTGCAGCAATCGCCGCAAACTCTCATCACGTTCAAGACCCATGCGGAACCCGTTCCTATGTTCAAGCGACGCGAATCCATGCACCATACTCCGAAAGCCGCGCACCACATGCAGCGCATCTTCCTCGCTGAGTCCATACGGAGCAAGAACCCGCAGCAGGAAAAGCACAACATCGTTGCCCGCCTCCCTAAGCTCCGGATCTTCATAATCAGGCAAGATGGATATCGCTTCATAAAGACCCGGGTGATTTCTGGCAAAATTCACGTAAGCAAAGCCTACGGCTAACAGCGCATCGTCTTTCGCTTTGCCAATCACCGCATCGACCATAGCCGCCTTGATAAGCATCAATCCACGCCGGGAAAGTTGCATCCTAAGATCAGGTAAACCTTTAATATGGTTATAGAGTGAAGGCGTCTTTACATTCAATTTGGCTGCTAATGCTGCTAGTGTTAGGCCTTCGACACCTTGTGTATCCGTCATCTCCACAGCTGCTTGCAGCACATTTTCTGCGTCTAGTCCTCGTTGTGCCATTGATGTCCCGTCCCTTACCTAAATGTTTGCTGCTGCCATCTGAAATTTTTGAGCTGCTTCCGCAATGGCGCGGTCGATCACCGCAAGCGGCTGTTCAATCATTACGCCGTGTCCAACAGCAAGAACACTTGGAGATAGCTGCCTCAATTTGCGTGCGCTCTCCAGTGAGACTTCTTTGTTCCATGTTGCCATAGCCGGGAACGGAAACCATAACTTCATTAACCCGGAAACCGCTACTCCGCCGCGAACTTGAAAAGCATCACCGGCAATCAACGCGCGGCTGCGTACATCCAGGAATGCCATCAATCCCGGCGTATGCCCTGGAGCGGCAATGGCTTGGAGCGAACCTACGTAATCGCCATCCTTCAACAGTACATCCGGCTTCGTCTGTACCGCCTTCGGAACGTCTCCTTTAATCGGCGTATTCGGTTCACCGGCTTCCAGTTCCTTGCTGCCCGCCAGTAGTTTGGCATCTCTTCGCGAAATATACACCTTCGCCTGCGGCAGAACTTTTTTCAACCCATCTAACGCTCCGATATGGTCGCCATGTGCATGAGTAAGCACGATGCGCGTAATTGGTTTACCAATACTCTCTGCGGCCTGAAGAATCCCTTTTACACTGAATGGCAAAGCCGCATCAACTAGCGTCAATTCGTTTTCTTCCTCCACCAAATAACAATTCACCGGAAAAAATCTCGGCATAAAAGCCACCTGATACAAAGAACCTATTTTCGTTACTTTCATTTTGAACGCCTCCCGCTTGTTATCTATATAAGTATAATAACTAATGTCATTAGTTTTGTAAAGCTGTCTTTCGCCTAAAACTCATTTTTTTTTCTGTTATGATAAAATAAAGTTTATCGCACTACCCCATCATGCAAAAAAAGTGAGGATTTCCCATGAATACTGAAACGTTAGAGCTTTTCCGAACATTGACTGAACTCCAGGCAGCACCTGGCTTCGAACGAGACATCCGCAGGTTTGTCCGCGGCGAAATGGAGAAATATACCGACGAGTTCGTCCAAGACGGCCTCGGCAGCTTGTTCGGCATCCTGCGTGGCGACGAGGCTGGTCCCCGAATCATGGTTGCCGGCCATTTCGACGAGGTTGGCTTCATGGTTAGCGGCATCACCGAGCACGGCACCATCAAATTCCAGCCCCTCGGCGGCTGGTTCAGTCAAGTGCTGCCCGCCCAGCGCGTGCAGATCATGACCGAGCGGGGGCCGATCATCGGCGTGATCGGCTCCGTGCCCGTGCACTTGCTGGACGAAGCGGCGCGCAGCAAGCCCGCAGACATCAAGACGATGTACATTGACATCGGGGCTGAAGATAAAGCCGATGCACTCGCCATCGGCATCAAGCTCGGGCAGCAGATTGTTCCCATCTGCCCGTTCACGCCCCTGGCCAATCCGAAGCGGATCATGGCCAAAGCTTGGGACAATCGCTACGGCGTGGGCCTGGCGATTGAACTGTTGAAGGAGCTTCACGGCGGGCCGAAGCTCCCTAATGTCCTGTACGCGGGCGCTACCGTCCAGGAAGAGGTTGGCGTGCGCGGTGGTCGCACGGCAGCGAATCTCATCCAGCCGGACTTGTTCTACGCGCTGGATGCCAGTGCCGCCGGGGATATGACCGGCGACCGCAATGCTTTTGGGCAGCTGGGGCGCGGAGCGCTGCTGCGCATTTTTGACCCAACGATGATCACCCATCGCGGGATGGTCGAGTTCATTCTGGATACGGCGGAGACGCATAAGATTCCATATCAATATTTTATTTCGGCGGGCGGTACGGACGCCGGACTGGTGCACGTGCAAGGTACCGGAATTCCTTCTGCCGTGATTGGCGTCTGCGCGCGTTATATCCATACGTCCGCGTCGATTCTTCACGTGGATGACTATGCTGCAGCAAAAGAGCTGCTCATCAAGCTCGTGCAAGCGAGCGACCGTACAACATTGAACACGATCCATGCGCAAGCGTGATTCGTGACGCTCAACCCGCCCTTCGGCGGGTTTTTTTATGCAAATGTAGAACTCATGTTCCAATATATGGTATAATTAGCAGAATCATAGGATCATAGAAAGAAGGCCCGTAATGACGTATATCATTCGAGAAGCACAACCCCAAGATACGAAAGAAATCAGCAATTTTGTTTCCAGGCGGACAGGCAAGATGATTTCTCCTTTGCACATTGAAAATAGGCTGCATTTTATACGTGACAATCCCGATGAATCCCTCTATGTATACGAAGAAGAGAACCAAATTCTAGGCACTTTAGGTTTTCGTATTCGCCAGGCGGACGATACCGTTGTGAAGTTTAGTGAAATCTCCGTCATTTCCATGGAGGAGACGAGCAGCCGCCCAGCAGCAGCAGATAAGTTAAAGAGCTATGCAGAGCAGTTGACCCAAGAGCACGCTTGCACCGGGATGTGGTGGATTACAGGTTCCGAGAACAATGCGGATAGCCGGAATGCGAAGCAACCGCTTGGGTTTCATGAAACTGGGTATCGATTCGTCAAAAGATTCCTCTAAAAAAGTCCGAGAATTTACTACGAAACTTGGAGGAGTGATTGTTATGTCAACAGGTTTTAACATAGGTAATTTCACAAGTGGTAGCATCATCTTTTTTGTCGTTGCAATTATCTTTATTCTTGTCATTTGTTTACTTATGTTCATGGCCATCAAAGGATTTATCTCCTGGTCATCCAATAACGCTTCCCCCATCCACAACCTAACCTGCAAGGTGGTAGCCAAAAGAATGCAGGTTAGCGGAGGTTCCGGGGATTCGAGTGCGAATACGAGCTATTATGCTACATTTGAATTTGAGGACCGCGAGCGATTAGAATTGCGCGTCGGAAGAGATCAGTTTGGTTATATCGTTGAGGGAGACCAGGGAATACTGACTTATCAAGGCTCCAGATTCAAAGGTTTTTCTCGCCAGTTATCTTTTCAAGCATAAGGAGATTATCTATGACACATCATCAATTTGTAACAGCCAAAGGTCTAGAAGGAGTTGCCAAAGTAAGAGCTTTCTGCGAACAACTTCCTGAAGTTGTAGAGAAGATCGACGGTTTTGGCCATGTCACCTTTCGCGTGAAGGACAAACCCTTCGTCATGATGGGAGAAACGGATGGACAACCTTCCACTGCAATCAAGACCAATATGACGACGCAAGAATTTCTCCTCCAACAGGAGGGTACGCCCTATTATAGGACGGCCTATATCGGACAGCATGGTTGGGTGTCGATTCGCGATATGGACCTAGTTCCCTGGTCCGAAATAACCGACCTAATCACAGAGGGGTATGCCCGAACTGCTCCCAAAAAACTGCTTCAACTGATCCAAACGAAATAGAACTACGCATCCTTTACAAAAACTACGCAATTCGGAGAAAATCAAAGGAAACACTAAACTAGTCGGTAATAATCGCTTTTTAGCAAATATTCTGAATATTTACAATATTTTAATAATAGGCTATAGTTGGTTTAGGCTCACTTGAAGGACAAACCTTACAGCTGGTAAGGACCCCCAAGAGTAGCCAGGATATTCTCAACTTAGGAAGGGGATAGTCCAATGGACAAGGTTAGCGAAACATGCCCACTTTTCCTTCTTACGACGGAAGAAAAGGTGCGGGAACGAGTTACGTTCATCGGGCATGTGGGAACCCAGAGGCGGTAAATGTGAACAGCGTTTATTCGAGGAAAGGATCCGTAACAGCGTTAAGTCGTAATTTCAACGGAAGTTGGTTTGATTGGAGTGTGTTTAGGGACAATTGAATACCATGTATGAAACTTAGAGACCCCCGGTTATCACTGATAAGCGGGGGTCTCTATTTGCGTCCCTTTAAGATTCCAGCAGCGACAGCCGAACGATAAAAGTCGTCTTCTTCTCCGGTTTACTCTCTACGGATATCGCACCTGCATGCATATCAATGATTTTTTTCACGATCGAAAGTCCTAATCCGTTGCCGCCATGGGTTCGATTTCGCGATTTATCCGCTTTGTAGAAGCGTTCAAATATATGCGGCAAATCTTCCTCAGAAATATTAGCGCCGTTATTGGATATTCGGATGATGGCTTCTTTACGAGTGCTTTCAACATGGACACCTATTGTGCCGCCAACGGGCGTGAATTTAACCGCATTATGAATTAAATTCGTCCACACCTGGCTCAGCAGATCTTCATCAGCCGATAGGGTTACTGGTTCCAAGTCAATGTCCATCTCGATGTTTTTCTCTATCCATTGCGGTTCACAAGCAAGAATATGATTGCGTATTTGCTTATCTAGACGGTAACTTTTCGGTTCAAAAGGGTGATGTTGTGACTCTAGCGACGATAATTTGAGCAAGTTATCACTCAGCTTGGAAAGACGCGTGCTTTCGGCCTCAATAATTTCCAAATAATGCTTGCGTTCTTCTAGCGTAATGGTCTCGTTCTGGAGCGCTCGCGAAAAACCGCTGATAGAAGTGAGCGGAGATTGAATTTCATGAGAAACGTTAGAGATGAATTCCTGCCTCATTTTCTCCAATTGCCCCAGCTCCACCGCCATGTTGTTGATGGAATCAACCAGCTCTACAAAAGGGCCATTGTGAGGATTATTGTCAACGGACACATTGAAATCCCCTCTGGACATGCTTTGGATTGCCGCAATCATGGTCTTGAAGAATTTCATTTGCTCACTGCGGAAGAACCTACCTAAGAAAGTCATGGTGACGCCCCAAAGAAACATTCCGCTAATACAGTTAATAAGCTGAACGAACACTTCACTTGGGCGCTTATCGATATAGGCGTAGAACCACTCTGTCCCATAGAAGGCACCCAGCCAGTACAGAATAATGAGCAGAAAAAAACCTATGGCGAACAAAGTGCCGCGTACACGCTGGCCGCGACTTCTATGATCCTTCCTCCGCGCTCTCCTGTTCATGATTGCAGGACCTCCATCCGGTAGCCTAACCCCCGAATCGTCGCAATGCGAAAAGCGTGCCGCTCCTCTGGAAACCGTTCGCGGAGCCTATTGATATGAACATCAATGGTCCGCTCATTGCCTTCGTAATCAAAGCCCCAGATCTGCTCGATTAACTGGTCGCGTGAGAACGTTTTTCCCGGGTAACTCGCCAACTTATATAGCAGCTCAAATTCTTTGAGCGGCAGCGTCAAACTCTCGGAACCGACGGTTACCTCGTAGGTTTTTTTGTTCATGCTTAGGTCGCCGACCTGAACGGTTTGGGACGAAGCAATTTTATAACGTTTCAGCAGCGCTTTAACCCGCATCGCAAGCTCCACAGGCTCGAAGGGCTTAACGAGGTAGTCATCCGTCCCCAGCTCGAAGCCTTTGACCTTCTGCGAAGTCTCGCCTTTGGCGGTGAGCATGAGCAGCGGGATATCATAGTGCTCCCGCAGTTCCTTGCAGAGCTCCCATCCATCCATATTCGGCATCATGATATCCATAATCACCATATCGACTTGGACGGTTTCTAACAGCTTGAGCGCTTCCGCGCCGTCCGAAGCTTCAACCACATCGAAACCTTCGTTCAGCATAAAGACGCGGACCAGCTCACGAATATAAGGATCATCATCTACGATCAGAATTGGAGCCATTTTACATCCAGCCTCGCTTCTTGTTGGTCTAATTTTTTATCTTCCTTGAGCATAAGGCACTTTTATAAACTGAATTTAAACCAATCAAGGCCAATTGTATGTAAGGGCTTTTTTTGGCAAAAAATTTGTGATACATTTTGGAGAAAGTAACTGTTTAGGGGGATCTCACCGGATGATAACGAACACGTATACCGAGTTTTCCATGCTAAGAAGTGCCGAAGCTGAAGCAGCTTATCAGCAAGAGGTAATCTCTGAGGGTTATGCTGGCTTTCGCCGCCTGCTGGACGGCTTAACCGAAGCAATCAAAGCAGCCGGAGATGCGGACATCCCTGGCCTAGAGCAGATCCTAGCAAAAGCTAGCCGCCTATTTCCTGAGCCGGTTCATTTCAGTCCGTCGTGGGAGCGCGTTTGGGCCGAGTTGGAAGCTACCTTAGCCGCGAAGAAGCATGTCCTGTCGACCATTTCACCAGCGGAACGCACAGGAGAATGGCAAGTTATCATGGATAACCCACAGGTTGTTCAAGAGGTTGTGTGCTACCCCGGACTGGACTTCCATGACGCGGCTTACTTGTACGCCTATTTCCGTCCCCAGCTGGAGAAATCGGAGTATATTCGCCTTCAGAAGATTCAAACTGTCATTCAGGAACTTGGTTACTGAATGACACTGCCATGAATCTACCTATTGCAGCTTCGACTTCATCCACGCACACCATTCCAGGTCTGCATCTACTTTGAGCGTGGCTTTCCTTATCAGGACATAATTACCGAACAAGCGGTCATGTATCCCTAACTCCTCAAGCGGTATCTCACTTAGTCCTTTGACCTTCTCAAAGCTCTCTATAAATCGCTCTTTCTTCCCTTTATAATAGCTTTCGCGCTCAATCAGCATTTTCATTGCCTCTTCTTTGTTTACGAGGCCAATGCAATATACTTTCAACGCAAATTCATCACGCGTTACCGGAGGGTCTGTCGGCAGCCCAATCCACTCCTGAAGTGCCTTCAATCCAATTTCTGTTAACGAATATACCTTTTTATCCGGTTTATCCGACTGTAGTACATGTACAAATTCAACATACCCCTTCTGCTCTAACTGAGCAAGGAGTGGGTATATTTGACTGTGCTTTGCTGGCCAAAAAGGCTGAATATGCTGCATAAGCTCATAACCCGTTCGGGAATCTTTAGATAGTAGGCTGAGCAAGCCATAGGAAAGGGTATTCATAGGAACTCCTCGTTATGTCATAATTGACATATATCCACTTTGGTAGTATGATGATTTTCATTCAAATTATAGAGAATCCGGCGAGTAAGATCAATGGAGAGTGGAGGTATCAAGTGAGCAAGGATGATTTACAACAGGTTCGTTTCTGGCCAATTATGATTGCAATCTTCTTCGGATCTTTCGTTTCGATCTTGAGTATGAGCACAATTAATATTGCTATACCGATTTTGAGTGAACATTTTCATGCTGATTTGAGTAAAATCCAATGGACAATCACAGGATTCATGCTCGCAAGCGGTACGATTGCCCCTATAACTGGTTATTTAGGGGAGCGATTCAGCTATAAACGTCTGTACGCTTTGGCTCTAGTCGGCTTTACTATCTTTTCCTTATTATGTGCAATTTCATGGGATGCTTCCTCCCTTATTGCTTTCCGTATCATCCAAGGGGCATTCAGCGGGCTCATTATGCCAGCGACGATGACTATCGTATATCAGGTCATTCCTCGTGACAAGCAGCCTATTGCGATATCCCTATGGTCCTTATCCGCTATGATGGCTCCTGCTATCGGGCCGACTTTGAGCGGCTGGCTTCTGCAAAATTGGAGCTGGCACTGGTTATTCCTGCTTAATGTACCCGTTGGACTTATTGCTATTTTTCTCGTTCTCAAGCTAATTCCATTCTACCGTCTTTCTGTGCCGAAAAGGTTCGATGCGATCGGTTTAGTTACCGTCGTCCTTGGAAGTCTCTCTTTACTCGTTGCTTTCTCTCAAGGTCATTCTTGGGGATGGGCATCGGGTCGTGTCATCGGTTTGTTCGCAGGAGGTATACTTATGCTCGGTCTCTTCATTTGGAGGGAACTGAAAGCAGATTCTCCTTTGCTGAATGTTCGCGTCCTAGCTAATGCGCGTTACTCTTTGACACTTATTATTTCTAGTATTGTTACTATCAGCTTGTACTCAGGAACTTTCCTTACACCTATTTTCCTGCAAAATATTCAACATGTCACGCCGCTCGATACTGGCTTGATCCTGCTGCCAGCTTCTCTTGCTATGGCGCTCTGTATGCCGATTGTAGGTAAACTATACAGTATTCTAGGTCCGCGCATTCTCCTGTTTGCCGGAATTTCCATGATTGCAATAGGCACATTAACACTTAGCTGGTTGAGTGTCGATGTTTCCCGCGGCTATATCGTATTCTGGATGATCGTACGTAACGTCGGGATCGCTTTTGCGACAATGCCTGCAAGTAACGCCGGTATGGAGCAAATTCCACGCACGCTGTCCGGTCATGCAACATCCATGAGCAACTGGGTGCGTAACGTTTTTGGCTCTTTCGCTATTGCTCTTTTCACATCCGTTCTAGCCTCCCAAACTGCGACCCATTCCCAGGACCTCGCTGCTAGCGGAATCACGGATAAAGTCGTTATCGGCATGCAATCTTTTACAATGAGTGTGAACGATGTGTATCTACTAGCTACCTTCATCGTGCTAGTTGCATTGCCACTCAGCTTATTCGTCGGCAAACGCCCGATTGAGAAAGAATCTCCTGCTGCAATTGCTGCGGTAATCAAGCCTGAAGCAGCTAAATAATTAGAAAAGTCCTTACCCTTACTGTGTATTAGACAGTGGAGTAGGGACTTTTTCTTTTTAGCTGCCATCTGGCTTGCTGCCGGCGTTGAGACGGCCTTTTTGGCTTTCTCGTCTCTTTGATGTGGGGCTACGTTGTACTTTATACAACGATTTGATGGCTTTTATGAGCTGGAGCCACCTTTCATTATACAAAATACAACAATTTCACCAAAATGGGCCGTATAGCCATCTTTAAGAAGCAAATGGTTGTATTAAATGCAACATAGCATGCTGCCAAAGCATGCTTAGGCTCATTTGATTGTACAAAGTGCAACCAAGGGATAGCCCTTATTTGCGCATCCACGAGAACGAGCAACCTTCACTTTTGGAGTAGCTAATTCTACATAGGTGGAATAGCACCGATTCACTTTAACTTGTTTAACTTCCTCATCCCGCACCATTCTCGCTAACAAGCATTCTTGCTGCATCTTTGTCACTTGGAGTAGCTACCTCCAGCTCTTGCCACTTAAAGCAGCTTCTCTCGCAATAGCCGCTCTACTCAAACAAAAAAGCCTTCAGCCAAGGATAACTCCTTGCACGGAAGGCTTCTTCTTATTAACCCAAAACCACGCGGTCATCCGACAGCTTGCTGCCGCTGATGTTCTCGAACTCACCGAGCAGTTGCTCCACGGTGAGGTCCTTTTTCCGCTCCTCGCTCACATCGAGGATGATGCGGCCCTTATCCATCATGATCAGGCGATTGCCTAGACGAATCGCCTGCTCCATGTTATGCGTGACCATGAGCGTGGTCAGCTTCATTTCGCGCACGATTTCCTCGGTCAATCGTGTGATTAGCTCCGCCCGCGCAGGATCGAGCGCGGCGGTATGCTCATCCAGCAGCAGAATCTGCGGTTGGGTGAAGGTCGCCATCAGCAAGCTGAGGGCTTGACGCTCTCCGCCGGAGAGCAGGCCCACCTTCGCGCGCAGACGGCCCTCCAGGCCGATGCCCAGGCGCTGCAGCTGCTCCAGGAACAACGCGCGTCTACGCGCGTTGGTGCCGAAGCTAAGCCCGCGCTTCTTGCCGCGGGTGTACGCCATGGCGAGATTCTCCTCGATGGTCATTCGAGGAGCGGTCCCCGCCATGGGATCTTGAAAGACGCGGCCGATCCAGCGGCTGCGCTCGTATTCAGGCAGGTGGTGGATCGTCTCACCACTGATCGACACTTCGCCGGCATCGGGCGTCATCACGCCGGAGATGATGTTCATCAACGTAGATTTGCCGGCGCCGTTACTGCCAATGACCGTGACGAAGTCGCCGGGCTTCAGGGTTAAGTTAATGCCGATCAGCGCAATTTTCTCATCGGCTGAACC
Organism: Paenibacillus sp. J22R67; assembly: GCF_059692175.1. Taxonomy (NCBI): domain Bacteria; kingdom Bacillati; phylum Bacillota; class Bacilli; order Caryophanales; family Paenibacillaceae; genus Paenibacillus; species Paenibacillus sp. J22R67. The sequence continues at coordinate 174,637 of NZ_JCAUAX010000009.1, read as the reverse complement.
AGGGTTAAACAGTTTGGAAACATTCGAGAGCTTAAGCATCAGCGGCCACCTCCCTTATTCATTTGCACAGCACGGGCGATAAGCTCAGCAGAGCGGCGTTTGGCCGTTGCCTTTTGCCGAATAGACCGCTGCACGGATGGCAGCACAAGCGCGATGATAACGATAATCGCTGTAATCAGTTTCAAGTCAGAGGCATTGAGCCACTCAACGCGCAGCGCCAAAGCCACCACGATGCGATACACAATAGAGCCAAGAACAGCCGCAAGTGTCGCTCGGAACACACTCTGGGAACCAAAGATCGCTTCTCCGATAATGACGGAAGCCAAACCAATGACAATCATCCCGATTCCCATTGATATATCGGCAAACCCTGACTGCTGAGCAATCATCGCACCGGAAAGCGCTACTAATCCATTCGATAAGCTGACACCTAGGATTGTGGTATTATCTGTATTTGATCCAAAGCTGCGAATCATGCGGGCGTTATCCCCCGTTGCACGTAGCGACAGCCCCAGATCCGTATGCAGAAACCCGTCTAGCAGCAGTTTAAACAAAATCACGACAATGAATCCTACTGCAATCGGAGATATGGACGTGAACATGGTATCCGCACCAAGCAGCGAAATGTTCGGTCTTCCCATAATCCGCATATTAATCGAATACAAGGCAATCATCATCAAGATACCAGACAAAAGCCCGTTAATTTTCCCCTTCGTGTGAAGCAATCCCGTACAAGCCCCCGCAGCTAGTCCCCCTGTAAAAGCAGCCAAACAAGCGAGCACTGGCGAGTAGCCATGCGAAATCATAATAGCCGCAATCGCTCCGCCCGTCGTAAAACTCCCGTCCACCGTCAAGTCAGGGAAATCGAGTATCCGAAAAGTGATATAGACACCAAGTGCCATCAGGGCATAGAGAAGCCCCAGCTCGACAGCACCGTTCATGGAATCCATCATGTTGTAACAACCTCCTAGTTTAAAAATAAACAATACCCATCCCTCAGGTCAGACGGGAGAAAAAAAGAGGTGAACGAAAGTGACGTCCACCCCTTTTGTATCCCCAAACTTTACTGAATGATGTTTTTCTCTTTATCTTTCACAGCATTTTTCATTGCATCCGTCACTTCAACGCCTTGCGCCTTAGCTGCTTTCAGGTTCAAGATCAGATCCAGCTTATCAGGAACCGTTACTTTCATGTCCGCTGGTTTTTTCCCGTTTTTCAAAATATCAACAGCCATTTGACCAACTTGATAACCATGATCGTAGTATTTGAAGCCAACCGTTGCAAATGCTCCTTTTTCCACGGTGTCGCGGTCACTGGAGAAGAACGGAATGTGCTTTTCATTAGCAATTTGAATGATGCCGTCTACACCGCTAACAACGGTGTTGTCAAGTGTAATCAAGAAAGCGTCTGCGCGTCCAACAAGGGATTGTGCAGCTTGCTTCACTTCAGATGTATTCGTTACTGGCGCCTTAACAAGCTTGATGTTATTTTTCGCCAATGCTTGCTCTGCATTTTTCGCCATAATAACCGCGTTTGGCTCACCTTCGTTGATAACAAGGCCGACCGTTTTCACTTTAGGCATGTTAGCTGCAACGAAATCCATCAATTGAGCGACCGCCATTGGGTTTGTGTCTGATGCTCCGGAAACAGTACCGCCCGGTTTATCTACATTCGTTACGATTTTAGCCGCAAGCGGGTCCGTTACTGCTGCGAACAAGACAGGTGCTTTCTTCACTTGTTGTACGACGGCTTGAGCGGATGGTGTTGCAATACCTAGTACTAGGTCACTGTCGGAGGAAGCAATTTTTTGCGCGATGGATAAATTGTTCGTTTGATCCCCTTGCGCATTGTTGTAGTCAAGCTTCAGGTTCGTGCCTTCTACGATCCCAGCGTCTTTAAGCGCTGCCAAAAAGCCCTGACGAGTTGCATCCAAAGAAGGATGTTCCACGATTTGGGAAATCGCGATTTTGTATGTCTTTGCCGCAGCTGCCGTTGCTGCTGGAGCTGTTGATGCGCCGCCTGCCGCAGGCGTTGTTTCTGCCTTTTGACCACAACCGGCTACGACCATAAGAGCTGCTGATAATACGAGTGATGCAAGTGCTTTCTTTTTCAATCTAATTACCCCTCTCTTTATTCCCTTTTGGTTGACTTGAACCCATTGCCCACTCATCACTTTAACGCTTTTGCTCAGCAAAGTGTGGAGGCGCTGTTTGGTATCCAAGCTGTGATTCTAATTTACCATAGTTTAATTGGCTCGCGTGTTTCCGTCAATCGTTTTATCAATTCTGCTAATATATGGAGGCGATCACTTTTCATTCTACTGGTAAAAGCCGCGAAGCATCTCATCCATCACCCGATTTGTCCGTGCAGCCGTGCGGCCTGTACTAGGACTTTTGCCCACACCTCTAAGCTCATCCACAACCATCCCGATCAGAGGTTGCTGAACATGCGCCGGATTCGGAATCGTATATTCCTGTACCTGACCGTCCGCCGTCTCCAAGCGAAGATCCCCGCCAAATGTTGAAAACGTTACTTTGCCGAGACTTCCGACAATCTCGTTCACATCACTGCGTTTGAAGCTGTTAAAGCTCCAAATTCCCGTCCCCATCACGCCTGACTCAAACGCATAGGCTGTTGTCACCATATCCTCGACTTGAAGCTGTCCACTCTGATTGCGAGCAAAGCCTTTGACCTCGCCGATTGGCCCCAGCAAATAGTCCAGAATGTCCAGCGTATGACTAGCCAAATCTACGAAAAGTCCGCCTCCTGAAAGTTCGGGTTGCAAGCGCCACGGAAGATCCTGACTCTGTTCCTCTCTGAGCATTTGCAAAAAAGTCGTTTGTACGAACCGGATTTCCCCCAGAGCTCCGCTGTCCAGTAGTTCCTTAATCTGAACAAACTTTGGTAACCCCCGGCGATAATAGGCAACGAATAGCGGCACCCCAGCTTCTTCGCACGCGGCGATCATCTCCAGACACTCCCCGTGATTCCTGGCCATTGGCTTCTCCACATAAACAGGCTTTCCTGCCTTAGCCGCCATCAACGTATATTCATGATGAAAACCAGGGGGCGTCGCCACATAAATGGCATTGACATCCGGATCATGAATAAGCGCATTCGCATCATCGTACCATTTGGCCACGCCGTGTCTTCTCGCGTAATCTTCCGCCAATGAGCCATTACGCCGCATGACAGCAACCAATTCAGAGCCTGCCACCTTTTGAAGGGCCGGTCCGCTTTTAACTTCGGTTACATCCCCACAACCAATAATTCCCCACCGTACTTTATCCATAAAAGCACCCCTCCAGATTATCGTTTGAATTCTACTTTACTTATTCGACAACCGTGCTTTTCCTCCTTTACAAGTGGCACACCATTTCCCATCAAAATTGGCACTGTGTATAGACCATCTCCATTGTTATAATGTCGTTAAAACCTATAAAGCAGGTGAGAAGCAAACATGTACATCCCTTCCCATTTTAAAATAAAAGATGACGACCTCATGTACGCTATTATCGAGCAAAATGGCTTTGCGACACTGATTTCTCAGCATGAAAATCGTCCTATCGCTACCCACTTGCCGCTTACGCTCGATCGCAACAATAAATGCTTGTATGGACATGTCGCGCGTCCGAATCCGCAATGGAGGGATCTTGAGCAGCAGGAGGTTTTGGTTATTTTTCAGGGGCCTCACAGCTATATCTCGCCCTCCTGGTACGAAACTAACGATTCCGTTCCCACGTGGAATTACGTGGCTGTTCATGTATACGGGCAAGCCGAGCTCATCGACGATGAGCATGAGGTGATGTCCTCCATGCAGAGCTTGATTGCCAAATATGAGGAGCCTGATAGCCCCTATGATTTGGGAGCCGTAGATTCCGCCTACCTGGCCGGATTAAGCAAAGGCATTCAAGGCTTCAAAATCCACATAACGGACATGGAAGGCAAGGCTAAATTAAGCCAAAATCATCCCGTTCAGCGTCAAGAGCTCGTTATCCAGAGGTTAGAGGCTCTAAATAGGGAAAATGAGCGAAATATCGCTGCCCTGATGAAAGAAAACCTTGAACTTCGTCGCCAGGCATAGGAAAAGGGTTGGACAGATGTCATCTGTCCAACCCTTTTTGATATCTCCGCATACACAGCAGGTTACCCTGTATGTCACCTATGTGATGGAGCCTCCGCGGGAGTCAGCGCCTCCTCCGGCACCAAACCCGAATCCGCGGAAAGCTGTTCCTGCAGCTGGAGCTGCTGCGTAGCAAACTCGCGGTACATCTCATGCGATTCCAGCAGCTCCTGATGCGTACCGCTTCCTGTCACCACACCTTTATCCAGGAAGATAATCTGGTCGGCATCCACCACCGTTGACAGACGATGCGCAATGACCAGCGTCGTCCTCCCCTGCATGAGGTTCTGCAGCGCTTGCTGCACAACAACCTCGGACTTGCTGTCCAGACTGGATGTTGCTTCGTCCAGCATCAAGATCTTCGGATCCCGCAGCAGAGCTCGCGCAATTGCAATTCGCTGCCGCTGTCCGCCAGACAGCTTGATGCCGCGTTCGCCGACTTCCGTCTCATACTTCTGCGGCAGCTCCTCAATAAACATATCCGCATAAGCCATCTGCGAAGCCCGCTTCAGCTCCTCCTGCGTCACCTCACGCTGCAAGCCATAACAAATATTATCCCGGATCGTGCCTGCAATCAGCGGACTCTCCTGTGAAACATACCCGATCTGGCTGCGCCAGGAAATAAGCGAGAACTGATCAATAGGATCGGCCCCTAAGGTAATAGAACCCTTCTGCGGCGTATAAAATCTCTCGAGCAGGGAGAACGTTGTCGTCTTCCCGCTTCCGCTCGGTCCTACGATCGCCGTCACTTTGCCAGCTTCCATCGTGAAGCTGACGTTTTTCAGTACGGATTCTCCTTCTTTGTAGCCATAGGTCACTTGATCGAAACGAATCGACTGGGAAGCATTCACTACAGGAACTCCTGCATGCGGATCCTCTTCTTCATAATCGAGCACTTTGAGGATTGTATCGGTTGCGCCCATCGCTTTTTGCGACTGATTGAAAAACTGTGTGATTTGCGTAATCGGCATAACAATTTGGAATAAATAAAGCATGAATGCCACTAATTGGCCCGCGGATATCGCACCTGAGGCTACCCGCATACCGCCGTAACCGAAGAGGACAACAAACAGCATCAGCATAACAAATGTAACAAGTGGCGCCATTAATGCTTGAATCTTACCTTCACGCAGCCCGAATTTAAAAAGCCTTTGAATCCCCGAGCTGCCTTCCTGATACTCCACGGGTTCTGCATTGGCCGCTTTCACCAAGCGGATCTCGGAGAGGACACGATTGAGCACAGAAGTGAAACTTGCTGTCTCAGCTTGCATGCCCTTGGAGATTTTGAACATTTGCCGGCCCAGCGGAAATAGGATGAGGAAAGCTATCGGGAATACGCTGAACATAATGAGCGTCATTTTCCAATCCATAAACAAGAGCACCGCAATAGAACCAACAATTGAAATAATACCTGTCACGAACCCTGACATATGCTCGGCGATTAACCCTTTAATCACAGCTGTATCATTGGTCATCCGGGAAATCGTATCGCCTGTCTGATTGTTATCGTAATAGCGAACTGGCAGCACGAGCAGCTTCTTCCATAGTCGCTCACGAATACCGGCCACAACGCTCTGTCCTGCGTGATTCAATAAATAAACGGAGACGCCCGAGGCAACAGCTGAGCCGACAAAAGCGATCGCCATGCCGCTAATCTGCATCCAGTTCAAGTTGCTGATGGAAAAGCTGTCGACTACATTTTTCGTAAATAACGGTATGACTAGCCCTGCCAATGTGGAAATAATGCTTAATCCCAATGCTATGCCTAGAAGAAGCTTCGGCGGATTCGCCTGCATGATCAAGCGGATGAATCCCCGCCAATTGCTCGCGCTTTTAGGCGCTTCTTTCCTAGTAATTGCCATGTATCTCTACTCCTTTACCCGATCGAATATACATCCGTCATGTGAATGATTCTCTACAGTATTTCTTTGCTAAAAGAATCATACACCTGTATTTTAAACGGAATATAAACAGGAACGAATCGGTCCGTGGACGTAGAGGAGGCTCATTCTCACTATGCTTCTGTTGAAATCTGCCAAATCACGCCGAACGGATCTTCGAGCCGACCGAACATTGTGCCCCAAAACATGCGTTCAAAAGGCATTATCACGGTGCCACCCTGCGATAACGCATCGAAAACACCTCTCGCTTCATCTTCACCTTTAAAATCCAACGTCAAATCCATCCCATTGCCCCTATCCACTGATTCCGAACCAGCATCCGCCATGAAAAAGCGTAGGCCAAGCGCATGCAGCTCCAAATGAAGCACACGATCCTTCATGGATTCATCAGCCCCCGGCATATCTGCGAATGTACGCAAGCTGACGATCTCACCACCAAGCGCTTTTACATAAAAATCCGACTGCTCTCTTGCATTTCTGCTATAAAAATACGGTGTTAACGTTGCCATAATCATTCCTCCTATTCACCCGGGTTGGTTGCAACCTAACCCCACACTAAACGGTCTCTGCCCTGCTCCTTAGCTGTATACAAAAGCGTATCCGCGGCTGCCACCAGCTCCGCCGTCCTTTGGTCCCTCACGCGGATCGTCGCTCCAAAACTCATCGTCACATGGAACCTCTCCTCGTCCGAACCGAACTCCAGCGCTTTCAGCTTGTCCTTGAATTGATCCATCCATTCACCCGCTATGTGCCGGTCATCCGTAAACAGAATAATGGCAAACTCCTCGCCACCATAGCGAAAAGCACGACCTTGGGTACTAGGAATAAGGGAGTCAAATAAACTCCCGATCGCCCGCAGCACAGAATCCCCGACTTGATGCCCATATCGGTCATTAATTTTTTTGAAATAATCAATATCCCCCATAATGAGGGTGAAATACCGCCTATTTGTAATCGTTTCCCTAATTTGCTCTTGAAAACTGCGATGATTGTAGAGCCCCGTTAGATAGTCCTTTTTAGCTAAATTCTCGAATATCCCCTTCTCCACAAAATGCTTACGCTCCCGTGCAACAATAATACCGCCAATCACACCGATCATGATGAGAAAAGCAAAATTAAACAAATGCCGCGGCAAATCCTCATCTATGAAACCGCCATCCACCAGGAATACCACGCCGAGATAGCCGATAATCATCATGTTCGTAGCAACCATAGCGCCTGTAAAGCTCCAGTAGAGTGAAGCGTGCAAAATAATGAGATAAGCAATCGGATAGAGCGGACTGTGCGTGCCTCCGGTCAGCGAAATGATCAAAAGAAAAGCCATGTAATCCATGAATACGCCAAGTCTCGTAACGTACCGATAAAGCATGGAATCAATCGGGCTGCGATGCAGAACATACTCCGTAAACCCCATGTATAGAACCGACACGACGAATAGTGTGCAAAATAGGATCAGATCCCACGTCGTATGGTGGTAATATTTCAGGAATAAAATCGTTCCCGTCGGCACAAAAAACCAACGAACACAACTATAAGCGATCTCCAAAATATGGTCGGATCTTCGGGTTTTAAACATGCTGGCAATCACTTCCCTGAAAATGGAATCCTACACCTCAGAATTTCTAGAATGGACCTATGATCTCCTTCTTCTTGCATCCTAGGGTGATGCCTTTCTTTGTGCTGGAACTGGCGCTGTACCTTCGTTCCTACTAATTTTGTTTTTTGCTGTTTCTTTCTATACAATATAAGGGTAAGACTTGATATAGATGATTTGGAGGAGGGAATTCGATGAATACGTTTACTTACTATAATCCAACCACGCTGCATTTCGGAGAGGGAACACTCGAGAAATTAACTGCAGAGGTACCCAAATACGGTAAAAATGTGCTGCTCGTGTATGGCGGCGGAAGCATTAAACTGAACGGCATCTATACCAAAGTTATTCACCTGCTGAAGAACATAGATGCTTCGATTTTCGAGCTGAGCGGTGTTGAACCCAACCCAAGACTCTCAACGGTTCACCGCGGTGTTGAAATGTGCCGAACGCAGAACATCGACTTGATCCTCGCCGTAGGCGGAGGCAGCGTAATTGACTGTGCCAAGGCGATTGCCGTCGGCGCCAAGTATGAAGGCGATTTCTGGGATATCGTTACACGTAAAGCATCCGCAACTGGCGCGTTGCCACTGGGCACTGTGCTTACGATTGCCGCAACAGGCTCGGAAATGAACTCCGGTTCCGTTATTACGAATTGGGATACCAAAGAAAAGCTCGGCTGGGGCAGCCCGTTCTCCTTCCCTAAATTTTCAATTCTCGATCCCGCTCACACAGCTTCCTTACCTGAAAATCAAACCGTATACGGTATGGTCGATATCATGTCACACGTATTCGAGCAATATTTCCATCATGTTGATAACACACTTATCCAAGATGGCTTTTGTGAAACGATTCTTCGCACCGTGATCGATACGGCGCCTCGCTTATTGCAGGATCTCACGGATCTGGAGAACCGTGCGACGATTCTTTACAGCGGTACCATGGCGCTGAACGGTACGCTCAGCATGGGACTTCGCGGCGATTGGGCGACGCATAACCTGGAGCATGCGGTGTCAGCCGTCCATGATATCCCGCACGGCGGAGGCCTTGCGATTCTATTCCCGAACTGGATGACCTACACGCTAGATGCCAATGTAGCGCGGTACAAACAGTTCGCGCAGCGCGTATTTGGCGTAACAACCGCAGGCAAATCGGACCGTCAAGTAGCCGAAGAAGGTATCGCGGAGCTTCGCGGGTTCTTGAACTCCATCGGCGCGCCAAGCCGCCTCGCGGATTACGATATCGACGATTCCACGATCGAGCTGATGGCTGATAAAGCCATGGTGTACGGCGATTTCGGGAACTTCAAGAAGTTAACGCGCGAGGATGTCGTTAACATTTACCGCATGTCACTATAACAAAAAGGCTATCCTTGAGCAGATTCATTTGCTTGAGGGTAGCCTTTTTTTGTTATGATCAAGCCGCCAGCCCACCCATTCTGCCTGCAAAGGGGAACTATAGGCCGCTATTTATGCCGAATCCGCAAATATCAGCGTCGATAGGAAACTACAGGGTCTTATTTGTCCCCTCACAACCAACTTTCCGCCTAAATCGTGGAAATAGGGGATTATAGTTCCCCCGAATCTGTGATATGGTGATTTTAGGACCAAATAGGGGACCGTAGTTCCCCTCGCGTAGCCTCTTAAGTCGCTTCATGCTCCAAGTTGCCTCACGCTTCGAGCCGTTGGCTAACGCAGCACCGTATAATCCCGCCACTCCTCCGGCAGCAAACGCTGATAAAGCGGCTGCAAGTATCGGTCATCAATCAGCAGCAGCACACCACGATCCGTTTCGGAGCGAATCAGCCGGCCGCCAGCCTGCTGCACCTTGTTCATGCCCGGGAAGACGTAGGCATATTCGTAACCGTTTTTGCCCGTTTCCTCAAGGTAAGCCTTGATCAGATTGCGTTCAGGTCCGAGCTGTGGAAGCCCTACACCAACAACGGCCACACCGGTCAACCGTTCGCCGACCAAATCGATGCCCTCCGAGAAGATGCCGCCCATCACAGCGAAGCCAACTAGTGTCCCAATCCGGCCTGCCTGAAACTCGGCCAAGTACTGCTCGCGCTCCTCTTCCGGCATCTGAACCGTCTGAACCAGAACATGGAGCAGGCTATGTTCTCCCTGCTCACCTACAAGATCTGTGAAAGCTTCATAGACGCTGTTCATGTACGCATACGATGGAAAAAAAACCAAATGGTTACCCGAACGACGGGTCACCATGTGATGAATCGAGCGGGCAATCGCCTCCCGGCTTCGCTCGCGGTCCTGATAGCGGGTCGACAGCGGCTGGACGAAAACCTCCAGCTGTTCCTTGGCAAAAGGCGAAGGCACGCTCACGGAGTAGTCCTCCTCGCCCGCTCCCAGCGTGTCCATGAAAAAGGACAGCGGGGAAAGTGTCGCCGAGAAGAATACATGCGAGCGATAGCCTTTCCCCATCTGCCGGAGCAGATGGGAAGGATCCAGGCAGAAGAGCTTCACGCTGACTTCGCCACGATCAGATGTGAACAACGTCATATAACGTTCGTCGTACAGCTTGGCAATACGGACGAAATTGTGGGCTTCGAAGTAAGTCTCCAGCAGCAGTGGGCTCGCGGGGCTCCCCCCGCTTGCAGCTAGTTCCTTCTCAGCGCCTGCCAGGAAGCCATCGAGCAGTGCTAGGAGCGCTTCCGGCAGCTCCGGTTCCACGAGCATCGGGCGGTCTCCGATTCTTTTGCGCAGCGTAATGAAATATTGGTTGATGGCCTTCGCTGCATCGTGCAGATCAGCGCGAACGCCTTTAAACTCCCGCTGCAGCGCTAGAAACCCGGATTTGGAGAGTGTGCTGCTGTACATCTCCCGCGCCCGGTCAATCAAATTGTGCGCTTCATCCACGAGTAAAGTCGAGTGCCGCCTTTGCTCCTCGAATAGCCTTTTTAAATTGACGCGAGGGTCAAAAATATAGTTGTAATCACAAATGACCGCGTCTGCGGCATAAGCGACATCTAGGGAAAACTCAAAGGGACAGACCCGATGCTTCTGTGCATACGCTTCAATCACCGTGCGCGTCATGATCGTCTCTGATTTAAGAAGATCGAGCACAGCATCGTTAATGCGGTCGTAATAACCATCGGCGAATTCGCAATGCTCTTTGGTGCAGCGAACTTCGTCCTTCAGGCACACCTTCTCCTTCGCCGTGATGGTCACAACATGGAACTGAAGTCCTTGTGTTTGCAGCAGTCCATACGCTTCCTCTGCCGCTGTACGTGTAATTGTCTTCGCCGTCAAATAAAAAATCCGCTGCAGCAGCCCTTCACCAATCGCTTTCACAGACGGAAACAAGGTCGACATTGTCTTCCCGATGCCGGTCGGCGCTTTGGCGAACAGCTTGCGTCCTTCGCTGATCGATTTGTACACAGCTCCGGCCAGTTTGCGTTGTCCCTCACGATACGCTGGAAACGGGAATTTTAGCTCCTTGATACTACGGTCCCTGAGCTGCTCATGCTCATATATGGCCTGTGCATAGGGGTAATACCGCTCCACCACGTCATGTACGAGCTGCTCCAGCTCGCTGAATGAAACTTCCTTCACGAATCGGCGCGTATCTTCCGTCTCCACCTGCATATAAGTAAGTTGAACGCGCATATGATGAAGCTCGCGATCTTTGGCTACCATATAGGCATAGCACATTGCTTGCGCCCAATGCACGGGGTACGAATCCTCTTCGATCTCGCTAATATCCGAGGAGGTAGACTTGATCTCATCCACTGTCACAAGGCCGCCGTCCGCATCTTGAAGGAGACCGTCGCACCGCCCGTCAATGACGAATAGGAGCTCCCGGCAGGCAATCTCAGCGGAAACATACACTTCATGCTGATCCAGTTCACCGTATTGCTTCTGCAGTTTTTGATGTGCCTTCGTGCCTTCAACCAGCGCAGCGCTTGTCCGAAAGCCGGACTCAATACTCCCTCTGCGAAACACATATTCCACCAGAGAGCGCACGGAAATGTTGATCGTTTCAGCCATTCGTCCTTCTCCGTTCTAGAACATTTGTTCTTTATTGTAGCATGCAGACGGACCAATATCTACTTTTTCAGGAAAGGAGCCCCCATGTTCTATTTCAGTAAAATCTTCCTTAAACTGCTGCGAATGAACAACAAGTTCATCTATAGTCTAGCCTTTCTGTTTATCCTTCTATCTGCCATCAGCGCTTATATGTTGGAAAAAGAAACCTTCGGCAGCGTCTTCAACGGACTTTGGTGGGTGATGACAACCGTGACCACCACGGGGTATGGGGACTACGCGCCAAAAACTGTAGCTGGCAAATGCCTCGGCATTTTTCTATATATTTTCGGAATTGGCCTCATCTCCGTCACGATCAGCAAAGTCGTTGATTCATTATTCGTATACAGACAGCGAAAGGAAGAGGGCAAATTGAGATATCAAGGCGAACAGCATTTCGTAATCATTGATTGGAGCAAAAATGCCGAGCTGGCGATCCAAGAAATTTTGAACACGGATACATCAACAGAGGTCGTACTCATCGATACCCTCGAGAAAACACCGATCGTACATAATAGAGTCCATTATATTAGAGGCAATCCTACACATATGGAAACTTTGGAAATGGCCAATATGGATAAAGCCCGCTCCGTCTTCATCTTCGCCAACGAGATCACAGAGGACCAGGCTATGCTGCGTGACCCCTCTTTTGTTGATGGCAAAACACTGCTAGTCGCCACAACCATCGAGCGCAACTACCGCAACGTCCATTCCATCGTCGAAATCAAAAACAGTGAAAATATGCAAAACTTCAAGCATGTCAACGTGAATGAATTTATCCTCGGCTCCGAGACCATTTCGCAGCTTGCCGTTCGTTCGGCTTTTTCACCCGGATCGTCACGGATTGTGTCGCAGCTCTTGACCAGACAGTCCAGCAGCAGCCTTCAAGTGCTTGGTAAAAGGAGCTCTTGGCGCACGTACCGCGACGCGTTTGAGCACCTGCTCCTTGAGGGGGCGACACTGATCTCCGATCGGGATCAACTGAATATTAACCAGAAGTTAGACCAACTCATTCCCGAGGATGCGCAGCTCTTCGTCATCTGTGACGCGGAAACCTACGACCGCCTTTCTAAGCTAAAATAATACAAATAGGACACCAACCTCTCGCTTAGCGCAGAAGAATGGTGTCCTTTTTCTTTATCCTTATGTTCAACCCTTAGGCTTAGCCTGAGCTGGCTGAACCCAACGAAACGGTGTCGTATTCCAAAATAAATCCGGATTGACCTGTACATTATGCGCCCAAAATGTAAAGTGCAAATGCGGCCCCGTCGAGAACCCGGTTGTGCCGACGAGCCCAATGATGTCGCCTTGTTTCACCCGGTCACCTGTTTTCACTCGCAGCTCGGAGAGATGCGCGTACTGCGAAAAAAGCCCCATCCCATGATCGAGATAGATGGAATTGCCGGTCAAATACAGGCTCTCGGCCAGCGCCACGATGCCATCATTGGTCGCTTTGATCGGCGTGCCCTCCTTCGCGGCCAGGTCAACCGCCATATGCGCGCTATCGTACTTCCCGTTAACATAACGGGTATAGCCATATGGCGTCGTCAAGATCCCCTCGATGGGCTTCACGAATGGCCCGCTGAACAGAAACTCTGGCTCGGACTTGCTTCGCGCCAGATCGATTTTCTTCTGATCGGCATTGATGCGCGCCGCATCCTGCTTCATGCTCTCCATCTCAGACGTGACTTTGAGATACTGCGTCTCAAACTTCTTCGGCACGACGGTGAGCGTCTGATCGCCGATCGTGTATTTGCCGGGCTTCGCACTCATCGAAATCGGCAAATACGTGAAATATCCCGCTCCGTAAGGCTGGAGCGTGTAGGTTTTGTTCAGCCAGGTGATGGTGCCTGGCTCATCATGACGAACAAGCACCGCATCTCCAGGTGCCGCGCTGCTTGGCACGAGCTTCCATTTGGCGCTCATGATCCCTTTTGCTGCGTCCTTCGTTGCGTAAAGCTCCTGCTCCTTCGCCAGTTGCTGCAAGTGGCTCTTCTCCTTGAGGATCGCCTCTTTGACCTCTGCGGTCATGCCATCCACCCAAGTCTGCCCGCCGTCTGCGGTTATCAGCAGCGGATTCTTCGCATCCTTGCTGCTCGCGGGCAGTGCCCAACCAATACGCGGTGTCAGGTACTGCGTTTGCTTCACCGGAAACGTAGCCGCGCCTAATGTCACCGTCAACGGGCTAGGGCTAGGCGGGCTAGTTGACCCAGCTTCCTCTAAGCTTAAGAGCTCCGCCAGGGAACCATCAACTGCTGTTTCCGCAGCAGCCACTTCTCCAGCTGCGGGCAGCCACAAGCCTCCGCCATCCTCGGTCGCTGCGATCCCATCGGCGTATTTCACCCATCCGTGGTCTAGATCGACCATACGGAACTCCAATGCCTCTCTAGGCGGTGGTGTGGGCACTGGTGTTGCGGCGGCGGGAGTATCCTTCCCGGCGGTGTTCCAGGAAGAGACGGGGCCAAATGGTGATTTGCCTACTACGATGACGACACAAGCCGCAAGTACACAAGCGCCTACCAACAGCGGCCATTGCCGACGTTTTTTTGTTTTCACTTGCCTCTATTCCTCCCTCGCTTGCGATGGGCTAATTCTTCCAATACGAGTCCATAATAACATAAAAAACCCGAAGACAGCAGGGTCTCCGGGTTTCCATTATATTAAATTTGAACGCCTTTTTTGAGCGCTTTCTGATCACTGCTTGTGTTATTAACTAAAGGAAGTAACTTGACGCTTCGAACCATGGTGGACTGACACAAGTGGCAAGTCGGAACGTGATCGAATGTAAAATTATCTCGCATCCAGCCTTTACAGCCTTCTTGTTCACAAGACCATATCGTCACATTTTCTAGAGGCATCTCTTCAAATGACTTTTTTCTGGAATACATGATGAACCTCCTCAGCGTTTTACGTAAGTAAACTTCAATAGCTAAATTGAAAAAGACTGCCATTACAAAGTAAAGGCAGTCTTTTAAATTATATTACAGTTTTACAACGTTTTCTGCTTGTGGTCCGCGGTTGCCTTGAACAACGCTGAACTCAACTTGTTGGCCTTCGTCCAAAGTTTTGAAACCGTCGCCTTGGATTGCGGAGAAGTGAACGAATACATCGTTGCCGCCTTCAACTTCGATGAAACCGAAACCTTTTTCTGCGTTAAACCATTTTACTGTACCAGTAGCCATGAGAAATACCTCCAAAAATTATTAACATGTTTTTTATTCTTCAAAGAGAAAAAAATTCACACATTGTATAAGGTTCACTAACAAAAATGAGAAACCCTTTACAATATGTGAATTCAGGTTCTTTTTGTCGATTGGATTTATAATAACACATCACATTTGAAAACGCAAACTATTTCCAATTCTTACATGCTAAATGTAATCGCTTACCCCGACCATCCAGGCAACTAAGGAGGAGAGTGCCCCCAACTTTAGTCTAGGAAGTCACTTGGTCCCTGGACCGTTTGCCGCTTACAGCAGGGACTCTATACTGAAGGTATCGTAAACACTTAGGAGGGTCTTCATTTTGTACAGCATAAGCATTGGAACCATATTATTAGCCTCGTTGCTATTCGTGATATTCACCTGGATCGGGAGCGTTAAAGCTTCTCGACTGCTCTATAGCCGCACAATTGAACGCATGCACCGTAAAACGCGCAAGCTCTTGTTCTGGGCATGGTTCCCAATCATCCCAGCCGCCGCAATTCTAGGAGCTATCGTCTGGATGCAGCAGACTATGCTCACAACTTTTTGGATCGACCACGCGCTTATTCAAGCACCGCTGCTCATTCTGCCGCTTCTAACCATCTGGTTCGTAGCGGTGCCTAAACTGCTCAAGCTTCGTTCCATCACGAAGCAGGTACCAGGAGAGCCCGAGCAGACAGTGCCAGTTGATTCGACAGCACACTTGAGAGCAGCCGCTCCGGGCCTCATCATTCCTTTTCAAATGACTGCACTCGCCGCATTAACTTCCTTTTATTTCGCACTAGTGCCGCCTGTGCCGTTCAAATGGCTCGATATTTCCATACCACTGGCTGTCTTCGTGCTGGCAACGGCAGGACTTTGGTGGAGGCACCAGATCCGTTATGGGGAGGTAAGTAAGATGGAAACTTATACAGCCCCAGCCTTTTGGAAACGTAGCTTGGTTATGCTCAGTGTACTCGCAGTGCTGGGGGCATCAGGGTATTATCTCTTTAACTATGCCATGGACAAAAGTGAACTGCCTGCCGAAATCGATATGGCAAGCGGAACGCATGATTACGGCGGTGTGATGCCAGCAGACATGAGTCTGCATAATCACCAAAGCGGGATGGCGGCAATGAACGGCAATACGGGCAAAATGATCTCTGTCGCCGACCTGACAGGTCCGCGCGAGGGGACGCCGGATCGTCATTTTACACTTACCGCTCAGAAAAAAACGGTCACGCTCCGTTCAGGCAAAACCGTAGATGCTTGGACGTATAATGGGCAAATTCCTGGTCCAGAGCTCCGCATGAAAGAGGGAGAGTTGATCGAGGTTACGCTCATTAACCAAGATATCGAGCAAGGCGTTACTGCTCACTGGCATGGCCTTGATGTGCCGAATGCCGAAGATGGTGTTGCCGGTGCCACGCAAAATGCGGTCATGCCAGGTGAAACGTATACGTACCGTTTCCGCGCTGAACAGGTCGGCACCTTCTGGTATCATTCCCATCAGGACTCGCGCGAAGCCGTCAGCATGGGACTCTTCGGGGCGCTAATCGTGGAGCCGAAAACGGAACCTTTGCAGCCGGTAAAAGATATCACCGTGATGACACATCGCTGGAAAGACGCTTCGATTGCGATTGGCGACTCGGATCAACTCGAACGCGTGACGATCGCTCCAGGAACGCCTGTCCGAATGCGGTTGATTAACACGGACGATTGGGTGAATCAAAACTACACGCTCGTTGGCACACATTTTGAGGTGGCGGCCATTGATGGAACTGATCTGAATAAGCCAGATGTGTTAACCAATACCCGCATAGTTGTGCCTACGGGAGGAAGGTACGATATCACATTCATTATGCCTGAGCGCCCAGTCTATCTAAATGTAGGAGAGAATCGTAATGGAGGCATTCTCATGTCTTCCGATGGCAGCGGCAACGTCCCTGAGACTCCGCAGACCGTGGATTTCGATCCGCTCTCCTATGGAAGCCCAGCGGTAACCGCTTTTGATGCGAGCAGCCGCTTCGACAGAGAGTTCACCTTAATTCTGGATAATAAACTCGGCATTTATAACCGCAACTTTGATTTCCTCTATACATTGAATGGAGAAGTATTCCCGAATGCGCCGATGTTCATGGTGAAGGAAGGGGATATCGTCAAAACGACGTTCATTAATCGCGGGAATGTCGAACACCCGATGCATTTGCATGGACATCACGTGCTTGTCTTGTCGCGCAATGGCAAGCCCTCAACCGGCAGCCCCTGGTGGTCGGATACGCTGAACGTACTGCCGGGAGAGACGTATGAAGTTGCCTTTGTAGCCAATAATCCGGGGTTATGGATGGATCACTGCCATAATCTCGTGCATGCCGCCGCAGGCATGTCGATGCACCTTATGTACGAAGGCGTGACAACCCCTTATTCCGTGGGCCGCGGAACGCAAAATCATCCCGAGTAAAAAAGAGGGAGGGGATGTAGGGTTCATGTTAGCATTCATAACATTTCGTTGACAAATGGCCCTCATCCGTTTACGCTATAGGAAAGCAGGAACAACACGAACTGAATATTCTCTTTCGTATAACCTTAATAATCGGATTAAGGGTCTCTACTTAGAAACCGTAAATTTCTAGCTACGAAGAATGTGCGCATTTGCATATTTTTCGCGGCTAGTTTTTTTGTGTTCCTGACGTCATACAATAAACAGAAGTAGGAGGTTTATGCCCATGGCGACTATTCTTATTAAACAGGCAGAAATAGTAACAATGAACCGCGACGGGGATATTTTCGTAGGAGATATCCTCATTGAAGATGACAGGATCAAGGCAATCGGACCTGACCTAAATGTAGACCCCGCGCAAGTGGACAAAGTGATTAACGCTACGAACCGGACGGTCATTCCAGGCTTCGTGCAGACTCATATTCATCTATGCCAAACGTTGTTCCGCGGCAAAGGGGACGATCTGGAGCTGATGGATTGGCTGAAACAGCGAATTTGGCCATTGGAGGCCTCACACGACGAGGAATCCATCTATTATTCCGCCTTGCTGGGAATCGGCGAGTTGATTCAAAGCGGTACAACGACCATCGTAGATATGGAGACGGTGCATCATACCGACTTCGCCTTCCAAGCCATCGCATCGAGCGGGATTCGCGCTTTATCCGGCAAAGTGATGATGGACAAAGGCGATGAGGTGCCATTCCCTTTGCAAGAAAAAACGTCCGAATCGCTTCAGCAAAGCGTCGATTTGCTCGAAAAGTGGAACGGCCACGACGACGGCCGCATCCAATACGCGTTCTCGCCGCGATTCGTCATCTCGTGCACGGAGGAGCTGCTGCGTGAGGTTCGCAGCTTATCCGAGCAGTACCAAGTGAAAGTGCATACGCACGCATCTGAGAATCTGGGCGAGATTGAGATTGTGCAGGCCGAGACCGGCATGCGCAATGTCGTTTATCTCGACCATCTGGGATTAGCGAATGAGCGCCTCATTCTAGCGCACTGCATTTGGCTGGATGACGAGGAGAAGCGCATCATCCATGAGCGCGGCGTCCACGTGAGCCACTGCCCGGGCTCCAACCTGAAGCTGGCCTCGGGCATTGCCGAGACGCCCGACATGCTGAAGCTCGACATTTCCGTCTCGTTAGGTGCTGATGGCGCTCCGTGCAACAACAATCTCGATATGTTCAACGAGATGCGTTTGGCTGCACTCATTCAGAAGCCCGTGCACGGACCGACGGCGATGAACGCGCAGACGGTCTTCCGCATGGCGACCATCGGCGGCGCACGCGCAGTCGGTATGGAGAAGGAGATCGGCAGCCTCGAGGTCGGCAAGAAAGCCGACTTGGCGATCCTCGATCTGATCAATTTCCACACGTATCCGTCCTTCGACGTGGATCCGATCTCGCGCATCGTGTACTCCGCAACACGCGCTGATGTGGAGACAACGATCATCAATGGGCGGATCGTGATGGAAAACCGCATCATGCGGACCATCGACAAGGACATCGTCCTGCCTGAGGCAAACCGCTCGATCCAGCGGCTGCTGAAGCGCGCTAACCTGCGCTAAACAGCAAAAGCCTGCCGTCCTCCTGCATGCAAATGCCGGTTGGTCAGCAGGCTTTTTTCTTCATTTTCCGCAGCTATCGCTTTCTTATCGCGGATACAGGTTCGTCTGTGAGAACATGTAAAACGTACAGCAAACCTTTGCGTTTTAGCCTACTTCAGAAGTGATCATGCATTTTGTACATCAAAATCAGTAGATATCCCCGAAAATGGGGTGATTTTGCTAAATTTGATGTACTTATTGCATGATATGACTCCCTGAGGCCACAAGTCTCGTCTATTTGATGTACTTTTTGCATGTTGTGTGACTAGACGTTACTATCACGATCATCACTACTTACCCCACAGCAGCTTCCCAGCCTCCAGTTTAGTAAGCTTCGTAACATCCCGCGCGGCGTCCTTCTTCTGAATAGCTTCCTTCTGGGTTGTGGTAGCTGGTTCATTCCGAATGATCGCATCTAAATTATCATATGCCACTTTCTTGATCAGCGTTGGATCGCCAATGGCATCCATGACACGATACATCGCTTCGATCGCGACATCTTCGGTAGCAAGTCCGTAGCCGGAGTCTGTGCTAAGCATGAACTTGTCAGGGAATTGCTTCATAACAGGGAGAAAATCCTCGATTCGGTTCCTACTTTCCGGATTGAGTAAGGTAAACCCTGCGAAAAAATCCATATAGACATTATCATGCCTCTCTAATAATCCTTGGATATTCTCAGGAGAATTATAGGCATTCGCATGACCAAAAATGAAAGTTGTCTTAGGATGCGCGGCCAAAGCTTCCTCCAATTTATCAATCACGAAACCATTCGGAGGATCGATATGGAGCAGGATTGGCGCTTGATACTCGGCACACAACTCATAAATTTGCGGAAGAAAGCCGTCCATAGGGTCCTTGGCTTTCCACTCCACCTTCGATACAGCGGGTGAGTAGTACGAAGCGGCAGCAATTTCACCAAGGCCAAAATAACCTTGTTCCAGATTATTTCTTACAACCTCAAGACTAGAAGGATCATGCAGATCAAAGCCTGAGAAGTAAGGCACAAAGAAATCTGGCCTTTCTATATAAGCGCTCCAGGCATAGGCATCAGTTTGAATCGCGCTCGACTCCGATACATCCCCGAAAAGAATAACGCGATCCATCGCATCCCGTTTCCACATATTTTGCATGCCTGTGTACCTTGAACCGCTAGCATCATGGTTATGTGCATCCGAAAGCGACACAGAGCCATATTGCTGAAGCAGATCGTCAAAACTCTTTTTCGCAGGCGCAGACGGTGTCGCTTCAGCTGCTGTTGCCATTATTATTGCCGCCGGAGAGGTTACAACCTCTGTCGGCTTGCTTCTCATTTCCCCGAGATGAAGCGAGTTCAAAATCCAAATCCCAGCCCCGATACAAACACAAACGCAAACGCTTACACCAATAAGCACGCTCATTCTCTCATTAGACATCTTAGCACTCCGTTCTTTTAGCCAATCCCCACCTAATACTCATCGCCTAAATTATACCATTATTTTCATTTTGTAAATCCCCCAGCATTCCGAGTAAACAAGTTTCCGATTTCTTTTTTCGACCATATACTATTGCATTCATTAAATACAGGGAAGGGGGACTCCTATGATTCACTCTTCAAAGCCCCTTATACAAGCTAAGGTTCAAATAAATCCAGGTCAGACAAGTCCGGCTGAGCATTCCAACAGATATAGCCATAAACCGCAAGTCATCAAGATTGTGCCAGTGGCTGGCCAAGTGGGTGATATTCGCGTTAATTCTTCAACAGGACGCGTCTATTATGTCTATGACGAAAATCTAGTAGGCGTACTGGACGGTAACACGAATCAAGTGATCGGCAGTGTGCAGACAGGGGATGGCACTACATTTCTGGCTGTGAACACGCGCACCAACCGAATTTATTCAACGAACTTCCGAGCGGCCAACGTTACCGTCATTAATGGAAAAACGAACAAGGTAATCACCAACGTCGCTGTCGGCGAGCACCCTTTTGGCCTTGCCATTCATCGCGGAAGCAATCGCATTTATGTCGCCAGTACGAGTGGGTCCATAAGCGTCATCGACGGCAGCACCAACCGTGTCCTTAAAACCATAAGAGTCGGCGGATCACCAGCCCTTATCGCTATCGATGAACGAACCAATCGGATCTATGTGACGAATGTACGCCAAGATTCCGTTCATGTTATCGACGGTTTCACGATGAATGTGATCCAAACGATAAAAGTAGGTAAAAATCCGATTATTACGCCGGCTATCATCCCTGAAACGAATCGGATCTACGTAGCCAATAACCTAAGCCGTTTTGCCTCTGTGATATCAGGTACAACGTTCGGGAGAAGCACACCTATTCAGCTCGGAAGGCGCCAAAGCGAGTTAGCGGTAAACGTACTAACGAATCGCATCTATTTAACAAGCGCTCAGCAGGAGGGTAATGGCAAACTGTTCGTTATAAACGGCTTAACGAATAGGATTACGACGACTTTATCCATTCCCACGTTCTCTTCACTCCTCGTCAACCCGCTCTCGAACCGTTATTATGTCGGTGACTCAGACACCCGAAATTTGTTCGTGTACAGTGGACTAACGAATCGATTGCTGGTCAAGCTGCGCACTGGGCAGTCAGCAGGGAACATGGTTCTGAATAAGCGGAGCAACCGAATTTATGTTGGCAATGAAAGCTCGATCACCGTCGTTCAAGATCACAGATAACAAATAAGCCCCAAAACCCACAGGATGTGGGCTTGGAGGCTTATTTTATTTTTTGTTATCAATGAGCAACGAGTGGTACCAGAACGGACAATTGACAAATCGATTTAACGAAGTATTTAAAATATTAAAAAAATAAACTACTATTCTGAAACTGATGATAAATATCGATTAAGGAGTCAGTAACTATTTTAAAACAGCATGATGATCCGTGCTGTTAATCAGTGCCTCCGACAGACATTTGGCGTGCTTCTTCAGTCTCCAGTTTCAATTTTTCCTACAGAATAAAATATCGGGGAAAACTTTATTTTGTACGGACAATATGCTCGAACACGCTTCTGCCAACCCCTGAAAATATGCGTGTGTTCTAAAGCAACTTATGATTGTTGTCCTCTCCCACATAGCGCTTCACCCAGCTTGAGCTTTGCAGAAATTACGCGTATAGATCGGGATTTTTGCAACCCTTAAAAGATTATTGAATTATCAGATTAAAAAATTAATTAAACCATAATTAGATAATCAGATTAAAAAGATATTATATATTTATAAATAGACAAAAAAATCATTTTATTAAACAAAGAGGGCAATGACATAGGTAATCATATTTAATACGTAAAAAAGCGGGAAATCGAGGCAATAATTTAGGACAAAAAGAGGGAGGATCACAAGGAAACCGATGCTGTAAGCTGACCACATGCCCGAATGTTGCTTTTGTCAAGAAAGTTCCCTAGCTACAACAAGCTTGGATGCAGATGCAATCATACATAAGAGTACCCAAATAACCGCCAACCAACTTGAATAAGAGTCATCCTAGATCCAGCAAGAATATCTCCGTCTACGCGTCAATGGTAATATCGGATGTTTTACCAGTGTTCGATTCTGAATGAATTGTGTTCATTACTCTCATTTTTCAGGGGGCTGTTAGCTTTTATACTACATATAAAGGTGTTATGACATGAAAGGCGGTTATTCCTGATGAAAGCTGAAACGAGTATTGCTCCACAAAGCGTTCAATCCCGAAAAATAACGTCATCCTTCTCACTAAAAGGCCGCTGGGAATCGCCAATAGCCGGGTATTTGTTTATTTCCCCTTGGCTCCTTGGCTTTCTGCTGCTTACGCTCTGGCCGATGATCCAATCGATGTATTATTCTTTTACCAAATATACGCTGCTTGACGCGCCAGAATGGATCGGTTTACGCAATTATGAGCGGATTTTTGCAGATGATGAGATTTTTCGACAGTCTTTGAAAATAACGATTCTGTTTGTCGTATTGTCTGTGCCAATTAAGCTTTTTAGCGCGCTTATGGTAGCTATGATGCTCAATAAGAAAATTAAAGGAATTTCGGTCTATCGGACGTTTATCTATTTACCTTCTTTAATTGGAAGCAGCATTGCTGTAGCTATCCTTTGGCAAAATATTTTCGGCTTGGACGGCTTTATTAATAAATTCCTAGGTATGCTCGGCATAGACGGCGTCAGTTGGATCAGTAATCCCAAGACAGCTTTAGGCACATTGATCATTCTTGTCGCTTGGCAGTTCGGCTCGTCCATGGTGATCTTTCTTGCCGGCCTTAAACAAATCCCTGCGGAATTATATGAGGCTTCATCCGTTGACGGCGCTTCGAAAGTAAGACAGTTTGTCAGCATTACCTTGCCCATGCTTTCTCCTGTCCTGTTGTTTAATCTTGTGCTGCAAACCATTGGTTCTTTTCAAATGTTCACGCAAGCTTTCATCATTACAAAAGGCGGACCTATCAACTCGACGTATATGTACGCTTTGTACCTCTATGATCGCGCCTTTTCCCGCTATGAAATGGGTTATGCATCAGCGCTGGCCTGGATACTTCTCGTGGTGATCGCGATCGTGACCGCCATAATTTTCGCCTCATCCCGCTACTGGGTATTCTACGAAACAGAAGGAGCGAAAGGTAAATGAGAAACCCACTGATATCTGCTCGAACGTTGCGAACTCATTCCTTATTAGCCTTGTTCAGCCTAGTCATGATCTATCCCATGTTGTGGTGGTTCGGAGCCGCCTTCAAGTCCAATGGAGAGATGAGCTCTCCTTCTCTTTTTCCAAACCAGTGGTTGTGGACTAACTTCAGCGAAGGCTGGATAGCCATTCCTAAATTTACTTTTACCCATTTCTATGTCAATACATTTGAGTTAATCGGCGGCGTCCTTATTACCTCTGTACTTTCCTGCAGTTTGGTCGCCTTCGGCTTCGCACGGCTGGATTTCCCGCTGAAAAACTTCTGGTTTGCCATCCTTATGGTTACACTTATGCTGCCAAGTCAGGTTACTTTGGTACCTCAGTACATCATGTTTAATACTTGGGGATGGGTGAATACGTACCTGCCCTTCTACGTGCCGCACGCTTTGGCTGGAGGGATCGGAGGTCCCTTCTTCATCTTCTTGCTGGTGCAGTTCATCCGCGGCATTCCGCGCGAGCTCGATGAGTCGGCCAAAATGGACGGTTGCAGCTGGTTCGGCATTTATTGGCGAATTGTGCTTCCATTAACGAAGCCGGCACTCGTCACAGTCGCCATTTATTGTTTCCTCTGGAATTGGGACGACTTCTTCGGACACCTGCTTTATATTAACTCGGTGAGTAAATACACCGTTGGTCTTGCTCTGAAGTTGTTCGTGGACAGCCAATCGGCGCTGCCTTGGGGGCAATTGCTGGCGATGTCGCTTCTTTCTATCATACCTTCTCTTATCCTCTTTTTTATGGCGCAGCGCCATTTTGTTGACGGCATTGCCTCAGGTGCTGTGAAAGGCTAAAATGAAATAAATATGAAAAAGGTTGCGCATTTGGCAGCCTTTTTTCCAATTTAATAGAATCTTATGAGGGGGATCAGCCTTGTTTACTATGTTTAAGCGTGTCCGCATCGGCCGGCTGTTCTTCGGCAGTTTCGCCGCCTTCATCGCCGTGCTGCTGCTCGTCACCTCATGGATAAGCTACAGCCTCACTTCGCGTGAACTGGCCAGCAATACGGCTAATTATCAGCAGGATCTATTAAATGAATTAAATAAACGCTTAGTCATTCAGTTAAACTCGATAGAGCAAATGTCTCTAGCTGCTTCCAGAAACATCGATATTATCGGATTTGATCCGCTCGAAAGTGACTTATTTGAGCGCAATCGCCGGAAGCAGGATTTGGAGGGCTTGCTTGCGAGCATTACCTACAGCACTACCATGGTGCAATCGATTTATTTGTATACGGAGCGCCCCTTCATGCCAGATTCTCAGGGTCCCATTCGGGTCTATAATTTGCAAAAAGTACGGGAAGAAGACTGGTTTCCGGACATTCAGAATAACGATTCTGCCTGGATTAAAGAACGGACGATTCAGACCAACAAAGGTCCGCTGAATGTAATCGGCTATGCAAGGAAGCTTTACAATAACTCCGGTATTTACTACGGTATGCTGATGCTCAATGTGAAATCTTCGGAAATTCAGGACTTGATTCGCGGGGAAACGGAAGGCCGAAGCCGGCTCTTATTCGACGCTAGCGGCAGGAAAATTGCATCGATTGGGGATCAAAGCCTCCAAGGCGATGAGCTGGATAAACTAAAAGTGATGAATGCGAAGTCCGGGAGCACTTATCTATCGACCAAACAACAAAGCGACTCCTTGCTGGTTTGGAGTAAATCGCCTTCCAACTGGATGCTAGTCGAGGTAACGCCTTGGAAGAATATCATTGGCGGTAGTATTCGATTAGCTCTGATTCTCTTAACTGTAGGTCTTTCTGCCATTATTATTGGATTTTTTGTCACGTTTTTTATTTCCAGACAGTTTACCAAGCCAATCAAACTCCTGCTCAACTTCATGAGCAAGCTTCCAGAACGAGGTTTTGTTACAGACTTGCCTCAAGATTATACCAATGAGTTCGGAAACCTATTTAATGGTTATCGCAGGCAGATGGAACGCATTGAGGAGCTGCTGGACTCCTTGAGAGCTCAGCATAAACGCCAGCGCGAAGCGGAAATACAAGCGCTGCAAGCGATGATTAATCCCCATTTTCTGTACAATACGCTGGATCAATTAAACTGGTTAGCGATTGATTCAGGACAAGAGAAAATCAGCAAGATTCTTTCCTTAATGGGCAAAATGTTCCGTATCGGCCTCTCTAACGGGGAGACGCTTATTCCGATCGCTGACGAAATCACACACGTTGAATGTTATTTGCAGATCCAGCAAATCCGCTGGGGTGACCGACTATCCTTCACCATTCATGTCGATGAATCCGCACGAGAGCTCTTTATCCCCAGACTAACCTTGCAGCCATTTATTGAGAACGCCATTATTCACGGCTTCCACGGCAGGAAAAAAGGGGAGCTCCAGGTGAGCGTACAGCTGATCAATCAAGACATCCAATTCAAGATCTGGGATGACGGCGTCGGGCTGCGTCCTGATTGGAATCAACCAAAGGTAAGAAAAACGGGCGGCTATGGTGTGCGCAACGTAAAGGAGCGGATTGAGGCTTATTTCGGACTTCCCTACGGCGTTCAAATGAGCAGTTCCAAGGGCAATGGTACACTCGTAACGGTTCTGCTGCCACAAATTCAGTACAAAGAACAAGTAGAGGAGCAGTATTATGTGGAAAATACTCATCATTGATGATGACTTTCAAGTGCTCGAAGGCATGAAAAAGGCGATTCCTTGGGAAGCCATTGACGCTGAATTCGCAGGTGAAGCCAGTGATGGCGCCGAAGGGCTGGAGATGATCCGATCCACTCAGCCGGATATCGTTATTACAGACATTTATATGCCGGTAATGAACGGCCTTGAAATGATTGAGAAGCTGCGAGAAGCGAGCTTTCCAGGCGAAATCATTATCCTAAGCGGATATACCGATTTCCAATATGCCCGGCAGGCTCTGCGGCTGCAAGTCAGTGACTATTTATCGAAACCTGTGACAGTAGATGAGCTTCGGACAGTTCTGGAGAAGGTCATTAAAGAGCTGGAAGCCAAAGAGCTCATCAAGATGGAACAAGAAGATATCCGAAAAAAGCTGATGCTCTATGAACCATTTGGGCAACAGGAATGGCTGAAATCGGTCATAACAGGTACCTCGCGGGTTGCGGGACTGAATCCCCCTCCTACTGAGCAGCAGCACTGGATTCATCGCAATCACCTCGTCATGGGTATCGAGTTGATGAGCACAATCCGCACGGCGAGCCTGTCGCTAATTGATTGGAACTTATTCCGCTTTGCACTGGCTAATATTATTCAGGAAATTCTGTCGGAAGATTGGCCGGAGTCCGACTTCATAGAGCTTCACAGCCATCATGCTGCGATCATGTTTCATATTGAACGATCGGAGCCCACCCACGCAGCCCTTAGCCGCATTCAAACAATTGGCTGCCGAATTACAGACTGCGTACTTATGTATCTTAAGCTGAACATCCGGATCGGACTCGGCCAGATGAAACCGACTTGGCAGGAAATATCCGATTCCACCGAGGAGGCTTTTCTCGATTTGCTGCAGCAGACGATCACGCCTCAGCTAGGCAAACCGTCCTCCCTGCCGCCTAATTTGGCTATTCGTCCCATCAAATTTTATCAGGAGCTTGCTGAAGCCATCGTTTATTCAAAAGAGGAGACAGCAGCACAAATTGTAGATGCCTATATTCATCAATTAAACCAGACGCCCACGATTACACCAGCATACTTACAGTATCTATGCACAGAGCTATGGACCATCTTCGCCTATTCCTTGTATAGCGTTGGCACTGTACTGGATGAACTTTTTCCAGATATGCATCTACTGACGGAAACTAGGCAAATTCAAACAACAACGCACCTGCAGGATTGGCTGCGTGCCAAGATTCACATCATCGCCACGAGCAGGCATTGGAATGAGAATTCAAAGCACAAGGAAGCTGTCGATTTCATGATTCAATATGCGCATGACCACTATGCCGAAGAGATTTCCCTGGAAGATATGTCCAAGCAACTGTACCTATCCCGGAACTATTTGAACCAGATTTTCAAAAAATCAACCGGCGAAACGTTCACCAACTACCTCATTCAGGTCCGAATGAAGAAAGCGCAAGCCCTTCTGGCCGAAGGCAAACATCTCATCTATGAAATTTCCGAGAAAGTCGGTTATAAGAACGTCCCTTATTTCAGCTCTATTTTCAAAAAGTATACAGGCATGAGTCCAAGCGAAGTAGGCAAAAGCGGATAACGTCGTTCATGATATCGAGGATACGTTATGTATTTGATTATTTTGTGATCAATAGTGAAAGAAGTGTGTTCATTACTATCCTTCTTCATTAATTCCGTTAATCCTATAATGAAATGGTAGTGACGACTAGGTAGCGAGAGGGGATTATCAATGAAAATGCAGATGAGACAATGGGGCATGCTCAGCATGACTGCTTTGATAGCGCTGTCTTTAAGCGCATGCGGTTCTGGAAATAAAGCAAGTACGGCAGGAGGCAGCACAGCTGAGACGAAAGCACCAAGCGCTGCAAGCACGCAACCTGTTAAGCTGCGTATTGTATGGTGGGGCTCACAAGCAAGGCATGATGCCACGCTAAAAGCTCTGGATGCTTATACGAAAAAACATCCGAATGTGACCTTCGAACCGGAATTTTCGGGGTTTGACGGCTATGCAGATAAACTTGCTACCCAAGCGGCCGCCAAGAATGCTCCTGATATCATCCAAATGGACCCGGCTTGGCTTTCCGAATACGCGGGCAGAAATCAGCTTGCTGACTTATCCAAAGGCATTCGCACCGAAGATATCGACAAATCGCTTGTAGACTCAGGCAAATATAAAGATAAACTGTATGCTGTTCCACTAGGCAATAATGCAACCGGTATGATTTACAACAAAAATGCTGTGGACAAACTTGGGATCACTCCGCCTAAAAATAACTGGACATGGGATGAATATTTCCAATTCGGTAAAGATGTTAAAGCTAAGTTGGAAAAAGACAAATATGTCTTAATGGACGCAACATCTGACTATACCGTCTATTCCGCTTATCAACTCAGCCAAGGCAAAGGTTATCCGATTACAGATGACGGCAAATTTAACATCGACAAAGACACCTATCTTACTTTTGTTAAAAAATATGCCGAGCTTCGCACAGCGGGGGTCATCCCTCCTGCAGAAGTTGCGACTACCGATAAAGAGTCCGACGCAAAGCTGGATCTCTTGAACAATGACAGCGTATTTATCAAACGCACCTTCGCCGCTCTGCTGCCTGGCTATGAGGGTGTAAAACCTAGCGTTTATTCCCTAGTGAATCAACCGAAAGGCGCGCAATCCAGTGGTTGGCTGAAGCCTTCCATGTTCTGGTCCGTGAGCGCGGATTCCAAGTATGCCGAGGAGTCGAAGAAATTCATCGACTGGTTCGTAAATGATAGCGAAGCTGCTGATATTCTAACAACAACACGAGGCGTTCCGGTTTCCAAGAAAATGCTCGAGTATTTAACACCGAAACTAACCCCTGCTGATAAAATGCAAATTGAGCTTATTAAAAACGTAGCTCCTGACGCTCAACCCTTCAATGCTGGGGCTAAAGGCTGGAGTAACTACACGGCGAAAGATTTCAAAACGATCGGTGAGAAAGTCATGTTCGGCAAAATCGCGCCGGAAGCAGCTTATGATGAGCTTGTGAAAAAGGCGAAAGAGTATCAATAAATTCTCATAGACGACACAATGAAAATGGCTGTGCCTCAAGTAGATCATCTACTTGAGGGCAGCTTTTTTTTGCGCTGCGTTGACGCCTCCTGAGGGACGCCCAAGCGCGTCTCTTTTGCGTGTTCTACGCGGTGGCGGTGTAGGTGCAGGTCATGCACCTTCAAGGCCTCGCAGCGCGCGCTGTAAGCCATCTCGTAGCGACAGCGTATGAGATGGGAGCCTTGGCACCGCTGCGGCGGTTCGGGCGCGGGGTGGACGGCCTGTACGGCCCTCAGCGTTCATCGACGAAAAGCGGGAGCTATGACCCGCTATTTCGCGTCGAAACGCGGATATTTTTACGCTGCCGCTTAGATGGCTGCCTTTTTGGGAACAATAGGAATCTTAGGGAACTGGAGTGTTCTATTTCGGGGAAAACCGAGCTGTTTCCTCTCTGAGGAGAACTACAGGGTCTTAATCGACCACCATGCGCGCTTTTCGGGTGAATTCGCCAAAATAGCGGAACGCAGTTCCCCTCGCAGGTGGAAAATGCCATTTTTCATGGAAATAGCGACCTGTAGTTCCGCAACGCAAAAAAAGAACAACCCTTAACATGACGTTAAGAGTTGTTCTCCGAACTGCTATCTATGCAAGCAAAAGCTTACAGCTTTACAACGTTCTCAGCTTGTGGTCCGCGGTTGCCTTGAACAACGTTGAACTCAACTTGTTGACCTTCGTCTAAAGTTTTGAAGCCTTCGCCTTGGATTGCGGAGAAGTGTACGAATACATCGTTGCCGCCTTCTACTTCGATAAAGCCAAATCCTTTTTCTGCGTTAAACCATTTAACTGTTCCTACTGCCATGGGTAATACCTCCAAAGTTTTAATTAACATGTCTTTTTTCTTGTTTCGAACAAAAAAATTACACATTGGAAAAGGTTTCACAAACGAAAATGATAACCCTTTGCAATAAGCAATTCAGGTTTTACCCCAAAGACTATTAATACTGTACCACACATATTTGGCTAATGCAATTACCCTTCAGAGGCATTTCTTACTAAGGTTAGGAGTTCCTCTTTATCCTCTATTTTCAAGGCAATTGTTAGAGCAATTACGACATCTTTCGACGGTTGTATTCGACCATTTTCGATTGAATTTAGGATCGAATAACTGACGCCCGCTTTCTCGCCAAGCTTGCGCAGCGTTAGATTTTGCTGTTGTCTCAGCTCTTTCAGCCTAGTATGAAATAACACGCCTGTTCCTCCTCCACTGAAAGCTTATTTGTCGTCCATCTGTCTGCGAATTTCTGCTCTAATTTTGTCGAATGGGTCCTGCCAATCTGGGGGCTTAATGGTTTTGCCAAATTCGTTCTTATGGACTAGACCGTCCGACCACACTTTGGACATGTTAGCGTGATGTACGATGTCAAAAATCGGTCCAGGTTCGACTCCCATTTCAACTAAAGTGCCCAACACAAAATATAACTCATCGATCATCGCATCCACTTCATCTTCCACCGTCGCTGCTTCTTTGAACTCATCCAGCTCTTCTTGCATCCAAGCTAAGCGAGCTGCCTTGCGGCTCTCAGACAAGCGCTGTGGAGTCGTGCCTACTGGGTGCTCAAAGGTTTGGTGGAACTTTTTCACATCGTCAAAAGCATTCTTTAAATTCATTATGGTCTCCCTGCTCCCTTACGTAGGTTTTCTTTTATATACCACTAAAGGGAGCCATCGGTCAATTACAACCGACGGCCTGTGATAAAACGATTTTTCCAGTAGCCAGCATTCATATCCAGCATGACGACGCTGGAGCTCGCCGTGTTGCTCACGAATTTGCCATTACCGACATAGATGCCCACATGATTGATGCGTCCGGGATTGGACGTGCTGAAGAAGACAAGGTCGCCTTCGCGCAGGTTCGCTTTCTTCTTAACTGCCGTCCCGAGCTTAGCTTGCTCCGTCGAACTCCATGGGATCGTGATGCCATTCTTCGCGAAAACCAGCTGCGTAAAAGAGGAGCAGTCCAGAATCAAACGTGTTGTATTTCTGACTCCAAATTTATAACGCACTTTACCGATATAGGATTTTGCCGTGCGTGCGACACTGCTTGCTTTGCTCGTGCTCGCAGCACTATAAGATGTGGCTGCCGTAGAGTCGGTTGCTGCATTAGCTGATTGAGGCCCAAGAAGCATCGTTCCGGATGTTAATAAGGAAAGGGTCAGACTAATCCCCACTAACGATTTGCTAAGGCGGCTATTCTTCACTAGTAACATGATTGGATATCCTCCTTCATGGATCGTGGTGATGGGCTTGTTCGGCCCTGAATCCACCATAACACACATAAAAGGACCGGTATTTACCAGTCCCTGAGGATATGCAAGCGGCGTCTAGCTTTAAGCGCTTTTATTAAAGTTTACTGAGAGTTAGCCTGCTCTATTTCCATTGACAAAATGGTCACACCAAGCGCGGCGCCTGCTCATGTCGATACTCCGAAGGGGTTACGCCGTACTTCTTGCGAAATACCTGCGAGAAGTGACGCATGTCTTGATAGCCGATCCGATCGGCAACGTCGGCCAGCTTCAGCTTAGGATTCATAAGGAGCTGCTTCGCCTGTTCCAGACGGAGATGAGTGACATATTCCTTGAATCCCTGACCTATCTTCTGCTTGAACAGTTGACTGAAATAAACCGGATTCAAGTAAACAATCGCTGCGACCTTCTCCAGCGACAGGTCGTCATGATAATGCGTGCGAATATATTGCAAAGCAACATCGACAGAGCGGTCGCTGCCGCTCGCATGATGCTCGTAGACCTGCGTCGTCGAAGCTTGACGCATGCGCTGCACTTCGGCTGGCACCGCCTCGAAGCGGTTGATCTGATCGGAGCTCATAATCTGAAAGGGCACCTTCAAATATTTCACGAGGTGGCTGCGAAGCTCATCGACGAGTGCCGATAGCTGCGCGGCATCCGGCAGCGTGACGATGCCTAGCAGGCTTTTGCTGTCGTGCACCGTTACGAAGCCTTTGCCGTAGCGCTCGATCAGCTCTTGAAGCACATTCTCGATAATGAAATTCTCGAGGAATACGGCCTTATCGCTCTCCATCTTCACCATGATGAGGTGGAAATGCGGGTGCTGATCCATGAAGGGCTTCATATCGATGCGCCCCGTGTCCAGACCTTGTGCAAAGCGCTGAAAAACGGCTTCCTGCAAATATTTGCGGTTCGCCTTCAGGAGTTCGGACTCCTCGTTCAGCTCGGTCTCATAAGCGATTTCTTCGCCCAGCTTCCGAATCATCTCGCTGAGCACCTCTTTGCCGATCGGCTTCAGCAAATAATCCTTCGCCCCGAGCCGCACAGCCTCCTGTGCATACGAGAATTCGGAATAGGCGGATATGACCACCCACTTCACATTCGGGTGCCGGCTCCGCGACATATTCATGAGCTCCAGCCCTGTCATGCCCGGCATCAGAATGTCGGTGAGGACGATTTGAATACGGTGGCTCCGCAGCAAGGCGATCGCCTGCTCCGCATTCGCCGCGAGATGAACCTGATGCTCCGGGAAGCGGTTAAGCAGCGTACGCTGAATGCCCTCCCGAATCACCGTTTCATCATCTACGATGAGAATGTCCATGGTTTTACTCTCCTTTCCGAGGAAGCGGCATCGCAATGATGACGGTCGTTCCTTCCCCTTGCTTGCTATGAATTCGGAGTCCATATCTATCTCCGAACATAAGAACGATACGGCGATGCACGTTGGTAATCCCAATGCCTCGTCTTGTATGGCCGGATGCACCGGATATCTGGGGAGCTTGCACTGGGGCCATGGCACCATCGATGTCCGAAGCGTCCTTGATGAGCTGCTCCTGCATGCACTGGAGGGTGCTCTCCTCAATGCCGACACCGTTATCCTCAATGACAATACGCATCTCATGTTCGCTAATCTCCGTGTAGACACGAAGCACGCCAGGACGATCGAGCGGCTCCAGCCCGTATTTAACCGCGTTCTCGATGATCGGTTGAAGCGTCATTTTCGGCAAAACAACATCCAAACACTCTGGCGCTACGTCCAGTACGGTGCTGACCCTGCCTTCTAACCGGTTCTCAATGATCGTCATATAATGACGCATTTGATCCAACTCTTGGCGAAGCGTTGTCTTCGAGGCTTCCTGCCAGTCACTGCTGTAGCGAAACATATGAGACAAGGCTAAGATAACTTTACCCAGTCTATCGTTCTCCCGCTCATCCAGCATCCAATAAATCATATCCAGTGTATTATAGAGGAAATGCGGATTAACCTGAGATTGCAGCGCCTGAAGCTCCGCGTTCTTCTCACTCACCGTAGCGAGCGTGATGCGTTCGATAAGTTCATCCATCCGATTCACCATTCGGTTAAAAGAAGACACGAGCGAGTTGATTTCCTCGAACGATTTGACCGTCACTGATCCTTTGAAATTCCCCATCTCCACCTGCTTCATCTCCCGAATCAGCAGCTTAAGCGGCGAGGAAATGTTCTGGGAAATAATACTCGCCAGCACCAAGGATAGGAAAACCAGCGCCAGTACCACAAAGTACAGGTACTCTCTCGTTTTCACAACCTCTGAGTTAATATCTCCTTTGGGCGTTAAACCGAAAACAGTCCAATCGGACATCTTCGCTTTGGCTGAGACAATCAGTTGTTCGGTTCGGTCGTCCACGATGACTTCATTGTTTTGCGGCCGTGGCAGTCCTCCGAAAGAAGGCGGACTACTCTTCTCCCCCGCGGTAGAGGCAATCATATGATCCTCTCGATCGACGATATACACTTGGCTGTTCGGGGAGATCCTCACGTTCGAAAGTGCCTCCAGAATCGGCTCCGGGTTCGTCTCAATCACCAGAACGCCAATAAAACGATGATCGGTCAAATCGTACAGTTTGCGTCCAAATACAAAAACGGAGTCTTGCTGGAAACGGTTGATGATCGAGCCTTTGGATAGACCGAGCCAAACCATTTCGCCTGAGGAATCCTGCAGCTTGTGGTACCAGGCTGTATTAGCATAGTCCGCATTAATGACGCTGTCGAAGCCTCGTTCATAGTTATAGTTTTTGCCCGCATTCGTAATGATATGAATCCCGAAAATATCATCCCTGGAATAGTAAGCTGCCCCCATGATATTCGTAATGGTTCGCTCATTAATAATATTGACCGCTTCATCATTGCTCGTATCACGGTCATGGATTAACCTAAGCATCTCATAATTGCTGTTGAGCGATTTGGTAATGCTGTCATATCCCTGCAGCAGTAAATCAAACAGGCCCACCGTCTGGGAAATATTTTTCTCCGCCAAATCACTGATTTTGCTATGAATAATGTCCGTTGTTTTCTTGTAATACAGCACACTAACCAAAGTTAAGAGGATCAGCATGCAGGAAATAAAAAGCAAAAACAGCCGGCTATGAATGGAATGAAGGCCCCGTGTCACCGCGAATTCGGTCCCCTTTCGTTAGTCGTTACAGGCTATCATATCACAGGCAGCTCCTTAAACAGCAAAAAGCGAGGGGTGAAGTTAACCCTTCACCGCTCCCGCTACCATACCTTTTGTAATTTTGTCTGCTAATAAGAAATAGATGATGATGACTGGCAGCGCGCCTAACACTAGGAACGCACCGATAGCCCCGTAATTAACCGAATACTGACTGACGAAGCTGTTTACCCCGAAAGGCAGCGTTTTGAGCCGCTCGGACGAAATGAACGTCGCCGCAAGAATGTACTCGTTCCAAATATTAATGAATGTCAGGATACACACAGTCATCATTGGAGGGATCGAAATCGGAAGAATAATGCTCCCAAAGATTCGGAAAACCCCCGCGCCGTCTACGACAGCAGACTCTTCAATCTCAGCCGGAATGGATTTCATGAAACCACTGAGGATAAAGACCGCAATTGGCGTCTGGAACGCAATATAGGGCAAGATGATCGAGAGATGCGTGTTCAAAGCATGCAAGTTTTTGAAGATAATCATCAGCGGCAGCAACGTCGCTTGCATCGGCACCATCATCCCGATCAGGAAGATGAGCATGACGGCTTGGCCGTATTTCCACTTAAACCTCGTAATGGCGAAAGAAGCCAAGGAGCTAAGCAAGATGACGCAGGCCATTGTCACAGATGTGACGAAAAGACTATTTTTCAAGTACTGAAAATAATGCCCTGCCTCTACAGCGGAGGAGAAGTTCTTCCATTGAAGCACTTGAGGCAGTGCGAAGAACCGCCCGGACAAGATTTCCTCATTCGTTTTTAACGAATAAATGAACAACCAAATCAGTGGATACACTTGTGTAACTACGAGCAGCGATAAGAATGCAATGACCAGAACTTTCAGGATAGAGAAGCTTTTGCGTCTCCGAATCATTGCAGGCGCAGCCAAAGCTGCTTTCCTGACGTCTTGCATGGTGACACTCCCCTTCCTTAAGTAAATCTTCTCTCTAGTCGATTAAAGATACCATTGATAATTACAGTTGCAATCAGGCATAAGCCAACTAAGAAGGCGGCAATCGCACTACCATACCCGTACTTCATGGATAGGAATGACATGTTGTACATATGTGTAGAAATGACGTCTGTGGCATGCGCAGGACCACCCGCGGTCATAACCATGACCATGTCAAACGCTTGTAACGAGCCGATAAAGGCAAGGACGATCGATATTTTGAAAATCGGAATATTCATAGGGAAAGTGATATACCAGTCGGCTTTAAGGCCCTCCGCTCCATCGATCCGCGCTGCTTCATAAATATCGGCAGGGATGTTCTGAATACCGGTGAACTGGATCAAAGTGTGGTACCCCAAGTACTGCCACAGGGCCACGAAATAAAGGGAATACATAGCAATCTTTGGATCCGTTAACCAGGATCTTGACCAGCTATGTAAATTCAACATGTCCAATACTTGATTTAGCATACCACCCATCGCGGCAGGGTTATAGATCGTTTTCCACAGCTGTCCAACGATAACAACAGACAAGATAACTGGCAAGAAGTATGCGGAAACTAGGAAGTTCGGCTTTTTGATGAAACGGTTCAAGAGAATGGCTACGCCTAAAGCGATTGGAATTTCAATCATTGAAAATACAGCAAACATTAAAGTTCTTTTCACAGATGGCCAAAACACGGGGTCGTGAAATAACAAGTTACGGAAATTATCCAAACCAACGAATTTTGCACCGCTAATCCCGTTCCAGTCCAGCAATCCACTATATAGCGATACCAGAATGGGTACAAAAACGAGACAGACATAAATCAACAAACATGGCAGTACAAACATGGCAATCGTCCACTTGGAGACTCTTAACACATTCACTTGGCTCGCCTCCTTCATGAGATATACCAATCGGAATCTACCCTCTACACCCGTGCGGCGCTTAGGATAAATTCCGATTTGGCTGCTAAATGATTA
The DNA here is from genome assembly GCF_059692175.1 of Paenibacillus sp. J22R67. Classification (NCBI taxonomy): domain Bacteria; kingdom Bacillati; phylum Bacillota; class Bacilli; order Caryophanales; family Paenibacillaceae; genus Paenibacillus; species Paenibacillus sp. J22R67. Next base: position 137,945 of record NZ_JCAUAX010000009.1, on the reverse strand, counting down.
TTTATTTACTTTTTGTTCGTATCGTAAGCTGTTTGGTGCTCTTTGCCAACTTCAGCAGGATCTTTCTTCTGCACGAAGAGGTTTTGGATGCTTGCTAAGTGGCCTTGTGCTGTTCCTGGGTTCATCGTGTTATCGAACGCAAGATCGCCGCCTTTAACTTGTTTGAACATATCTAGTACTTCCATCGCCATATCGGAGTATCCAGCAGCTTTGAAGTCACCTTCAACTTTTTGTGCGAGACCAACTGCGCCTTTAACAGCGAATGCTTCTTTCGGGAAGTTCAACATGAAGTAGTTCAAGAAATCTTTCGTTTCTTTCAAATGTTTGCTGTTTGCAGATACCGCGAACGCGCTACCTGGTGCAAGCATGAACTCGTCAGGGTTACCTTTGCCTTTAACTGTTGGGAATTTGAATACGCCGACTTTACCGTTAACGGAAGAAGTCTCGATACCGCCTGTTGCCCATGAACCCATGAAGTACATAGCCGCTTTGCCTGTTTTGAACAAGTTTTCACCTGCGTTGTAGTCAAAAGAAGTTGCGCCTTCTTGGAATGCACCAGCTTGAATTAGATCTTGGAAGCTGCTTACAGCATCCGTGAATGCTGGGTCTGCGAATGTTTTCTTCCCATCAACAACAGCTTGCAGGAAGCCAGGGCCGCCATTTGTGCGAAGCAGCACGTTCATGAACAAGAACGAACCCGTCCAGGAATCTTTTTCACCGATAGCCATTGGCTGAATGCCTTTGCCTTTGATTGTTTTTACAGCTGTAACCATTTCTTCGAATGTCTTCGGTACTTCTACGCCAGCTTGTTTGAACAAGTCTTTGTTGTAGTATACGAGACCGATGTTGTTACCATCCGGCAAAGCGTAAATGTTGTTATTGAATGTGTACCAGTTCAAAATGCCTTCTTGGAACGTGCCTTTCAGGCCGTTTTGCTCAACCATGTCGTTAAGCGGCGCGAACAATCCTGCGTCTACGAAAGGTTTCATTTGAGCGGATGGATTCACGATCGTGATATCCGGAACTTCTTTGGAAGCTGCTTGTGTTTTGAGCTTCAGCTTTTGTTGATCCGTGTTAAGGGAATCAAGCTCGATTTTGATGTTCGGGTTTTTCGTTTGGTAGTCGTTCACGATCTTTTTCAACATGCCGTTTTTCGGGTCTGTCGGATCAGGATATATGTTTTGGAACGTGATTGTTACGTTTTCTTTCGTTGTGCTTCCACCGCTAGGTGCTGTTGATGCGCTCGTGCCCGGTGCTGGAGTCGTTGTGCTGCCGCCCGAACCACATGCTGTTAAGGAGATAGCCAGTAAGCTTGCTGCTGCTACTTGAAGACCTTTATATTTTTTAATCAATGTGAATCCCCCTCGTTTGTTTGGTGAACTTGATGCCCTTATTATCGCTCGAAATTGGCAACCCTTACAATGTGCGAACTTTAGGATTCATGTTTACTTTTTATAGGTTTATGTCTGTGGGCCTATCTTTGAAGGGCTCGTATATGCCAGCGATAGAGCTTGAAGAGCGGTGAAAGACTTGGCACTAGCCGAGAAAGCTGGGAAAGAACGGGAAGACCAGGTAGACTGGGAAAACCAGCGAGACCGGGAAGTCCAGCAAGACCAGCAAGACCGGCAAGACCAGGTAGACCAGCAAGACCAGATAGACAAGCAGGACCGGGAAAGACCGAGAAAAGCGATGAAGGGCTTGCCAAAGGCACCGACATTCAATAGAATACCCCGTTTTTTTGATGATAGTGACGTGCGGAGGCGGTAAGATGTGGCTTGATATGACAATATTGGAGGCTAGAAGTTAGGAGTAGTGGCTGCACAAATAATTAGCAGGAAAAACTACCGCTAATCCAGTAGCGCGTCGGCATTTTAACTTAGTTAAATGGAATTTCTCCCGCTAATTTCAACGAATAGCCCTGCAAAGCATTGAATTCCCGCAATTTAACAGGAGTTTAGTTTCTACCTTTAATTGGATTCAACAACCAAAATCGCTCAAATAACGCCAGATTTTCCTACTATTTTCGATAACTCGATTAAGCGCATACCGCAGGAATCCATGTGGAAATACAAAAAACGACCCTCCCGCCAAAGTGGCAAAGGAGAGTCGTTCTAATAAGCCTAGTAAGCCTTCGGCACCTCAACACGATGAGTGACGCCATCTTCCGTAAAGTAAATATGCGTGTCAAACCCTTGATCGTCCATAAAATAGGACACGTACTTCGGTTCGCCGTGCTTAATCGGCACAAGGAGTGTAGCGATCCGGTGGCTGCGCGCCGGCTTCGTCGTTGCCTTGAGATGCCAGTGCAGCGGCAAGCCTTCGATCTCGCTCAAGTCTACATCCGTGAAGCCCTCATGCTGCGTAAGCTCCAGCTCACCGGACGAGCAATAGACGAAGCGGCCGTCCATATCAGCCTTGCAGCCTTGGACTTTGAAGGTCTGCCCGTTCAGCTTCATTTCGTACAGGGTTTGGAACAACCAATCCACGGTACCCGTCTGCGCCAGATCGATGTGATCAACCACGACGACATACGTCCCGAAGAAGTACAGCTCGCGTACGTAGCGGTCCAGATAAGGAACGTACTCCTTATACGCTGCTGTGGCATTACTGCGCGAGTAGCCATAGCCTTTGCGCTGCTCAGCTACTTCAACGAACCCGTTCGCCGCCATGTTCAACACTTTGTTTTTCTCCGCGTATTGACCAAGTCCGTCGATCAAAATATTGTTCGTCGAACGCGTCTGCCTGCGCCAGTTCATGTGCATCGTGGAGCTGAACGCCACGTAGTAGCCGCTCTCAATAGCTAGGGGTTCGCCATAAGCGTGCAGCAAGAACCCGTTCTGATCGCCGTGACTATGGCTGACAGAGCCATATTTGCTGCTCTTCGTGAGCAGCATGATGTGGCGCTCGGGATCCGCCATATTCGAGTGGAAGGCGACCCAACCGATGTCGCGGAACCATTTCACCTGCTCGATATTCGCATCCGTTGGAACGACTGCTTCCACACCCGGATAGTCGTGTCGGAAAACCATTTCGTCAAAGCGGAAATCCCACCAGCCGTAGTTGTAAAACTTCATTTCGGAATCGGTATCTGTCTCACGTACCCGCTCAAAATACCACTGATACAGGCCATTCCCGGTCACACCCGCGAACTGGCGGATGTTAAATCCTGTTTTCAGGCTAACAGGATCACCCAGCGTGGATTGGTCGCCAAAACTTGCGCGGAGCGTATCTGGGCTGAATGCGTATAGCGGGAAATCACCCGTTTTCGTAAAAAACGGCCGTTTATAGAAGTTAATGCCTGTATATTTTTTCAGCAAATTCATCGCTTCCGTAACAAAGGCCATCCCGGTCGTCCAATACATCGGACCTTCCGCCCAGCCTCCATCCGGCCCACCCCAAGGGGAATAGATGCATGCATAGTATTCAAGGGTATAATCCAGCCATTCACGCGCTTCCGGCTCTTCCTCTAACAAGGCAATGCAGCTCGGTACCAGCACACTGGAAAGCGAACGAACGGCGTGGCTGTCGAATGGCACGTGATGAATTTTGGAATGATCAATAACATGTGTAGCAATTTGCCGTGCGCGAGCAAGCAAAACTTCTCGTACCAGCTTCCGCTCAAGCTCCGTTAACTGTCCATGCAGCCAGTCGTAGCCCCATGCAATAGCTCCAGTCATTCGGAAGGAAGCCTCATCGTTATAATCACGGCTTGTTGTACCATTAACGTCCCAATTGCAGACGTGCAGCAGCCAGGTTTTGGCGCGGTCCAGCAGCTCTTCGTCAGCTAAAATGGTTCCAGCCACCGCCAAATGACGGATCGCATACAGGACTTCTTGTGTGTCCATGTACATTTGGCGCCACAGCTTGGCAACACGCTTGTTGCCTGGATACGGCTGCGGCTCTGCGATGAGTTCGCGTTCCAGCCACGGCTTAACCGACTTCTCATAAAATACATCGAAGCCGCAGGATGTCGGATCAGCCTCCAACTCACTTCGGAATGCTTCAACCTCAGCGGACTGGAGCCACAATCGAGGGTGCTGCAGCGACGCTTCGGCGTAGCGACGCTCTCGGCTAGGCAGCGGTGTTTCCGGCAATTCAGCCGGGACTTCAAATCGTCTCACCTTACTCCAAGCGGTTTGTTCGTCATTCTCCCCAAGCAGTGCGTAGCGCCAGAAGTAAGTTCCTGCCCGAAAGGCATCATCCGGTGTATATAAGTTATAGGGAATCGGCTTGATCGTTTGCGTGTCTGCCTCGGAAAATACGTCCGACTGCGAGATTTGCAGCACGTAACGGTCATTCTCCAGTTGAGCCGGAATCCACGTAAACCGCGGCGGGTTTTCTAACAATGTAGTTTGCTCATTAGGTTCGTATTGTACGGTTAATACGCCGCTCTGCGGTTCGTATAATGGCGACAGGGTTGTCATAACGATTCTCCCTTCTACTATATAAAAATTAAACCTTTATCTTGTGTTAATTGGACGCGTACTGTGCTTTCCGGTTGACCGGGTACCGAAACCTCAATTTCCTGTGCGGAGACACGAGTAAGCTCAGCTCTGCTACCTGCCCGATAAACGTGGATGAATTCCGCTCTGCGGTCACTTTGGCGGTGCAAGACTGCCGTAAACGGCTGACTTGGGTCGACCGAATCACCTGGCGTTTGTACAGCCAGTACTTCGTCACCTTGCTCTACTAATACCGAATGGTACACGGTGGAGTGACCCCCGAGCACATAAGACAACTGCAGCTGGCCGTCATTCGGCACCAGCCCGCCAATTATCGGCAGCTTCTGCTCAGATATCGCGGAGTCGTCCTTCTCTTTAATCCGAAGTGTGTAGACCTCACTCCGTTCTTCAAGCGTTCCTGTTAGAGGCTGAACAGCAGGATGCATCCACCATTCGATGCTTCGTGCCTCCTCCGCAAGCTCAACCTGGAACCAATCCAGCAGCCACTCACCCGTGAGCAGCAAATGGCGATTCATCGTGCAGCTTTCGTAGGCTCCCGTGGATTGCAACCAGGCGTAGACGGATTGGCCATCACCAGCCGTCTCATAACGAACGCAGCGCCCTTCATGCGGCGCTTGCGACATGCCGTCCAGTGACACCGTGTTGTGGCTGGCGGTTTCGGCAAACCACGATTTCCGCATATGCGAGCCGTAAGGCACCATACCAAAATCGGGCGTAAGCGTTTGCGCAGGATGCATCAAAGTCAGATGCAGCTTGTCGTAGTGGCCATGGGAACCACCATGCTCGCCGAAATCGGCGAGGAATGACAGCGGGTTCCCCGCCACACGGCCGATGACGAATCCGGCATCCGGCCAGAGCCTTGAAGCACGCGCCGCAGCTGGAACCAGCCTGCGGTCATCCGTGCCATAGAGCAGCGCCTCGAGCTGCTCTCCGCCGGCAGCGCCCAGCTGCCGGTACGCTTCGCGCAATACCGGCGCGAGGCCGGCAATGCCGTAGATCGCGAGCCCCTGCTCCGCGATCTCAGCGATCTCGCGGGCATAGGGAGCACGCGCGAGCGGCCCGTCATGCAGGGCTGGCAGCGCACCCTGGTCGTCGGCCAGGTCGGCGAGCGCCTCCAGCATGCCGCGCATGGATTGACCGTCTGCCCCTGCGACGGCGTAAAGGTCAATACCGAAACGCTGCGCCATCTCCGCAGCGATTAAGTACGCCCGAAGCACGAATACGTGGTAATACGTGCTTCCTTCGAATTCGAACTGATCGGGCTTCACGCCGATCGACAGATGATGCTTGAAGCCGCCTTGGCCTTCAATCAGCGCTTCCAGCGCCGCTTGTTCGCCGCGCGCGGCGTAGACGCAAGACAATGACGCGTTCAGCCAAGCGGTGTAATTGTTCTCCGCATTGTTCCGCTCATGAATGAGAATATGCCGGTATTCTTCCATGCTCCCGGCAAGCAATCCTAGGAAGACGTCGATAGCCGCTTGCTCCTTCTCATCGAACACAACGCCTTTATCGCGCAATAACAAGTAAGCGCGAATCAGGGTTGTGGACCAGATTGCCTCCGTGAGCGCTTGATGGAAAGCGCGCCCTTTCAGCATCCAGCTTTGCGCTTCCGGATGCACGGGGTAGAGCGGGAACTGCTCGGCGTATTCGACGAGCAGTTTTTTGCTAAGCTGGGCGTAGGAAACCTCGCCAAGCGCTGCATAAACAGCCGCTGCCTGCAATGCGACGCGCGCCAGCGACTGATGTTTAAATACGAGCCAAGCGCCGCGGTAGGCTTCGCCTTCGATACTGCAGCCGAGCGGGCACGCGAACTCGGATGCATCTACTTGCTTATCATCGAACACCAGTTCGGTGTGATGGTGTGGGCAAACATACTGGTGCCACCAGCCACCAGGTTCTTTAGGAATCAACAGGCTGCCTGCTTGCTGCAGCCTGTCGATTTCCTCTTTTAATAGTTGTGCTATACGGTCCGATCTCAGTGCGGTACTCATCGCATCATCATCCCGCCGTTGATTTCAATCGTTTCTCCTGTTACATAAGAAGCCAAATCAGAAGCAAGGTAAAGCACGGCGCCAGCTACATCATCAGGTGTTCCTTCACGCTGAAGCGGAATGCCGTTGATGGTCGCTGTGCGAGCTGCGTCAGTTGTGAATGTTGCGTGGAACATTGTGTTGCCGATAAAGCCAGGGGATACGTTATTCACGGTAATGCCGCTTGCTGCAACTTCTTTAGCCAACCCCTTGGAGTAGGTAAGTACTGCTGCTTTGCTTGCTGCATAAACGCTCGATCCTGGTCCGCCGCCGTTATGTGCGGCAACAGATGTCATGTTGACGATACGGCCATAGCCTTTGGCTTTCATGCCGGCTAGCACTCTTTTGCACATGAACACCGTGCTTTTCAAGTTAACGTCCATAATGCGGTCATACATCTCTTCAAACATTTCCGAATTCGGTACACGCTGAACCAGATGGCCGGCATTGTTGACTAAAATATCAATCGTTCCGCCTAGCGCTTGCTCCACTTCACTAACGAGTCTGTCGATCTGCTCTACATTGGTCACATCAGCTTGCACTAACACAGCTTCGCCGCCTGCTGCTTGAATCGCTGCGACAACTTCTTGCCCTTGTGCCACGTTGTTCAGGCAGTTCACGCCAACTTTTGCTCCATTGCTAGCGAGTGCCAGTGCGATTGCGCGTCCAATCCCCGCGTTTGATCCTGTTACCAGTGCAATTTTCCCCGTTAAATCGATGTTCATATGAATTCCTCCCATGATTTGTTTAAGATATATATGAATGGGCGAATAAGAGCCTCTGGAGGCTTCTATTCCCCCTTTTACCAACAGTTTCATGAAAATAAGAGACGTTAGAGACTCCTATTCTCACCTGCATTGCGATTTCAGCCTATTTTCGGGGGAATAAGAGTCTTTAGAGACTTCTATTCTCTCCCGATCCGCTATTCATAGCGTAATAAGAGACGTTAGAGACTCCTATTTCGCCGCCAAATGAGGGTCTCGGGACTCCGGGGGCTCTAGGGGCTCCAGGGGCTCCAGTGGTTTCGGGTTCTGAGAGTTCCAGGAGGCCGCAAGTTCCGGGCGTTCCCCGGGGTTTCGGGTCTGCGAGTTCCAGAGGGCCACGAGTTCCCGGAGACCACTGTCGGTTCCCTTAGCGTTCGCAAGGCGTTCACGAGGCGCTCGCGGTTGTCCGCGTGGTCACTTCACTTATGCCTTGTCCGTAAACGTCCTCGTTGTACCTCGTTCTCCTCGTGTGCCCCACTATGCCCTCACGTTCCCTCAGCTCCGCATCCTCGGCCGCGTCGTCTCCGGCATCGTCATCGTCAGGCACGTCCCGCGCTCCCACTCACTGTCAATCGACAGCCCGTAAGCCTCGCCGAACACCATCTGAATACGCCGATGCACGTTCATGAGCCCAATGCCGCCACGCCGAGGCGAACCGCTCTCTTCCGGCTCCGCCAAACGGTTCATCTCTAGCTTCTTCCGCAATTCCTCAAGCCGCTCCGGCTTCATCCCGATGCCATTGTCCTCTACATAAACCTGGAATAAGCCGTTTTCCTTCTTGGCATTAATACGAATAAAGTGTTGCGGCTCCACGCCATCCGGAAAAGCATGCTGAAAAATATTTTCGATCAGTGGCTGCAGCGTTAGCCGAACCATTTTCTCCAGCAGCAGGTATGGCGGGATTGCCACATCAATTTCAAACTCTTTGCCCGTCCGATGCTGCAAAACAATCATGTAGTTGCGAACATGGTTCAACTCGTTGGCGACTGTAATTTCTTCCAAATTGGTCTGCACCGAATAACGGAGCATGAACGCCATGGCTTCTACCATTTCGGTTATTTCCGTCGAGTCCTGAACGATGGCATAACAGTTAATCGTTTCGAGCGTGTTATATAAAAAGTGAGGATTAATTTGCAGCTGCAGCGATTGATATTCAGCCCGCTGACGTTCCAGCTTCGTCTCCCCTAGCTCCAAAGCGTTTTTCTGCTGCTCCAGCTCCGCCTCGTAGACCCGCTCAATCATATCGGAAAGGCGCGTCACCATTAGGTTGTAGCTGTGAATGAGTCCGCCAATCTCGTCCGTCCGGCCGGATTCATCGATGTACTGCCAATTGCCCTTTTCCGTTTCTCTCATACTGTCTTTCAGCCAACGGATCGGCGCAATAATCGATCGCCCGAATCGGGAGGCCAGCCATAACGCAATGGCCAGTGTAATCAACCCCACACTGATCGTTGTCGTGCGAATCGTATTGGCCGGACGGCGCAGCTCGTCAACTGGCATGGATGCAACCAGATTCCAATCGGAGTAACCGGATTTGCGCGATACAAACATGCGCTCCTCACCCTCATACTTATAGGTGAAAGTCTGGTTACCGCTTGCCAGCACATGCGAAGCCAAGTCATCCTGCGGCTTGCGCTCGCTCATAGAACGAGGATAAATGTAGTTTCCGGCATCATCTATGATGAAGAAGAAACCCATTTTGCCCAGACTCACCCGATCCCACGTCTTCGCCAGCTCATCCAGTTTAATCTCGATTGCAACGACCCCGCGATTGGCATCTCCGTAAGAAGGCCCTCTTACTTTACGTGCCATCGTCACAACAGAGCCCTGATCAACTTCGCGAATGCTCATATTGAGCAGCGAGATTTTGCCGTCAACCGGCGTCATTTTCATCAAATAATCATACTTTTCTTTCACCAGTACGGGATCGAAGTTCAGCAAATTCTGATTTTCATAGATGACTGAGCGCCCATGCTGGCCAACCGCATAAATCATATTCAATTGTTTATATAATGTAACAACGGAAACCACTGAAATACGTGCAAATTCCTTGATTTTCTCGCTGTAGACATAATACTCGTACGAATCATCCGGCTTGATCTCCATGAACGCCCGAACATCCGAATTGGATGAAAACGCGTTGCTGAGGAGCTCATAGGCCTGCAAATAACTATCTGTCTGATAGTTGGCGCTGTCGATCATTTGCTCCATATACTGCTTCACCTGGCCATCGAGTGCCTTGGAAGACTGTATATAGGAGAAAGCTCCGACGGATACCAGGGAGAGTACAATTACGATCAGAAAGTTGGAAAAAATTTGCCGTGACAGCGTCTTGCCTCTCATGTACGAATCCCCATCTGCTGACGATACTCGGATGGTAGACAACCTTCATACTTCTTGAACGTTTTCGTAAAATGTGGGTGGTCAGCGTATCCGACTTCTCCCGAAATATCTGTGATGCGCCACTGCGGCTGCTCCAGCAGCTTCTTCGCCTTTTCCATGCGTCTGCGTGTGCGGTACTGTACGAACGTTTCCGATGTGTTTTGCTTGAACAATTGGCTAAAATACGAAGGGTTGAGTCCAATAAACTCCGCCACTTCTTCTAAGGAAACCTCCTCTGCGAGGTGCGTCTCCATGTATTGCTTCGCTACCTCCACAGGATCTTTCAGCTTCCCTTTCCGCTTATGTCTCAGCTCGTCCAGGTGGCCGTAAACCGCATTGGTGAATCGGAGCCAAGCTTCCTCTTCGCTGGCAGCGCCGGTTAAAGCTAGCTCGCCTTGCATGAGATAAACATCACGTACATTCAAACGTTGATGCAGCAGCGTATGAATTTCCTGCAAAATATCGAGAAGCCGATTCAGCTTCAGCTTATAATCTTTAAGCTCTGTATAAATTTCTTCAAGTAAACTGTTTAATTCTGTTTGATGCAGCATCCAGACCGCATGCTCCATGCGGCTTGCCCACTGTTCCAGCTTCGTTACAGCAACGAAAGACTCTGAGCTTACCTTGGACTTGGTTCGAATCAGCTTCTCCAACACGTTCTGAAAGCCCTTGATATTCACAGGCTTCAACAAATACTCTTTGACACCATAAGAAACACATTTCTGCGCATATTCAAAATCACTATAACCGGAAATAACGACAACTTGGATGTCCGCATCCATTTCGGCAACGCGGGCACATAACTCCAAGCCGTCCATCTTGGGCATACGGATATCCGTAAACAGAAAGTCGGGTCGATCCTCTTGAATCCGCTGCAGCGCGACAACACCATTCTCAGCCGTTCGCAGGCTTTCGATCGGCAGCTCCGATTGTTCGACTAGTTTTTGTAATCCTTTGCGTATCATCGGTTCATCATCGACAATGAGTATGCGGTACATGAGGCGACGCTCCCTTCTTACCCTTCTGAAATGCCCGCTCCCCACGCGCTGGTATGCTCGTGAGGAGTCGGTCATGCTCAAATACTTGAGCTTATTTACGCGGCATCGACACAGTCGTACCGGAATCTTTACTATTGAATTTCTCTGTAGCTTCCTTGATCACTTCGTTGCCGCCTTTGGACTTCCACTCTTCCAGAACCTTCGGCCAGTCAGAGATCGGCTCTTTGCCGTACACCATTTTGACCATATGTGAAAGAATAACGGGAGGTGCTTGGTCGGACAGCGGTGAAATGTCAGGGTTTTTCATTAAGGACTCCAAGCGCGGCTCAAAGTTGATGCCATCGCGTCCTTCATTTTTCAAGGTCGTGTCATACACATTCATCAGTTTCTTGCCATCTTCTGTCATACTAAGTGTGCCCTTATTATAAGTTGTATCTTGAACTAACCACAAGAAGGATTGACGGTAACGCTCTTCATCTACACCAGCAGTATCTGTTGGCGCTTTATAGTCGATTTTGCCATCTACAGTCTTGTAAGTGTCGCCTTCGATACCGAATGTGAAGAATTTCTCTGCTTCGTCAGACATCATCCAATCATAGAACTGGATAATTTGCGCAGCATTTTTCACATTTTTGTTGATGAAGTAGGCACGCGGCGCAGGTCCATACAAGTAGTGACCGCCTTTACCGTCCGGTCCTGTCGGAGATGCGATGATCTCGATATCGCCTGTTGGCACCGTCGTTTTCAGCTGTGTTTCCCATTGCAGCATTTCATTGGCGTTCATGGACCACATGCCTGCTTTACCAGAAAGGATTGTGTTTTTGAATACCGTTGCGTTGATGGTTGCGAATTCTTTGTTGATCAAACCTTCGTCAAACATCGTTTTGTACGTTTGCAGCGCTTTGGTCATATTCTCTGTATCGAAGAATTTCGGCAAAATTTGATCACCGGACTTCTCAAACATGGAGAGGTAAGGATACACGTCGTAAGCTCCGAAGAATGAATCCGCGTATTTGAAGTTTTCACGACCCATGTATGGGTTCTCAACGCCCATTTCTTTGAACTTGCGAAGCACAGCCATGTACTCATCAACCGTTTTCGGCACACCTAGACCGGCTTTATCCAGCAAGTCCTTACGAACGAAGATCGCGCGGCGGGATGGGTTAGACAAATATTCTGGAATCGCGAAAATTTTACCGTTGTACGTTACGTTATCCCAAGCGTCTTTTGGCACTTTTTTCAGCAAGTTCGGGCCGTATTGCTTCAGCAAGTCGTCTAGCGGCATGAATACGCCCGCTTTTACGGAACCTGCCATTTCTTTCCCGTTCACACCGCCGCTGCCTTGGACAACATCAGGAATGTCATTGGTTGCAAACATTTGGATCATTTTTTGCTCATATTCTTTGTGCGGAACAAGCACGATATTCATATCGGAATTCGTTAATTCTTCTAGTTTCTTCACCCATTTATCTTGATTGATATCAGGTGACTTCTCCACGTGCCCGAATGCCAGTGTACGCAAGGAAATGGAGAACTTCGTTTTCTCCGCCGGTTTTGCACTCGCACCATTAGCTGCTGCGCTGGATGTCGGTTGTTCTGTTGGCTTAGAAGAGCATGCTGCCATCGTACTGGCCAAGAGAACTGCAGCCATCGTCGTGGGAATCCATTTTTTCATTTCTACCCCTCTTTTCATTTCGCTAAAATATAACCTTTTACTCACTCATTGTAAAAGCGTTTACAATTTGTCGATATGGGCTGTCTTTAGTTCGAATTGTCTTTTTTTTAGAATGTTGTCAAAACTCGGCATCTCATACATCATTTCTCAAATGATCATTTATGATTTGACGGAGCCAACCATCATCCCTTTGACGAAATGACGCTGCAAGAACGGGTAAATCAGGATAATTGGAATTGTCGCAATAATAATCGTCGCCATTTTGATACCTTCTGGATCCATATGGGCTAGTCCGCTAAATTGGGATGAGTTAGGATCGATGCTGATATCTTCGGATACAATGAGCTGACGCAGCTTCACTTGAAGCGGCCATAACGCTGGTTTGTTAATATAGTAGAGTGCGCTTTGATACGTATTCCAATGCCCTACGGCGTAGAAAATTCCAAGTGAAGCCATGACCGGCTTGGATAGAGGAAGCACAATGTTCCAGATCATTCTGAGCTCCGAACAGCCGTCGATACGCCCGGAATCAATCAATTCGCTCGGAATTTGCAGGAAGAACGACCTCATCACGAAAAAGTTAAAGGCGCTGATCGCACCCGGAATCATAAGTGCCCAAAGTGAGTTCGTCAGATGCAAGTTTTTCATCAAAATAAAGTTAGGAATCAGCGGAGCTGTAAATACCATCGTAATCAGAACCATAATCACGACTGCGTTTCGTCCGGCATACTCCGGACGCGACACGGGGTAAGCCAGTGAAGCTGTTGCAATCAAATTGATGAGGGTACCCACTATCGTAATATACACGGTTACTCCGAATGAACGCCAGATGGCCGCGTCGCTAAACACGTATTGATAATTGATCGCCGTGAACTGCACAGGCAGGAAGAAAACCTTGCCATTCACGATAGCTTGGGATGAACTGAACGATTGAGCCAGCACGTTTAAGAACGGCAGGAGCATCGCCAATGATAGGAGCGTTAGAAATACGACGTTAAAAATGTTAAAAACTTGCCAGCCGGCTGTCGGCTTGCGATTCATATAGCGGTCACCTCCGTCTTAGTACAAGCTTTCACCCGTTGTTTTTTTGCTTAAAACGTTACCTGTTACAATAAAGATGACACCTACCAAGGCTTTGAAAAGGCCGATTGCTGTTGTATAGCTGAACTGTTGACCTAACAATCCTGCCGTGTAAATATAGGTATCCAGAATTTCACCGTTTTCTTTATTCAGCGGATTCAAGAACACGTACACGCGCTCGAAACCGAAATCTAAGAATTTACCAATGTGCAGCAGGAACAAAATCATAATGGTTGGCAGCAGCGATGGAAGCGTTATCGAAATGGTCTGTCTCCAGCGATTCGCACCATCCACTTCTGAAGCTTCATATAAATCTGGATTAATTCCTGCAAGCGCGGCCAAATAAATAATCGTCCCGTAACCCGAATCTCGCCAAATCCCTGATGAGATCAGAACCGTGCGGATCCAGGATTCTTCTCCTAAGAAATAAATCGGTTCAAAGCCAAGCCAAGCGATGAAATGGTTCACTGCACCAGTCGAAGGCGAAAGGATGCCGATAGCAATCCCACTCACGATTACCCATGATAGGAAGTGAGGCATGTAAACAACCGTCTGCAGAACGCGCTTATATAACACAACGCGCAGCTCATTAAGCAAGAGAGCAAGGATGATTGGTGCAGGGAATGCTAGCACTAAATCGTAGATGCCGATTAAGACTGTATTTTTCAAAATTTTGATAAAGTCATAATGAGCAAACATGCGTGTAAAATGCTCGAATCCGACCCATTTGCTACCGGTAAAGCCGTCAAAAATGTTGTAATCCTGAAAGGCAATAACTGAACCTAGCAGTGGTACATACTTAAAAATAATAAAATATAGAATACCCGGTAATGATATCAGATACAGCGCCCTATACTTCCAAAACGTTCGCAGAAAGGAATTGCCCTTTTTCGTCTGCGCACGCTTATTCATCTGTTCTACCGCTTGCGCGCCTACCGCCATCATCTAGCCCCCCTCACTATTACTTCGTCGATGTTATACCCCTATGGTACCTTGCTAAAGCGCTTGCAACAATGGAATGTCTTTTCACCGACTTGTGTTTTTTTTAGGTTGGAGTAAATGTGTGGTGGGGAACGGGAGTCCTTGGCCCGGCTCTGCCTATGCTGCTCTTTGTGTGCTCCTACACCCTGCACCCTTTCATTCTGTGCTCAAATAAACGTTCAATGGCACCAGTTTCCCTTCGTGCTTCGAGTAATACGCCCTTTGTTGCATTTTGTGCAACAAAAAGGTTGATTGCGTGCACTAGACCGCCTTATGTTGCACTTTATGCAACCATTTCAGGCTCTATTGGCTGCCACGGCTGGCTATGTTGCACTTTGTGCAACGATTTGCTCTCAAAAAGCTAGTTTTCGGGTTTTTCCAGCTATTTCATTGTATTTTGTACAATGAAGACTAGCTCTTAGTGCGAAATGCCTGCTCTATATTGCACAAAATGCAATATAGAACGATTAGCACCGCTCGGCAGTTGAGAAAGAACTTCAACCTAGCTCCTACACCCGCACCCTTTCATTCTGATGCTCAAATAAATGTTCGATGGCACCAGTTTCCTTCGCACTTCGAGTAATGCACCCTATGTTGCACTTTGTGCAACAAGAGGCTGGTTGCATACAACTAGACCGCCTTATGTTGCACTTTATGCAACCATTTCAGGCTCTATTGGCTGCCACAGCCTGCTATGTTGCACTTTGTACAACGATTTCGCTAAAAAGGGATACTCCAGAGGCGATTTAGGTGAAATGATTGTACTTTGTGCAATGAGAGTAAGGCATGTGCCGCGTATATCGCTTTTATGTTGTAGAAAGTGCAACGTAGATTAGTGGTGGAGATGCTCGAGGTAATAACACCAGCTTCCACACCTTCTCCCCGCCGCTTCAAGTCTCATTGGATGAATTTCAATGAAAACACGTTATATAGTCATAAATCCTCCGTCTCATTGGATGAATTCCAATCAGCAGCAATGAAATCACCTCATAATAGCGCCAATTCAAGCACCTCATTGGATTTAGTCCAACGAACCGCGAGTGGAAGCACCTCAAATGGCCTTTTCGTTGGATTTCATCCAATGAGGATTAACTCACTTATGTACTCGTAGTCTCGCGACCCCCACTAACCCACCACCAACCTCAAAAACAACAAAAAGCCAACAGCCAAAGTAGAATCTCTACTTTAACTGCCGGCTCTGCCTATTTACCTAGTCAATTTCCAACGTTTTGACGAGGCCTCTTTTCACTTTGATAGGTTTCAAATCCTTGAAGCGGATGAACTTTTTCGTATCCTCACACCAAATACGGAACTTCAAAGATTCTAAGCTCGTAATCAGCGTAATAGTCTGCACATTGCGCAGCACAGCGCTTTTGTTATGAACCTTTTCCAAGTAATAGTTCGGGACTCGCGGGCTCAGGTGATGAATATGGTGAAAGCCGATATTACCCGTGATCCAATGCAGCACTTTAGGCAACTTGTAAAAAGAACTGCCATGCATCGCCGCTTTGACATAATCCCATTCGGGTTCATTTTCAAAATAAGCCTCTTCATAGTTATGCTGCACATAAAACAGCCAAATCCCCATCATACCCGAGGCAAAAAACATCGGACCTTGAATAAGGAGAACAGACTGCCAGCCAATTGCCCAGCATAGTAACCCTAAACTTCCCACAATGCTTACATTCGTGATATACGTATTCATGCGTTCTTTTGTTCCTGCACGCTTGCGATTAAAACGATAATCTATAAGAAAAATGAAGACCGGTCCAACAATGAACATGATCAGCGGATTACGGTATAGTCTATATGTGAGTCTTTTTTTCCATGAGGACTTTTGATATTCATCAACGGTCAGCGTCCAAATATCGCCTACACCTCTGCGATCCAAGTTACCGCTGGATGCGTGATGAATGGAGTGCGTATGACGCCACTGATGGTAAGGGACGAATGTCAGGATTCCTGTCAACGTACCCACAATTTCATTAGCCCATTTATTTTTGAAAAAAGATTTGTGACAGCAATCGTGGAAGATGATAAAGATGCGCACCAAAAACCCTGAGGCAATAATGTCGATCACGAGCGTAAGCCATATTGATACGGAAAGGCTTAAATATGCGAAATACCATAGTGCAAAAAAGGGAATTACCGTATTAATAATTTGCCAAACGCTGTGCCTCATATGCGGCCTTTCGTAGGGTGCGATGTCAGAACGCCATCCGTTTTTATCATCATGCTTCATTCAGTTTAGAACTCCTTCTCTCCACATCGTGTCGGATCTGATTTGTTGTCACTGTTGTAGTACGTTGCAGATCAAATAAAGTTCCCTTATACGGAAAGAAATATTACACCGCACTCTCATCATACGGTTGAAAACGCTTTTTGTAAAATGTAATATAAGTTAATCTTATTTAATGGTTGGTCAAATAGCCAAGTAGCGTGAGAAGACCGCAAGTATGAACCCTGTCTTGAAAGTTGGACATTTAGAGAAAAGTGATCAGTTGCCAGTTAACCCTAAGGGGCCTTTGCTATGGTATGGCCGCGGTACCTAACCCGGCCCGGCACTATGTTGCATTTTGTACAACCATATAGCAGTCGATCGAGCTCTATACCCCTCTATGTTGCAATTTGTACAACCGTTTCGAACAAAATGGGCAATTTTTCATCATTTGGGCTCCAATGATTGTATTTTGTACAATGAAGATGAGATTACAGCGTAAAAAGCGCCTGTATGTTGTATAAAATACAACGAGTAATTGGTGTTAATGCGTTCACCCTAGCGGAGGTGATGCCGCTTTACTCCATGAAGCGGACCGCTTTATTACTTTCTTTACTAGCTCTACTTCTCCCCTCAATTCTCACCCTACACCAACTCCGCATGCCCTCACCTATCAATGGGCAACTATCAAAAAAAGCTGCCAGCCCAAGCAGAATTTCTGCTGCAAGCTGACAGCTTTTTGACTTATCTCTCACCGCAAAAGTAACCTGCACGTGAGAGAGGAACGTCTTTTACACATGAACAGGAGTAGCTTCCTGCCTCTTCGCAGCTTCAAGCCTGCTTGAACCCACGAACATTGCGGTAATGAAGCCGATAATACCTACGCAAATGCTGAGAATAAATCCGTGATTAATCGCGGTTGCCAGCGCACCTTGAAGGAACTGACGGATTTCCGGCGGAATCGTTCCCCCTGCGTGCATAAGCAGCTCTGGATTCGCCAGGGTGCTGATTTTGTCAGCGGGAATGCCAACTTTAGCCGCGCCGTCTGTTATCAGATGGCCCAAATTATTATTGACAATTGTGGACATAATCGAAGCCCCCATGATTCCCCCAATACTGCGCCAGAAGCCAACGATGGAGGAGCTGACGCCCATGTATTTGGGGTCAACATTTGCAGCAATCGCACTCTGCGCAACGCTCATTAACGGTCCGACTGCACCAAAACCAAGCAGAATCATAAGAGCAATCATGTACCCGCTGGAAGCGGTCGGGCCAACTTTTGTCAGCAGCAACGCAACAACAATCGTCATCGTCATACTAACCAGCAGCAGCGGGCGGAAGGAGAATTTGGATTGCAAAAAGCCGAATAGAACAGCACCGCAAATAAGGGAAGCCATCATCGGCGTCAACACGCCATTAGAGTTGGTGTGACCTAGCACCGCGACAGAGAAAATAGGTAGATAAGTGATGGCAGAGAACATCAGCACGCCTTGGCAGAAGACGATGATGCTGGTTCCGAGCACCATTTTGTTCTTGAAAATGTGGAGTGGAAGCACCGGTTCGGCGGCTCGCTTTTCAACCTGGATAAATAAGACTGCGAAAATCACCGATACAGCGAATAAGCCAATTTCCTGCCAGGAGCTCCAAGCATAATTTTTCCCGCCCCATTCCAGCGCCAGCATAAGAGCAACGGTTGTGACGATAAGAAAAACAGTTCCAAGATAATCAATTTTCGGCTTATGTTCCGAACGTGTCTCTTTCAACGCAATGATCAGAACGAGCATAGAAGCCAAGCCAATCGGCACGTTAATGTAGAAGTTCCATCTCCAACCCAGATGCTCGGCAATAAAGCTGCCCAGCTGTGGACCAGCTACGGAAGAAAGACCGAAAATCGCCCCGAAAACCCCTGACATTTTGGCAGCATCCTTCGGATCGTTAAAGATCGTATAGATGATCGTGAAACTAATGGGTAGCAGCGCGCCAGAACCGATTCCTTGAATGACCCTGAACAGAATCAGCTGGTCCACGCTTTGCGCCATCCCGCATAAGGCCGAACCAACCAGGAACAGCCCGATCCCGATCAGGTAAAACATTTTTCTGCCGAATAAATCCGACATTTTTCCAAACACTAGCATGGTACTCGTCGCCGCCAGCATATACGCGGTAAACACCCAGCTAATTTTATCAAACACGTTGAAGTCCTCGCTTAGCTTACTAATGCAGGAAGCGACAATTGTATTATCCAAAGATGACATCAATAAGCCTAACGCCATGGCTAAAATAATCAGCTTCTTATTTGAACCTGAACCATTCATGTTAATCCCTCTTCTCATGCTCTAAATTTCTAAATCGAACCAGACCTTCCGTAATCATCTCGAGCTTAGCTTCATAATTCTTCATGCCAATTTGAATACAGATGACCTGCGAAGGCTGCATCTCGTTCTTGTACAACGCACACAAGTCTTTCAATTGATCTAACTGTTCCATAATGTGAGTCTGCGCATTTTCCAGCCACTCGATGACCTTGTTATTGCCCACATATTCACCAAAAAACAGCCTCATCAGGAAATCTGATTTCACATTCTCTTCTTCAATAGGGCTGTACAGGTATTCGTTGAACTGTTTTTTCCCTTTCTCAGTGATTGTGTAAACATTCTTATTCGGCTTTCCGTCCTGCACGACGTTTTCCTTCGTCAGAAGCTCATCTTTCTCCATACGGTGAAGCGTGGGATAGATCGTTCCGTAACTCGAGCTATAGAAATAGGAATATAAAGTTTCGAATAATTGTTTGATTTCATAGCCAGTTAACGAACGATCCATTAATGTGCCTAAAATGACGTCCTGACTGTTCATGGTGAGATCTCCTCCACAAATCCTTATATTTATATTACGATTGTTAATATATCATACTGATATATATCATGTCTACATATGGTAAATTAAACTTTTCGAAAAAAGATAAATAAAAAGCTGCCCAAAGTCATCTCTGACCTCAGACAGCTTATTCCAATTCCTACCAGAACAACTCCCCGTGCCCCAACAGCCGGGATAAACCTTCCACAAAATAATAATCGCCGTAAATCAGCGGCACATCCACATTCTTGCCTTCCGGGTAATGGCTCGTCCCATGAAGAATGAGTCCTTCCTCCGTCTCCGAATCCCAAGCGCCATAGTTCGTATAGAGCGAGTGCAGGATGCGTTCGCCCGCTTGACGATACAGGCTGCTTTCTTGACCGCTAACCTGCTCTGCGATCAGAAGCAAGCCGCAGGCCGCACAAGCGCCTGCTGACGTATCGCGATAAGCCGTGATCCCCTCCGGCAAACGGAAGTCCCAGTGCGGCACATGATCCTCCGGCAAGTTGGCTATGAAAAAGTGCGCTGCGCGCTTGGCGGCATCCAGATAACGCTCATCTCCCGTGTGGAGATGACTGAGTGCCATGCCGTAAATCGCCCACGCCGTGCCTCGCGACCAGCCGGAGTCAGGGGCGAAGCCCTGTCCGCCCCTCACTTCGAGCTTCTCGCCCGTGTGCGGATCGAAGATCACGATATGGTTCACAGAACCATCCGGGCGGATGAAGTGCTCTAGCGCCATATCGGCATGCCGTATGGCGATATGCGAGTACCGCGGGTCTCCGGTCGTCCGGGAGGCCCAGTGCAGCAGCGGCAGGTTCATCATGCAATCGATGATGGCCCAGCCGGCATTGTCTTCTCCTTCGCGCCACGGGTTCCAGGCGCGAATATAGTTGCCCTGCACGTTGAAGCGTGCAGAGAGCAGGTTCGCCGCGAGCAAGCCGCGGCGCTTGGAGTCCTCAGCGCCAAGCAGCTTATAGCGCGCAACGCTCGTCAGCGTCCACATGAAGCCGATATCATGATCTAAGCGGTAATAATCCGCTATGACTTGATCGAGCTGCCCTTCACAGGACTCAGCCAGCAGCTTCAGCTGCTCGTCTTGCGTGTCACGGTACAGCAGCCACAGCAGTCCGGGCCAGAAGCCAGCCGTCCACCAAGATGCTGGCTCCAGCTGGTACTCGCCTTTCACGCTGGCATGCGGGAAGCGGTCTCCGATTCTTTGGCTGGTTCTTGCTACTTTGTGAACCGTCTTATCCCAAGCTTCCTGAGCCCAATCTAATGAAGTACTCATATGATCACATCCTAAATTAATTTATTGAAACGCAAATTTAAACGCTGCATGAACTTTCAGGTTCGAATCGGACAGCACGCCAGGCTTCAATTTAAAATCCAACGCATAACACGTTTGCGGCTGGTCCGAATGATTCACATGATCAAGTGCCTCTACTTCCCAATCAAACAGGTCATGATCATACGAAAGGAAGACCTTCGTTTCGGACGATGCCGCTATTAAAATTCGCCCATCCTCCGTGTGCAACGGACGGTGCCATGCCATGAAGCGTTCCGCAACCGCTATTGGTGCTTGTACAAACTCGTAGCTGTCTGTCACCTCTAATGTTGGCGGCTCTGTTTTGCTCCAAATGAATCGCCTCACGAGCTCAGTTAACTTGTCTGTGCCATAAGCGCTGGATATTTCTAATGCGAAAACATCCTGCTCCTCATTGCTACTGTACGTCCGCACTTCTGCTCGATGCTCCGCCCCAGCTGCTTGATACAACCCATCAATGATTGGAACAGAGTGACTCTGCGAGCCGTTGCACAATATGTCATAGCGCTCCGGTCCAAAATACTTCCGCGAATATTGCCCGCTCCCCAGATCCGGAAGCAGCGTTTCACCTTGTGCATACAGGATGAAATGTCCGATGTCATTATGATTATGCGGTTCATTATTATGTCCGCCTTTGGCCGCGAAAACATAAGCTCCCTGCTCTTGAAGCTGCCTGGACACCAGCCACTGCGCATCCGGCAAATAATAAGCCGCTGTTTGCCAAGCGCTTCCCTCGATATCCTCTACCGCCCAGAGCAAATTTCTTAACGCAGGCGCCCATCTGCTGCAGTGGTCATCGCGAAAGCCTGCACGCAGCGATAGCTCTGGATGCTCAATCTCCGGATAAAGCCGCTTCAAATAGCCGCTTAATCCCATAAAAATACCCGCCTCCCCTTGCGAGTCGGAGAAATTCACAACCTTCCTCCCGTGGAGGAAGGCTTTTTGCTGGAACAAGGCAACCTGCTGCACCTTGTCCGCTTGGAACCAATTGACGGCGCCTCCCGTACGCCGCAAGATCAAATCAGCGGCATAGGTGAAGTAGCCAAAGCCGTACTGCCAATACATGTACCCTTCGGTACATGCTCCGTCTTCTTCGAAGCCGCTTAGGTACGAAGCGAGCGCGGGAAAAGCTCGCACCAGCACCGCGGCGAGCTCGTCCTCGTCTTGCAGCGTGTAGATCGCTGCAGCGGCAATGGAGCCTCCGCAAACGGAGGCCCAGTTGTGAGTCGCGGTCTCCCAGTGGCTGGGAGCCTGCGTCACAAAGGGCCGCAGAATGCGGCGCAGCACTTCTTCGCGGATGCGTACGCGGAGAAGTTGCGGCAGCGCGGCGCCGAGCAGCGCGCTGATTTCGCTGAGCGCGAAGGCGGTCTCCGCCGCGAAGAGATCTATCGTGAACGATTCCGCGGAGCGGTTCACGAGTCCCTCAGCCGCGTACTGTTCCTCAGCGGCGGATCTCATCTCTGGGCCATGCAAAATATGCGCAGGCAAACACCATGTATATTCATCCAAAATGGATCCAATTGTATCAGAAAGCGCATCCATATAAGGACTATCTGCCCCATCTAGCCAAGCTAATAAACCAAATGTCGTTAATCGATTCCGACGGCGGAAATATACAAGCTCATATTCCCTTCGTGAGCCTGTTGTGGAGAATAGACGGAACAAGGAATGCGTTAGCTCCGGCATCGTTTCCTGCAGAAGCTTGTCCCCTTCTTCTCGAATCTCCTTGATAAGCTGGTTGCTTTCCTTGCCTTGCAGCAAGCGTGTCTTCACTTGCAGCGGCGTTTCCTCTGGAAACAGCAGCTGTGAAAGGTTGTTTGGCGCAGCTAACAGCGCTGTTTTTACATTTTCCAAGTTCAAGTTGTCTACAGATACAGATACATTCACCGTAATTCGACCCACTTTCCCATGTCATGTGAAGGAGGCTGGCCTTCCTTCCGTTCCATCCCGTCAAGGCAGACTTCCTGGATCTTACCATTTACAAGCTATACATCTTTCATTATAAAGAATTAGAGGTCAATCGTTATCCTGTTATTTTGACTTTTTTGACTATTATCTTGACCTGTTTGGCACTATGGCGCAACATGGTAGAGAGATAAATAGAGAGACTAGACTTTACCGGAGAGGTTGGACAGAAATATGAGTCATCAAGATTTACTAGGAAACGATGCCCCCAAGAGCCGGTTTCCGATTTCCTTGCTTTCTTTAACCGCTGGCGCCTTCGCCATAGGCATGACGGAGTTTGTGATCATGGGTCTTTTGCCCAATGTTGCAGGAGACTTGCATGTCACAATCTCACAAGCCGGTCAGCTCATCACGAGCTATGCCATGGGTGTAGCCATCGGTGCTCCGATTCTCGCATTGTTCACGAATAAGCTGCCGCAAAAGCTGCTGCTATGCCTGTTAATGGGCGTGTTCATCCTGGGCAACGCCATCAGTGTCATCGCCCCCAACTACGCGATCCTAATGGGAGCTCGCATTGTGACTGCGCTAGCGCACGGGACATTCTTCGGCGTAGGCGGCGTTATCGCCGTTCATCTCGTGCGCCCGGATCGACGGGCGGCGGCCATCTCCATTATGATGGCCGGGCTTACGATCGCCAATATTATGGGGGTCCCCTTTGGCACTTTCATCGGGCAGCAGCTTGGATGGCGCGCCTCATTCGGCGCTATTGTCTTGATGGGCATCGTCTCGCTCATCGGAATTTTGTTCTTAATCCCGCGCGTGCAGCAGGAGAAAAGCGCCGGCATTATGCAGCAGTTCCGCGCTTTGACTCAGCCAAGGCTACTGTTGATGCTGCTCATGGGCGCGCTGGGCAGCGGGAGCTTGTTTACGGTTTTCACGTACATTACGCCGCTGCTGGAACAAGTGACGGGCTTCTCGGAGCATCGCGTTGCGTGGATTCTCGTTCTTTTCGGCTTCGGCGTCACCTTCGGCAATATCGTTGGCGGCAAGCTTGCGGATTGGAAGCTCATGCCGGCTTTGCTTGGTAATTATGCGGCTTTGGCCCTCATTCTTGTTATTTTCAATTTCACTGTTCATCTGCCCGTTGCTGCTGTTATCACTATTTTCGTCTGGGGAGCGGCTGCGTTCGGCATCCTGCCGGGGCTGCAGCTGCGCATTATGACGATGGCGAAGGACGCGCCTATGCTGGCTTCCACCTCGAACCACTCGGCAAATAATCTAGGCAATGCCAGCGGCGCCTTTATCGGCGGGTGGGTCATCACGCATATGGGGCTGACCTATCTGCCTTGGGCAGGAGCTTTGCTGCCTGTTCTGGGGCTGCTGATTGGCTTCATCAGTTATGGGTTGGAGCGGAAAGAGAAGCGCGCCAGCGCTAACACGGGCGTACAAAAACTGGCTGGGTAGCTCGTAGGATAAACCTAAACTTCAAATACCGAACTCCAGTTCCCTTCTGAGATAGGCGTTGGGCTAACGGCAAAAAGGCATTCCCTGTAGTAGTTAACTACAAAGGAAATGCCTTTTTCGCATAACCGCACTGTTTAGTTTAAGGTTGCAGCGTTTCCGCGGAAACCGGCTCAATTAACTTCAATAGCTGGATGACGTCATCTTTATCAAACGTTCTATTTCCGTCCATATCATAGCGAAGTGGCGTTACCGCGAGAACATTGGTAATGTCCCAGAGCTTCTCCCCTTTTTGATAAAAGAGGGACACGATATGTTCGGTCGAAGCTGTCCCGTCCAAGCTCACTACTTTTACTTGGAATCGGTTCAGGCCCTCCAAGAACGAAACAGGTTCACTCTGTCCGTTCGTCACCTCGATGGCTTCGCCTAGCTCGCCGCTCTGCAGATCCATCCGCTTCAGCTCGGTGCTAGTACCGGCTTCCATAGAAGCTGCTCGAAAGGTAAATGCTGAGTCAGCGCCATGAACAACAGCCGCGATCCACGGTGACGATGTTGGCAGTACTTTGCCATAGGCATCACCCGTGAGCACAAGCTGCGCAAAAGCAGGCTGCACAATAACGGTCACCCCTTGGGACTCCATGCCGTCCGTGATGCCACTTCTTTCGTACAGGGCTGTGTATCGGTGCGTGCCGGAGCTGACACTTGTTAGGCTAATTTCGGCGTTCCCGTACACATCGGTCGTTACCCTCGCTTGCTCAGCGCCATTTTCTCTCAACGAAATATAGCCGGGCTGCGTCAGGTCACCGATTAAGCCTCCTATTGATACGGAGAATTGAATAGGTTCTCCCAGAAGGAAAGTTCCACTCGGATGATTCAAAATGAGTACGGTCCCCTGGGTATTCGGTTTGATGACTTGGGTGATCGGAGCTGACGTCTGCGCTTCGTGCAGCAGGTCAGGAACGTACGCAGCCTGAATAGCATAAGTTCCAGGCAGCAGCGCTGCTGACGTGATAGAAGCAATTCCTGCCGAGTCAAGATTTATTGGAGTGTCCCGTAAATTGCCGCCACTAAAAACGATATGGCCGGCAGGAATCTGCGGCTCGCCTTTCGTATTGGTCACATGAGCGGTAAATGTAAGGGGACTTCCATAATAAACAGCCTCCGTTACTGAAGCGGTAACCACTACGGTAACAGGGATTGGTTTAATCTGCAGACTTCTGCTGGTTGACACCCCTTCAAGGTGCTCGTCATCCCCTAAGTAGCTAGCGACGACCGTATGCGTGCCAACAGCAAGGTGCTCGGTCTCCCAAGTCGCTGTACCATTCGTCAACGTCAAAGCGCCCGGCCAATTACTGAAGCCGCCTGTACCTGAAAGTGTTACCGTCCCTGTTGGAACTGACCCATCGCTGCCTGCGTTAACTACCTGCACCATTACGCTCACGGTGTGCCCGTATATGCTTTCCCCTGATTGCGGTGCCACAGACAGATGAACCGCGACCGGAGTTTTGGATACCGGCTGGGTGATTGGCTGTGAGGCACTCGTGATATGGTTGTTATCACCGCTATATTCCGCCGTAATGACGAGGTCGCCAACCGGCAGATCATGAGTGCCAAGTACCGCAGTGCCACTGCTATCTAGTGGAACTGGCGCTTGCAAGTCGACACCGTTATTTTTAAAAGTAACTGTACCTGTAGGCTTGATGCCAGGATTCAATGTATTGGTTACCTGTGCTGTTAAAGTCGTCGTTTCACCGACAGAAATCGCCCCCGATGACTTTAGGATTGTCGATGTATCGGCTTTGTTAACGGTATGACCAACTGTAGCTGAAGGACTCACCGCATGCTTGCTGTCTCCACCGTACTCAGCTTTAAAAGAGTGGGACCCTGCTGATAAGCTAGCTGGCATCGTCCATTCAGCCGTTCCTGAATGAAGTGCGGCAGTCCCTAATGTGGTTGAACCCTCTTTGAAAGTTACGATACCATCTGGTGTAATCGAGCTCCCATCGGTATTCGCTACGGAGGCTGTTAGCGTCAATGAAGTCCCGTAGGAGGAAGCTGCACCCGTCGCTCCTGTAACCGTCAAAGTTGATGACGTAGGGATCAGATTGACGACCACGGGAATGGAGCTCGAGCTATTGGCAACATGGGTAAGACTTCCACCGTAATGTGCAGTAATCGAATGGGCTCCCACTTCTAAAGTAGGCGCCGTCCATATTGCTGTTCCCGAACTTAACGTCCCTGTGCCAAGTACTGTCGACCCCTCCTTGAACGTCACGGTACCTGTCGGTCCCAAAATGCTTGCCATGCCATTCGTCACAGTTGCCGTCAATGTCACAGAATTCCCATATATCGTGCTTCCGGGACTAGCGCTTACCGTCACTATAGTCGGTATACCTAGCACGGATTGCGACAAACTACTAGACGTACTGGCTTGATGCTGACCATCGCCATCATAAGTCGCAGTGACCGAATAACCGCTAACAGGCAGCGACGACGTTGTGAAGATGGCTACTCCGCTTCCGTTAACACGCGTGGTTCCCAGTACATTGCTGCCTTCTCGGAAGGTGACCGTTCCCCCCGGCATGACCAGACTGCCATTCTCGTTGGCGACTGTCGCCGTGAAGGTAATCGGCTCGCCAACGTATATGAGTCCGGCATTCGAGGTAAGAGTGGTATTCGTTTGAATCTTATTAACCGTATGTACAAAAGTAGACGACTGTGGATTATGTAGACCGTCTCCGCCTGAATAACTAGCCGTTATCGTATGTGTTCCTACTCCTAGGCCGGTAAAGGACATAGAAGCGTGAGCATTGAAGTTTTCAAGCTGCTCCCAGGTTCGTGTCGTGAGTACATTGTCTTGTCCGACAAGTGTAACTGTCTTCTCAGTGTTATTTACTGTGATATCTGTCACATAACGATTACCCGGAAGCTGCCAAGACTTTACCAAGTTGTTATTCGCATCATAAGCATACAAATAAACATAGAAATTATTATCCGTATCGCTGTACGCCCAATAACTCAGCCCGCCCCACTGAATCACAGGACAGTTCGAGCAAGTAAATTTTCTACCCGATTGCACCGGAGCAAGCCCCGAACTCTTATAAACAACTTTCGGCTCCGAAGCAACGAGCTCCTGCGGTCCGCCGATCAGCGTGCTCCCATCGTAGAACGTAACGCTACCTGTTGGTGTCGCCCCGCCGGCTGCACCATCTGTTACAACCGAAGTAAATTGCACCGACTCGCCATAGTTGGACGAAGACGGGCCTGTTATCACTTGTCCTACTGTTGTAAATGCATAAGCTGCCGGCTGGTACAAGTTAACCAGAAGAGCAACCAAAAGAACTGCGCCAATCCCTCGCAGCTTATTCCTATTTTTCCGTTTCACCATCATTCCTCCGCCCTGCATAACTCTAGTAATTATACTAAATTTATCGGGTCTCGGGTGTATAAAATGAATAGAAAAAGCCATCTGCACCCTGCCAAATAGCAGTGCAAACGGCTTTTCTCTTCCTAAGTGTCAAAGAGGACGCTCGATCTCAAACTGATCTCCCAATTTCGCATAGGAGTTGCCCGCCAACCGGCTAACCGGTCTTAATTTCTGAGCATCAATATGACCTTTGTCGTACAAATCATTAGCGATGTGAAAATGCACCACTCTGCCAATCAGCAAATCCGCAGATGGCGCGCCTTCCGTTCCCCCGAGTGCTATAGCTTGTTCGAGAACACATTCCATCCGAATGTTTGCCTCTGCGATACCTGGTACTGCTACCTTCACACTTGTGACAGGTGTCAGACCGGCTAAGAACACTTCACTTTCATCTGAAGGCAGCGCAGCAGCCGTTTGATTAATCTGGTCGATATAGGATTCGTCAGAGATATGAACGACGAATTCCCCTTTTGCGATGGCGTTACGCGATGTATCCTTGCGTTCACCCTGGCGCCTCTGAATCGATACAGCGATCATCGGCGGGTCTGCCGTCACAATCGTGAAGTAACTGAACGGTGCGGCATTAAGGACATCCTCCGTGGAGAGGGTCGTTACAAACGCAATAGGTCTGGGAATAATGCTGCCGATCAGCAGCTTGTAATTCTCCCGTTCCGTTTGATGCGAAGGGTCGATGGCAATCACAAGCATCACCCCTTTATCATTATTTTAGGCTAAATTTGCCTTAAACCAAGTCCCCGCCGCATCAACTTCCGATCTCGTCAATTGATGTCCAGCATTTTCCCAATGGACTTCAATCTCAGCTCCAGCCTCACCTAGCAGCTTCTGCAGCTCCTCGGTCTCTTCTGGCGAGCAGATTGGATCATTGCGCCCCGCCCCAATAAATATAGGCGTGTCGGTCAGATCAGGAAGCTGGATGCCACGCCGCGGCACCATCGGATGATGCAGGATCGCACCGCGAAGCGCGTCTGGGTAGTGGAACAACAGGCTGCCTGCTATGTTAGCGCCATTGGAATAGCCGATGGCCACCACATTCCGGCGATCAAAGCCATGCTCTACAGCAGCTTCATCCAAGAAGTCGTTCAGCTCTTTGGTGCGGAAGATGAGATCCTCCTCATCGAAGATGCCTTCTGCGAGTCGGCGGAAAAACCGCGGCATCCCATTTTCAAGCACATTCCCTCTAATACTTAGTACAGATGACGCTGGTGAGATAGCTTGAGCTAGCGGCAGAAGATCCCTCTCAGTGCCGCCAGTCCCGTGCAAGAGCACGAGCACTGGCGCTGTTACGTCTGTTCCTGGTTGGTAAATATGTTTCATTGTCCGCTTCCCTCCAATTCACGCACCGCGATCGGTGGCAGATTGCGCTCGATTTGAGCACGGTTCGCTTCGAACCATTCTGGCAGCATGATTTTCTCACCAAGTGCTTCAGGAGCCTCATCTCTAGCGAAACCTGGAGGATCAGTCGCGATTTCGAACAAGATGCCGCCTTCTTCGCGGAAGTAGATCGCGTTGAAATATTGACGGTCCACAATCGGTGTTGGATGGTATCCGCTGTTCTGAACATGATTTCTCCACACCTCATGCTCAGCATCATCTTTTGCCCGCCATGCGATGTGATGCACAGTACCCGCTCCACCTGCTCCATACGGCATCGCTGTTACATGAAGGTCGATGATGTTCCCAATATCGCCAAAGGATTTGAATCGGGCATAAGCTCCCTCTTGCCCAACTTTCTCAAGCCCCATTACCTGCTCAAGCAGCTGGGATGTTTTGTCCGGAGCCGTGCTGTAGAGAATAGCGCCGCCGAAGCCTTTGATCGCTTTGTCGGTAGGAATGCCGCCAAATGACCATGTGCTAGGAACTCCTTGCTCGCGCTCAACGATTTCCAGTTTCAGCCCATCGTGATCTTCGAATTGTAGATAAGTCTCATGGAATCTTTCTGTTTTCTCAAAGGATACACCGAATTTAGTCAGACGCGCTTCCCAGAAGGCAAGACTGCCTGTAGGCACCGCATACGTTGTGATTCCGACTTGACCGCCACCGATACGCCCTCTGCGGGAACCAGCCCATGGGAAGAACGTGATGATTGTTCCAGGACTTCCGTGCTCATCACCGAAGTAGAGATGGTACACTTCCGGTGCGTCGAAGTTGATTGTTTTTTTGACCAGACGTAATCCCAGAATACCCGCATAGAAATCTACAGTTCCTTGTGCGCTTTGCACGAAAGCTGTTATATGGTGAATACCTGCAGTTTGTTGTTTTGTCATTTGAATACACTCCTCTATATTAGTTTAATTAGTTAGTTTTAGTTATGTCCTGCCCTGTGCAGAAAGAATCTTAGAATAATAATGCATCAATGGAGTACGCGCCAGCGCCAGTTAGTGCTACACCTACAACAACGGCAAGCAGCAGAAGATTGTACTCATAACCACCTGTTGTGTTCCAGTAGCCGTTTTTACCGTGTACTTTGGCAATCGCCATCACCATCGTTATTGCAATGAGCAAGGATGCAAATACAGTGCCTAGACCTGCTGCAAACAATAATCCTCCCGCAAATTCAATCAAACCAGCCAGAACCGCCATCGCGACACCAGGCTTAATGCCAATGGACTCCATCCAACCGCCCGTTCCTTTCGGACCGTAGCCACCGAACCAACCAAATAATTTCTGTGAGCCATGGGCCATGAAGCTGAGCCCTACAACCAAGCGGATAAGTAACAATCCTAATGCGATGCTCATCATGATCTCCTCCATTTCAAATTTAAGAGTCTTTAATTTAAGATATTAGGTAAAAGGTAAAGTAGTTACTCCTCCATTTGAGGACAAACTACTTTTCTATTTGAAACCGTCCTGGGCGAACTTGCCGAGCTTTTTTAACAATTGACTAGCGACCTTCTTCTCTTCCGCAGTAAGACCAGCCACCGCGCTCTCAATCACTTCAATGTGCTGAGGAAAAACTTCTTCAATAAATTGCTTACCTTTAACCGTGATTTCCGCAAAAATAAGTCTTCTGTCTTCCGTCGATGTTCGGCGGACAACAAACTCTTTCTTCACCAGCTTGTCGACCACATAGGTGATATTTCCGCTGCTCATCAGCACTTTGGAGCCGATTTGTTGAATGGCCTGTGCCCCTTTATGATAGAGAAGCTCCAGTACGCCGAATTCAGTACGGTTCAAACCATGCTTGCGAATGTCGCGGTCGCCGTGTGCGTTGACCCATTCACTTGCTCTGGAAAGTGCGATGTAGAGATCCAAGGAATCATTTCGCATTTCGCTCAACAAGTTCACCTCATTTCGTCGTTGTTTTTGTTTGTGTTCGATGTCTTGATTTAAAGATACTTTAATTCGAGATAAATGTCAACACCTGATTTTCAAAATTGTTGGCTGCACGTCAAAATCCATTCATACCGTCGGCTGGACGGTCAACTCTAACGGACTCAGCGACCGCTATTTCTCCGATTAGCCGCCATATTGAAGAGCTATCGGACTGAGGGGCCGTTATCAACTGATATTATCGTTGTTTTAGGTGAATTCAAGGCATTAACGGCGCGTGTGTCCGTTAAATTCTAATTCAATCCTAAAACGAGTAGATAACGTTATCTCAGTCCGGTAGCTTCAAGGTCACATGCTCAGACATATCCTGCGCGAACAAACGAAGCCTGCCCTGAAAGTCATTAAATGATAGAGAGAGCATTTTTTTGAACTTTTGAGAGCGACACTTAGAATAAAGGGAGTTTTTCCCGCTATTCCACTCGGCTCCATAAAAAAGAGGCCGTCCCAAGTCATCAATGACCGAGGGAGAGCCTCTTTTTTGAACCATTTGGTGGGACAGCCTCGTTCCTATGCCTTGTGCCCATGTCCTGTGCCCAAGCCTTAACCCACCACAGCCGACTCACCCTTCTGCAGCTGGTACATCTTCGCGTAGCGGCCATTCAGCGCCATCAGCTCATCATGATTGCCGCGCTCCGCAATCTCCCCGCGATGCAGCACAAGGATCTGATCCGCATCGCGGATCGTAGACAGCCTGTGCGCGATGACGAGCGTCGTGCGCCCTTCACTTACAACCTTCAGCGCCCGCTGAATCAGCCCTTCGGTCTCACTGTCGATGCTCGCTGTCGCTTCGTCCAGAATGAGTATGGACGGATCGAAAGCGAGCGCTCGCGCGAATGAGATGAGCTGCCGCTGCCCAGAGGACAACGTGCTGCCGCGCTCCACAACTTGCTCATCGTAGCCATGAGGAAGCTGCTCGATGAAAGGTGCAGCGCCGACATCTTTCAGCGCACTTTTTACCCGATCCATAGAAATCTCCTCATTGTAGAGGCTCACATTAAACTTAATATCCCCTGCAAATAAGAATGGATCCTGCAGCACGATGCCCATATGTTTCCGCAGCGCCTGCTTGGACATCGTCCCAATGTCCCGGCCATCAATGGTAATGCTGCCTTCATTCGGTTCATAAAAGCCAAGCAGAAGGTTCATGATCGAGCTCTTGCCCGAGCCCGTATGGCCGACCAAAGCGATCGTCTCTCCCTTGCGAGCTTCGAAGGAAATCTTCTTCAGAACATTTTCCCCTTCTTTATAAGCAAAGGTAACTTGATCAAATTTCACAATCCCTTCTGGACGGCTCACTTTATCTGTTTTCTCAACGTCTTGGCCTTCCATATCCATGATAGCGAACACTTTATCTGCGGATACAAAAGCTCTTTGGGCATTCGTCAGCTGATCGAAAATCCCGATAATCGGCTGGAAGATACGCCCCAGATAATCGATAAACGCATAAAACACCCCGAAGGAAATAGCCGTACTTAGTGATTCACGGCCAAAATACCAAATGACCATCGCCGTCACCAAGCTCCCTATTGTCCCTACTATATTACGGGAGGACAAGGAAAAAACACGGAATTGCTTCAATTGATTCACATAGCGATCCTGGTTCAGCACTTCAAATTCGTCCAGCGTCACTTTCTCACGCCGAAAAGCCTGAATAATCGGCATCACGACGATCGATTCGTTAATCATCGCGTTCATGTCGCTAAGCCGCGCACGCATAATGGTGATGAACACTTTGGAATATTTCAAGTGAATCTTCATAATGAGAGCAAAAATCGGCGGCAGCACCAAACAGTAGGCAGCCAAGTGCCAGTCCAAAATAAACAAAGCTACAAAAATACCGATAAGCTGCATGGTACTAACGACAAACGTCGCCATAAAGCTCATGAATAAATCGCGTACCGCCTCTGTATCGTTGGCAATTCTCGACACAACCTGACCAATTGGCGTGGTGTCGAAATAGCGCAGTGCGATGCGCTGGATTTGTCGCATTAAGTCCATACGCATGTTTTTGATGATTTGAAGCGCTGTGGACTGGAATAAATAGGCTTGCGAATAGTTGCAAATGCTTGCTACTAAAAGCAGCCCCATATAAAGACCAATCAGCTTAAGCACAGAGGACATCTGGCTTGTATCTACGGAAAGATGTTGGTCGATGATCGTTTTTGTGATGTAGGGTCCCGCAAGCTCGGCGCTTACTGCACAGCATAGAATAAGCAGCGCGCCGATAATCCTGAATTTATAGACAAGCGCGTACGAGACAAGTCTTCTAGCCGTCGATGGTTGATTCATCCTGTTCTCCTCCTTCCCTTACCTATTCGTCTAAACTCGCTTCCATCTGCTGACGGTCCCACTGTTCCCGGTACCAACCGCCAAACTGCATCAGCTGTTCGTGTGTTCCTTCTTCAATAATCCGCCCCTCATCCAAAACGAGAATCCAATTCGCGTGGCTAACCGCTGATAGTCGATGGGTAGAGATTAAGGTTGTTTTATCTGCTCTTTCCTTGCGAATGTTTTGTAGAATGCGGCTCTCCGTTCGGGCATCTACTGCGGATAACGAGTCATCCAGAAGGAGGATCTCGGAATTGATTAGCAGTGCTCTGGCAATAGCCAAGCGTTGCTTCTGCCCGCCTGACAACATGACGCCGTTCTCCCCGACGATGGTGGCAAGACCTTCCGGCATTTGCTCGATATCCTGGGTAAATGAAGCCATCTCCACCGCCCGTGCTATCTCTTCCGGCGGAGCGCCATGTTTGCCGAGCGCGATATTGTCGCGGATCGATTTGGACAGCAGCAAATGCTCCTGCGGAACATAGGCTACCCAACCTTTCACTTGATCAAGCCCAATCTGCTCAATCGGTACATCAGAGATCAGCAGTTTCTCAGGCGGAATTGGGTATTGTCTTAGCAGCTGTTTGAGCAGCGTGCTTTTACCGCTTCCCGTGCGGCCTACAATGCCTAAGGTTTGGCCACGCTCCAACTCAAAAGACACGTGCGCTAAGCTCGGGTGATTCGCAGTCGGATAAGTGAAGCTGAGATCCTTCATTTCGATGCGCTTAGGTACACTCATCACAACTGGCTTATCCACGTCTACGATATCAGCCTTCTGTGTTAGAGCCGTATCTAGTCGGTCAGCTGAGGCGCTTCCGCGCTGCAGGACGTTAATGAACTCGCCGAAGGAAATCATCGGCCAGATCAACATCCCTAAATAAATGTTGAACGAAACGAGCTGCCCCAGTGAAATCTCATTATGAAACACCAGATAGGAACCATATCCGATACCAATGGAATAACTCAAACCTACAATAAGGGAAGTCAACGGTTGAAAAAGCGCATTAAGTATCGAAACACGTTTGTTCTTATTCATAACCTCAGATGTGACTTGGTCAAAGGCTGTTAGATCATGATCTTCCTGCACATACGACCGAATCACGCGAATGCCGGAGATCGACTCCAGCGCATGATCGTTCATTTTCCCGAAGGAAGCTTGCGCCGCGAGGAAGCGTACTCTCACCTTTTGACCCAATTTGCTGATGACAAAAGCTAGAAATGGCAGCGGAATTAGCGCCGCAATCATTAATTTAAAGGAGATGAGGGAAACCATCATG
The DNA here is from genome assembly GCF_059692175.1 of Paenibacillus sp. J22R67. Taxonomy (NCBI): domain Bacteria; kingdom Bacillati; phylum Bacillota; class Bacilli; order Caryophanales; family Paenibacillaceae; genus Paenibacillus; species Paenibacillus sp. J22R67. The sequence continues at coordinate 103,428 of NZ_JCAUAX010000009.1, read as the reverse complement.
ATAATAACAACCGATGCCCCTACTATCGTGGAAACCAATGTCATTACTCCGTACCCGGAGGTTTGACCGATCGCGAGCACGTCATTCGTAGCTAAGGCCATTAACTGGCCCGTGCTGTTGCGTTGAAAGAACGCCGGTGTCATTTTCGTCAAATGCGCGAGCAGACGGCCGCGAAGCACCTTTTCCACCAATGCCGAGTTGCCGAACAAAGTCGTAATCCACACATACGCCATAATGTATAGTAGAACAGCAAGTCCTACAAGCAGAAGGACCGTATGATTAAGCGTAGTAGGTGTCAGATCTCCATTGCGGATATGATCAATTGTATTTCCTATCATTTTAGGCGGAATTGTCGCCAGTAAATTCACACCAATCAACAGACCGATTGCCAGCACATAATATTTCCATCTTTCTTTGAAAAACCATCGAAGCTTCATGATAAAAGACAAGGATTCCACCTCTTTCCATTGTTACACACATAACATTGATTCTATAGTTTCGCTCGGATGAAGTCCATGAGCAAGTTCAGTTTAATCAAACTTTCCTGTTCCTGCCGCATGCTGGAAACTTTTTACCCTTGAAGGACAGACTAATAACAACTTACATAGAGAGGAAGAACTTCCATGAATCATTTTATGAAAAAAAGCTTTGCCATTGTGTCCCTAGCTGCACTGATAACAACGGCTACAGCTTACGCCGCGCCTACCGATACATATGCTGTAGATTTGATGAAAGGCAACCTCACCTTCTCGATCTCCATGAAGGAGGAGGCGAAAAAAGTGCAAGCAACAGGCGTAATCACTTCCATTCAAACGGACGGCGATAATGGGTTGATCCACATTCAAGGTGTAGGCACGGATGGCCTTGTTCTTAATGTAGGCAAAGAGACGGTCTACCAAATGTTAGATGGCACTAAGCTTAGTCTTGCCGATTTACATATAGGCTTAACCGTGACGGCTGAACATTCCATGATTATGACGATGAGCCTGCCACCACAAACGCCAACGTCCAAGGTGACGGTTCTGGATGCAAAGACACAACCGGGTCTGCTCGGAACTGCCGGTGTTATGGAAGAGATCCGCAGCGAAAGCAAGGATGATCTGAGCATTCGTGTGAAAGGTGAAGGCTTAACGGAAACATCGCCTAGCGAGGTCGTTCTGAACTTGACGAAAGATACGGCTATCGTTGACAAAAATGGGGACAAAGTTGCGACATCGAAGCTTGTGAAAGGGGCAAATGTCATTGGATTCTACGGACCGGCCCTGACTAAGAGCCTGCCGCCTATTGGCACAGCTTGGAAAATCGTTGTTGCCGATAAAGAAGAATAATTTAAATAGTTATTGTATAAAGCTGAAACCTTCCTTACCAAATGGGAGGTTTCTTTATTTAACGTGGCTGATCGCACTGTCCAAATGATTCGTTTTTTGATACAATAACTGAAAATTCATTCGAATAAGGGGACTAATATGGAATACATTAGCACACGCGGACAAGTAGAACCCCTCGGTTTTATCGATGCCATCCTGATGGGTTTGGCAAACGACGGCGGTTTGCTTGTTCCAAAAACGATCCCGCAACTATCCGCTGACACGCTCCAGAAGTGGCAAAAACTCTCCTACTCGGAGCTGGCGCTTGAAATTTTCTCCCTATTTATCGAAAATGAAATCCCGCGCAATGAGCTGAAACAGCTCGTTGACGACAGCTATGGCACATTCCGTGATGAAGCTGTAACGCCTGTTAAACGCCTGAACGATGGCACTTATGTGCTGGAATTGTTCCACGGTCCTACTTTCGCATTCAAAGACATCGCGCTGCAATTCCTAGGCAATCTGTATGGGTACGTCTCCCGCAAGACGAACTCGATCATTCACATTCTCGGGGCGACTTCCGGGGACACCGGCGCTTCCGCTATTGAGGGTGTGCGCGGCAAAGAGGGCATCCGCATCTGTATTCTTCACCCTCACCAGAAGGTGAGCCGCGTGCAAGAGCTACAAATGACAACAGTTGATAGCGAAAATGTGCTGAATCTTTCTGTTGACGGTACTTTCGATGACTGCCAACGCATTATCAAAGAGCTGTTTGCTGACGTTGAGTTCAAGCATCGCTACCACTTGCGTGCGATCAACTCCATCAACATTGCCCGTATTTTAGCGCAAACGGTCTATTACTTCTACGCTTACTTCCAAGTTACAGCCAATGAGGCAGGAGCTAAAGTTAACTTTAGTGTGCCGACTGGTAACTTTGGTGATATTTTCGCTGGTTATCTCGCTCAGAAGATGGGCCTTCCTATTCACAAGCTCATTCTTGCGACGAACGAAAACAACATCCTTGAGCGTTTCGTGAAGGAAGGCGTGTACCAGCCGGGAGCTTTCCGCGGTACGCACAGTCCTTCGATGGACATTCAAGTAGCTAGCAACTTCGAGCGCTACCTGTTCTATCTTTACGGCGAAGATGCAGAGGCAGTGGCTACGCTGATGGCGCAGTTCAAAGTTGAAGGCCGCATTGTTATTCCTGCTGACAAACTGCAAGCCGTGCAAGCGGACTTTGCCGCGTACGGCGTACAGAATGAGGAATGTTTGGATACAATCAGCTCCTATTACAAGGAGTATGGCTATCTGCTTGATCCGCACACAGCATGCGGCGTTGCCGCTGCTGACCGCATCTCTGCTGACGGTGAAGTGACAGTTGCGCTTTCCACCGCTCATCCAGCGAAATTCGATGAGTCCATCCGACTGCGTGGTATTGAGCAAACCTACCCGCAGCAAATTCAAGCTCTATTCGACAAGCCGCAGTTCCAGACGGTTGTTGGCGGCTCGAATGATGAGATCAAAGATCAGCTTGTGAAGTTCTTTTAAATCAAAGGGACTGTCTCTGAAAGTCTGAAATGACCTTCGGAACAGTCCCTTTTCATATCTATTTAAACTTTTGCGGGAATTGCTTAATAATGCCTTCCGTCAACGCATCGGACATCATCATAAGATGATCAGCGCCTTTATCGAACCACATGATTTCGGCATCCCAATCCTTAGCCAGCATGGCTTTCACATTTTCCGTCAACATTTGCAAATGAACATACATCAAATCCTGAATCAACGGCTTCGTCCAGTTCGGATTAGCTTTGCTTATAAATGAGGCGATATCGTCGGCGTTGCGGTACCATTCCTTATTGTTCTTCTCAAGCTCGGCTGCATTCCCGCTTTTGGCCGCATCTACCACCTTGCCAGCGATCACAATGTGCTCCGTCAACAGCTTACCCAGCTGGTTCCCTGCATCCTCCCCGTAGAATGGCTTAATCGCATTCCCAATATCCTGCTGATTTCTTAACAGCCTTGCTAGTGTTTTATCTTTATTTTCTAAACCGGCAAGGGCGCTCACCACATAATTGCGTGTCCAAATGGCATGATCCATCCATAGTCTTCTTAGATCGCCCTTCAACTGCACCATGGATTGCGTGTACATCATCTGCTTAGCGGCTGCTGGGCGGTCGCTAGCGTGAGCTTCTGCCCGAAGAGGAGCCGTACTGAACGCAATAGATAGAGACAAAAGCGTTAACTTGATCAACTTACCTTTCATAGGTAGATTCTCCTTTTAATATAAATTGCAAACAACTCGTTATATTGTGTACTCACGGGTCGTTTTCATTCATAAAAGAGGGAGGAAGCCCGCAGCAAGACGTTACCATGCAGCAAATCAGCTAGGCAAAATCAGTCTCCAGACTGAGAGCCTCCTCCACCTAAGCAGGAGGACACGTTCCTAGTCACGTGATATGCTAGATGCAATGATTAGACTAATAAGGAGTGAGTATAGTGAATATGAATCGCAGCGCTTTTCTCGGCCCGATCTTGATCCTTTTAGGCATCTTCATGTTTCTAAAAGGGGAAATCACGTTCAGCACGGGTACCATTTTTGAATATTTTTGGCCAACCCTATTCGTCATCCCAGTGGGTGTGTTCTTTCATTGGTTGTACTTCTTCATCCTGCAGCGCAGGGGCGTAGGCGTTCTAGTGCCAGGCGGCATTCTGCTAACGGCAGGCGTCATTTGCCAAATTTCCATGCTGTTCGATATTTGGCATCTCATGTGGCCTGGCTTTATGCTTGCCGTCGCCGTTGGTTTATTCGAACTATACTGGTTCGGAGGACGTAACAAATGGCTGCTTATTCCGATCAACATTTTGACTGTGATGTCCCTCTTGTTCTTTGCGATTTTCTCGATCGGATCACTCTTCTCCGGCATCTTCCACAATCAGCCTATCTTCGCCATCGTGCTCATTGGTACCGGCTTGGCCTTGATGTTTATGCGCAGCGGTCGGGAGACTAGCAAGTTTTAATGTGAAAGAGCGTCGGGCGTCCTCCTGATGCTCTTTTCCGTATACTTAGGGGAACTGTAGTCCTCTATCTGGAGAAAAAAGAGCTATTTCCACTCTGATCGGAACTACAGGGCCTTATATGTCCCCCGTGGCACGTTTTTCGGATGGAATTCATGAAATAACGGAACGTAGTTCCCCTCGCCCATGAAATTTGTATCCATTCAAATAAATAGTGGACTCTAGTTCCTCCCAAGCACTTTTGTTCACAAAAAAACCTTCCCAACCACGAAATGTGGTAGGGAAGGTTCTTTTTTATTGGGCAACCAAGTTATCCTCTGTGGATTTCTTGATCTGTTTGCTTCGTAATTGTCCACAAGCGGCATCAATATCCGTTCCGTGCTCAAGACGAACGCTGCAGGAAATGCCCTGCTTTTTGAGCGTATCATAGAAAGCTCGCACAGACTCCCGCTCGCTCCGTTGATACTGGCTATGCTCATCTACCGGATTGTAAGGAATGAGATTCACATTAGCGAGTTGGCGGATGTGCTGAATCAACTCAGCAAGTTGGATCGCATGCTCCTTGCCGTCGTTCACATCCTTCAGCAAAATATACTCAATCGTAATTCTCCGGTTTGTTTTCTCCAAATAGTACTCAATCGAACTCATCAACTTCTCAATTGGAATGGCTTTGTTAATTTTCATGATCCGCGTTCGAAGCTCGTTCGTCGGTGCATGCAAGGAAATCGCGAGGTTCGTCTTCAAATCAGAATCCGCGAATTCTCTAATTTTATCAGCAAGACCACTTGTGGAAACAGTGATATGTCTAGCGGCAATATCAAGACCTTTCTGATCCTTTACGACGCGGATGAAATCCACCATGTTCTTGAAATTATCGAAAGGCTCGCCGATCCCCATCACAACAATATGGCTCACGTGCTCACTTGCACCCTTGCTGTCCAGATGAAGCTGAACCTTCATAATTTGTTCCACGATTTCTGCGCTTGTGAGGTCACGGCTCTTAGCCAGCAGACCGCTTGCACAGAAGCTGCACCCGATATTGCAGCCGACCTGTGTCGTTACACACACCGATAGCCCGTATTTATGCCGCATCAGCACGGTTTCAATCAAGTTGCCGTCCATCAGTTTAAACAGGAATTTAATCGTCCCGTCTGCCGACTCTTGTTTTAAATGCTCCGTCAAGGTTTGGATGGCAAAATGTTCTTCCAGCACCTGAAGGCAGTCCTGTTTGATATCCGTCATCTCCGAGAAGGCGGTTACCCGCTTCCGATACAGCCAATCCCATACAAGTAAAGCCCGCGACTTTTTGAATCCTTTTTCAGCGAGCCAAGCAACTAATTGATCAAATGTTAATCCATAAATGGACCCTTTATTCATGCTTTATCCTCTTTTCAAGACTTTCACTTACAGTCCAAAATTCTACGAAACAGCCGAAGCCTACCATCTAGTTATTATTGTGCCAAAAATCGTGCATGAACACAAGAGGAGTGAGCTTCCAGCAGTTCATAAAACATTTAAAGATTGATCGAACATATGTTCTTTATTTTTGCAGCGTTTTATGGTAATAATAAGAGGTAAGGTTTTTAGCAATGATTCTATTCAAATTTAACCCAAGGAGCTGAAGGATGATGACAGTACGCTTAGATCCTTATTTAGTCATGGAAGGTAACGCTAAGGAAGCCATTCAATTCTATGAAAAGGCATTAGGTGCCCAGCAAGTTTTCGTACAAACGTTTGGCGAAATGCCCGCAAATCCTGAATTCCCGCTCCCTTCAGAGGCAAATGAGCTTATTGGACATGCGATGCTGATGGTCGGCGAAACGCGCCTGATGCTGTCCGACGCATTCCCTGGACAACCTGTTCAGAAGGGTGCAAATGTTACCATTTGCATTTCAATCAAGGATGTTGAGAAATCCAAAGCGATCTACCATGCACTCGAAGATGGCGGACGCGTTATCATACCGTTGTCTGAATCTCACTTCAGCCCTGCTTACGGTCAAGTAGTTGACAAGTTTGGTGTGGGCTTCCACATTTTCACAGACCAACCAACTAATAACTAAGGTCCAATCGACAAGCCAAAAAGCCTTCATTCCATTTCTACCGTTGGATTGAAGGCTTTTTTATGTAGAACCCATAACATGCTTATCGAACGATCTTCTCGAGGATTTTCATAGAAGTTGCTGCTATCTCTTCCGTTACAGGCACTTGTACCGCTGCAGGTGCTGGCGTTGATGCTGGCTGCTCATGAAACATTTTGCTAGCATACATTTTCCTGATTTGACCATAAAAGCTTGTCGATCTTATGTAGGCAGTCATTCTACAAATCATTTGCATTTGCATCGTATCCTCAATCCCAGAACAGATGTTGAAAAGTGTATTCAAACTGCCAATGGCTTGATCCTTAGTGATGATCCCACTTTCCAAATCCCTAACAACCCGCTCCATTTCACTATTAACGAACCAGACTGCTCTGCTCTTCATATTCTTATCTATCAACCACTGCACCTCCTAGATGTATGTACTAAAATAGTACAACACCCCGTTTGGAATAGCTGTCGAAGTGAGGGGAGCAAGATTATAGTATTTTTCGGGAATGCCAAGGAATATTGTCGTCTTTTGTTAGGAAAAATTTGTAAACATAGGCCTGCCCTGTATTTTTCTCAGAAATTGCATGGTTCGCTCGTTCTTTGACAATTCGAAGACCTGCTCCGCACTACCTCTTTCCATAATGACGCCTTGGTCCATGAACACGACTTGGTCAGCCACCTCTTTGGCAAACGCCATTTCATGTGTGACAATGACCATCGTCATGCCTTCGGCTGATAGGTCCTTCATTACCTTGAGAACTTCGCCAACAAGCTCAGGGTCCAGCGCCGAGGTCGGCTCATCGAATAATAGCACCTCCGGATGCAGGGCCATTGCCCGGGCAATACCCACGCGCTGCTGCTGACCACCAGAAAGCTCATGAGGGTAGCTGTCAGCACGATCCCGCAGACCTACCTTGTCCAGCAGCTGCAGAGATAGGTTCCGAGCATCGGATTTGGAGCGTTTTTGAACAATGACTTGTCCCTCCATCACATTGCCTAACGCCGTTAAATGAGGAAATAGATTATAGTTCTGAAAGACCATCCCCGTTTGCTTGCGTATCGACATCAGAGAAGCGTAACTCACCTTGGATTTGCCTGTAAAAGAAATGCTCGTATCTGCGAGTGTTAACCTGCCTTGATTCGGGATTTCCAGAAGATTTAGACAGCGAAGCAGCGTCGTTTTGCCTGAACCGGAGGGCCCAATAATGACGGTCGTTGTGCCCTTTTGAACAGACAAATCGATCCCTTTCAGAACTTCTACGCCGTGAAAATGCTTATGCAGCTGTTCGATCTCGATCTGAATGATGTTTAAGCCCTCCTTTACGTTGCTACGCTGCGTTCGTACCGTCTTTCCAGCCTGTTCTGGAAGTAAGACAGCACCGTGCTGAAGATCAAGTAAACAACGGCTACCTCCATGTACAGCCAGAGAGGTTCATAGGTCACCGAGGCGATCTGCTGTCCTTTCTGGAACATCTCTGTGACCGTAATCGTCGCAGCAAGTGATGTATCTTTCGTGAGGCTAATGAAAGAGTTGCCAAGCGGCGGAATGGCTACGCGTACCGCCTGCGGAAGTATGATGCGCCGCATCGCCTGCCACTTGGTCATGCCTATTGAATAGGCGGCCTCTCTTTGACCTTTCGGAATAGACAAGATCGCTGCGCGAATAATTTCTGAGCTGTAGGCGCCCTTATTTAAAGTGAAACCAATAATAGCCGTCGGAAAAGGGTCCAGCGTGATCCCCAAACTCGGAAAGCCGTAGAACAGAATAAACAGCTGAACAAGCAGCGGCGTACCGCGGAATACCCAAACGTAGAACCTTGCGATAAGCACCAGAAGTTTAAAGTCGGACAAGCGGGCTAACGCCGTGAGAAAAGCCAGAATCAATCCTAATGCGAACGTAATTAAGGTCAGGGGAATCGTGTAGGCCACGCCTGCTTTTACAATCGGAAAAAAGGAATCACTAAGGATTCCTATAATTCGCTCCATGCGCTCCGTTGTCATATGCCGGGTTCCTTACTTCGAAACATCAGAATTGAACCATTTTTGTGAAATCTTCAGGTACGTTCCATCAGACTTCATATCGGCTAGAGCCTTATTCACTTTATCCAGCAGCTCCGTGCTCCCCTTACGCAAAAGAAAAGCATTACTGGTGGCTTCTGGCTCCTCGTAGACCGTTTTGATCGGCAGATCGGGGCGCTGCTTCTTCAAATCCAAAAATGACAGGCTGTCATTGATCGTCGCATCAATACGGCCAGACGTAACCAAGTCGATCGCTTGGTTGAAGCCCTCGACCACGGTATTCACGGCGCCATGGTCCTCCGCTACTTTCCGATAATTACTATCAAGGGATTGGCCTACCTTCTTCCCCTTCAAGTCATCCAAAGATTTAATATCGGTGTTATTTGCCCCAACAACAAGAACCGCTCGAGATACGATGTACGGCGTTGACATATCGTACTTCTCCAGGCGGTCTGGACGTATCGCCACTTCGTTGGCGACCATGTCGTAGCGTTTTGCGTCGAGACCGGCAATCATCCCATCCCACTTGGTTTCTACGAAACGCGGAGTAAGACCCGCACGTTTAGCAACTTCTTGGGCAATCTCTACATCGAAGCCCGTTAAAGTCCCGCTCTTATCATGAAACGTGAATGGCGCATACGTTCCTTCGGTCCCAATTGTTATTTCTGTTGCTGGCTTAGTCGTTGGAGCACTGCTGCTATCTCCTGCCTGCTGCCCCTCTTTGGCGCCACAACCCACGAGCGTTAAGACCGCGGTTAGCGTGAAGGTTATTCGGATGATTTTCTTCAAATGTGTAACCTCCCGTAAACAATACGTTTTACGTTTTTGTTTGTACGAGAGGTATTATTCCCAAACAATCCAATTTTAAGAGTCCAACTAACTGAACATTTGCTTCACTAATTCCCGATTCCGTTCTTTGAAAACTTCATTATGCGAGGAAACCATAGCATACTTATAGGCGCCTGGCTGTATGTATTGTTTCGCTTTATTTACAGCATTCGCTGCATCATGGAAAGCGCCCGCAATCAGATGGACCTTCCCCTCGTGATAGAGAATGTCTCCGGCTGCATAGATGCCCTCGATGGAAGATTCGCTTGCCGCGCTGCCTTTAATATAATAGTCGTCTACGATCTCAATCTTCACTTCACTATTTTGAAGCAAAGTCGTATCCCGCTCGTAGCCGTGATTAATAATGACTTCATCGATTTCTAGATACGAAATTTCTCCCGTTTCGTGGTTCTCAAGCTGAATATGTTCGATTGTTTCGTGATTTGCGCCAGCAATTAATTTGGAAATGGACGTATTTAAGATACATTCCACTGAGCTTTCCAACAGCTGCTTCACTTGAGCTTCATGGCCAGAAAGCGCGTCTTTGCGATACGTTAAATACACCTTGCCAGCTACAGGCTCCAGCTCATTTGCCCAATCAACAGCTGAATTGCCCCCGCCAGAAATGACGACGGTTTTACCCTTAAAGCGCTCCAGAGACTTCACGGTATAATTCAGATTAGACACCTCGTACCGCTCCGCGCCTTCGATTTCCAGCCTTTTAGGATTAAGAATACCACCGCCTACCGCGACAATGACTGTTTTCGACAAATGCTTCACCCCGGACGCAGTGAGTAGTTCGAAAACCCCTTCTTCATTCCGTGTAATCGAATCAACTTTCTCATTCAATACAACTTCTGGTGAGAACGTTAATCCTTGTTCGACAAGTTTCTCTATCAACTTTGCACCTGGCAGCGGCGTATGACCGCCAACGTCCCAAATCATCTTCTCGGGATAGACATGCACCTTGCCACCCAACTGTGGCTGATACTCGATGATCTTTGTTTTCATTTCTCTCAAGCCGCTATAGAAAGCAGAATACAGCCCTGCTGGGCCTCCTCCGATGACCGTTACATCAAACAATTCCTGGTTGCCCATATACGTTCACTCCTCCACACTGACATGCAATTGATTATCATTATCAATTAAATATAAAGCTATTTTTTTCTTTTGACAACAAAAATAATCGTTGACAACCTCATGTTGTTGCCTTAAAGTATGTTTAGTTATCTTGATGATAATGATTATCACTATCGATGTCATCCGGAGGTGTATCATGGTTCGCCTATTCATAGATGAACTCAACATTAGTTATGGAGAACGTTCGATTGTCAAAAATCTCAGTGCCTCCATTCCCGACAAAAAAATTACGACCATTATCGGCGCTAACGGGTGCGGCAAATCCACCCTTTTGAAAGCAACAACGCGGATTATTCCTCACCAATCTGGACGTATCGTTCTGGATGGGGCACTCATCTCCAAAGAAAACACCAAAGTTCTCGCCAAAAAAATGGCGATCCTCCCACAAACGCCTGAAAGCGCCAGCGGATTGACCGTTGGTGAATTAGTGTCTTATGGCCGCTTCCCCTATCAAACTGGTTTTGGCCGGTTGACAAAAAAGGACTATGACGCCATTGATTGGGCGCTCGAAGTGACTGGCACCCAAGATTTCAAATATCGACCTGTCGATTCCTTATCGGGCGGTCAACGTCAGCGCGTTTGGATTGCGATGGCTATCGCACAGGAAACCGATATTATTTTCCTGGATGAGCCAACGACCTATCTGGATTTGGCCCATCAGCTAGAGGTGCTAGAGCTGTTGCAAAGATTGAATCGGGAACAAGGCCGGACAATTGTCATGGTGCTCCACGACTTGAACCAAGCCGCTCGCTTCGCTGATTACATTATCGCACTGAAGGATGGTGAAATCGTCAAAGCCGGTGACTGCGAAGAAGTGATGCAGCCTGAGGTTCTCAAACAAGTTTTCCAAATTGATGCGGAGATCGGAAGAGATCCTCGAACCCATAAGCCCATGTGTATTACCTATAATTTATTAAAGGGAGACTATTCAAGTGAAAAAACTACTCATTCCATTCCTGCTCTTCATCCTAGTACTAGCTACTAGCGCTTGCGGATCCGCAGCTCCGAAGAAAGAAGAAGTTGCTGCGACACCAGCAGCTGCTGCAGCTGGATCCAAAACAATCACTTATCAATCCGAGAGCGGCCCCGTGGAAGTACCTGCGAATCCGCAACGTGTCATTGTCCTTTCCGCTTTTGCAGGAAACGTAATGGCGTTAAATGTGAAGCTTGTCGGTGTGGAGTCCTGGTCCAAAGCCAACCCTAATTTCGACAAAACTCTAAAAGATGTGCAGGAAGTTTCGGATGAAAATTTAGAAAAAATTATTGAATTGAAACCTGATCTCATTATCGGCCTATCCGATATCAAAAACTTGGATAAACTTAAGCAAATCGCACCAACCGTTACATACACCTACGGAAAAGTTGACTATCTGACGCAACATATCGAAATCGGCAAGCTTTTGAACAAAGAAAAAGAAGCGAAAGCTTGGGTTGATGACTTCAAGAGTCGCGCACAAAAAGCGGGTACTGACATTAAAGCCAAAATCGGTGCTGATAAAACCATTTCCGTCATCGAGAGCTTCGACAAACAGCTTTACGTTTATGGCGACAACTGGGGCCGTGGAACCGAAATTCTTTATCAAGAAATGAAATTGCCTATGCCTGCAAAAGTGAAGGAAATGGCTTTGAAAGAAGGCTATTATGCCTTGTCTACGGAAGTTCTGCCACAATTCATGGGTGATTACGTGATTTTCAGTAAAAACCCGGATGCCGACAACTCTTTCCAACAAACAGAGACATACAAGAATACAACGGCTGCAAAAAGCGGTCATGTGTATGAAGCTAACGCCAAGGTTTTCTACTTCAACGATCCGTTAACGCTGGAATACCAACTAGATTTCTTCATCAAAAACTTGCTTAAATAACATCACGGAGGAGCCTTTTCGGATGAAACATGCCATTTCATTTGGTTATAAATTTGCCCTTGGGCTCCTTGTGTTTGTGGGAATGTTTGTTGTTGCTATGGTGTTTGGGGCAGCAGATGCTACCCTCTCGGATGTCTGGCTGGCACTAACTTCACACACCACAAGTGATGCGATTACAATCATCCGTGAAATTCGATTACCCCGCGAAATCGCGGGGATTTTCGTTGGAGCGGCTTTAGGCGTTTCAGGGGCTATTATGCAAGGGATTACGCGAAACCCGCTGGCGGACCCCGGCTTGCTGGGTCTAACGGCAGGAGCCAACGCAGCACTAGCTCTTACAATCGCTTTATTCCCATCAACAAGCTACTTGGGCATCATGCTTGCTTGCTTCATTGGAGCGGCCATTGGGGCGCTTCTGGTATTCGGTATCGGGGCAATGAAAAAAGGCGGATTCTCACCCATCCGCATCGTGCTCGCCGGAGCCGCTATCTCAGCCTTTTTATACGCCGTTTCCGATGGTCTCGGCCTCTATTTCAAAATTTCAAAGGATGTCACCATGTGGACAGCAGGCGGATTAATCGGCGCATCCTGGGACCAGCTGAAAGTGATTGTGCCTTTTATCGTGGTAGGGTCGTTGGTCGCTCTCCTGCTCTCGAGACAGCTTACCATTCTTAGTTTAAGCGAAGAGGTGGCAGTCGGATTAGGTCAGAATACGGCGCAAATCAAAGCCATTCTCTTCATCATCATCATTCTGCTGGCAGGTGCTTCCGTTGCCCTTGTCGGCAATATGGCTTTCATTGGACTCATGATACCGCACGTCGTGCGAGCCATCGTAGGCACGGATTACCGGTTCATTATTCCAATGTCCGCGGTCTCTGGTGGTACGTTCATGCTGCTCGCAGATACACTTGGGCGCACCATGAATGCGCCGTACGAAACGCCTGTTGTGGCCATAGTCGCGATGCTGGGCTTACCTTTCTTCCTGTTTATCGTACGCAAAGGGGGCAAAGCCTTCCCATGATTCATCCGTCTATTCTCAGAAAACAACGCCTTCTTGTCGTTGGGGCTCTGGCACTTATTATCGTTACGATTGTGATCGGAATGGGGCTGGGCTACTCGTCCTTGTCCTATAACCGGTTGCTCCCTACCCTATTTGGGCATGGAACGTTCAAAGAAGAATTTGTATTATTTTCGATTCGTTTACCTCGTATTTTGATTACCTTGTTAGCAGGTATGGCGCTTGCCCTATCCGGTGCAATTCTGCAGGGTGTTACACGTAATGACTTAGCCGATCCCGGCATTATTGGTATCAACTCTGGTGCGGGTGTCGCTGTTGCCATCTTCTTTCTCTTTTTCCCGGTAAAAGCAGGCTCCTTCGTGTATTTTCTTCCGCTAGTTGCCTTTATCGGGGCATTGCTTACGGCCGCCTGCATTTATTTGCTTTCTTATAGTCGAAAAGAAGGTCTTCAGCCTATCCGATTAGTGTTAATGGGGATTGGCTTCTCCATGGCGTTATCCGGCATCATGATTGTAGTGATCTCGTCAGCAGAGCGCGCGAAGGTGGACTTTATCGCCAAATGGTTAGCAGGCAACATCTGGGGAACCGATTGGCCGTTCATCTGGGCGCTTCTGCCGTGGCTTGTCGTGCTCATCCCGTTTACCTTGTACAAAGCCAACCGATTAAATCTGCTTGGGCTTAATGAGCCTGTCGCGATTGGGGTTGGTGTATCGGTGGAAAAAGAGCGTATCGTCCTGCTTCTCGCCGCCGTTGCTCTTGCCGCTTCGGCTGTTTCCGTTACGGGAGGCATAACCTTCATTGGACTTATGGCTCCGCATATCGCGAAAGCTTTGGTCGGGCCTAGGAATCAGTTGTTCGTTCCTGTCGCTATTCTTATCGGCGGATGGCTGCTGCTTCTGGCTGATACGGTCGGGCGCAATTTGCTCGACCCCGATGGGATTGCGGCTGGTATCATGGTCGCATTAATCGGTGCCCCTTACTTCATGTATTTACTGCTGAAAAAAGCATGAGGAGAGACAGCTTGTTTTCGGACCGGCATACAAAAAAGCTATCCCTCTCCGATTTTTGGGAGGAATAGCTTTTTTAATTATTTTTAAAAGCAGTTTTTCCCGCAAATGCAACCGTACCCCGCACTTTACCTCGGGCTAGTGACTTTACGGTCACTTCCCTCAATTAGCAATTTGACTCCACACCGGATACTCATCCAAGTAACCATACTGGTGCAGCTCTGTTAGTGCCTTGCGGATACTGCTTTCGTCCTCGCCTGATTCGCTGGATAGCTCCAACAGGTCGGATAAGTCAATATGAGGATGTTCCTTGCAAAAAGCTAGCAAACCTTTGGCCGCCCAAGATAACCGATCGTCCTGGAAATCACCGACCAACCGGCGAAACATTTTCTGGGAAATAATTTTCATCTCCACGAGATTCTGCATCGCTTTCGTTGCCTGCTTAAGATTCATCCGACCAAGCTTGGCAATATCGACCAACTCGGGGAGGTTCGATTCTGTGGAAAAGCATTTTAACACAATAACGGTCATTTGCGTATAAACATCCATGCCAGGATAACGAAATATTTCATCAGTCAATGTAAAATGCCTAGCTGCTTCTTTCCCCTGATTGTTGTTATCCATTCGATGTCCTCCTTATCTTGAATCATGGAGTTCACCTACTCTGGCTCCCTTCCATGATCCGAGGTAGGCACTAGCTTCCCTGAATTTTGCCGGGACTGCCGGAATATTTGTGCCAAGCTAAATTTCTTCTGCTCCCCCTCCGCAATTGCTGCATGAGCAGGCTCAGGAAGCTCGTCCAACCCTACATTGAGATCGTCCTCTTCTGTTTCTAAGCGAGAGCTTACTATGTCTATATCGTGGAGCCTTTCTTTCCCGGGAAATACTTCAATTTCAGAATTTGCAGATGTAGATGCTGATACGCGCTCTTCACGAACATATTTCGTTAGAATATCGATAATACCTTGGCTAAAATAGCCGTCCATCTTCAACTGATTTAAATAGTCAATGACCTCAGGCGGCGTATCTGATGGAATATACAAGGTTACATCCTTGCCAGAGCGAACATAGACGGTAGATCGGCGTTTTTTCAATCCTGACCGCTCCCGTTCTCGGAGACTCCTTTGGCATCTGTGCTGGCCGCAACTTCATCGTCCGCATGTTTCAGCGCGTGGTCCAGCATGAGGAAGGTTCCTCGCACATTCCGGAATTGGCTGTGTTCAGCTGTATCAAACCGAATGGGCAGGCCCAGCTCGGCATTTATTTTCTCAATCCATGGCTGCAAAACAACAGCTCCACCGCCGATAAACCAAAACTCATTCGCATAACGAACGTGCTTCCATGAGCTGCGGGCGAACTTCAGCACTTTCTCGGCTAATATGCGCATGTGCTTGTTAATTAGGCTCGTCATATCAAACACAACCTTGCCCTCGGCATAGATCTCATACTCTTTGTTGACGAGCATGAGCGTTAATTCGGCTGTGCTTGCAAGCAGCTCCTCGCCTTGCGCATTGACCTCATTCCGAATGCTTTCCAGCGCATCGTTGAGATAGATTTTGGCGCCAGTAGAGTGCCTTTGATCCAGATCTAGACCTGGTCGGAAGAAAGCGATATCCATATCAACGCCGCCGACATCGGCAATGCCGAAGCCCTTGTGCGACAGATGGGATTTCGAAGTCCCTTCCAAATCATAAACGCCGGATACATCGTCAATGCTGATATCGGTTGGAAGCGCGAACTCCATTTCCACCGTGATGCCTTTGAAAACCGGAGTCGTTATGAACGTGACAGAGTGGACTCCTCCGGTGATTTTACGGGCAAATTCCTCGCGGAACTTCGTGATTTCGCGAATCGGCAGGCCGGTTCCTAGGTTCACGGCAGCTTTGATCCGCTTTTTCCCCTTTTTGATAGCGTCTTCATGCTTTTTGGCAATTGCATAAGCCGCTGCTGTCAGGAGCGTCACCATGGTTTCAGGTCTTTGGGCTTTCTTTTGCACGGCCTTATCTCCGACAATCTCATGGAGAATACCTTCATCGCCAATGGCGAGATTCCCCACGTAAACATGACGGTACTGATCGCTTTCTATGGCAGGCGATGTAATTTGTACGTCGAGGAAATCCAGGGGATCACCTTGTTCCATCAAAAGAAATCGTTCACCAAACGGTTGTGCTAGTACATTAGGGAATATGAAGCTACAGTCCAGATGGTCATATATGACCTTGACATGACTGCTGCCGTTATCAATGGAAAGCGTGATGGTAGTGGTTAAGACTTCGTTCTTTGTCAAGTCAATTCCCCTCTCCTACCTTGATTTGAATCTATATACCTATTCGCAATAGGAAGGTAGAATGGGTGGGTATTTGGAATATTCCGTTAATTTAATACGCTGATTGGAATAAACTTTAAAATTTAAACCTCGAAATTTAAGGCTTAACGTTTAAACTTTAACGTTCAAACGTTAGATCGTCTTTTTGCAGCCGGTGGAATGTGCATCTGCTCTCTATATTTAGCCACTGTTCTGCGTGAAATGTTGAGACCCTTACTATTTAAAAGCTCAGCCAGCTGTTGATCAGAGAAGGGCTTGTCTCGATACTCTCCCGCAATGGCTAAACGAATCTTCTCTTTCATGTAAAAGGAAGACACCGACGTTCCATCGGCCTGCTTCATCGAAGAGGAGAAAAAATGCTTCAGCTCAAACATCCCCCACGGAGTCTGAATATATTTTCGGCTAACCGTACGGCTTACGGTAGATTCATGCACTTGCAGCGCATCAGCTACTTGCTTCATGGTCATTGGTAGGATATGCGCGGTGCCCTTCGCACAAAAATCAGCCTGAAGCTCAAATATGAGGCATGCTGTTTGCAACAGTGTAGTTTTTCTTCGTTCGATACTGTCCATAAGCCCCCTTGCCGCCTGCCATTGCTGTTTCAAGAAACGGTAGGCATCTTGCGAAGCCTTCTGTTCCATCAATCGGAGATAGGAATCGCTGAGTGTAATGCCCGGTAGCGCAGCATTTTCCAGAAATACGGTATATCTCCCCTCCACCAGCTTCAGCTTAAGATCCGGAATCACATACTGCGGCTGCTCTCTGCTGTACATAGCTCCAGGCTTAGGGTTGAGCGCTTTTATCTGTTCAATTCCTGCTTGGATACGCGATAGCTCTGTCCCATATTTCACCGCTAACTGATGAAGCTTTCCCTTGGCAATATCGGGCAGATCCTCCTGGACCAAAGATATCATTAAGGGCTCTATCCCCTTCATCTGCTGTAATTGGAGGAGTAGACATTCCGCTAAGGTTGAAGCGCCAACACCGTATGGCTCTAAGCTTTGAACGATTTGAATAGCCTGACTTACATGCCCCATTGAGGAGCCTTGTATAGAGGAAATTTCTTCTTTCGTATAGGGAAGGTAGCCTTTTGCATCCAGATTTCCTATGATCCATTTGCAAAGAATCTTTAATGTACTGTCTAAATTCATACAAGCTACCTGTTCTAGTAAAACCGATTCTAACGTAACGGAAGCACTATGATCAACATTGAGCCACCAATCGTTGTTAGAACCGCTGACACGGCGGCTTTCTTTGATATCCTTCAGCTCAATAAAAGGATTTTCATTCGCTTGCTGCTTCACCAACTCATGCAAGTCCGAGGAGGACATGTGCAGAATCTCCATGGATTGCCGCATGTGTGGCGTGAGCAGCATTTTGTGATCCTGCACGGCCGTCAACGAAATATCCATCTGTATGGTCCTCCTCTAATTATGAAATCGCTTACTACTAGTATATTCGTGCGTGCACTGTAAAATCTACCAAGCAAATAAGACCTAGCGATAAAGCATCGCTAGGCCCTTATGTACAGCTCACTCCTTACAAACCTAGTACGCGCCGCTCTTCCTCCGTAAACATCCTGGAGCGCGTCAGAAACCGCCGGCCCTCCGGGCCTTCGAGCGAAAACATCCCGCCCCTGCCGGGAACCACATCGATGATCAGCATCGTGTTTTTCCAATACTCGTACTGTGACTTACTCATATAAAAGGGGGCGCCGCCGATATCACCCAGCCAGACGTCACTGTCACCGATCAGAAACTCCCCCTGCGCATAACACATGGGAGAGCTGCCGTCGCAGCAGCCGCCGGATTGATGAAACATAACGGGACCATGTTTGGCTTTGACGATTTCAATTAGCTCCAGAGCAGCCTCAGTAGCAACAACCTTACTTGCCTCCGTCATCGCTGCAGCTCTCTTAGAAGAAGCCCAATGCTTCGGGGCTGTAGCTGACGAGTAGGTTTTTGGTTTGCTGGTAATGGGACAGCATCATTTTGTGATTCTCGCGGCCAATACCTGAGGTCTTATAACCGCCAAAGGCTGCATGAGCAGGATAAGCATGATAGCAATTCGTCCATACACGACCCGCTTCAATGCTTCGGCCCATCCGGTAAGCCGTGTTCATATCACGTGTCCAGACACCCGCTCCAAGGCCATACAGCGTGTCATTGGCAATCGCCAGCGCCTCTTCCTGGTTCTTGAACGTCGTAACTGCGAGCACAGGTCCGAAAATTTCCTCTTGGAAAATTCTCATTTTGTTATGCCCTTTCAGCACGGTTGGCTGGATGTAGTAGCCTTCGGAAAGCTCCCCTTCCACTCTCCCCCTGTCACCGCCAATCAGACATTCCGCACCTTCCTGCGAGCCAATGTTGATATAGCTCATAATTTTCTCAACTTGCTCCGTTGATGCTTGCGCACCAATCATGGTAGTTGTATCAAGAGGATTGCCTTGCGTAATCGAAGCAACCCGCTTAAGGGCTCTCTCCATAAACTGATCGTAAATCGATTCCTGAATCAAGGCGCGCGATGGACTCGTGCACACTTCTCCTTGGTTGAGGGCGAACATAGCAAAACCTTCAAGCGCTTTATTGAAAAAAGCGTCATCCTTCGCGAGCACATCTTCAAAGAAGATGTTCGGGGACTTACCGCCCAGCTCCAAGGTAACCGGTATCAAATTCTGCGATGCATACTGCATAATTAGGCGGCCTGTTGTCGTTTCACCCGTAAAGGCAATCTTCGAGATTCGGCTGCTTGAGGCAAGCGGTTTGCCCGCTTCAAGTCCGAACCCGTTAACGACATTAACGACGCCTGGCGGCAGTAAATCTTGAATGAGCTCGAGCAGCACCAGAATGGAAGCCGGCGTTTGCTCTGCGGGCTTGAGAACCACAGCATTGCCTGCCGCAAGTGCCGGAGCAAGCTTCCACGTCGCCATCAGCAGCGGGAAGTTCCACGGGATGATCTGCCCGACGACGCCGAGCGGCTCATGAAAATGGTAAGCCACCATATTGTCGTCCAATTGGCTGAGTGTACCTTCTTGAGCGCGGATGCTCCCTGCGAAATAGCGGAAATGATCGATCGCCAGCGGCAGATCGGCCGCAAGTGTTTCACGAACTGGCTTGCCGTTATCCCAAGTCTCGGCAACAGCCAGCAACTCCAAATTAGCTTCCATACGATCAGCAATTTTATTTAAGATAAGAGCACGCTCGGCAACTGACGTACGCCCCCATGCCTCTTTGGCAGCGTGTGCCGCATCCAAAGCCAGCTCAATATCCTCCGAAGTAGAACGTGGGATCTCACAGAAAACACGATTATTTACAGGAGACGGATTGTCGAAGTATTGCCCCTTAACTGGCGCAACCCACTGCCCGCCGATAAAGTTTTCATACCGTTTTTTGAACGTTACTTTTGATCCGTTTTGTCCAGGTTGTGCATAAATCATTCTCGCTCAGCCTCCTTAAAATGGCATACATGAATAGATAAGCAAGAATCGTGCCAACAGACAAAATGCCGCCACATCAAGCTTTTCGAATTGTGCGCGAAGCTAGATGTTCCGCTTTGATACAAAGGATGTGTTCCATTTTGGGACATTCTTTCTGGCAGCCCTCCATTAATAAAAGCAACTATGGTATGATCGGGTAAGATACGATTGCAATGGAGGTGATCTTTTTTGCTATCCGTGGAAAATAACTTTTTATCCGAAACAGCAGCGGCGTCTTGGAAGCGCTGTCACGAGTTTGGTTTAGTGCCCACCGACCCCATTGACGATGACATATTAACTGGAACTCATATGCAGTCTCTACTTAAACAAAATGAGCAAACCATCCAATACACCGAGCAAATATTTGAACACATGCATGCCGGCATCAAAGAGTCAGGCCAGATGGCGCTACTGATCGATCCGGAAGGCACCATTATTCACACGGCAGGAGATATCGACTTCTCGCGCAGAGCATTAGCCGTTCAGCTGCAAGTAGGCGCCAATTGGGCTGAACATCGCAAAGGAACGAATGCCATCGGCGTCGCCCTTACGGAGCGGAAGCCGGTGCGCGTGCATGCTGAAGAGCATTATTTTAAATCCAACCATTTCCTAACCTGCGCTTCTGCCCCTGTCTTCAACGCCATCGGCGAACTTATCGGGATCGTCAATATTAGCGGCAGGCAAGAGAATTTCCATGCTTATACCTTGACTCTCGCCTGTTTAGCCGCTCAATCCCTACAGAACAAGATTATGCTAGAGGAGTCGAAGAAGGAGCACCTCATCACGCTAAGAGAGCTGGATCACTCCTCCTTGCATCATCCTATGCCGCTGCTCTCGCTAAGCCGAGATAACCGTATCCTCCGCGCGAATCACGCCGCTATGCGTATCATGGGCAGCGCTGTGATCGGTAAACCCTTACCGAAACTGGATGGCTTTGCTGTCCAAACCCTACATAATGAGCATCAAAAGATGTGGCAGTCGGTTTCCATTCGAAGGACGACGGGAAATGGGCAGCATTTGTATGCGTTCAAGGATCTCGTCGGCACCTGTCCTGCGTTCCTGCAGAGGAAAGACCTTGCTCAGAAGGCCTCAACCTCCGACTTCCCTGTGCTGCTCTTGGGCGAAAGCGGCGTGGGCAAAGAATTGTTCGCGCAATCCATCCATACCGCAAGCGCTCGGTCTGGAGCGCCATTCATTGCACTTAACTGCAGCGCCATTCCAGATAGCCTTGTCGAGAGCGAATTGTTCGGCTATGCCCGCGGCGCTTTCACAGGCGCTAGTAAAGACGGCAATATCGGGAAATTCGAGGCTGCGCATCAAGGCACGATTTTCCTCGATGAAATCGGTGATATGCCCCTTCGGGCGCAAGCCGCGCTTTTACGAGTGCTCCAGGATGGGATGATCACTCCGGTTGGGAGTGCAAAGAGCAAAGCCATTGATGTGCGCGTGATTGCCGCAACGAATAAGGATTTGGCCGCAGAGGTGAAGACTGGCGGATTCCGAACCGATCTTTACTATCGGCTGAAAGGCATCCCGATTACCCTGCCTGCTTTACGGGAAAGAAGTGATATCCTGACCTTGGCGTTTCATCTGCTCGAGAAGCATGCTTCACCGTGCTGCGCCTTGACAGAAGCCGCTAAGCACAAGCTGCTAACTTACCGTTGGCCGGGCAATATTAGAGAGCTGAACAGCATTCTGATGCAAGCGATCTTCATGGCTGGGGATCAGCCGATTGATGCTGATCATCTAATGCTTGAAGCTTCCGATGAGAGTGATACAGATGGATCAGGCGAAGAGCATTCGTTGACCCTGAAAGAGGCGGAGATCAAGGCGATCAAGATGGCACTGAAGGCCTCAGAGTGGAATCTCAGCAAGGCAGCCGCCAAATTGAAGATCGGAAGAACAACTTTGTACCGTAAGATCGAGGAATATGGGATTACTTAAAGCACCAATGGTCACAGAAGAGTAACTATCGTACTAAAAAGTACGTACTGTTCATCTCCTCATGAAACGTTCATAATAACAATTGCCAGCAGGTGACATCCTACTGATGGTAAGAATTTATGAAGCGATGAAGGCCGCTTGGCCAACATATATACAGTTACATGAGGAGGAATTACGCATGACGATCAACCATTTACAATCTACAACAACCCTTCATAACGGCGTCCAAATGCCATGGTTTGGGTTAGGTGTTTTCAAAGTAGAAGACGGTTCTGAGGTAGTGAGCTCCGTCAAAGCAGCCATTCGAAATGGCTACCGCAGCATTGATACGGCAGCCATATATGGCAACGAGACTGGAGTCGGACAAGCCATTTCCGAGGCGCTTGCTGAAACAGGACTTGCTAGAGAGGAACTGTTCGTAACCTCCAAGGTGTGGAACGCCGATCTCGGCTACGACTCGACAATTGCTGCTTATGAAGCAAGCTTATCCAAGCTGGGACTGGAGTATCTAGACCTGTACCTCATTCATTGGCCAGTCAAAGGGAAATATAAAGAAGCTTGGCGCGCTCTGGAAACTCTGTACAAAGAGGGCCGCGTGAAAGCCATCGGCGTCAGCAACTTCCAAATTCACCACCTCGAAGATGTAATGAAAGATGCGGAAATTAAGCCAATGGTGAACCAAGTTGAGCTTCACCCGCTTCTGTCACAGCAAGAGCTGCTTAGCTTCTCCAAAGAGCACAACATTCAGCTAGAAGCTTGGTCTCCGCTCATGCAGGGACAGCTCTTCGATCATCCGGTTCTCAATGACATCGCAGCTAGCCACAGCAAATCGGTTGCTCAAGTCATTCTCCGTTGGGATCTACAGCGCGGCATTGTGACGATTCCGAAGTCGATCAAGGAGCAGCGCATTATTGATAATGCCAACGTCTTTGACTTCACGCTAACTGATGAAGAGATGGCTCGTATCGATGCATTGAACGAGAATCGACGCGTCGGACCCGATCCGGACAACTTTGATTTCTAAGCTCTCAAATAAAAAAGGCACCGTTCCTTCCAAAGTGGAGGAAAGGGTGCCTTTTCTTTTCGTATTTCCATTTCTAAATGAGGTAACGAAATTTATCGATTGCCGTCATATTAGGCATATAGCCTCGGTTCAAATGGTTATAAAAGCTGAATGGGAACTTAAACGTATGCCCATAATCCCATTCATGCGTCTTATGATCTTTAACCCAGTAGCCATATTCAACTGGTAACCATGCCGACCGGGTGGCCTCTACCAAAGGCAAACGGTCTACGGGAGAGCTTAATGGCAATGGCTGCTGCGGATCGAGATGTCGACTCCTGCGAAGCACCTTCACTATTTTCAGCAGAGGCTCAAGACCTCTATGGAAATAGGCCGTGTAACCCAGGTCATGAAGAACATTCAGCGCATGGGAAAATGTCAGCATATGACCCATTAAGTCATGATGCGATTCGGCTCGATAGATCTTGCTAATGGCTGACAGCTCATCAAGGATAAAAGTCGACAGCTGCCCAGGATGCTGAAGATCAGGAATTTGATCACTTTCATCGATCGACAATTTCTTCACTTCAGAGACCGAACCGCCCATCCAGGATCTTCCGGGTATTGCTTTTTCAAATGAGCGAAGCAAGGAGCAGATCCCTTCGATTTCCTCCTTAGTCCCCCATCCCCCCAGTTCACGTATGGCTAGTAGGCTTACCGACGCATAGATCACATTGTGCCCGACCCAATGTAGCTGATCGATTGAAACGTCGAGCGCTTCCAGAATCGCAGCCATAGCATCAGTAAGAGCCATCGTATGTTCGTCAGCACTAGTCAATCTTGAACAGCCGTGTTTATCTAGCATGGCTTCAGCTTGAGCTTGAATAGACTGTATGGTGTTCGTCGACAGCTCATTCTCTTTGACAAAAAAATAACTGGCTATCGCTGCCGCTCCATAATGAGCGTCCCAAATATCGCCTGTCTGCCTCTTGCACGCCGAAATCATCGATAAACCGGCATCAAGCACTCTTTTATCCATAGGTTAATTGACTTTATGCAGGGCGTCCAAAGCTGCCCCTCTGTCTTGGAGGAAGAATACCGAGTTACCTTGATTGCATTCATAGATAAAATCCCTCAGACTTTTACTGTCATACACGTCAAAATCCCCAACAATCGCGACTTTAACCTTATAATTCGTAAATTTCTGCAAAATATCACCTGCAAGACGGGTCTTCAGCTCGAAAAAGTCTTCCGTGATGTTGGCTTTATCCAGCAAAATCTTATGGCAGTCTTCCAGATATTGAACAGATGCCATCAAGTCCAAAGCCTCCTGTACATCGCTTATGAGGATGTCATCACTTTCCACAATAGCAACTCTGGAGTTATTTCTGATATCAACGGTTATATTCATTTTTCATCCACCTTTGACTCTATTCCCGAATCGCCCGAACAGCCGCATCTAAGGCCTGAATCACCTTATCACACCATTGATCGAATGCCTGATCTTCTTTCTGCAACTCGGGTTTAGCCAAAATATTAGCTACAGTCGCTTTAATTCCCTGATCAAAACGAGTCGTTGCAACGAACTCCGGCACAAGACGCTTCAGCTTCGCATTGTCAAAAACAACGGAATTCGCCTTATCTCCGAGTAAACCGCCTCTGTAATTCTCCGTGCTGCACGCATCCAAAAATTCAGATGAAACATGGACAGCCTGCAGCTTCACTCCAAGCGCGTCAGCAATGGCTTCATATATTTGATTCCAAGTAAGTGTCTCGTCGGAAGTGATATGTACGGACTCCCCAATAGCATGAATATTGCCCATAAGACCAATAAAACCCTTGGCAAAGTCGCTATTATGCGTCATTGTCCACAGTGATGTCCCATCCCCATGAATGATCACCGGTTTGTTCTCTAGCATCCGTTTGGCAACCTGCCAACTGCCCTTACTGCCATGTACACCAAGCGGAATGGAGCGCTCATCATAGGTGTGACTCGGTCTTACGATCGTAATGGGGAACCCATGGTCACGGTACTGCTTGAGCAAATAATCCTCGCAAGCAATCTTGTTCCTCGAATACTCCCAATACGGATTGGACAGAGGCGTCCCTTCCGTAATTCTATAATCAGAAAGCGGCGTTTGGTACGCAGATGCTGAACTTATGAACATGAATTGTTTCGTTTTACCTTGAAATAAGCGGTAATCCCTCTCCAGCTGAGCCGGTTCAAATGCGATGAAATCCGCAACGACATCGAACTCCAAGTGTTCAATTAGACTAGCGACATGCTCTTCATCCCGAATGTCAGCTGTGAGCAATTTAGCCCCTGCTGGCAAAGATTCATTTCTTGTGCCTCTATTCAGCAGATAAAGTTCGCACCCACTTTCTAGCAGCTGCTTCGTAATAGCTGAACTAATTGTTCCTGTTCCTCCAATAAATAGCGCTTTCATCTTCCACCTCCGGTATTCTTGAACAATCTCCTACATTTAATTCGCCAAAAGGAGCTTAAAACCTCCTAGACTGATCAGTTAACCCCACTTAGAAAACCTTAGCAAAAAACCCGACCAGCTCATCTGAGTTAATCGGGTTTCTAAACGACTGATTTGGCGCCTTTATGTTCTACTTACTCGCATAGGCGCGAAGAAAGCTTCCTCTACATCTCGAGCAGGCAGCGGCCGGCTGTAATAATAACCTTGAATCTTTTTACAATCATTATCCATTAGAATATCCAGCTGTTCCTTCGTCTCAATACCTTCCGCAATGACGTCCATATTCAGATGCTGCGCCATGGAGATAATTGTTGCCACAATGGCTTTATCATTATTGTTCTCCGTAATGTCGCGGATAAACGAACGGTCAATTTTGAGCTTGTGGATCGGCAGAAGCTTCAGATAACTCAACGAGCTATATCCCGTTCCGAAGTCATCCAAACTGATCCGAATCCCTGATTCCGTTAATTCATTTAAAATACTTCTAGAAACAGACGCATCCATCATCATGCTTTCCGTAATCTCCAGCTCCAAATACTTCGGCTCAAGTTCGGTTTCCTCTAGAATTTCCTTAATGTACATCGCCAAATTCGTCTGATGGAACTGCTGAGAAGATAAATTGACGGAAACAGGTATCAACGGCCCGCCTCCACGATGCCATTCTTTCATTTGCCGGCAAGCTTCTCTCAGCACCCATGTGCCCATTTCGTAAATAATACCTGTTTCTTCCGCGATGGGAATGAAAACGCCTGGAGAAATCGTGCCTTTCGTCGGGTGATTCCAGCGAACTAGCGCCTCGACTCCAATCATTTGGCTATCCCCGGCGCGAATCTGCGGCTGATAATTCAAGAACAACTGTTTGCGCGAAATCGCCTGACGCAAATCAACTTCCAGCTCAATTTTCTCCTGCAATTGCGCGTTCAATTCGCCCGTATAGAACTGATACCCGTTCTTGCCGTTTTTCTTCACTTCGTACATCGCGGTGTCCGCATTTTTGAGCAACTGCACCGCATCTGCGCCGTCATTTGGATATACGGCAATACCGATGCTTGCTGTGACATAGAAATCATTCTCTTTAAGACGGTACGGTACACCAATTGCTTTGATGATTTGTTCGGCCAAATTTGCAACTTCGCCAGTACCGTAGCTGCTGTCACAGAGCAGTGTGAACTCATCGCCGCCCATGCGCGCTAAGGTCACATTCATCCCCTCCATGCACCGACGAATGCGCTCACACATTTCCTGCAGAAACTGGTCTCCATAGGTATGTCCGAGCGAATCATTAATTAATTTAAACCGATCCAGATCCATCACCATGACAGCGAACTGCTTAGCATCGTTATCAATCATTTGCGCCAGCACTTCATTGAACATCCGCCTATTGGGCATTCCCGTCAACTCATCATGAAAGGCGAGGTGTTGGATCTTCTCTTTGGACTGCTTTTCTTCCGTAATGTCCTTGGCAATGATATAGCTGCCGACAACCTCTCCATCAAGGATGACTGGGGCATTAATCACACTGAGCTCGACGCGGTGTCCTTGCTCGTGCATAATAGCGGTCTGGTAGGTCTGCATCTCTCCATCTCGGGACTTCGTGAACATCTCCCTCGTACGCTCCTGATCCTCCGGTACAATGAAAGGTAAAATGTTGTCTATCGTTTGGTTGCGGAACCAGTCAGCCGTTAGCCCTGTGAGCTCCGTTACAGCGGAATTGAACCCAATAATGCGATAGTCCATATTGATTGAAATGATGCCATCCTGATTATTTTCAAATAAGGATTTATACCATTTTTCATGTTCCTGAATTTCGTTATCTTTGTGTGACAATCGATTGGAAATATAAATGCCAAAAAGCGACAAACCTAACGTGAACAACGTACCCCCTGCGATCGTATAAGCCAAAAGCTTCTGATCCAGAAACATACCTGTTTGATCTATTGTGTCCAACATTTGAAATTGCGCTGCATACATGCCTGTATAGTGCATGCCAACCACGGCAGCTCCCATAATTAATCCGCTGCCTAGCTTCTTCCACATTCTACTAGGCTCTGTTCCCTTGCGGAAATAGAAAGCTAACCACAACGCCGCAATGGACGCCACGATAGCAATAAGAATCGATAGCGCGAAATAAACAGGCTTATAAGTAATATTAATTTCCATCGCTGCCATCCCAATGTAATGCATAGCCGAGATGCCCGTAGCGAGCAGAAGCCCACCAGCCAGCAATAATCGCCAAGATAATTGACTTCGGCCAACCACATACAAAGCAAGGAAGGAAGCCGCGATAACGACGACGACGGAAAGAATAACATTGACTAGGTTATAGGCAACTGAAATGTTCAGCGAAAATGCAAGCATCCCGACAAAATGCATGGACCATACGCCCAAACCCATTGCGATTGCTCCAAAAAGGAGCCAAGACCAGCGAGATACCCCTTTGGAAGTGCTGATTCTTCCTACTAAATCAAGGACTGTATAGGATGCTACGACAGCAACCACATAGGAAAATGCAACTAAAACCATATCGTATGTACCATGCAGATGATGCACTTCTAAACCTCATTTCAACTATAAAATATTGGCATATAAATATAATATATATATTACCTGATTTATAGATAGATAAATAGCTTCCTATCATGTAAAAAAGGGCTAACTGATTAACAGTTAACCCTTTCGACACACATTATTTTGCCTCACTGACTACTTCTGTTGCGGGGGTTCTCCACCACCTTCAGGCGGCATTCCCATACCACCTCCGCCTCCTCTGCCCTGACCAGGGCCGCCGCCAGGACCGCCCATGCCTTGTCTTGCCTCCGTCACGCCTGTTTCCGACAACCACGTGATGACCGACGACTGTGTAAAATCGACTACCTTGGTACCTCCCTGGTACGTGCCTCCGTCATAGAGGCCACCAACTGTGGTACCTGTCGACGTACCGCCAGCGTATAACGTATACGCGGCATCCTTCTTGATGGCCGGGGAGCTGACGAATAAGGACTGATACGCTTTGGCTGGCGCATATGTCAGGATATCCTTGCCTTCACTATCCTGCAAATGAACCATCGCGCCTGCTTGCTGTGCTTTCGAGTACGTCATCAGGATGCCTGGCTGCGATGACTGGTCAGATGTAGCTTGCGCCATCCCGGAGCTGCCAGCGGCTACGAGAAATCCGCCTGTCATTTCGAACGTTCCGTCGTAATCGAGTGGTCCATTACTATTATCGGTTGGACCGTTAACGATTACAGTACCGCCGCTCATGGCGATTGAACCGTTCGCGTCCAAACCGTCGCCTTTGGCGTCGACACTTAAATAGCCGCCAGTAATCGTAAGCTTGCTGCTGGAGTTAGCGCCGGATTGAGACCCACCTGCTTGCGCGCCGCCCGGTTGACCTCCGCCTGGTCCGCCGGCACCAGCGGTTTCGCCATCGCCTGAGGATGCGTTCACGCCGTCATCACTGGCTACAAGGCTTGTATGGCCTTCCGAGATCACAATAGTCGGAGCTTCTATGCCCTCGTTGCTGCCCGCGATGTCGATCGTTCCGCCAGCAATGGCGACGGAGACATCACCATGAATGCCGTCATCGCCAGCACTGATGTGCAGCTCTCCCCCATTCACATGCAGCCCGCCGCTGCTGTGCAAAGCATCTTCGGCAGAAGTGATTTGGAAAGTCCCGCCTTCGATGGCCAAGTACCCTTCCTCACCTTCCGTATCGTTCGATGTTTTAATCCCATGTCCACCTGCTTCAAGGGTGATAATCCCATCTTGGATAGCCACCAGGTCGCGTCCCATTAAGGCATCGTCTGCCGCATGAATCTCCAGCGTGCCTCCTGTAATTTTCAACTTATCCTTACTAGTGATCCCATTGTTATAGTTTCCCTGTACGACAAGCTTCCCAGTGCCATTAATCGTAAGATCATCTTTGCTGAAAATCGCTGCATTCGGCTCATCCGTCGAGGCATCCGCATAAACGTACGTTTTTCCATCCGAAACAACGTTATTAGTTCCCTCTTGCAGCGAAATAATCGTCTTGCCCGCTTCCTCAACGTAAATCGGTGACGTACTGCTGTTGGAAAGCTCAGCCCCGTTCAGAACGATGCGTACCGTGCCCTTATCCTTCACATTGATGGCGATTTGACCGTTATCCAGCTTCCCGCTCACTACATAGGTTCCTGCTGCAGTAATGCTTATCTTGCTGTCTTTCACCTCAGCCCCTGACCCGGTGATGGTTGCGCCCGTCCCGTTCAACGCGATTGTAGTCGCATTCGAATTGCTCCAGTCTGTGTACGTGTCATCAGCATCATACTCGATTTTCTTGATCACATCCGTGCTAGCCGTCTGCGTGCTGGCCGTTGTTGCCGCGGCTGCTGTCGCTTGAGCTGTTGCCTCCGAAGTGGCTTGCGTACTCGCTTCTGTTGCGGATTGACTGCTGCATGCAGATGCTACAACAGCACATAATAAAACAACACCAACTTGTTTCGTTTTTAAAAGTTTTTTCATCGTCCATCTACCTCTCTCATTTAGTTTTCAGTTGTGGTTGGGTTCATCGTCAACGTAATATCTAGGTTCCCGTTCCTGCACCTGACGGCATCAAGGAATTCTTTTTGATTCGTGAGGTGGTCGATCGTAACCATGTAAACCAACTCGTACAAACTGCCGAGCTCCGTCGTTCTCACTTTTCTCAACTCATAGACAATGCCAAATTTTTTGAAAATCTCATCAAACGCTTCTTCATACCCCAGATTCTCTGGGATCGTGACCTTCAGCAATCTTTGTGAGGATTTCCTAGCGCCAAATTGAATAGCTTTCAGGAAAAACATGAGCAAGCAAAGGGCTACCGTGAACAGCGCCGCGTAACCGAAGGATCCAACACCACAGGCGAGTCCCGCCGCCATCGTAAATAAGACAAAAGCGATATCCTTCGGATCGCCGGGAGCGCTTCTAAACCGAATAATGGAGAACGCACCCGCAAGGCTGAAGGCTCTAGCAATATTGCTGCCGATCAGCAGAATAATGACGGCTATGATGGCCGGAAGCACAATCATCGTCAATGTGAAGCTTTGATTGTACATAGGCTGAGTTTTCATATAAGTGAAGCTGATAATTGCACCCAGCGCGAATGAAATCAGAATCGTTAGCAGCGCATGGACGAACGTTAAATCTGAACTTACCTGCGCCGAAGCCAAAATGGAATCTATCATCTTTCCATTACCTCCCCTGTGAGTTTCTTGTTTCGCATTTTCTTGTATTCATTGCCGTATTTCGAGAAGCTCGTTCGGAACATCTGGTGTTCCGACAGCATTTTCGATAGCCAGACTGGTATCGTTTTCTCTGCTTTCACTTCCATTAACCATTGCCCGCGGCCGATCAGCGATTCACCATAATCGCCATCCTCAAGCTTAAGGTCATAACGTCTAGAGCGGATATTTGTATCAAAAGTAATACGCAAATCCCGACTATTTTTGCAAAACATCGCGATCCGATCATAAGCCAAGTACACCTTCGGCTGTAACTCGTAACGTTGGAGAAAATAGTTGATTTCCTGAATAACCTGCTTATTCATATAAGGTTTGAGCTCCGGCACATCCCCTGTGCGGACAAAATCATAGGCTTCGTTCAGCATGAGCGCGGTTCTCCGCTTGTTCACTAGGCCGAATACCTTCTTTTTAAGCTCCAGGTACACTTTGCCGTCTTTTTCAGGAATCCCGTAGGCTCTTATTCGGAGTTTCTCCCTGTATTTCGGCTTCGCCAAGCTATTTCTGATTAAAGAATCGTGTTCGGTATCGTAATACATGTTGCTTATTGAATAGAACTTATCATTCTTGTTGTACTCATCGAGCTCCATATATGCCAGCAGATGGTTATATAACATGTAAAAAGCTTTGGTATCCATGAGATATTTATTTTCGTATCGGTTAAAAACTTCAATCGCCATGGCGCTACGCCCCTTTCTCATTTGTGAGTGCTTGCTGCTTCATGTCTGTATCTTAGCCTTCGAACCTTTAGTGAAACTTAAATGCGGGTCGGCATGTAAATTATTTGTTAAGACCTCGACAAATGATAAGATTAAGTTTGATTAAAGGTTCGATCCCTATAATGAAGTCATGCAATTGAGCTTCATCACACTGGCACAAAAGGGGAAACGAAAATGAGACTATTAATTGTCGAAGATGAGATCCATTTGGCTGAGGCTTTGGCTCAGATTCTAAAAAAACATCATTACTCCGTAGATACCGTTCATGACGGCCAGTCGGGGTTGGATAACGCATTAAGCGGCATATATGATCTGTTATTGCTAGACATCATGCTGCCCGAAATGGACGGCATTACCCTGTTGAAGACGATTCGCAGCAAAGGAATTGCGACTCCCGTGATTTTGTTGACAGCGAAAGGTGAAATTTCGGATAAAATCACAGGTCTGGATCACGGTGCTGACGACTATGTTGCCAAACCTTTCTCGACAGAGGAACTGCTCGCGAGAATTAGAGCGGCCTTGCGGCGCAAGGGAGAGGTTGTCGCGGAGGATGCTTTGAAATTCGGAGATATCGAACTGCATACAGGGACTCTCAAGCTGACGTGCAATGGGAAGGATCTTAAGCTCATTTTAAAAGAAAGTGAATTATTGGAGCTCCTCATGTCGAGGAAACAAGCGGTAATCTCCAAAGAACAGATCATTGAGAAGCTCTGGGGGTTCGATTCTGAGGTGGAACATAACAATGTGGAAGTGTATATTTCTTTTTTGCGGAAAAAACTCACTTTCTTGCAGGCAGCAGTCCACATAACTACGATCAGAGGCGTAGGCTACGTATTGGAGGCGACCTCCTAAATGTTCCGTAAGCTGCGCAACCGATTTCTTATCGTCAACCTAGTCATCATCACGTTCATTATGCTCCTGGCCTTCGCTTCCATCTATACGATTACTTATCAAAATGTGCGCAACGACATCGATATGGAGCTGCATCGCGTAACCGATTTCTACCACAAGCCTGATGGAGATAAGGGAGCGCTGCGGCCAGAGGGGAATCACCAACAGCCAGCGAATGACAATGCCGGTCCCCCGCCGGAACGCTCCGTCTCCTTCTTGCTGCAAGCGGATGAACAGTGGAATCTTATAGCCACGAACTCCCGTTTCGACATGGATACCGAATTCTATATCCTCGCCTTGCAAAAAGCCGCCTCCAGCAAGTCGGGTAACGGCCAATTTAATCTGGAAGGCACTACGTGGGCTTATTTGGTGCAAAAAAATGCCACAGGAAACTCGATCGTCTATCTAGACGTCACCGCTCAAATGAACATTCTTACGAATCTCATCTATACGTTCTCGATCGTAGGATTCATTATGCTGATCGTCATTTTCTTTACGAGTCGTTTTTTCGCGAATCGGTCCATCGCTCCAGTGAAAGAAGCGTTCAATAAACAAAAGCAGTTTATCGCTGACGCCTCTCATGAATTGAAGACACCTCTAGCCGTCATTAACACCAATGCCGATGTTCTATTAGCTAATAGCGATGATACGATTCACAATCAGGTGAAATGGTTGCATCATATCAAATCCGAGACCGAGAGAATGAAGACGCTGACGGCTGATCTCCTGTACTTAACCGAGATGGAGGACTCTAGGGTTGGCCTGATGTTTACGAACTTTAATGTGAGTGAATCGGTTGAGAGCGTCATCCTCACGATGGAGGCGATTGTGTATGAGAAGGATATCTCGCTAACCTATGAGATTGAACCTGGGCTAACCGTGCGCGGCAGCAGCGAGCAGATCAAGCAGGTGGTCATGATCCTGTTGGATAATGCGATCAAATATACCAAAGCGAAAGGATCGATTTCGCTCACCTTACAGAAGCAGCATAGCGATATTCTGCTCACAGTGACCAACACGGGCGAGGGTATCCCTTCTGAGCATTTGGCCAGGATTTTCGATCGTTTCTATCGCGCTAATCAATCTCGTTCGCGCAAAAGCGGCGGCTACGGACTTGGATTAGCCATTGCTAAATCTATTGTTGAGCAGCACAAAGGGAAGATTTACGCGAAGAGTGTGCTGAATGAGACGACTTCGTTTTATGTGCAGCTTTGATAAGAGAATAGGCTATCTCTTAGGTTTGGCAAGCACCTAGGAGATAGCCTATTTCATCCGGTTTAAATCTGGCACCACATTGTCACCATATCAATCCAGCCGCGATGCTCGGCTAGCCTGCCACTGACAACAGGATATTGCCGATACAATGTGACATCAATGGCGTTCAAAATTCAAAAATATTATTGGAGGATACGAATGAAAATAAAAATTGTAATTATTTCTCTTCTTATATTAACTTTATCTATTTCTCTATTTAATCTCTATCCTATTATAAAAGGAAGACAGCTGCAAAGGACTATTTAGAAAACTTGGTTCAGGGAAATTATTCTAAAGCATCCCAGTACCATGTAGATACAAATCAAAAAACTATTCTTGAACAAAGACTGCCTTCCTTAAAAGAAAACGGCGTGTTTATCAAAAGTTATAAAAATGTCACGGTGAACTCGGATGATGGTTGGATAACTGGAAAGGCTACTATTACTTTGACTGAGAACGGCATCGATGTTGAGTATCATGTTATATTATTTTCGATGGTAGTAGAGTGAACCCACTAGTAACCCGATTAGAAGAGCTTGGAAGAAAGCGAAAACTTAAATAAATAGTTATTGGTAGACAAATAGCATAAGATCGATGTGATACGTTACCTTTACTACTGAGTATGATTTAAGAGTAAAACACTCCATTCAAGGATGTCATGTATGGGGAACTACAGGGCGCTTTTTGTGCTAAAAGCAGACTTTCAAGCTCCCTGAACAAAAGTGTAATTTATCCGAAAAATTGAGGATTATAGTTACTTCTCATTCAAAACAGGAGATTATTTATCCCTTTTTAAGTTGCACTTAAGGATTTTAGTATACAATTTTTTCAAACTACTATCCTACTACTAAAGGAAAATAAATTAAATGATGCGTGTGGAAGCCTTATTCTCCTCTTTCCCTTTCATTTACACCGACCGATTGGTCCTGCGCCAAATGGTTGCCGAGGATGCTGAGGACATCTATGCTTTTTACTCCGACCCTCATGGGGAATTTCCTTTCATCCTTCAGAGTCGCGGCACATTATCGGAACCATCATTCTTATGCCTACTAGAGGCATGTTCGATGCAGATCACCGTTTTCCATTAACCGTTGGATATGATCTAAAGACCGATTATTGGGGCAATGGCATTATGTCTGAAGCCATGCAGGCCGTTATCAATTTTAGCAAAACACACATTAGCCCCAATAGAATTCAAGCGGAAGTTTACCCTGAGAATGTTGCCTCTCTGAAGCTATTAAAGAAGCTGGGTTTTCAAAAAGAGGGCTTATTGCGGCAGTATCTCATGCACGAGGTTACGAAAACCTTCCTTGACGTAGTTTTACTTGCGTTATTGATAAATTAGTGTGGGCTTTCGTGTATAAAGTGGTCCTGCTATGAGATATAGGCGATTGTATTTATCTTGCCTATCTACGCGGCATCGCCCTGATTACCCAAAAAAATTTAACTGGAAATAGTACACTTAATTCGATCAATTATGCCATTTTATTGGGGTTAGATGGAAATATTCCTGTTATTTTCTTACTTTTTTCATAAAAGGGGGCACAGCGAGGAATTAACTGGAGGAACTCCCGTTATTCAGCAAAATCCTTTCTCAGCCCCATTTTTAACTGTAGAAATTCTGTTATTTCAAAAAAGACATATAAATTCCTAGATAATGATAAAGACACCCCTCGCAGGGTGCCTTTTCTACTATTAAGATTGCTTCAGCGCGACGCTGGCCGAGCGGTTGGAACTGGTTGCAGCTCCCCCACTGACTGTGCTGCTGTAGGTGCTGGTTGTGACTCCGGCTTCACTACTACAGGTGCTTTCCTTGATTTCGTCACACTCTGCGCCGCGGCTGATCTTGGCTCTCCTGGGATCGCTACAGGCGCTTGTCTCGGACTCTCTGCCTGAGCTGCGGCAGCTGGCCTCGACTCCTCGACCGATGCAACGGGTGTAGGTTTTGACTCGCCTGCTCTTGATGCAGCAGCTGTTGAGCTCGCCTCTTCCGTAGTAGCAGTTGGCGGCGCAGTTGGTGTAACGGAGTCAGCAGACTTTGCATCACCGGCTGTTTCCGTTCCCGTCTTTTTATCCGTATCTGTTGTTTCTGTGCTTGTATTTGTCTTTGTATCTGTTGAATTTGTTGTGTCTGTTTTATTTGTCGTTTCTGTTGTCTCTGTTGCTTTCTGATCAATAGTCGGCGAGTTCGATGGAGCAGAAGACTGCTTATCGACATTAGCGTTCGTTAATGAACAACCGCTAATAATTAAAATAGCGGCTAACCCAACGAACGACCATCGGTACGAATTAAATTGAAACTGCTTAATCATCATAATTCTCCTTTTTAACTGTGACTTGCTCCCAGATAAATTAACATTGCCAGGTACGCTTACTGGGCGGGCATAGCTTTCTAATAATTGAATGAGCGTATAGCCGTAGTTCTCTCTTTTGGCTGGCTCAAGATAAGAAAGGGCTAAGGCATCGCTTGCAATCTCCTGATCTTCTCGCATACGTTGATTCGCGTACCAAAGTACAGGATTAAACCAATGAATAATCAATAGAAATTGCATGATCCAATTGATCCCAATATCATTGCGTTTACAATGCGCCAGTTCATGAAGAAAGATATGCCGGATTTGTTCCTGATCTAAGCTATTAATCACCCTCTGCGGTATAACTAACCGTGGATTCCAGAATCCAAATAGCGTCGGCATCGTCAATTGGTCCGATACGACTAGAGTAACCGGTTTATGTACCGACATAAGCTTTTGACATTGAGTGAACAACTGCAAGATGCCGATGTCTGTTATCGGACTCGTTTCTTTTGTTATTTTCAGCGCAAATTTACGGTTGATCACAAATGTATATAGCCCAAATAAGATAATACCAAGCAGCCATACATAGATGGAGTATCTGTACAAAATAGTACCTACAGAGTCCACAGCAGCCAATCCCTCTTGTGTTCCAATCTGAACCGCGGAGTCGATTTCGTGAATGCCATTAGAGTAAGATATCCAGTTGTAAATGCTTAAATCGCTTTCCAGGTCCCAGGGTAGGAGCAGTCGCACCATCACCAATAACCACATGAGATAGTGCCATCTAGGTTTTATTCGCTTATGCAGGATACGCTGGGTTAGCATGATCAACACTACCGTAATGGCTGCCATGACCGATACTGACAAAATCCACTCAAAAATACCCTTGAGGAGTTCATTGGTTTGGTTCACTTTCACCCTTTCCTTTCCTGTTAGTTGGATTTATTTTCGAGAATATTTTTTAGCTCTTTAATATCTTCCTCCGAAAGCTGTTCCTCCTTCAAAAAGTTAACCAGCATCGGCTTAAAGGCACCGCCATACATCCTTTTGAGAAAAGATTGCGTCTCTGATTTCACACACTCGCCCTCAGAAACTAAAGGGAAATAGGCATAAACTCTGTTCTCCTGCGTAAATGACAGGGCCTGTTTATGCGTTAACCTGTTGAGCAGGGTCCGAATCGTTTTGGGCTTCCACTCCGTCTGGTCCTGCATAGCTTCAATTACTTCATTAGCCGTACGTGGTGATTGATTCCAAAGCACCTTCATTACTTCCCATTCGGCATCCGTAATATGAGGGACAGTCTTCACATAGCTACCTCCTTTCCACATGGATTACAAATGTAATACTCACTCAGTATTACATTTGTAATCCATACTTGTCAAGTTCAACGATTAGTCATGAAATAGCGAAAAAACCACCCTGCAGAAGGATGGTTTTTCGTGGTCTTGTGTATATAGACTAATCATTCAATCCTTTTCCATCGAGAATTTTCTGCACATTTTTCTCCACTCTTGCCTCACGAGTTTTGGCTTGTTTGGGCTCAGAGAAATGAAGGAGATAGTTTCTTTGCCGTCCTGGCGTCAAAGCTTCAAAGGCTGTTTTCAAGGCAAGACTTTCATCAAGTTTAATTTGAAACTCTTCTGCAACTGGGAATTCTGTGTTCTTTTTAAAACTGACTTCCAGACCGGCCTTTTCAACTTCTATGGCTTCGTTAATATAGGCTTTCAAGATGGACTCCATGGCAACTATTTCCCGGACATGGGTGAACCGAATCTGGCGCGCCGCTTGTACATTCTCCGTTTGCTGAATGAGGATACCTTGGGCATCTTTTAGCAAAACTCCTTTGTGAAACAGAAGCGCACAGTAATCTTTAAATCCGTGTATGATAACAACGTTTTTATCCTGAACCGTGTAGCAAGGATGCATCCACTTGTATTCTTCGGTTAGCTGACAGTCAAGAACGATTCTTCTCAACTCCACATATTCTTCTTTCCATGTTTTGGCCTTACTAATAAATTCATCAACTTTAGGATTCAATTTACAATTTGTCATCCATGATTACCTCCGTACAACATCAACTATTATATGGTTTATCATATCACTCTAATCGCCGCTTTCAAAGGAAAACCCTATGCTAGAGGTCTCCGTGTTCTCTTGAAAATTTGTATTGACTCCTCAGATTAGAAGAAATACAATGTTACTTAATGTCAATGATAATGATAATTATTATCAACAATTTTATAAAAAAGGAAGGGTATGTAAAATGAATACAACAAGAAAAGCGCCTTTTAAAACTGTCCTACTCTCAGCTGCGTTAGTGATCTCATTAGTTGGTTGTTCTTCAGCCCAACAAGCAGGTTCAAGTGCAAGTCCGAGCGTAAGTCCAAGTGCAAATGCAAGTTCAACAGCTGTACCCACACCTGCAGCAAGTGCTTCGGCAAGTACTTCCCCTGATGCGACTACAAAATTTCCGATCACAATCAAGCATGCTTTTGGTGAAACTGTCATTGCAAGCAAACCTAAACGAGTTGCTACCATTCAATGGGCTAATCATGATGTGGTACTCGCGTTAGGCGTTGTGCCTGTTGGTTTCTCCGCAGCAAATTATGGCGTTCAGGATAAAAGCGGCCTTTTACCATGGACAGCAAAAAAACTTAAGGAACTTGGCGTAGATAAACCTAACGTTTTCCAAGATACGGACGGACTAGATTTTGAGGCTATTTCCGCTTCAAAGCCTGATGTTATTCTTGCGGCCTACTCCGGAATCACACAAAAAGATTATGAAACTCTTAGTAAAATTGCTCCGGTTGTCGC
Source organism: Paenibacillus sp. J22R67 (assembly GCF_059692175.1). Lineage (NCBI taxonomy): Bacteria > Bacillati > Bacillota > Bacilli > Caryophanales > Paenibacillaceae > Paenibacillus > Paenibacillus sp. J22R67. The sequence goes on along the minus strand of NZ_JCAUAX010000009.1, from coordinate 64,675 downwards.
TTATGAAAAAAGCCCTTGGGTCACGACATGGCGTGAGCAAGTCCTGTTTAATGCAACGGGCATGGGTATGAAAGCAGAAGGCGAAAAGCTGATTAAGGACACCGAGGAACTGATTAAGAAAAAAGCTAGCGAGTACCCGCAAATCTAAGGTAAAAAAGTAGCATTTACCAACTTCTCAGCGAAGGATTTGTCCAAAATCAATATTTACACGCCTGCTGATCCACGCGGTGCTTTCCTGCTTGAGCTCGGCATGGTTTACTCCGAAGGTGTTAAGAAACAGATCACGGATCCCAATGCCTACAATTTGAAACTAAGCGCTGAGAATGCTGACGCCCTTAACGATGCAGATATCTTGGTCGGTTATGGGGACGATGCCTTATTACAAGCCATTAAAGCAGATCCTATTCTTAGCAAAATTCCTGCTGTTCAAAAAGGCGCTGTTGTGTTCATTGGTAACGGTACACCTCTGGCAGCTTCTGGAAACCCAAATCCGCTTTCGATTTCTTATACAATCGATGAATACTTGAAATTAATCGGTGGAGCGATTAAATAGATCCATGAATCGTTCATCTGTTCCAGACAACAAGCCGCTAAACTCGCAAACTCCTAAGCAATTTATGATGGTTCTATTGATCTGTCTAATCTTGCTCGGCTTATGCGTGATTGCATCCCTATTATTTGGCTCTCGGGTAGTGAGATTTCATGACTTGATAGACGGTTTATTTCATCAAGACATCGACTCCTTCGGGGCAAGCATCGTTCGAAAGCGGTTATCTCGGACCGTTTTCGGCGTATTTTGCGGTGCTGCACTCGGCGTTTCTGGAGCGCTTATGCAATCGGTCACACGCAACCCGATTGCAGACCCAAGTATACTCGGGGTTAACACAGGCGCATCCTTGTTTGTCGTTTGCGGAATTGCGTTCTTGAACATAACAACTGCTAATCAATATATTTGGTTGGCTTTAGCAGGAGCAGCAATTACCGCAGTTTTCGTGTTCGGAATAGGCTCTATGGGACGCGGAGGGGCTACGCCCCTTAAGCTTGTTTTGGCGGGAGCTGCCATAAGCGCCGCCCTTTCCTCCCTGGTAAGCGCAATCATAGTTCCACGCTCTTATGTCATGGATCAATTCAGGTTTTGGCAAGTAGGCAGCATCGGCTCAGCAACCTGGGACGCAATTGCTACTTTTGCTCCTTTTCTGATCATCGGCATACTGATCGGCATCCTTACGGGTCCAGCACTCAATGCATTAGCATTGGGAGACGAGCTGGCGACCGGACTTGGCGTTCGAACAGGCGTACTGAGAGTTATTGCAGCTTTTGCGGGTGTCCTTTTATGTGGTGCAACTACTGCACTGGCTGGTCCCATTGGTTTTGTTGGACTTATCTCCACGCACGTCATTCGCCTTATACTTGGCCCGGATCTGCGTTTTGTAATTCCCATGTCAGCTATTGCTGGAGCAATTATTATGACTCTATCTGACGTCATCGGCAGGCTGGTCGGCAGCCCTGGAGAGCTTGAAGTTGGTGTCGTTACAGCCTTTATAGGGGCTCCATTACTGATCATACTAGCTATTAAATCGAAAGTGCGCTCATTATGACAAATACCTCTATTGCATTTATTATGACAGGAAGGCGTCAAAGACGCCGCCGATGGATACTCGTTACTAGCCTACTTGCCATACTCTCCTGCATGCTTTGCTGCGCCATGTTATTACTGGGAACCACCCTTTATCCAGTTAAAGATGTCATCCGAGCGCTCATAGGAGAACAGCTCCAAGGTGTTTCATTTGCAATAAATACTGTGCGTCTACCGAGAATGTTAGCGGGTCTCTTTGCCGGATTTGCCTTCGGACTTGCAGGGAGCACGTTCCAGACGATGCTGCGCAACCCCCTCGCCAACCCGAATGTCATCGGAATTACCGCCGGCTCGAGTGCGGCAGCTGTTTTTTGTATACTCATTCTTCATGCAAATGGACCTGTAATTTCCTTTGCTTCCGTGATTGCCGGTCTTGCTACTGTCTTGTTCATATATTTATTGTCCAGAGGAAAATTATTTTCGATCGGGCGATTAATCCTTATCGGGATAGGCATTCAAGCTATGCTTGACTCTGTCATATCTTACCTTCTGCTGGTTGGTGCACAGCAAGATATACCCGCAGCGCTCAGATGGCTTAGCGGCAGCCTTAATGGTGTTCAAATGCATGAGCTCCCGTCTCTGATGATCACAGTGCTTATCTTCGCACCTATAATTATCGTGCTTGGCAGACATTTAAGTCTGTTGGAGCTTGGCGAGCAATCCGCCACGTCTCTGGGCATTAACACGGACAAGACAAGGATTGCACTTATTGTCAGTGCCGTTTTCCTTGTTGCTCTTGCTACCGCTACAACTGGTCCAATAGCTTTTGTCGCCTTCCTTTCGGGACCTATCGCCAAGAGATTAGTCGGAGTTGGCTTCTCAAGTGTAGTTCCAGCAGGTCTTGTTGGCGTTAATTTAGTTTTGGCAGCAGATCTCATCGGACAGTTTGCTTTTGTGTCCAGATTCCCTGTAGGCATCATAACCGGAATACTTGGAGCGCCGTATCTAATCTTCTTGCTAATCCGAATGAATCGAAAGGGAGATCTATAATGAAACCGACACATGCTTTTCAAGCGGAACAAACCTTCTCAGGCTATGACAATAAAACCATTGTCCAAGGAATAAGCCTATCTATCCCTAGCAATAAAATTAGTGTCATTATTGGGGCAAATGCCTGCGGTAAATCTACGCTCCTCAAAACACTGGCAAGGCTAATAAAGCCAACATCAGGCAAAATCACCCTTGATGAGAAGCCCATCGACAAAATTCCGCCAAAGCAATTGGCTCGAGTTTTAGGCCTGCTGCCGCAGTCCCCCATTGTTCCGGAAGGGATTTCCGTCGCAGATTTGGTTGGACGTGGAAGGTTTCCGCACCAGTCTTTGCTCAGTGGCTGGACTCACAAAGATTATGTGGCCGTAGCAGAAGCCATGGATATTATGAAGATCACCGAGCTTGCCAATCATAATATTGATGAGTTGTCAGGAGGCCAGAGGCAGCGCGTTTGGATTGCCATGGCTCTGGCGCAGCAAACCGACATCTTATTTCTCGATGAACCGACAACTTTTCTAGATATCACCTATCAAGTCGAAATTCTTGATTTACTTACAGATCTTAACCGAAAACACGGTACCACCATCGTTATGGTGCTTCATGACATCAACTTATCCGCGCGTTATGCAGACCATATTTTCGCTCTTCATCGTGGGAAGCTTGTAGCTGAAGGTGAACCGTCGAAGGTAATTACAAGCACATTGGTGAAGGATATTTTCGGTCTTGACTCTATTGTCATAGAAGACCCCATTTCGGGTTCTCCTTTGGTCGTACCAAAGGGTCGATATCATGTGAATAAGGAGATTATTTCTTAATTTTTGCATAGATACTCCGACTATAATGATATGAGGCTATCCCAAAAGTTCAAAAGAGAGGCTATCCCGCGGTCATTTGATGACTTGGAACAGCCTCTTTTTGGATTTTCCGATAATAAGTAGTTAGTGAAATTTCAAGCTGTTTGCAAGCGCCGTTACTTATATTAATATTGTCCTTTAATTACGAAAAACGAGCCTCGAATTGTTCCAGCTAATTTGGACTTCTGCCTAGCGAATTTGAACTTCGTTTCTAACTCCTTCGGTACTTCCATTCCCTCTGAAAGCTTAAAACCAACTGCCCGCTTCTTAGGGTCATCAACCGTATACATCACATTGATCGAAAGACCATCCTCGTAAAAAACGTATGTAAATTGAATATTCTCCACTTGAAAACGCGATGTTTCTAGAGGTTTGGCAGCAAACTCAATGTCACGTTCTTTCAAAATTTTGTTCGCGTAATCTAGGTTTTCCTGACTTTCACTAGCTGGTACAACCTCAAATTCATGTTTGTATTTGTTCATGAAATAACGTGCTTCATTCGCGCGTAGACCAGCAAGCGCTTCTGCTACAGGTGAAGACTCTAAACCTATTGTAGACACATTTTTAAAATCAACGATATACGACATTTCCATCCCTCGTTTTCTCTCATTATTTGATATTAATAGGATTCCATATTTTGATAAAAGATAAACGGTTCTGCTACTAATATTATATCAAAAATGGTTGGAGAGGAACTTTTCATTATACTAAAAGAGTAGACAAAATTAATTTCAATTGTAACGAACAATATCTTTTGGGGATATATAGTTGAGGGGAGTGAAAAAGTGGCAAAGAATCTGGAGGAAATCTATAAGAATTATGCGAAAAATGTCTACCGTTACTTGCTTAGCCTCACTCATGATGAAGATCTAGCTGAGGAATTAACGGAAGAAACGTTCTACCGCGCTGTATACTCGATTAATTCCTATAACGGCTCCTGCAAAATAAGTGTTTGGCTATGTCAGATCGCTAAGCACGTGTGGTATCAGGAGCTTAGAAAAAGAAGAAAACATTCAAACCAAGAGTTGAACGAGGATATCCCTTCGTCGAACATGTCACCAGAGGAAGCTAGCCTGTTCCAGAGCAACAAAATGGACTTGTATCGAGCTATTCACCAACTGAGCGAGCCTATGCGGGAAATAGTTCATATGCGTATATCCGGCGAATTTTCCTTCGCGGAAATAGGCGAAATACTTGGCAAAAGTGAAAATTGGGCACGCGTCACTTTCTATCGAGCCAAACAAAAAATTATGGAGGTGTTATAGATGATTAAATGTCATATTGTTCAAGACCTTTTACCAAATTACATTGACAGCTTGCTTAGCACGGAAACCGAACATGACATTCAGCAACACTTGCAGCAATGCGAGGCATGCCGTGCGCTCTATGCCAAGTTGTCCAATTCAATAGACACCCCCGCATACCAAGCGGATAAGAAGGAAATTGATTTCTTGAAAAAAATAAGAAAGAACACAACGAAGAAAATACTGGCGGGATTAGCAGCACTGCTGCTGATTTTTGCGCTTTCAACTTATTTTTTCGCCATAGGCTCCCCAGTCCACAAAACAGACCTTACTTATACGACCAACGTTGTGGGAGACGAGTGGCGAATTAATATGGAGCTTACCAACGGCAAAGCCTTGCTCGTAAGGACGGAGCAAATTTATGGCGAGAAAAATAGCAATGGTGTCCGTCCAATAATTGGTGTACTTGTAAAACCTCATGAGTTGCTGCCTTCCCCGCTCCTTGAAAGCGACAATACTTCCTTTATGTTTGGCAGTACGATTGATAGCTTCAACAAGCGTAATTACAAGATCGTCCTTCGTCTAGGAGACGGTGATATTGTTTTTACATCAGAGAATTATGACAAACAGCACTCATAACTGCAATGGAGACTAAGTGAAATACCGTCGATTATCTCGACGGTATTTCGTATAGATCCGTTACTTTTGCACTTTACCTCGCACCAGCCGTCCAAGCCATGCCTCCAACAGACCATCCCGGTTGCTCTTCTCCATCCATACAGCCAAGATGACAGACAGAAGCCAAACACCAACGGCCACGCATGCTGCGATGCTGTTGCTGACATGTCCCCCCATTTTCAAGGCAACAGGAGACAGAAGCAAAACAAGCAACGCTTCATTCCACACGAAGAAGGTCAAAGAACGTTTACCCAGCGCTGTGAGCGCACGAATTAGTCTACCGGGCTTCTTCAGCTTTACCCCAATAATGCCGAAGAACGCTGCATAAGCGATACCTCCTGCGAAACCGGTTATAATGTGAACTCCGTAAAGGACGCCGGCTGTAAAGAAGTCCGGACGCCATACAGAGCCCAGAAGGGCTATCGGTAATGCACCCAAGATCGAGACTGCGAACATGGATGTAGCAAGAATGGAGAGCGTTCTGATCTGTTGCTCCGGATTCGTCAGCATGTGAGACCTCCCCATCCACATGCCGAGCAAGATGGGCGGCAGAATCGGAAACAAGGCGTGAATCATCAGCGGGATTGTTGGAAATGTAAACAACCTGCCCAAGGCTATATGAAGATATGTGTCAGAGGCAGAGAACTCTGGGTCGAATCCATAGCTCCCGATTTCTTGTATGAAAGATCCCCATATCATGGTGATCAGCACAGCATATAAAATGGTCATGACCGCAAAAATTCGCAGAATTTTCCGATTCTCATGCTTGATCAGCCAACTGAAGAGCAATCCCGCGAGTCCATAAGCCATCAGTATATCCTGGCCCCCGATCACGACTGCCAACACGATTCCAAATAGAATCAGATACCAGCAACGTCGCCTGATCGTTCTCAAAGCCTCATTGGTGCTCAGTCCTCTCGACAATCTGCTATTGAAAGCGAGCACGAGTCCATAGCCGAACAGAACAGCGAACATCGCTCTGGCGCGGTTGTCGATCAAGAGCACCCCGAATATGTTTACGATCTGGTCGAATAAATCGGCGCCCTTCGCCCGCTGCATAATCCCCGGCTCCGCATTGTACAAGTAGAGCGGCGCATGAGCGAGCGTTATGAGCAGCAGCATCACACCTCTGGCCAAGTCGAGTGAGATGGCTCGAGTTTTCTGAAGCATTCGCATCTTCTCCATCTCCATGAATGATACTTCACTTCAAACAATGATAAACAGCCATCATATCTCGTTTATTCAACTCGCGAATCCGATTGTAAATAGGAATATCTGCAACTTCCTCTGTACGTGAACTTTCCGTGACAACATCACGTACTTTGCCAGTTAGCCATGTTTGTACATCTATGCCATCGACGACTTCCTTGCGCCCTTCATCATTGATGCCACTTACATAACAGCTTACACATGGCACTGATAATTTTTGAACACCATCATGGAGTCCATCTTCTGAAATGACTCTCTTACCGCCACAGAATGGGCATGGATGACTTGCTTTGATCTTATTAATTTGAGTAACAATTTTAGCGTAACCAAACACTTCATAGACATAAGTTAGCTTTTTATATTTGCCATTCGTAAAATACTTATCAATAATGCTTTCTCTCGTTTCTACAATATCGGCAAAATCACAGATGGTAATCGCGTTTTTACGGCTGATGGCCTCGAGGTTACTTTTAATCTTGTCCCGAAAAGGTACAGCATTCTGTAAAACCACTTCATAGCCTACAAAGCTGGCAAGTTCCAACTCTAGCATTTTCAGCGCAACTTTGGTTTCCCTAGGTAGTAAAGAGACATCTTCGGTTAGTGCAAGCTCTCCGCCAACGATTGTTTTTAGCTTTTCTAGTTCTGGCAACTTGCCTACGGCTTGTATGACCTGATCAATCGGCTGTTGAATAACCTCACGAATATCCGTGCTGCCGAATTTCAGCTTTTTATGATGCTTTAACACGGTTCCATGACAAACTGGGCAGCTAATCATTTCCTTGGAGGCTTTCATAGCTTCTTTAAGAGGAATATTTTTCGAAATAACCATATAACGCCCAAGAATGAAATTAAATCCTTCCCATGTTCTCGAAGCCTTCCCTGCTCTATCATAAAATGATTTTTCCCAGTAACCATATAAGAACGTATTCTTCTCCGCCTCGGACATTTCATTGAAGCTTTTTCCCATATCGTGACCAAGTTCGTTCTTTATCTCTTCAAAAAGGAAGTGCAATTTGGCATGTTGATAGTATTTCAAGACATCCATAACCTCAGGAAGTAACATGCCATCCCAGAATGGCACTGTTTGGTCTTGAATGAGAACGCCCATATCAAATTGTTCAATGACGCGGCGACCCGAACAACTCGGACAATGATTGTCTTGATAATAGAAATCAAAGCTGCTTGTATCTTTATTGGTCGGATGAGAAGCAACAATATGGTTGATCAGTCCACCTATTTCATAGAGAAAACTATATTGACTATACAGGTGTCGTTCAAGATCAATCGCGATAACGGGTGCAATCGTCTCAGACTCGTATTCACCATAAATCACACGGGCGATTGGCGATAGACTTTTTAAGATACCACCCTTATAGACGTTTTCTGCCTTTTTAAAATAGTTCAAATGATTTTCTTGTAAGTAATGAATCCCTTGCTGCGGCTTGAGTGTGGAGGAAATAGGTGATGGGGTCCTATGCTCTTCCCCATTTTTCTGACGATAATAATCCTCATGACTGACAACATCAAGATGACTAACAGGTTCAGCCTGCCTTTTGCCAAAATCAACGATAAAATCAGAGCTTTCTAGCATATAAGCATTATGTTCTATCATCAGGATGGAGACAGATTCGTCTTCCAGAATATCTCTGACACTATCAATAAATTGGTTTAAAATATTTTGAGATAAACCTTTGGAAGGCTCGTCAAAAATAAAAAGCATATGCGGGTTTCTTGTATTGGCAAACAGTTCAGAAACTAAATGGACACACTGAAATTCACCCGTTGATAATGACTGTGTTTTTCTTTCCAATGTCAAATAACCAAGACCTAGTTTGTTCAATAAGCTCAGGCGTTTATGAGCAATGTCTTCATTTGGCAGTTCATCAATAATATCTTCAATCGAACGCTGAAAAATATCATCAATATCGTCACTATATTTGGTGAGCTTCTTTTTAATATCAAGAAAAGTCGCAACGGTCGACCGGCTGGAGATTGACTGGTTGCGATCTTGCCCAACCACGACCAGTTTATCTTTGGGATAACGTTTCTGAAAATCCTTCACAATACACTCATTAACAAGTGTAGATTTACCACAACCCGACTCTCCCGTAAAGGTTACAAGTCTATTTTTCGGAATCTCAATGTTAGCCATTTGAATATTACGACAATGCAGATCTTGAAATTGATAGAATTCGGTCGGTACTGCCTGATTGCGTTCCGAAATAATAGGTGCTGGACGCGGTGATTCTTCAACAATTTTCCCACCGTATTTCCCACTACCAGGTCCGAAGAACAATTGCTCATCTGTCGTATCCAGCACGGTGTCAGAATGATCGATGAGCCAAATCTGATTCTTATCTCCTAATTGTTTAATCTGTTCTAAAATCTTCAATAGCGTTTGGTGGTCGAGACCCACTGAGATTTCATCAATAATAATAACCGTATTTTCACTTGTTGCCATGAATTCTGCCAAGTACATCCGCGTTATCTCTCCACCTGACAATGTACCCATAATGCGATTTAATGTTAAGTAACCAATATTCATATGGATGATATTTTGGAGAATATGCTGCTTTCCTTCACTAATGTGTAATTCCTCTGCAAGAGAAAGAATCGTTTCCATGCTTAAGTTATTAATATCGGAAATACTATGTGGTTTATTCCATAATTCCATTTTATATTGCTCAACTTCTTGATTGTAGCGCCTGCCTTGGCACTTGGAACATTCGACATTTTGGGTTGTGCTGCGGCCTTTACAATCTGGACACCAACCCAAAGGATTATTAAAGGAAAACACTTCTGGAGAAAGATTAAATTGTTCAGCTAGACGCTCGCGAATCTCTTTAAAAACGCCTGTGTGCGTCCCAATGGTTGAACGAGGATTGGATGAGATCGATGATTTTCCGAGAAAAAGGACTAAAGGCATTTCTTCCATCTTGATCGCACTAAAATTAGTTTCCATAATCTCAGGAAATAGATACTGATATTCTGCCTTAGGCAATAAAGAAACCAGACGTTTCTTGGATTCTTCACCAATCGTTTGGCAAAACGTTGTTTTACCAGATCCAGATAGACCAGCAATTCCTAACGATTTATCTACTGGGAGCTCTGCATCTAATCGATTAATATTGTTCGAAATCAATTGAATTATTTTCATATGTACATCCTTTCTTTTCTTTTACTCTTATTATTTCCATGTTATCACAGTGTTAAATGCTAGGATTGTTTTTTATCGAGGTTGACGATGAAGTATCGCTGGATCATAGCCATAAATGACTGCCACCTTCCTAGTGAATGTCCAATATGTAAAATAAACCCGATAAATAATATGGTTAAAATTGTATTTTTTGTTGTTTATTTTAGATTTTGTGAATAGTATACTTAATTAGAAGAAGGGGAAATGTGGAGGTCATTATCACATCCGCCAAGGGTACGTATGATAAGGAGGCTAATTATGTTGAGGAATAGTACAAATTCAGGTAGAAGCTCTGTAGTAATGACTGGGGTCTTATTAATAGCCGGGTTGATTACAGGGATATTTAGTGTTGTTCCTGTTATAGATGGAGCAGACTACCTTGTAAAGGCTTCTACGAATGAAAATCAGGTACTAGTGGGAGCGTTTTTCCAGTTGTTAATGGTTTTTTCATATGTCGGTATTCCTATTTTAATGTATCCGATACTAAGTAAGTATAATAAAGGCTTAGCTCTTGGATCTGTTGCTTTCGGCATCATTGCGGGTGTGTTCATTATTATTGGTGTAATCATACTTCTATTGCTATTAACATTAAGCTATGATTTCGCAAAAGCCGGGGCTCTGAATGTATCGTATTTTCAGAACATGGGTGGTTTGTTACGGGAAGGACGCGATTTGGTGAACCATGTGGCAACGACACTAACATTTGTTTTGGCTATGTTCTTGTTTAACTGCATTTTCTACCAAACAAGATTAGTTCCACGTTGGTTGTCAGCTTCGGGTCTTATTGGGTCTACATTGTCCATAGTGGCAAGCTTCTTATTTATGATTCGCTTCATCGGTCTAGATGCAACCTACATGATATTGAACATTCCAATAGCCCTTCAACAATTGGTCTTGGCTATATGGCTAATCATTAGAGGATTCGATTGGGTGAAGACTGTGTAACTGGATTGGTATCAAATGAAATTGCAGAAAAAGCGAAAAATTTCGCCGGCACTTATAATTTTTGACCTACTTTGCAAGAACCATTTCCTTACGGATTAACATCGTAAACATTAACGTTATGAAAGCAATTGATCCGACCACAATAGCAAGCATCCATATTGCGAAGCTAAAGCCGTATGCGGTGGAAGCCAAACCGCCGCCAAATGCGCTGGCTCCTTGAAACAGATAAGAGACGACAAAAACAGAGGACAAAAACTGCGCTTTGTATTCGGGTGACGCGTACAAGGCAGCAAGGCCAATCCCTCCGGTTACAGTGAAACCATAGCCGAGTCCTCCGGTAATCGACGAGATGACAAATAGGATGAAAGAATGCATCTCCGACGCCATGACAAGAACAACCAATGTCGAGCCTATCAGAACCGTTCCGATACGAATTGAAGGCAGCGGACTCATTCGTCCTGCAATCGTAGCACCTACCGCAATTAGCAAGCTCAAAACCGATAACACCATACCGATCACAAGAATATCTTTCGTCCCAACGACATCGCGCGCAATTTGAGCCCCAAGAGATAAAAATATTCCTCCATAGGCAAAGCCGATTCCTACGGCTAATGCTGCCAAGAGATAAATGCCCCATAATCCTTTCGGTACCTTAATCCCCGCAGGTCTCCAGTTAGATTTACCATCGGATCGAGATCTTTGATTTTTCGGAAGGAAGAAACAAAGGATCATGCTGACAAATATGAGTAAGGATAACACCCAATAACTTAAATGTAGCGGAAATGGTTCATATTTAATTAGAATTGCCCCAAGAATTAGTGCAATGAACACACCAGCTGCCTGAGTAATCGTGTTGATCGATCCGGGAAATTTCGAGTTCGATGTCGGATTAAACTCTACAAGCGCTGCAGCCCCTGCCCCCGACGTCAATCCGACCCCAAAGCCTTGCAGCGCTCGAGCGACAAACAGCCAGTGCAAGTTCGGAGCTAATGCAAAAACGAATGCGCCAAAAAGGAGAAAAATAAGTCCGATGATTAACGTCATTCGGCGTCCTATGTAATCTGAAATATTACCTACTATTACGAGCACCAAGATGATTGCAATTGGATACATAGCAAAGATACCTGTCGTTGTTGACTTGGAGAGGTGCCAATCCGTTGCATATAATGGAAACACAATAGAAGGCGCTGCACTCGACCATAAACAGAGCACGAGCACCCAGGCGACTATCCAAAATGCAGCTTTGTTTGAATTGCCTTTCATTAGTCATCCTCCATTTTGCAAAATAATAAGTCGCTTGGCGAAAAAAGCAATATCGTGTAGTCTCCCCTTTTTCCAGACACTTATTATAAATTTTGGCAGTGCCCAGTCTCTTTAAAATGAGTGAGACTCCGAATTGTCTATATCGACAAGTTCTCCACATAACCCTATCGATGTTGTTCAGGTTGATGAACCTTCGAAGTGCTCTTGATTTTTTTGACCACCCGTACTAAAATTAAACTATTAGTACTAAATTTAAATCGTGAGGATCAAAAACAAAATGAATAGCCAAAAAAAGTTGTCATTCATCGAAGAAGCAAGGCGAAACCAAATCATGACGTGCGCAATCGAGATTATTTCCTCGAGAGGTTATGCACAAGCCTCTTTGGCACAAATCGCCAAAGAAGCTGGGATCAGCAAAGGGGTGATTTCCTACCATTTCTCCAGCAAAGACGATTTGATCGAACAGATTGTGTCCGACTTATACGAATCTGGCTCTACGTTCATGACACCTTATCTTGCGGCGCAGACGACTGCATTGGATTGGATTAATACATATATCGAGAAGAATGTGTTGTTCATGAAATCGCATCGGAAGCATGTTATTGCCGTAACGGAGATTATATTTCATGCAAGGGACCAGGAGGGAAAGCCTCGCCATTTCAGGAACATCGATACGGATGCCACAATCAATGTGCTTGTGAAGATGTTGCACAGGGGTACTATGGAAGGGGATTTCCGGGAATTTACCGATTTCTCCGCTCGCGTATTAGCGGCCACGATCCGATCGGCCATTGATGGACTCAGCTTTCAGTTAGCAGCGAGTCTTGTTCTTGACCTGGACGCTTATGCTAAAGAGCTCGTTACTATTTTTCAAATGGCTGCACACAAGGTTTGAATCGCTTTATCCATTACCATTAAGCAAAGGAGTTGGTGAGGTTGAATAAAACATTTGTGGTCGGTATCATCTTGATCCTGATCGGGATTGCGTGGGGCCTGCTATTGGACGGAATTGGAATGCGTGAATGGTTATTGTTGCTGTCAGGAATCGTCCTAGGGATTATTGCGGGTCTCGTTCAACGCTGGGCTGTCGCCAGACAAAGACTCGGGCTCATCACACCGGGCAAGAAGAGACTATGGATTATCGGCGTCATCGTTGTGCTTATCATTGTAAAAGTTGCCATAAACGTCTTCATCCCGTCTTATCTTGCGACGAGTAATAGCGGCATCTACCTGTCCATCGTTTACGCCATCGGGGGGCTCCTCCTCGGTCATGCATTGTATCTCAGATTCAAACCCCTTCCTCAGCCAGCAAAGCTAGGGGCTAATCGAATGTGATTCGCATTTCCTTAGCGCGTAGCCTAGACACATATCAACCCCGTACGCCGCAAGCAATTCCAAAAAAACTTGCTGTTATTTGTGGTATGGTTCAGCATATCGTCTGCAGAGCGAAATTAAAAAGGCGCCCAATTGGACGCCTTCCATCTTGCCTGTCTATTTGAGCATTTGATAAACTTGCTCGACATCCTTATCCCCGCGGCCTGAAAGATTGACGATAATAATTTGATCCTCGCTCATCGTCGGTGCCAATTGCTTCGCGTAGGCAATCGCATGCGCGCTCTCTAAGGCAGGAATGATTCCCTCTGTGCGCGACAGTTCCTGGAAGGCTTTCAGCACTTCCTCATTGGTGACCGTTGCATATTCAGCCCGGCCTGACACATGCAGGTGACTATGCTCCGGCCCAATGCCCGGATAATCCAGTCCTGCGGCGATGGAATAGGTCTTCTTCGGCTGCCCTTCCTCATCCAACAGCACTAAACACTTGAAGCCATGTATGATGCTCGGGACGCCTTGGGTTAAAGATGGTGCTTGATCGGGCTCGACACCGATTAAGCGAACGGTCGGCTCGTCGATGTAATGAGCGAAGGCACCAATTGCATTGCTGCCACCGCCTACGCAAGCCACCACTGCATCTGGCAAACGACCCTCTTTCTCTACGATCTGCCGCTTCGATTCTTCACTAATAATGGCCTGAAAGTGCTTGACCATCGTCGGAAACGGATGTGGACCAACCGCGGAGCCTAGCAAATAAAACGTATTTTTATAATTGCGAACTAAATCGTCCAGTGCCTCATCTACCGCATCCTTCAATCTTCCTTGGCCTTTATGCACCGGTACAACCGTCGCACCCAGTAGCTCCATTCGGAACACATTAAGCGCCTGCCGGCGTGTATCTTCAGCTCCCATATAGATGACGCATTCCATATTAAACATGGCGCAAGCCGTTGCCGTAGCAACACCATGCTGGCCGGCACCGGTCTCAGCGATGATCCGCTTGGCACCCATCCGCTTAGCGAGCAGAATTTGGCCAATCGCATTGTTGATCTTATGCGCTCCAGTATGATTCAAATCCTCACGCTTTAAGTAAATTTTCGGTCCTCCCCATGCTTTGGTCAGCCGCTCCGCATACGTCAACGGATTCTCGCGTCCAACATATTCGCTTAGGTAATAACGAAGCTCTTCCTTAAATTCCGGGTCGTCTCTAAACTTGTAAAATTGCTCACTCAAGTAACTCAACACTTCCTGTAATTCCGGTGGGACGAAGCTGCCGCCAAACTCCCCAAAGTATCCCTCTTGCTGCAATAGTTGGTCCATAAGTAAGCGCCTCCATTTTTGTAATAGGAATGATACTCTCTTCTTTTATTTTACCATAATTTCCCGATCTCGTATTTAAAAGAAAAGGTATGATACGCCTTGCGGCTCGGCTGTGACGCAAAAAAGCCCCTAAAAGAGGCTTTTCATCATTTCAATTTGTTATCGTATCGTTTGTTATAAGAGAAACATTTCCTTCAATGTCATTACAATCAACTATCACTTCAACTCTCTGCTTTACCACTACTTATGATACGGTTCCCCCCGATTTATCCGCATAGCGCGATAAATCTGCTCCACCAGCACCAGCCGCATCAGCTGGTGCGGCAACGTCATGCGGCCAAAACTCAGCCGCATATCCGCACGGCGCAGCAGCTCGCTCGAAAGCCCCAGCGAGCCGCCGATCACGAAGGCCACCTGGCTCCGCCCATAGGTGGCTAACTTGTCGAGCGAGCCCGCCAGCTGCTCGCTCGACCACATCTCGCCGTCGATGGCCAGCGCCACGACGTACACATCCGGACGCAGCGCAGTCAACAGACGCGCGCCCTCACGATCCCGCACCTGCTGCTCCTCAGCTGCGCTCATATTCTCCGGTGCCTTCTCGTCCGGCACCTCGATCATTTGCACCTTGGCATAAGGCCCAAGGCGCTTGACGTACTCCGCGATCCCATCCACAAGATAGCGCTCCTTCAACTTCCCAACCGTTAAAATCTGAATCTGCATGAACGAAACATCCCTTTCCTTAATCCATCCCTTAACCACCCAAAACAAAAAGGAAGGCATCAGCCTTCCTCATACAACTAGAAATCGCGCTAACTCCTGGCAATGCTCACAATGTGAAGGAGGCTCCCAATTCGCGAAGTGGGTTTTCAGTAAATCCACAACGTCCGGCGCTTCCTCGAATTCATCGACAAACTCATCAATCGCGATTTCCACATGATCTTTACAAACTACGTGCATGCAACTACCTCTCATCCGCATTGTTTCAATATCTTATTTATCGGTTGCTTCCACTAACGTTACCACCGCATTCATCTTCTTGCCGCCGCGATAAAACGTAACGTTCACTTTATCACCGATGTGCTTCTCATTATATAAATACTTACGCAGCGTGATCGTACTATCGATCTTCCGGTCATCCAGGAGTACAATGACATCCTGCGGTTTGAGTCCAGCATCTTTGGAAGGTCCAGATACTTCGAAGACGATAACTCCAGTTTTCACATCTGCGGGCAGCTTTAATACATCCGTCCCTTTAAAAGCTTGCAATTCCTGCGTCGATACACCCATCAGCGGTCTTTTGACCTTGTGATCTGTGATCAGATTATCGATAATCGGCTTCGCGCTGTTAATAGGAATCGCAAACCCTAATCCTTCAACGCCAGTATCCGAAATTTTCATCGAATTGATACCAATCACTTTGCCCTCGATATTCACCAGAGGTCCACCGCTGTTACCTTGGTTGATCGCCGCGTCGGTCTGAATAACATCCATCTCCCAGTCATAATCTGTACCCTCACGGGACAAGGAAACTGGAATTGTTCGTTTTGGTGATGAAATGATGCCCTGCGTAACGGTTGGCGAAAAGCCAAGTCCTAGCGGGTTGCCGACAGCAATCGCCATTTCACCTGCGCGCAGCGTCTCGGAATCGCCAAATTCCGCAATCACCTTGATATCTTTACCATCGGCTTCCAAAACCGCCAAATCCGTAATCCGGTCGCGGCCGACCAGCGTTGCTTTGCGATGCTCGCCTTGAAAATTGACAATTTCAAACTGGTTCCCATTTTCAACAACATGGCTATTCGTCACGATCCGCACTTTATCGCCATTTCGAGAAAAAATGACACCCGATCCGATCCCGATTCCGCTCTCTTGGCCCTTATCATCCTTCTTGGAGGAAATCACGCTGACCACGGCCGGCTTAATTTTCTCCGTTGCTGCCACGACAGAGTCGTTGATGTTCATGGGGCGCGTCTCGGCATTCGCAACTGCAGCCGGTATCGCTATCGCATCGGCTTGCGGTTCACTTTGACCCAACCCGCTAACCAATCCAACTAGCAAAAGCATAGATAAAGCCCCGCCTACACCCGCTACAAGGGCCACATTTCGTCTTCGTTCCGTAAAGCCTGTAAATCCACCCGAACGTTTAGGACGCCATACAGGCTCTCGCTGCTTGGTTCTTTTGGTCGAATAAAAATCATCATCAAACAAACTCACAGGGTGTCCCTCCTTGCTGACAGGGGGCGGGTCATGCCGCTCTTGCCTCAGAATCTTATTTGCAAAAAATAGGAATGTTTCGTTCCGTTCTTGCCTACAATAATAGTAAACCAAATCTCTTAAGGAATTACTAGAGTTAACAGTAACTTTAAATTAGAAAACCAAAGGAGAATGCACATTATGAATCGTATTCCATCCCATATGGACGAAATCAACATGATCGGGAAGCTTGCTGACCTCAAAGACAGCCTTTACCACCAATCCCTCGTTCTTTCATCTCTCATTCAAACATTGATTGATAAGGGCCTAATCACACCTCAGGAAATTCAGCTCAAATCCAAAGAAATCGACGCCGCACTTACTCCGAATCCAATACATCCCATTTCGTAGAACGATCGAAGTACGTATCCATTAATCGTAGCTGTTTAGACTCAGGGGCGCGCTCTTGTACTATGTTATTCACCGTGAGCCTGGCCAAATCCATTAAATTATGGTCACGGCTCAAATGTGCCATATAAACGGACTTCGTCTTATTCGTCATCACGTCACAGAGCGCTTCTCCCGCGGCCTCGTTGGATAAATGCCCCTTATCCCCGAGAATACGGCGCTTAATGCTCCAAGGATAGTGCCCAACGCGCAGCATGTCTACATCATGATTCGTCTCTAGCACCAAAGCATCCGAATCTATAATTTTCTCTTTCACTTTCTCGCTCATATAGCCCAGATCCGTTACGACACTTATCTTCTGCTCTCCTTCATAAAAGCAATAACCCACCGGTTCCGCCGCATCATGCGAAATCCCGAACGATTCCACGCGCAGAGTACCGAACTCTTCGACGCTGCCGGTTTCCATAACCCGCTTGTTCTCTTCCGCAATGACACCGATTTGGCGATCCAATTCTACCCACGTCTTCTCGTTCGCATATATGGGCAAATCGTACTTACGCGCCAGCGCGCCTAAACCTTTGATATGATCCGAATGCTCATGCGTGATCACAATAGCGTCAATCGTGTTCGCTGCTAGCTCGCGTTCCTTCATCAACGCCTCCATCTTCTTCGCGCTGAAGCCCACATCGATAAGCACCTTGGTCTCCCCATTGTCGACGACCGTCGCATTCCCCGTCGAACCGCTCGACAGCACTGTAAACCTCATACCCATCCTACCCTGCTCCTCTATGCATACATGTACACATGCTTTTTAGCTGTTTATGTAAGTCGCTATCGTTCTACTTCTTATCTGGCTTGTTCTTATCGTCGTTGTTACTTGTACTTTCTGGTTTACCGATTTCTTGTGTTCCAAAAGGAACAGGATCCGACCCTTTTTGCGGAGATTCCACCGCGCCGTTGAACGCTTGCAGATAATAAATATCCCGATTATCAATCGTAATCCGCCAGTGCGGAAACATCGGCTGCGTCTGGGAGTTATATGGCTGTCCATGGTACCCCAGTCTGACCTCCGTTATAATCGATCCTTCACTTAAATAGTTATCTACAAGACTGCGTACCGCTAATTGAGCGGGAATCAGCTTCTGCTCCGTTTGTTCTACTCCTGATTCTACTTCAACGTAGGCTTGACGGTAACTGGTAATTTCTCCATTTTCCTCATTCAGCTCTACAGTCACATCAAAAAGCGGAAGCTTGCCATACAGCTGATTAAATACATAAGTACCATTCGTTCTTACTGCCGAATCCAACTGATACAAGTTAAAATTCGGAATTTCCGACTGGGCTTGAACCTCTTTACTTGCCCCTTTGCCGAGCAGCGCGCTCATGCTTAAAGGCGTTTTCAACACTTTCTTATCCCCAGGCTTTATACTATCGTCATATTTCACCGTAATCACCTTCAGCTTCGTAACATCCGTCGGTAATTCATCGGCTAGCCGAATATTTTTACTGTGGAGCGCACGATTCAGCTCTTCGATCGTCCCTGATGTGTCTAGCGAGATTTCCGTCTGATTGGAGCGATTGGTGGACCACAGCTGGAAGCCAAGAATCATATTGAGCAGCAAAAAGGAGCAAATCAAGATCGTTTTGGCCCTGCTCCAATTCATGATCTCACCAACCTTTCCATGAAGATAATCTTAATCAAGCTTATTCGATGAAATCATACGTGCCATCCCGCAGCTCCAACGCCCATACAGGAACTAACGTGAGCGTCTTATCCGAAACAACCGGATGATAGGCTGGGAAAATAGAGACGATGCTGGACCGCCGCTGATAATACTGCAGCCGTTCTTCTAACGCATCACCAGACAATATTTCCCCGTCACGCCGCTGAGCGGTCTTCAGATCCGGAATAATCATTGACCGTTCGAATCCAGAGATGATTCCCTTCTGCACCTGCATTTTCAGAGAACCATAACCTTCGGGCTGTGCCGTCACAATCGGCAAGGATTCATAATACTGACGGAACGTAAAGGCCTGATTGTCAAAAAGCTGCTTCTGCGGTGTTCGCGCCACCATATATTTCCCATCCCAACCAATATGCTGGTTGATAAATTTAATACCCGCCAGCAAGTTTTCCAGTACTTCGCTTTTGCTCTCCACAGGGGCAACGGGATCGGAATACGTAATCCATCGCAGGTCACGATTCAGCTGGAAACCGCGTTTACTATCCGTGTAGATTTCCGAACCATCACGCTCTTTGAGATAGCGGGTGATGCCGGGATCTACGAACAGACTCTGCTTCAATTGATCCGCCGTAAGCAGCGTGTAATTGAATGTAAAACTCGGCAGCCTAAGCGGCTTAACCGGCAGATAATAATCACCGCTATTCGTCGTCTTGTAGAGATTTGTAATATCGCCGAAAGCCGCGAAATTTTCCACGTCTTTACTTGTAAAATCGGCCCCGATTACCTCGTACCCCACGCCTGGCGAATCCGTAAAGAAGAAAGCGCGAACATCTTCGTTATTGCCTTTCGAGTAAATCCAGATCCGCGTCACTTTATCGTTCTCCGCTGGCAGCTCACCTTCAATCCGCAGCACCTGCTGCAGAATGGTGAACGGAATGCCATCCCGGAACCGAATCTCAACGCCTTGCTGTTTATTCCGAACGTCTTCCCAGTTCACATTCACCAAATACATGGACGTTTTGCGGAAGCCCTTAAAGCTCCGCTGCTTAATATTATCGAGCAATCTTGTATAGTAATAATTGGTTGGATACAGCACGGAATGCTGTTGGTTGCCCAAATGAACAATAATCTGATCCGGGAATAACATGTCCTGCAGCTCTGCCTGTTTCCCAAGCGTCTCCGTTTGCACATAATTACTCTGTTGGATAGGCTCAATCTTAGGCGGACTGTACGACGCCAGCAAGAAACTTTGATACAGCGAGGTACCAATCAGGATGACAAGCGCGATAGATTTTAAACTCTCAATCATAGCTCATCTTCCTCCTCTTGCTGAATCGGCAGCGTGAATACAACACGGGTTCCTTGTCCCAACTCGGACTCTAGATTAATCGTTCCGCCATGCGCTTTGACTATTTCCCGGGCAATGGATAACCCTAGTCCTGTACCGCCCATATTCCTTGAACGCGCTTTGTCTACTCGATAGAACCGGTCAAAAATACGGGTCAAATCCTTCTTCGGAATCCCAATCCCATTATCCTGAACGGAAATCTCCAGCATATCCTTCTCAATCTTCCGAGCCTCCAGCCGGATCGCGCCTTCATCGCCCGTATATTTAATCGCGTTCGACACCAGGTTATCGAGAACCTGATCGATCTTGTCACGGTCGAGCAGCAGGCCGGTTACACCCTTCTCTACCCGAATCACAATCTCAATCTTGCGCTGTTGCAGCTGAAAAGAGAACCGATCGGCCACTTCCTCCAGCATCTCGCTTACAAGTGTTGTTGATTTGCTCATCATCGACTGCTTGGAATCCAGCCTCGATAAGTGTAAGAGATCCGTCACCAAGCGGATCATCCGCTCTGTCTCGCTGCGTGTCACGCTGATGAAGCGAGAAGCCAATTGCGGCTCCTCAATAGCGCCGTCATCAAGCGCTTCGAGGTAGCTCTTGATCGTCGTCAGCGGTGTGCGCAGCTCATGCGACACGTTAGCGACGAACTCGCGTCTAGCTTGCTCCAACTTCTCTTGATCCGTTACGTCCTGCAGCACCGCAATAATCCCGCTTTGCCCTTCTCCCCGGCGATGAATCGGTGTGAACGTGATGCGTACGGACAGCTGTTCATCATCATCCGGAAGCTCAATATCGAGCAGCGTCGTTCGCACCTCTCCCTGAAGAAGCCCTTGAATCGTTTCGTCCGGAATCCCGAGCACCTTGGAGATATCGAGGCCGATTGTCGTCTCATCTTCCGCCTGCAGAATTTGCTTCGCCCTGCGGTTCAGGACGATGACATGCCCCTTATCATCCGTTGCGATGACCCCGTCATTCATATTCGTCAAGATGGATGCCAGCTTCTCCTTCTCTTCTTCATTGAGAGAAAGGGCTTCCCTGAGCCGATTCATCATGAAATTAAACGTATGTCCGAGCTGACCAATCTCATCGGTACCTTGAATAATAACCTGCTGATCAAAATTCCCCTCCGCAACCGCTGTCGCCTGCTTCGTGATCTCTTTGATCGGATTCGTAATCGTACTTGTGAGGATGACGCCAAGAATAGCGGTTAACCCTAGCGCAATCAATGTACCCGAAATCAGGATGCGATTAATCGACCGGATCGTCTTATAGACATCCTCCATAGACGCGATCAGATAGACAGCGCCGAGAACACGCGCACCGCTGCCCACGGGCTTAGCGATGATGACCTTCCGATAACCATCCTCATCCGTGAAGATCCGCTGGTTGTCCTTGATCCCTTGCAGCGCTCGGATGACTTCCGGCTGCGTATTTTTTTGCTTTAAATGATTAGGAACCGACGTACTAATGACGTTCCCGTTGGCATCTATAATTTGAATTTCAGCATTATTAATTGAAAATAAATTGCTAACGAACTCGTTCAGATCTGCGTACGTCTTCTTGCCTTCGGCAGCATTCTTGCTATCCTGATCTCCTGTGAGATAGGACCCCACGAAACCAGCCAGCAGCGTAACCTGACTATTGCGTGAAGCCAAGAAGTCGTTCTTGAAATACGTCTCCACTGTTTTGTAGAAATACACGCCGATAAGCTGCATCGCAATCAAAATGAGCAGGACATACACAATAATCAGCTTCGCTTGGATCGATTGGAAGAAGCGGATGCCCTTCATGCTTAGAAGCCTCCGGCTTTCGGGCTGCGCATTAAATAGCCAAGCCCCCTGCGCGTCATGATGTATTCCGGACGGCTTGGGTCCGTCTCCAGCTTCTCGCGCAGCCGGCGTATCGTCACATCGACGGTGCGCACGTCACCGAAATACTCAAAGCCCCACACCGCTTGCAGCAGGTGCTCGCGTGTCATCACTTTGCCGGAGTTTTTGGCCAAATATTGAATGAGCTCGAACTCGCGATGCGTCAGATCGAGCGGAACCCCATCTTTATACACCATGTACATGTCGTTATCGATGAATAAAGCATGAATCCGCATCCCGTTGCGCTGCGTATCCGACTCACTCGGAGCTGATTGCACCTTCGTCTGGCGGCGTAAGTGTGCCTTGACCCTAGCTAGCAGCTCTCTCGTGCCGAATGGCTTGGTTACATAGTCGTCCGCGCCCATCTCCAGACCAAGCACTTTATCCAGCTCTGTATCTTTGGCTGTTAACATAATAATCGGTGTGTTCAGCTTCGAACGCACCTCTCGGCACACATCCATCCCATCCTTCACGGGAAGCATGAGATCCAGCAATATAAGATCGGGCTGCTCAGAGAACGCCAGCTCTACAGCGCTTCCGCCATCATAGGCGCAGATCACCTGATAGCCCTCTTTTTCCAAATTAAATTTCAAAATATCTGCAATCGGTTGTTCGTCATCCACCACGAGAATTTTTCCAAACAAACCTACCACCACCTACTCAGGATAAACTACGAAGTCGCCCTATTCCTTGCATACTACCCTCTATTTTATCATATATTCAACTAAAAAGAGACAAGGCCCCCGAGTTGTCCGGTTTGACCTTGCCTCTATGTAAGTTAACGATTCAAATACTTCAATGGATTTTCCAAGCTGCCGCTTTTGTGCACTTCAAAATGCAAGTGAACGCCTGTGGAATCGCCTGTACTTCCCATAATACCGATGGCATCGCCCTTTTCAACGATTGAGCCCTCGGTGGCGATAATTTTGCTCATGTGGCCATATAACGTCTCGTAACCGTTCAAATGATTAATAATCACATAATTGCCGTAATCTGATTTATACCCGGTTTCGGTTACTTTACCATTGTCAGCCGCCATGATGTTTTTGTTGCCTGTAATATCGATTCCCTTGTGAAGCTTGCCCCAACGCACGCCGAACGTACTGGAGATACTTGGAGAAATAACAGGCCATGCGAATTTTCCTGTGCCTTCACCCTTAATGACTTTGGTCCCTTTTTTCACCTTCGCCGTAACTGGCTTATCAATAATTTCTTCGTCCACCAGCTGCTCGTTGGTCATTAATCCATCGACCTTCGTCACTTGGATCGTCACTTTCTTGAGCCCGTTCTTCCCAGGTGAAATCGGTTGAACGACGCCTACGCGCTGCGAATCATCTTTCACATATTCCGTATCGTACTGAATCTCTTGATTCTTCACAATCTTCTCTGTCGTTTTGACGGACAGTTTAGGTTTAAGCACCGTTACATCAAGCTGATTACCAATCTTCAGCTTATCATCCTGGAGACCAGGATTTTTGTCATAAATGAATTGCTTCGTAATTCCTAATTTCTTTGCGATACAGGAGACACAATCTCCCTCAACGACCGTGTATTTCGCAGGCGTCACATCGCCAGTCGTCAACTTCTTCACGACATCTTCCGGTTTAGCCAATTCATCTGGCTTAATCGGCACTTCTACTTTATCGACTTGTTGAACAAATTCTACCTTCTCAAGCTCAGACGGCGCAGTAGAGATGTCCTCGCCCAGGCTTGTGGATAGTACAGCAACCTTAGCCGTTTCCTTTGCTTTTGGTGCAAAAGGTGCACTAACCTGTTCAAGAATCTGATCAGCTGTCTGCTGATCCTTCACAACCGCAATTGTATTTCCATCTACCTTCAATTCGACCCCGACCGGTTGGGGCACTAATGCCTTATTAAGTGTGGCGATTACAGCTGAATCATCCGTCGCCGGATTGTAAGCCTTTTCAGGCGTGTAGGTAACACCATTTGTCTTGAGAACGACATGAACATCTGGGAAATTCTTTTGTACTTCTTGTGGTCTTTGCTGCTTATATTCATCAATCAATTTATTATCGCTCACGACACCAATTTCTTTGCCATTGAGCATAACGTGATATACATTTACCATATTCGTTTGCACATATTGATGACCTGCAAACGCAATTGCCCCTGTTAGCACGACTGCACTAACTCCCAGAACTAGAGACCATTTATGTCGTTTGATTACCGTTAACGTCGTAGTTGTCGATACTTCCTCCAGCTGCTTGTCTGATACTGATTCATTTCCGGTCAAGCTTTCTCGCTTCGGCGTGAATCTCTTGATGAGATCCTTAACAAAGCGCATACCCCTGAAACCTGTCATGATCTTCTCCCTTTGAACGGTTTTGCATCCTTGAAGTCATTATTCAAAAGCAAGCTAATGATTAATTCCTCCAAAATACATAAATAAACCTTGATTAGACATAATATCCGTGAAGATATCTACCTTTTGTTAAATTTAACACACTTTCTCTGCTTATTTCAACAAAATACTCGATCTCCATGTGATAGATTCGTGTCCACCGCCAAAAGAAGACGTTAAAGTTTCATTTTTTTGTACATAAATCCAATAGATTTTGCACCCAATTACGAGAAATGACGAATTTGAGTGAAAATTTGAAAGGGGAGCTTATGCATGGAAATTAATTTGGAAGCTACGTTCACAGATCGGTCTACAATGGAGAAAACGGCTGAGGTCCTCAGATCTCAGGGTGTACTGGATATCAAGTTCAATTATGGCGGTGAGCCACATTCGGATGACTTTGCCGGCGGTTTGACTCAATCTGTTGATAGCTTTTCGGCAGCTGAGCCCTCTTACGCGCTCATAGTTTGTGTAGAGAAATCACGCTACCGTCAAGCGGAGGACACCATTATGAAATTCGGGGGACAGCTCCATTAGGGCTAATCCACGGTTTTGGATGGGCTGAGCTAGTACTTGTTCAGGATAGCTGTTAACTGCTTTAATTCCGTCTCGTTCAAATATTTCTTGAGCGTATCATTGACCTGATTAAGCTCATCCGTCGTGATCCCGTCCTCCAGTAAAACAGACAGATGCTGCACCTCATTTTGCGGCAGCTTAGCAACAACAAGAGAAAATATTTTCATCTTATCATCGCTGGATAGCGCTTCTTTCTTCTTAGCGAAATCCTCAGTCGACATGACAAGTTCCTTCTTCTGCTCGTTTGCATCACTTACTCGCCCCATGACGGCTACGGCATCATCATCCTTCACTCCTTGAGAAGCCGCTTCTCCATCTGCTCCAGCGTCCGAATGTAAGGGATCGCTCGAACCAGAACCGGAATTAGGCACGCTTCCAGACGGGCTGGGACTAGGACTAGGCTTAACCGCAGGTGGTGTATCCACCGGGGCAGCTTGCTTCCCCCCGTCTCTACGCATAACTATATTCAGCTCTCCGGCCAATCTTGCAGCAAAATCACTAAATTGAACCTTTTTACCCAAGGCTGGAATCTGATATTGTCGAAATATATCCTCTACATACATGTTCACCACATACCATGTCGTAAACATTGTGATTGTTGTAATAAGTACACTGCTTATGACGATTTTGCCTAGCCACGTTAATACTTTCATTCGCTCTATCACTCCTGACGCTTAAACTGTTCCTCCTTCCCAGTATTGACGAAATCATGTCCATTAAGTCCCATTATACAAAAAGAAATCCTCTAAGCTGCTAATGCGCCTAGAGGATTTTGTATTTATCTCGATTGAATTATGCGTAGATTGGACGAACCAAATTCGTTTGCTCACGATTACGACCTACGGAGAAAATCGAGATTGGAATGCCTGTCAACTGTGAAACACGCTCAATATAGTGTCTTGCATTCTCAGGAAGATCACTCAATGTACGAGCATTGGACACATCTTCAGTCCAGCCCGGAAGCTCTTCGTAAACAGCCTCACACTCGGAGATGGCTTTCAAGCTAGCCGGGTAGTGCTCGATTAGCTCGCCGCGGTACATGTAGCCTGTGCAAATTTTAACCGTTTCAAGCCCTGTCAGAACGTCGATGGAGTTCAAAGACAGGCCTGTAATGCCGCTAACACGTCTTGCGTGACGGACAACAACGCTGTCGAACCAGCCAACACGGCGCGGACGGCCAGTTACTGTGCCGTACTCGAAGCCTTTTTCACGGATCCAAGCGCCAACTTCGTTGTCGAGTTCCGTTGGGAACGGACCGTCGCCGACACGAGTCGTGTACGCTTTGGCTACGCCAATGATGTTGTGGATCTTCGTTGGACCTACACCAGATCCGATACATACGCCACCAGCCGTTGGGTTGGATGAAGTTACATACGGGTATGTGCCTTGGTCGATGTCCAACATAACGCCTTGTGCACCTTCGAACAGGACTCTGCGACCTTGATCGATGTACTCATTCAGAACGACGGAAGTATCCGTTACATATGGACGAATGACTTCTGCGTATTCAAGGTACTCTCTAAGAATCGGCTCTACATCAAGACCTGTGGAACCATACACTTGCTCGATCAACACGTTTTTCTCGGCAACAATGCGTCTTAGTTTCAATTCAAACTCTTCAGCATCCATCAAATCCGCGATACGAATCCCGTTACGTGCTGCTTTATCCATATAACAAGGTCCGATCCCTTTACGGGTCGTACCAATTTTGCTATCGCCTTTGCGATCTTCTTCCAGACCGTCAAGCACCAGATGATACGGCATAATAACATGCGCGCGATCACTGATGTTTAAATTTTTTGTCGAAAAACCATTATCATGAATGTAGTTAATTTCTTCAATGAGTGCTGCGGGATTAATAACCATACCGTTCCCGATAACACATGCTTTGTCTTGGTAAAAAATACCGGAAGGAATCATCGTCAGCTTATACTTTTTCCCGCTGATAATGATCGTATGGCCTGCATTGTTACCACCTTGGTAACGAGCAACAACCTCAGCAGATTCCGCTAAGAAATCCGTGATTTTACCTTTCCCTTCATCTCCCCATTGCGTTCCGACAACAACAACCGTTGACATATGCACTTACCTCCGTACGGTGACGAGTCACCCATAATGAGCCGTTATGGCTTTCGTACCACTGAAAAAAATGGACTTCATTAAAGCACTAAAGTGTTCAGCGTCCACTACTCACCGAAGGAACTAGGTCTCCTCGGCAGTAATCTGCAGGAAGGGCACCTACCTCTCGGCATGAAAAACGACCTTAACTCGAAGCTGCCCTGCTTAGAACTGGTCGTGCAGGCAGACGAACAAGGTTTTTTTTCACCGTCTTTAGTGTAGCAGTCCCCCTAAGCAAAGTCAATTAAAAACGAACAATAATAAGTGCTCCTGTATAATCGTTCGGATATTGGTCAAACTATGAAGTTACGCCTAGCTAACGCCACAAGGATAAACGACTTCGTCGTTCTTTTAGGACGAGCGCGTTTGTCAAGGTAGATGCGAAGCTAACGTATTT
This sequence comes from Paenibacillus sp. J22R67, assembly GCF_059692175.1. Lineage (NCBI taxonomy): Bacteria > Bacillati > Bacillota > Bacilli > Caryophanales > Paenibacillaceae > Paenibacillus > Paenibacillus sp. J22R67. Next base: position 37,053 of record NZ_JCAUAX010000009.1, on the reverse strand, counting down.
TCTAATCTACTGAAAAAAAGCAGCGGGCCGTCAATATTGCCCGGCCGCTGCTTCTTGATGACTTCGATCCATGTTCACGAATTTATTGAATTGCTTCAAGAACGCCAGCTCAACTGTTCCTACGGGACCGTTACGCTGTTTGGCAATGATAATCTCGATAATATTCTTCTTCTCGGATTCTTTATCGTAGTAATCGTCCCGGTAGAGGAACGCTACGATGTCGGCATCTTGCTCGATGGAACCCGATTCCCTAAGGTCAGACATCATCGGACGTTTGTCCTGCCGCTGCTCAACACCCCGGCTGAGCTGCGAGAGCGCGATGACCGGTACATTGAGCTCACGCGCAATTTGCTTCAGCGTACGGGAGATCTCAGAGACCTCCTGCTGACGGTTGTCGCCTTTGCCGCGGCCGGCGATCAGCTGCAAGTAGTCGATGAGGATCATGCCTAGCCCCTTCTCCTGCTGGAGACGGCGGCATTTGGCACGAATATCGGCAACCGTAATCGATGGCGAATCATCGATGAAAATATTCGCTTCCGACAAGGCGCCAATGGCCATCGTCAGCTTCTCCCAGTCGTCGCCTTCGAGATACCCCGTCCGCATGCGGTTCGCATCGACGTTCGCCTCGGCGCAGACCATACGTTGTACGAGCTGCGCCGCGCCCATCTCGAGTGAGAAGATCGCGACGGTTTCCTTGGCGCGTACCCCGACGTTCTGCGCTACATTCAGCGCGAACGCGGTTTTACCTACGGAAGGACGCGCCGCCAGAATAACCAAGTCGGAGCGCTGGAAGCCAGACGTCATCTTGTCCAGGTCAACGAAGCCTGAAGGAATGCCTGTGGCTCCGCCTTTATTCGAGTAGAGGGATTCTACCTTCTCGAATACTTCCATGAGCACATCGCGAATGACCACGAAGCCGCTTGAGCTGCGGCGCTGCGAGATTTCAAGAATCTTCGCTTCCGCTTCGCTCAGCATGGACCCTACATCGTCTTCATTGGCGTAGCCATTGGTGACGATTTGGGTTGCTGTGCGGATCAAACGGCGAAGCATCGATTTCTCTTCGACAATAGCCGCGTAATAGTCGATGTTTGCGGCTGTCGGCACAGCATTCGCCAGCTCAGATAAATACGTAACGCCTCCGATCTCTTCCAGCTGCTGCTTGTTTTGCAAAAGCGATGTGAGCGTAATCAGGTCGACAGGCTCCTGATCTTCCGCTAGCTCCACGATCGCCTCAAAAATGCGCTGATGCGCTCCTCGATAAAAATCGTCGCTAGAAATCCGTTCCATCGCGGTAATTAAAGCGTCACCGTTAATCAAAATTGCGCCGAGAACTGCTTGCTCGGCTTCTATATTTTGTGGGGGTACGCGATCCATAAACATATTGTCTCCGCTCATGCTTCAGTACCCGCCTTTCTTTTCATAGTTTAAGAATAGATAAGAGCCCCTCCTAGGGACTCTCATTCGCCTTCTCTGTCACTTATTTCTCTTCAAGAACCTGTACGTTCAAACTTGCTGTAACCTCGCTGTGCAGCTTCACAGGGACCTTCGTTACGCCTAGCGTACGAATGGGCTCTTCGAGGACGATTTTGCGTTTATCAATCACGATCTTGTACTGCTTCTCCAATACTTCTGCAATTTGCTTGCTTGGAATGGCGCCGAACAATCGGCCGCCTTCGCCAGCTTTTGCCTTGATTTGAACCGTCATTTCACTCAACTTCTCGCCTAGCGTTTTTGCATCAGCTTTCTCTTGATCCTTCTTGCGCTGTTCCGCTTTCTTCTGATTATCCAGCACCTTCACTGTGCCAGTTGTCGCAGGAGCCGCAAGCCCCTGAGCAATTAGGAAATTTTGTGCGTAACCCTCGGATACTTCTTTAACTTCACCTTTTTTGCCTTGGCCTTTAACATCTTTTAGTAAAATGACTTTCATTCGAAAAGTCCCTCCTCTTCCTGCATTTCATCGAGTACTTTCTTCAATCGGTTCGTTGCTTCCTCTAATGTCGTGCCATCCAGCTGAGTTGCTGCATTGGTCAAATGACCGCCGCCGCCCAGACGTTCCATCACGAGTTGGACGTTCATCTGCCCCAGCGATCTGGCGCTGATGCCGATTAGTCCATCCGGCCGTTCAGCGATGACAAAGGATGCCATAATATTCGTCATATTCAACAATGTATCAGCAACTTGTGCAATCATCAACTGAGAATATTTGCGATTAGGCTCAGCAACTGCCAAAGCGATGTGCTCATGGATCGTTTCTGTATGCTTAATCACTTCAGCTCGCTCGATGTAAGAATCGAGATCTTCCTTCAGCAAACGCTGAATCAGCGCGGAATCAGCCCCATTACGGCGCAAATATGAAGCGGCTTCGAAAGTTCTCGCCCCTGTTCGAAGGCTGAAGCTCTTCGTATCGACCACGATACCAGCCAGCAAAGTCGTAGCCTCCAGCACTTCCATCGTCAGCTTCTCATTGATGTACTGCAGCAGCTCGGTCACCAGCTCGCATGTAGAAGACGCATAAGGCTCCATGTAGACGAGTGTCGCATCGTTGATAAACTCCTCGCTCCGGCGATGGTGATCGACCACAACGACCCTGTGCGTCTGCTGGAGCAGCTTAGGCTCCGCTACCATGGAAGCCTTATGTGTGTCCAGCACCACAGCCAAGGTACGCTGCGTTGTAATCTGCATCGCCTGCTCCGGCGTTATGAACCAGCGGTGCAGCCGCTCATCAGCGGCAATCGTCTCCATCACCTTCTGGATCGATGGATTCACACCCTCAAGGACGATGTAGCCTTCCTTACCAACCACTTGCACAGCCTTCAATATGCCGATCGATGCACCGATACAGTCCATATCCGGAAAGCGGTGACCCATGATAATCACTTTATCGCTATCCTTCATCAAATCCCTGAGCGCATGGGAAATGACCCTGGCTCTAACCCGCGTGCGCTTCTCAACCGCATTCGTTCTGCCGCCATAAAAGCTCAGCCTTTGGCCCACTTTCACCGTCACCTGATCGCCGCCGCGGCCTAAGGACATATCCAGCCCCATCTGCGCCATTTGACCAAGTTCCGTTAACTGCTCAGCACCAGATGCAATCCCGATGCTTAGTGTCAGCGGCAGCTTGTTCTCTATCGTCAAATCCCGTACATCGTCCAGAATTTCAAAACGCGTTTGCTCTAACTGGCGAAGCGCTTTCTGATCCATCAGAATAAGAAAACGATCTGAGGACGTCCGGCGCAAATAAAGCTGATTCTTCTGGGCCCATTCGGTAATCTCACCCGTCACTTTAGCCAGCATAATGCTGCGCGTCTGATCATCCAGACCTTGTGTTGATTCCTCCAGATTATCCATCATGACGATACCGATCGCTGTTTTCTCATCTTCGTACTTTCTTGCCAAATTCGCATGCTCCGTGATTTCCCGGAAATAGAGCAGTCTTTCTTCGGGCCGAATCGATACTTGATAAATGGACTTCCCGATAGTGAGATCTACTTTATCGCTTTTGTCTTTCCGGTTCTTCAGGTCTGGCAAATATTCGTACAGCGGCTCGCCGATGACCGAATCCTGACCCAACATTTTCGCCACAAACGGGTTGTGCCATTCGATGCGCTTCTCTTCATTATATAAAATAATTCCGATAGGAAGGCCGCTCATCACTTCATTGCCGGCTTTCTTGACCCTATGCGTAATCGTTCCAACGTACATATTCAGCTCTTTGCGAAAAGCAGTTTCCGCTTGGAGTGTGAAGTACGCCAGAATGCCGCAGACTAGGAAGGCCGTAATGCCCAGCCACCATTTGAACATATAGATTGTAGCTGACATGATGATGAGCAGAACGAAAATCCACACGATGTGTTGACCGTGCCACCGCTTTAAAAGGAACTTCGGCATTCGAACTAGCTCCTAATCCTATAAATTTTTCTTAAACCGTTCACGGATTGGAAACGCAACATCAAATACCCCTAATAAGCTGTAAACGATAAAGAGTGGAGGCATGAAACAAAGAATAATCATCGCAACGATTGGCAAAATAGGTTTCCACTTGTTCGCGTGAGCAACAAAAAATAGGAAACAGATCGCCTGAATGGCAAACGCCAGCATCAGCAGTGGCATTGCATTCATCATTAGCGTCGGGATCAGTGAGTTGGAAGCTGGATTCATGAATAGATCGAGCACAAATACGATCAAATAAATCCATACCAGCGATTTCTGCAGCATCCATTCCCGCATCGGGCGCAGACCCGGGATGCCTTCACCCGTTTTGTTAAGCAACCAGCGGCTAATGCCGTGAGTCACGAAGGTGTAGAACAATGCCACAAAGATCAGATAAAGAGGTATCACTTGCACAATGAAATTCACATACCAGTCCTGGTCCTTCGGCAAAACATCCCGAATGCCCGGAGGCATACTTGCAATGCTGTCCATCATAAAATGCTTGAACTTCGCTACCGGATCCAATCCGAGCGAATAGCCGATAAGCAGACTAAGCAGCGACTCCGCCAGAATGGTAATAATTCCTGCTGTGAGTACCGTCCTAGCAGCGGCTTTACGTTTATATAAATTACCCATGACCAGTACCGGTGGTAAGAAGAACAGCGATACGGACATGAGGGATATCCCATGCCACTGGGTAAGCAAATAAACGACGAGCAAGCTAATGACATAGCTGATGACGAAACGTTTGGTGCTTGATTTGACATACAACATTAATACAGGAATCATGAGAAAACTGAATGTGAAAATAATAAAAGGCGTCATTAGAGATAGCAATGAAAGGATCGTCACCGCACTCCAAATGATGCTTTGCCAACTTCGATTCCCCAACCGGGCTCACCTCTTACGTAAATGTTCTTCGAGCGATGAAATGTCGCCGTACCAGTCCTCAAGTTGATGGCCCTCTTGGCGGTGCTTCTTCATTTTGTCTACAATGGCTTCGTCCAAATCGCGATAAGAAATACCCAGTCGTCTTCCCAAAATATAACCGCTTGAGATTAAACTGGCTAAAGCATCCACAATTTTGACATGGCTGCCTTCCCATATGCCTTTAAGCAGGTGCGCTACGTGATCTACGACTTCTGTCTTGAGCCACTCAATGACTTTGGCCCGTCTGGCTAGGTCTACATCCTTTTCCCTATTCAGCAACCGTCATCTCTCCTCATCCTACAAAAGACTATTGCGTTAATTATACCACAAAATAGGGGGAGAAAAGAAAGCCACTGAAGAGCCGCACAATCTCTCCTAACTTATCGACTTTTCGGCATACAAAAAAGACAGCCGTATAAACAGCTGCCTTCTAGATAAACCCTATTCCGTTGTGTAAGGCAACAATGCGATTGTACGGGAACGCTTGATAGCGATCGTCAATGCACGTTGGTACTTAGCGGAAGTTCCAGTTACACGTCTAGGAAGAATCTTCCCGCGCTCACTGATGAACTTTTTAAGAGTTTCAATGTCTTTATAGTCAATGTGCTTGATTTTGTTAACTGTGAAGTAACAAACTTTACGACGTTTGCCTTTACCGCCTTTGCCACGAGGAGCAAATTTGCGGTCGCCGCGATCTTCACTATTGTTATCTCTTTTTTGGAAAGCCATTAGTTTGTTCAGTCCTTTCTACTTTAGAATGGCAAGTCATCATCGGAAATATCGATCGGTTTTCCGTCATCAATGAAAGGATCCTGCTGCTCGCGTGATCCACCGCCACGATTGCCACTACCGCTTCCGCCGCCGTAGCTAGCGTTAGAGTTAGATGATCCGCCTTCTTCACGACTTCCGGCACTATTATTGGACTCAAGGAAACGCACATTATCGGCAATAACTTCGGTTACGTAAACACGTTTACCCTCGTTATTATCATAATTCCGTACTTGAATTCTTCCTTCCACAGCAGTCAAACGACCTTTACGCAAATAGTTCGCGCATGTTTCGGCAAGCTGCCTCCACGTGACGATATTGATAAAGTCCGCTTCCCGTTCTTTCGAACCTCCACTTGTGAAAGGGCGGTCTACTGCAAGAGTAAACTGCGTAACAGCTACACCGGCTGGCGTATAGCGAAGCTCTGGATCTTTGGTCAATCTACCGATAAGAATAACACGGTTCAACATCGGACATTCCCCCTGACGAAAATACTGGCATGCATATTAAGCTACGTCGTTTGTGATTAAGTGACGGATAACTTCATCCGTAATCTTAAGTACGCGATCAAGTTCAGTTACAACAGCAGGTTCTGCGTTGAAGTGTACAAGCACGTAGTGCCCGTCACGGAACTTATTGATCTCATACGCAAGACGGCGTTTGCCCATCAGGTCATGTTTGGAGACTTCGCCTCCACCGTTCGTGATGATGCCTTGAAACTTTTCTACTGTAGACTGAACAACTTCTTGCTCAATGTCAGTACGAATGATGTACATCATTTCATATTTGCGCATGTATTTCACCTCCTTTTGGACTAAGCGGCTCCTATTCAAGCTTGTTCGCACAAGCGATGGAGCAAGGAGCGAGGATTCTTTTTCAAAACTCGCACCTGAATACTATAGCAAATTGATCGCCAGATTACAAGTCTTTCTCGCAAGGATGAACATGGCAATGCATTTCGTACATGCTTCCCTTTCAGGAGGGTAATCTAAACCTGATTAAAAATCTTTCGATGAGGTGATCAATGTGGGTGAATGGACACAATTCAATGAAGGCGATCATGTACCTAACGACGGCGTTTACATCGAGATGGGTGAGAATGCTGTTCACATGGGAATTGAAAACCCGAAAATAGTCACGTTAAGAAAAGGAGACAGATTTCCGGCCAACAGCAACCATAATCGGAAATGGCACCGCAAAAAGCCTTAACTAGGAGAAATTCACCATGAAAACATCCACGTTTACTTGGCTGTTTACCTTCATTGGTGCAGCCCTCTGCTTAGGTCATTATTTATTTCACGATCATGATGCCTTCTACATGATCTTCTACGCGCTTAGCGTGCCGGCCTGGTTTGCATCCACATTCACGGACATCTATGAGATCTCCATGTTTCGGATGCTCATCATCTATGTATTGACGATCGCGACATGGTCGCTTGTCGGCTATGTCATTGATCGATTCTCTGTCAGCTACAGAAACCGCAATGGGAGCTATTAGCGGTTGAAATGATGGAAAGCTGGCCCCTAGGTGAGGTAGTTTTAGTTTACCTGCTTAGGACCAGCTCTTTTACACTATAAACCTATATCCAGATCCCCAAACAGTCCCAATATATTGGGGTTTAGATGGGGTTTCTTCGATTTTCTCTCTGATTCTGGCAATATGAACCGTGACAGTCGAGGCGTCACTCATCGCATCTAAGCCCCAGATCCTCTCAAAAAGCTCTTCTTTACCAAACACCCGATTGGCATTCTGCAATAGAAATAGAAGCAGGTCAAATTCTTTTTGCGCCAAAACGACTTCATTTCCGTTCACAAAGACGCGTCTAGCTTCCTTCTGAACCTCCAAGCCTCTAATTTGAATCGTGCTTCCTTCATTCCCTTTTCCAAACCGTTCTTTCATCCGTTCAAATTTTTTCAAATGAGCCCCTACCCGCGCAACCAACTCGCCCGAGCTGAATGGCTTGGTAATATAATCGTCTGCCCCGAGGCCTAGACCATTAATCTTATAGATTTCCTCTGCTCTTGCCGACACCAGAAGGACGGGAATATCATCGTGCTCACGCACTTTCTTCAATACCTCAAACCCATCTATGTCTGGCAGCATAATATCTAATATAATCAGCTCAAAATCTGTTTCCTTTAGGGCTCTCAAACCCGCTGATCCACTGTTCACCATTGTAACTGAGTATCCGCTGAGCTCCAGATAATCTCTCTGCAGATTGGCAATACTTTGGTCATCCTCAATAATCAGAATTTTTTTCATCATAACCTCCAAACATATTAGAACTTCTTCAGAGATATCATTATCTGAGTCCCCTCTCCTACGGCACTTTTCGCCCATATTTTCCCGTCATGCCCTTCTATTATTTGCTTCGCAATAGCAAGTCCTAGACCGCTGCCGCTTTTTCTTGAAGGGTCCACTTGATAAAATCGATCAAATATATGGGGAAGTTTATTCTCAGGTATCCCTTTTCCATTATCCTTAATTTCTATGATCGCAGACGTTCTTGTTTCTCTGAGGATAATTTCAATCCTTCCATCTGCTTTCTCTACATACGTAATAGCATTATCAAGAATGTTCTGTATGACCCTCTTTAATCTTTCACGATCAATTAAAACTTTAACTGGCTCATTCAGTTCATTTATTAACGCTAACGACAGGTTAGCCTTTTCATATTCATATTTATGATCCGCGACACAATCCTCAAAGTAGCTTGCTAAATCACTCTTTTCAAAATGATAAGGAAGTTGGTTCAAATCAAGCTTGGAGTATAAAAGCAGATCATCGATCATTGCGTTTACCAGAATAGCTTTGGACCGCGCCGTTTCCAGATACTCATCCATTTTCTCAGGTGTCTTGGCTACCCCATCTATAATACCTTCAATGTATCCTTTAATGGATGTAACAGGCGTCTTTAAGTCATGGGAAATGCTCGAAACCAGGAACTTTCGGTTATCATCATACTTTTGCTGCAAATAAACTGATTCCTTCAGCTTAATTCTCATTAACTCCAGCGTTCTGCCTAGCTCGCGAACTTCCCCTTCGCCCTCTTCCGCAATCCCGTGGCTTAAATCACCTTCGCTGATTTTGTTAGCAACATCTTTGAGCCTGGAAATCGGCCGAATAATGCCGCGGGAGAAACGATACGAAACCCAAAAGTTCGTTAGCAGAAAAACAAAGGTGAAGACGCAGACTGTAAATAGGCCAAGCAGTATAAAAAAGTTCGTTTTCAGCTTTATAGGCGCAAGCAGCAGCAATACGCCGGCATCGCCAGTTGAAAGCTTATAATCCGATCTAGTAATCATATATGTTTTACCGGCAAGTTCAACCTCATCTTGAGTTGCCTGACTATCTGAAAGCATAAGACTTCTCTCGATGTCGATCTTATTGAAATTTTGCGTAGCGTATACAACTTCTCTATTTTTCAAAATAATAGCACTAGCATTCAAAGCGTCAACTCGATTAGCAAGCTGTTGTTGATATTTCGTATCCAAAAGCTGCTCGAATTTGAGGGGCTGTGCTTCTCTTTTAATCTCATTGATCGCCGCTCGAATTTCGAACGCCTTTTGAAACTCTTTCGTGTTGGCTTCGCGGCCAAAAACTTTCGTATAAGCAGCAACAAAAATAATGACAGCCAGAACTGTCAAACCAACGGAGAGCAGCACAGCCAGCGCATTCATCGTGAAGAAACGTTTGGTTAAATGCATGTGTATCCCTTTCTATATATCCTTTCTGTCAAACAAATAATACCCTGTTGTAAATAACATCATACCACAGCCTGACATGATTAAAATCTGGCGGAATATTTTAAACACATTAATCGATTCTGATATCCATAACGTATACCAATCAAACATCGAGGTAATGAAGAAGCTGGAGTAGGATGAAAATACAATGCCTAATGAATTAAAAATGATAAACACAAGTATGGCGAGGAAAAATACAGCTAGTCCCCCTTGAATCACATTGGAAAGAAGGACAACAATCAGTGCAAACACAAATACGGGGAAAAAGGTTAATCCGTAAGATAGAACTACCTTCAAGATCCCTGCCAAACTAGCTGACGACGGATTAAATATGAATCCCGCCAATAACGAAAGAATCATAACAAACAAGAGGTTGCCCGCAATAAATAAAGCTAAATTTAACACCTTCGCACTAAATACTCCAAATCGGGAGACTGGTCTTAAAAGTGTAATTTTCATTGTATTTGATGAGGATTCCCCGTTAAACATATCGATCGCCACAAATATGGCAAACAGCGGCAAAAGCGTGTAAGTAATGAAGGAGAGAACAACTATAGGAAACTCGACGCTTCCTACCACCCGTAATCCAAGCCCGTGCTTGATTGTTGTTACAGCGATTTGCCCGACTAAAACGGCAAGAATGGACAAAATTGCAGCCGCCATCATTTTTTTCTTTTTCAGCAGCTTCACGGATTCATTGATAAATGCGGCTTTAAACCCTTCCATTCCTGTCCACCTCACTAACAAAAAAGTTCTCAAGCGAAGAATAATACGAGAGTATATTCTGCGTATATTCAACGTTTACAAGCTTGCCCCCGTAAATAATACCTATTCTTGTGCACGTCAGTTCCACATCATGAATCAAATGGCTTGAGATGAAGAATGTCGTGCCTTCCTGAGAAAGCTGTTTGATCAATTTCCTCATCTCCAGCATCCCTTCAACATCCAGCCCGTTCAAGGGCTCGTCCAATATCAACAGCTTGGGTTTCGACAATATAGCAGCCGCTATTCCCAGCCTTTGTTTCATCCCTAGTGAAAACTTTTGAGATTTCTCATTTTTATATTTCAACATGCCTGTGATTTCAAGACACTCATCGATTCTCTTCTGATCAACATGCGGATAAAACCTCGCGAATAGCTTCAGGTTTTCGTTAGCCGTCAAATAGGGATACGACTCTGCTGTTTCAATCATACAACCAACATGCTTCATGGCATTCACATAGTCTTCAGAAATACTGGCACCAAAAATTTTTACATCACCACGGTCTGGCTTCATGAGCCCAGTTATCATTTTCATAGCCGTCGTCTTCCCCGCACCATTTGGCCCTAGAAATCCGAATACATCGCCTTGATCAACTTCTAAGTTTAATTCTGCGATCCCCCGGCCATTTTTGAATGACTTGGTTAATCCGCTTATTTCAATCGCCTTGACTGTCAATTTCTATCATCTCCCCAAAAAACGCTCAGGAAGCCGCATTAGCAGCCTCCTGAACCTCTCTGTTCTATTCGAATATGCGGTTAAATTCTCCATCGTAATATGGTTTGGCATCGGATTTGTACGAGTTTTTATCAATAATCTCAAGATTTATTTGGAAATGAATCTTACCTGGAGCGCTTTGATAAATCGATCCGTTCTTCTCTTCACCTTTTGCATCTTTGTAAGTGAAAGTCGAGGAATCCGCAGAATCGTATTCAAATTCAAAGTTATCTTTATTCGGATACAGGCTCTCATAACCCGGAACAATGGTTTCGGAGAATTTGCCTTTTACTTTATCGTTGTCAACGCTTGTGATTTCGACCATTCTCTCGCCGATTTTCACGAACTTACCGTCTTTCTCCATGACGATATCATTTTTATATGCCCCTACATACTTACTGCTTAATCCATTTGAGTAGCTAACCTTTTCGACTTTTGCGCCAGTTAGATCAGGCATGGCAATTTTCGTATTACCAACCTCCGAAAGTTTTACAATGACATTCAGGTTCAAGTCGTGTTGAACACCGTTCTTATCTTTTCCTGAAAGTGTGATATCGCCTGTTACATTCTCCAGGTAGCCAGCTTTATTTTCAATAGCTGAACCTACCACTTTTTTCACAAAAACATCGCTCTCTATCTCTGGTAAATCGGACTCATCGTTCAGCATCTGCTTGATGCCAAAGGAAGAAACAGCATTCAGAATGGCTGGCACCTGAGTTTCAGACAAGCTGCCCGAATATACTTTTCCACCTTCAGGCCCTTCCTCCACTTGCACATAATCTTTCAATCCGCCAACCACCGCGTCAACGATCTTTTCGATCTCAGCCGCGCCCTTCTCTTCAAATGGATTATCGAAGTTGGCTGGATTGTTTTTGTTCACCTTAGCCGGATATTCCGTTACATAGTAAGTATTGTCCGTACCCGTTTTACTAACTGAATTCTTTATGTCTGAATAATAGTATCTTGATGTTGTTTCCCCATCTTCATTTTTTGTGGCTGTATTTTCTTCCGTCATTTGTTTTTCAGTATCCATCTTTTTGGACGTTGAGCCTTGAAGTAAGGTTTTGTCGTTATCTTTCAACGTATACAGCGCTTCAAGGGTGTAGTTCTTCATATCTTTATCCATCATGCTTGCTGTAGTTTTTGCTGAACCTTTTAAACGGTCATACCCCGATCCAAGCAGCGTATCGGCGAATGCCGTGGATACGAATAAGCATGCTCCAATCGTGAATGACAGTACGGTAACGGATTTTTTGCTAAGTTTCATCACTTTTCTCCTTTAAAAACATTTTACGGGAAACGTTTCCTTACTACTTATTTTAATATAACCTTATTGAATCCATCTAAATGGATTATTAACAAAGTATAAACTCTTTTCATTGCTAGTATTATTAAAAAAAGCCGTACAGCTATCACGCTGCACGACCTGATTTATTGCCTATATACCTTCTTCTCAGATATCTTCCCATCTGCAAAATAAACGATTTCCGCAATGTAGCCTGGCTGATTAGAAATGGCGAAATCATATGTTTTCTTACCATTCTCCTCTTTAACCAACTTGCCTTTAGCTCCTGTCTGCTTCACCAAATCATCGTAGGTGCTTGTCATGCTTATCTTATCAGCTTGCTCCTTCGTTATCTGAGGAAGCGGCTCATCCTTTGTCGTATCCTTGCCACCAGTCGCTGGCGTCGCTGTGGCGGTTGTTCCACCGCCTGTCCCACTTGTAGCTCCAGGCGTTGCTGAAGCCCCTGTGGAAGGCGCTACGGTCGCTGTTGTTGTTGGGCTAGGCGATGCACTCTCTTCGTTCTTTTTAGCGCATCCTGTGGCCACTACAGCTAGTACCAGAAATATCATTAACCAACTTCTCATTACGCTTACCTCCTTCATGTTGCCGATACATAGATATGAGAATATTTTGCTGTTCTTTTAGCCTTTTTATCCCTATAGGATAGACAAAGGACTGAAAGCAAAAAAGCCTTCTACGCCCTTATAGACGTAAAAAGCTCTAAAAATGTTTCACGTGGAACTCAAATATTGGCATTTATTCGGGCATGGATAAATAAAAAAGCCTCCTGCAAATGCAGGAGACTCTCATTCCTTAGCTAGTAACAGCTTGTACGGAAAGAGTGGGATTCGAACCCACGCACGCCTCGCGACGCCTAGCTGATTTCGAGTCAGCCCCCTTGGGCCTCTTGGGTACCTTTCCAAAACGCGAGAACAGGATTCATTATATCAAAAAATCCTTACTCTCGCAAGTGCTTTTCTACAGCGTTTTTATGAGGATTCTTCCTCTTTCTCTGCGTTGGATCGAAGCACCTTTTTCAGCTTACTTTCGAACTTCGTTCTTGGTACAAGAACACTGTGTTTACAACCCACACACTTAATTCTAATATCCATCCCCATCCGTATGATTTCCATTTCATTGGTGCCACACGGATGGGGCTTTTTCATTTGCACAATATCGCCAAGTTGATACTGCTTTTTCTCCATACGTCCGCAACCGCCTTTTCAACTACATCGTTTCAATTTGCACACTATCGAGTCTCTTCTTAATTTCTATGTTCAAAAGTCTCGTAACATTAAATTGTCGGGTTGGCTTACACTCTGCAATAATTCGAATTTTCAGGTCCGTCGTACCCACCACTTGAACACCAAGTACTTCGGGCTGCTTCACAATGTCCTCAGTAAGTTCTTGCACATGCTTAACCGTGTCTTTGAGAATTTGCGTAGCATCATCAATATTCATGTGATGCGGAATCGTCACATCGACAACGGCCAACGAATTGTACGTAGAAAAATTGGTGACCTGTTTGATATTTCCGTTCGGAATGATATGAACTTCACCCGTCCAACTTTTAATCCTGGTGACCCTAATACCAATCTCCTCAACAGTCCCTTTAAACGAATCAATCTGAATGACATCCCCTACGCCAAACTGATCCTCAAAAATGATGAAGAAGCCAGTAATAACATCTTTCACCAAACTCTGAGCTCCGAAACCTATCGCTAATCCAAGCACACCTGCCCCGGCAAGCAAAGGTCCAAGATTCAAGCCAACTTGTCCAAGGATCAACATGATACAGATGAGATTCACCGTATAGGCTATTAAATTATGTATAAGGCTTCCGATCGTATTCGTTCTACGTCTATCAAATTTCAGTGGCGACTTGTCTCTAGCAGCTATCATATGAGCAATCGTTTTATCTGCTATTTTGATACATACTTTAGCAACAATATAAATAAGAATAATTTTTACGATAATCCAAAATAGTGAGGCTAGCATTTCAGGTTTCGATAAATGTTCTCGAATCCAGTTCATCAAATCCGTGAAATACTTCGTAATAAAGGCCACGGTTTAGACCTCCTTTTTTCATTCCATGGTAACATATTTATCTTCTTTTTTAAAATAGATGCCTCTGATTTCTACGTTCTCAGATTCAATAATCTCTTGAACTTGTACTAGATTTTCACCTGGGAATTCAATAGAAAGGGCACAGCCAGCTGTAATTTCTTTTGGAGTAGGTCTGATGTCGATTTCTATATCCGCATACTCTAGCAGCATTTCGGCACGCAGGGCCTGCTGCGTAGAATCGAAGGCTAACAACATAACGGAAATATTCAAGGAAAATCCCTCCTCTCCTACGTATAAATGTCTCTATCTATCCATATACTAGTAAAAAAAGAAGAAGTACTTTGGAGGGATATGATGAAATTCCAAATTGGTTTCGACGGAATGAAAGACACGGAACTGACCCCACTCAAAATTCAGCACACAGACGCCGATACCCCTTTTCTTCTCTCTAAGCATTTGCAATCCATTTTTAGCAAGCTACCAAACTATCAACCTATCGTTGTCATCTGTGTGGGTACTGACCGTTCTACAGGAGATTCGCTTGGTCCGTTAGTTGGCTCACATTTGAACCGTACGACCAATCTTCGTAACCTTCATTTATTCGGTACTTTAGATGAACCTGTCCATGCCATGAACTTATCAGAAACCGTTGATAAAATTCAACGACAATTCGATAACCCTTTCATCGTTGCCGTAGATGCTTGTTTGGGCCAAGTATCCAGCGTAGGCTGTATTCAGGTTGCTGATGGTCCGCTTAAGCCTGGTGCTGGCGTTAACAAAGATCTTCCTCCCGTTGGCAATATTCATGTGACTGGGATCGTTAACGTAGGCGGATTCATGGAATATTTCGTCCTGCAAAATACACGGCTCAGCCTCGTTATGAACATGGCTAACGTTATTGGCGATGCTCTCCACTCTGCTTTGCGTCGTACGCAAGCTTATGCACCAAGTGCTAAGACGGCTTTACAGATTGATTAATAGCCTCTTTCTCTTCTGGACTTAACGTGTAAGTAGATTGTCCATTATGAATCGGCTTCGCATACAAGTACATTTGCTCTCTACTATGTATTCCAGTTAAAACCACACCATCTTGGGAATCATCCAATATGGCAATCGTGAAGCTCAGGTTACTACCTCCATCATTGAAGGCGTTATATCGGTGAATCGCTACTTTGGACTTCATCTTCGTTAGGGATTGGCGAATTGTATCAACCTGGGCTGACGTCATTGCTGACTCGGCCTTTTGCTCATTGATTGCTTCCTGCATGTCAATAAGGAGTTGCTCCATATTATCTGAGCTTGAACCATTCATCATTTGTGTGTATCGTTTACGCAAAGATGATAATTTTACCGAAAGAATGATAACGAAAATGAATAAAACTAAAATTAATGCCAAAATAACTAATACGACAAAATTGCCATTCAATCCGAACAGTTCCCCCATGGTTGATCCCTCTTTCTACTTAGCATACTGCGATTGGATCTCTTTGACTGCATATATAAGAGCATCCACTTCTTCGTCCGTTGTAAAATAACCTATACTTGATCTTACAGCTCCCTTGGATAGTGTGCCTGCCGACTCATGGGCAAGCGGCGTACAATGATAGCCAGATCGTACAGCAATTTGAAAAGATTGATCCAAAATAAATGCGACTTCCGATGAATCTGCGTTATTAATATTAAAGGAAACAATCCCTGTTTTATTTTGTCCAAGAGCTGGGCCAAGAATCGTGACTCCTTCAATTCCCAGTAAACCTTCCATCAGCATTTGCGTTTGACGCCACTCTTTTGCGTGGATTTTCTCAATCGTTTCCGCCATGACGAATTTTACGCCCTCGTTTAATCCAGCAATCCCAACCGTGTTTTGTGTTCCTGCCTCATACCGATCAGGCCTTACCGTTGGTTGATGAATAGCCTCTGATTGACTGCCTGTCCCACCATGCATGAACGGCTCCAAATCAATGTCAGGATGGATATATAGCCCACCCGTCCCCTGAGGCCCTAGAAGCCCTTTGTGACCCGGGAAAGCCAACATATCAATATGCATATCTCCTACGTGAATAGGCAGTATACCAGCGCTCTGAGCCGCGTCTACAAGCAGCTTAACGCCATGTGTACGACATAATTCACCGATCTCAGCAACAGGCATAATAGTTCCTAATAAGTTAGAACTATGATTGACAACTACGAGTGATGTATTTGGTCGTAATGCCTTTTTGAAATCATCGAGATGGATATTTCCCTCTTCATCGTTACGAATATAGGTAAGTTCTATTCCAGCCGTAGCTTTCAAATATTCCAAAGGTCTGCGTACGGAGTTATGTTCAATATTTGTGCAGATGACGTGATCGCCAGGTTTTACAAATCCTTTGATCGCTTGGTTCAGCGCATGTGTTGTATTTAATGCGAATGACAGATCGTTCGGGTTTTTTATCCCAAATAAGCGAGCTAAATTTTTTCTAGTTTCAAACAATGCCCGACTTGCTTTAACCGCCATCTGATGGCTTCCCCGTCCTGGGTTAGCAGCATAATCTTGCATGCAAGTCATCATCGCATCCATAACTGCCGGTGGCTTTGGCCACGATGAAGCTGCTTGATCAAAATACATGACACCCTTCATAGTATCACCCTCTCCTACGGATTCAGAATTCCACTCATAAATATAGCATACCTTAGTTTGATCTTTCTGTTCGAAAGAAAACCATCGGTATGCTATCTAATTTTTAAGAGATTTTACCTTGAAGCAATTCTAGCAGACGATTCAAATCGTCTTTTGAATAGTAGAGAAGTTCAATTTTGCCCTTATCCTGCTGACTCTTGATTTTCACCGTTGTTCGATAAATATCTCTTAATTGATCCTCAGCTTGGTTGATGTAGGGATCTCTATTCTTTTCTTTTTGCTTCGTTTTTTCTTTATCCTGACCTTGCGGCTCTTCTAACATTTTCACTGCTTCTTCAAGTTCACGAACGCTCCATTGTTTACTTATGGCGGTTTCAGCAAGTTCTTTTTTAATCTTGTCATCTTTGACACCAACAATGGCTCTTGCGTGACCCATGGATAATGTTCCACGTGAAACATATTGTTTGATTGCTTCTGGCAATTGAAGAAGTCTAAGGAAGTTCGCGATATGTGAACGGCTCTTTCCGACCTTTGCAGAAAGCTCTTCTTGCGTTAACGAGAACTGATCAATAATACCTTGATAAGCAAAAGCAATCTCCATCGCGTTTAGATCTTCCCGTTGAACATTCTCAATCAAAGCAATTTCCATGACCTGTTGGTCTGTGAAGTTTCTTTCGACTGCTGGAATCGTTGCAATTCCCGTTACCTGAGAAGCTCGGAATCTTCGCTCACCGGCAATGATTTCATACCCTTTAAGTACTTTACGAACGATAATAGGTTGGATGACACCATGTTCCCTAATCGAATCAGCTAACTCTTTAATACTATCTTCGTTAAAATGCTTTCTAGGTTGATAAGGGTTAGCTCTCAATTGTGCTAAAGGAATCTGAATAACTTTATCGCTTTCATCAATATGTAATGATGTAATTAAAGCATCCAGCCCTTTACCTAAACCTTTGTTTAGGCCTTTGGTCATATCGAGATCACTTCCTTCGCAAGCTCTAAATACACTTCCGCGCCTTTTGATCTAGGATCATAAGTAATAATCGATTGTCCATGACTGGGAGCTTCGCTTAAGCGAACGTTCCGCGGGATAATCGTTTGATATACTTTTGTCTGGAAATATTTCTTAACTTCCTCAATTACTTGAATGCCAAGGTTTGTTCTAGCATCAAACATCGTCAATAAAACACCTTCAATTTGAAGCCCTGTATTAAGATGCTTTTGGACCAAACGAACTGTATTAAGCAGTTGGCTTAATCCTTCAAGCGCGTAGTATTCACATTGAATTGGAATGATAACAGAATCTGCAGCAGTCAAAGAATTAATTGTAAGAAGACCTAATGATGGTGGACAATCAATAAGGATATAATCATACATATGTTTAACAAGTTGCAAAGACTTTTTCAAACGTACTTCCCTTGAGATTGTTGGAACAAGTTCAATCTCAGCTCCTGCTAGTTGAATTGTCGCAGGTACAATTTTAAGATTTGGAACGTTCGTATCCACTGTTGCATCTTTGGGGTGAACATCGTTAATAAGCACATCATAGATGCAATTCACGACATCGGCCTTGTTAATACCGATACCACTAGTCGTATTCCCCTGTGGATCGATGTCAACGAGAAGCACTCTCTTCCCTAATGAAGCTAAGGAAGCACCCAAATTCACAGAAGTTGTCGTCTTGCCGACGCCACCCTTCTGATTCGTTATTGCTATAATTTTAGACAAACCCATTTCACCTCAATCGCTTATGTTCCAAATGCCCTACTAAAGCAGTATATCTATCTTAACATATCTATCATTCAGTTACCTTATCTATATTTGATAGTTTTATCCCATAAGATGCAAAAAAACGGCTTGCGCCGTTTAAGGTAGCAATAAATGCTCAATTATTTTTAGGTATCTTAATTATGATTTCGTAGTGATCCTCATGATCCTTCTCAGACGTGTTTATATTCAAGCCTGAACTTGTAACCATTTCAACGGATTGGCGAATGGTGTTTAAAGCAAGTCGAACATCTTTGGAGAAAGATACACGACGTGACTTTTTAATCTTGGTTGCTTCCTTTAAAAAGTTAATCTTAATCTCTGTTTGCTTAACATTCAGCTCTTTAGCAATGACCTCTTCAAGAATCTTTACTTGCATTTCTTCTTGATCCAAAGAAAGCAAAGCCCTAGCATGACGTTCTGTGATCTTCCGCTCCATTAAAGCCATCTTAACAGGTTCGCTTAAATTTAAAAGGCGTATCTTATTCGCAATCGTTGATTGGCTCTTGCCTAAACGCTGCGCCAAGCTCTCTTGCGTTAAATCGTGCATCTCTATCAACTGTTGATAGGCAGCAGCCTCTTCGATTGCGGTTAATCCTTCACGCTGCAGATTCTCGATAAGAGCAATGGAAGCAGCTTGAGAATCATTGAAATCTCTCACAATAGCAGGAATTGTATCAAGACCGAGTTTCTTAACAGCTCTTAAGCGTCGTTCTCCGGCAATGAGCTCGAATGTATTGTTTTTGACTCTGACAACGATTGGCTGAATAACACCATGCGTTCGAATCGTTTGGCACAATTCATCAATACGATCATCATCAAATAAGGTTCTAGGTTGATATGGACTTGGAATTATAGTATTAACTGGTATGTTTTTGACCTCATCCGTCGACGAACGATCAGCAAGTCCAAATAGCTTTGAAATTTGTTCTTTCATAGGAAACCCTACCACCAACTCTTCCCGTAGTTTAAGCGACCATTACGATCCAAAGATAGACGACCTCTTCGTCCTACAGAACGAAAACGCTTGTCAAGAATACGGCGAAGTATGACAAGTGCAATCACATAAACTCACTACAAATAGAATAGATTCTTACTATTATATATTCTTCATCGAAGCTAGATTTCCTGCTTATAGCAATTGTGAAACTTAAATGAATAATGTTTCACGTGGAACATTTTCAATGCTTTACAAGCGGCTCTTTCAGTGGAATTCCAGCCTTTCTAGGATACTTAGCTGGTGTTGCAGCGAGCTTTTTAATTTCTACAAAATGCCTCGACGACTCCTCTATAGGTAGCTGCATCTTAAGAACTTTGATAACTTTGCCCTTCAACTCAGATAAACTATAAGAAGACTCGCTAAGTTCCTCTTCAATCTCTGAACCTTTCATAGCAATAAATGTACCATCCCTCTTTACAAAAGGAAGACAAAATTCGTTCAACACTTGAAGTTTTGCAACAGCTCTAGCCGTTACGAGGTCAAACTGATCACGATATTTAGGTAATCTAGCAATATCCTCCGCTCTACCATGAACACATTCTGTATCAGATAAACCTAGTTGTGATACTAGCTCTTTTAAAAACAAAATACGTTTATTCAAAGAATCAATGATCGTTACTTTCAGGTGAGGAAAAGCGATTTTCAAAGGAATGCTAGGAAACCCCGCACCTGAGCCAATATCTGCAATCGTAGATACATTGCTCATATCATAATTAAAAGAAACAGAAAGAGAGTCATAGAAATGCTTTACGTATACCTGCTCTCTCTCTGTAATACCTGTTAGATTCATTTTCTCATTCCACTCTACAAGTGTCTTAAAGTACAGCTCGAATTGTTCCAATTGTAGAGTAGAAAGATTTATCTGTTTTTCTTCTAAAAGCTGAACAAATTGTTGTTGAATAGCATCCATATGTTAACCTCTAGCCGCCGTGACTCTGTTATAGTGTTCCAAATATACAAGAAGGATAGAAATATCCGATGGTGTAACGCCCGCAATACGTGATGCTTGACCAATTGAGATCGGACGGATCTTAGCTAGCTTTTGCTTAGCTTCCGTTGCAATTCCATGAATTTCACTATATTCAATATCATCCGGAATCTTTTTCTTTTCCATTTTACGCAGACGCTCTACTTGATTACTCTGTTTCTCAATATAACCAGCATATTTCACTTGAATCTCGACCTGTTCCTTCATCTCATCATCCAATTCAAGTGGTGAAGGCGACATTTGCTCAATATGCTTATATTCAATTTCAGGACGACGAAGCAGTCCGATCGCTGGGACCGAATTATTCAAGATCACACTTTCCAAGCTTTCCAGAAGCTGTTGAACATGCGGCTCAGGTCTGATTTTATCTGTATTCAAACGTTCAATTTCTTGATCCACTAATGCTTTTTTCTTCAAAAACGTCGCATAACGCTCCTCAGAAATTAACCCAATATCGTGACCAATTGGTGTTAGACGTAAATCAGCATTATCGTGGCGAAGCAGCAAACGATATTCAGCACGAGAAGTTAATAGACGATATGGTTCATTCGTCCCTTTAGTAACTAGATCATCAATAAGAACACCAATGTACCCTTCGGATCGATCCAATACAACCGCATCTTTGCCTTGAACTTTACGAGCCGCGTTAATCCCAGCCATAACCCCTTGCCCAGCTGCTTCCTCATATCCGGAGGTTCCGTTAATTTGTCCAGCAGTAAATAATCCGTTAACAAGCTTAGTCTCCAAGGAAGGCTTCAATTGTGTAGGAACAACCGCATCATACTCAATGGCATAACCGGTACGCATCATTTCCACTTTTTCAAGACCAGGAATTGAGCGAAGAATGCCTAGCTGTACATCCTCCGGCATACTTGTAGATAAACCTTGTACGTAGTATTCGGATGTATTACGGCCTTCTGGTTCAAGGAAAATTTGATGCTTAGGCTTATCTGCAAAACGAACAATTTTATCTTCAATAGATGGGCAATATCTTGGCCCAGTACCTTCAATCGCTCCTGAAAACATTGGAGCACGGTGCAAATTGGAGTTAATAATGTTATGTGTTTCTTCAGACGTATACGTTAACCAACAAGGCAATTGTTCATTAGGAGAACCTGATTTGGTTTCAAAAGAGAAAAACTTAGGCTCATCATCACCAGGCTGAATTTCCGTTTTGCTAAAATCGATAGAATCTTTATGAACACGCGGCGGAGTTCCCGTTTTGAAACGAACGAGATCAAAACCTAATTTACGCAAAGATTCGGAAAGCTTCACAGAAGGTTGTTGGTTGTTCGGTCCGCTCTCGTACATTAGCTCGCCCATGATAACTTTTCCTCTTAGGTAAGTTCCCGTTGTAAGAACAATTGCTTTCGCATAATACTCAGCGCCTGTTTTTGTAATAACACCTTTGATTGTTCCATCTTCAACGATGAGTTCTTCAGCCATACCTTGACGTAACGTTAAGTTTGGCGTTGCTTCAATGGTTTCTTTCATTTTGTGCTGATACGAAAATTTGTCGGCTTGTGCGCGAAGTGCATGCACAGCTGGACCTTTGCCTGTATTCAACATACGCATTTGAATATAGGTTTTGTCGATGTTACGACCCATTTCGCCACCGATCGCGTCGATTTCCCGAACAACGTGGCCCTTTGCAGGACCACCAATAGATGGATTGCATGGCATGAAAGCAACCATATCCAAATTAATTGTTAAAAGTAGTGTATTACAGCCCATCCGGGCAGAAGCCAGAGCAGATTCGCAACCTGCATGTCCGGCGCCGATGACAATAACATCATAATCACCTGCATGATATCCCATAGTTCAAAGTCCCTCCCTCTTTTATGAAAACGAAAATGCTGTCGGTTTTCATTTACCTAAGCAGAATTGTGTAAAAATTTGATCGATCAACGACTCTCCAACAGAATCACCAATAATCTCTCCAAGCTGCTCCCAAGCTGCTCGAATATCTATTTGTATCATATCGATTGGCACGTATTGCTCGTTAGCCTCAAGCGCATCGTGTAACGAGCGTTTTGCTTGCTTCAACAATGATATATGTCGAACGTTGCTGACGTACGTCAAATCACTTGACTCTAGTTTACCCTCAAAGAAAATTGCAGCAATCGCTTTTTCTAAATTATCAATACCTTTATTCTCAATCAGAGATAACTCAACAATACGTTCCTGTGGAAAATAACTTAACACTTGATCAATATCTAACTTTCGACTTAAATCAATCTTATTCAAAATAACAATTGTTTGTTTCTCAGCTAATTGTTTCATCAGCACGATCTCATCTAATTGAAGCTCTTCATTGCTATTCAACACCAGTAAAATTAGATCTGCTTCAGCCAAAGCTGTTTTCGACCGCTCCACTCCGATTTGTTCCACGATATCTGTCGTTTCCCGGATCCCCGCTGTATCTAACAACTTGAGCGGGATACCACCAACATTAACAAATTCCTCAATGACATCCCTAGTTGTTCCTGGAATATCGGTTACAATCGCCCGATTCTCCTGCGCCAACTCATTCAACAACGAAGACTTCCCTACATTCGGTCTGCCGACGATGGCCGTTTCAATACCCTCACGTAGGATTTTACCTTGCTCAGCGGTCACCAAAAGACGGTCAATTTCAAGCATTACCGTGTCACACTTACTCTTTATGAAAGCATTCGTCATTTCTTCAACATCATGCTCTGGGTAATCAATATTAACTTCCACATGGGCCATTAACTCTACTAACACATAGCGCAAATGTTTGATTTGCTTCGACAAATTTCCTTCTACCTGCTTTAATGCCACTTTAAAAGCTCGGTCCGATTTAGCACGAATTAAGTCGATAACGGCTTCCGCTTGTGTCAAATCAATCCGACCATTAAGGAAAGCTCGCTTCGTGAATTCACCAGGTTCCGCCAATCGTATTCCTTGCTGAAGCAATAAATCCAGCACTTTTTTCACAGAAACAATGCCGCCGTGACAACTAACTTCGACTACATCTTCCATTGTAAAAGAACGCGGAGCTTTCATTAAAGTAACGAGAACCTCCTCTACCTTTTCGGCAGAAGCAGGTTCTATAATGAATCCATAATGTACCGTATGCGTCTCAGCATCAGATAATTTCGTTTTTGAGCGAAAAACACGCTCCACCAGTGGAACTGCTTCATCCCCGCTCACACGAATAACCGCTATCCCACCCTCACCGAGCGGCGTAGAAATAGCAGCAATCGTATCATTTAACATAGTATTTACACCTCGAATTTACCTCATCTTAAAGAAAAAGCAATGACTTATGCTCATGTCATTGCGGCTAAGGTTATTTGACGGCGATCACGACCCGACGATTCGGTTCTTCGCCTTTGCTATATGTTTTGACAACGGGATGTCCTTGCAATTCAGCATGAATAATCTTGCGTTCTTGCGAGTTCATCGGCTCCAAAATTACTTCTTTTTTCGACTTTATGACACGATTCGCTAACCTTAAAGCTAACTCCTCTAACGTCTTTTTGCGTCTATCTCGGAAATTCTCCGCATCTAGGATAATCCGAAAATGCGAATTCGCATAACGATTTGCGACAATATTAACCAAATATTGCAGCGCATCGAGGGTTTGTCCTCTTTTACCGATCAAAATACCTAGCTCCGAACCACTCATATTCAACTGGTAGCCTTCGCGATCCTTTGTCGTGTCTATGGTGATGGAAATTTTCATCGCTTCGAACATATCTTGTAAGAAAGCAATGGCTTCCTCTAGCGGATCTGGTATCAATTCAAGCTCAACCTTAGCTTCTTTGGAACCAATAAACCCGAACAACCCCCGGGAGGGTTGTTCCAAAATATGAATCTTTACACGATCCTCCGAAACCTGCCATTGAGTAAGACCGGCTTTAACCGCTAACTCAATAGTTTTTCCAGTCACCACAATTTTTTTCATTTGGACAGGCCACCCTTATTATTTTGAGATCCAGGATCTTTTTGTTTTCCAGGAGAACCATAAATAAAGTAAGACTGAATAATGGTGAAGATATTACCGTAAATCCAGTAAAGTGGCAGCGCAGCTGCGAAATTCATGGACATCACGAAAATCATAACCGGGAAAATGTATAGTAAGCTTTTCATTTGTTGATTCATTTGAGAAGACATAAACATTTGCTGAACGAATGTTGTTGCCGCGGCAATGATCGGAAGAATGTAATAGTGATCAGGCTGTCCTAAATTCATCCATAAAAAAGTATGCTCTCGAATATGATCATTACGCATGATAGCTTGATAAAGCGCAATCAGAATTGGCATTTGAACAATGATTGGGAAACACCCAGCTAACGGATTCACACCATTTGACTGAAATAACTTCATTGTTTCTTCCTGCTGCTTCTTCGCATCATCTTTATACTTTTCTTTAAGCTTCTTCATCTCAGGCTGCAACTCTTGCATCCGTTTAGAGCTCTTATACTGTTTCAGCGTCAGAGGCAAAATGATGAGACGAATAATTAGGGTTACGACCAAAATGGATAAGCCATATTGACCCCATAACTTGACGGCGAACCAGTCGAGTGTCTGCGAAAGCGGGTACACGAAATATTTTACAAAAAAACCTGCCGTATTAGGATCAATTGGTGCCATAGCAGCGCTACTAGGACTACATCCTGACAACAATAAGATCAACGCAGAAAGAGCTGCAAGCAAATAGAGTCGACGAGTCAAAATGAGATCCTCCTAAATATCTTTTCCAACATAAACTATAACACAATTTAACCGCGAAAAGAAATAATGCTTCACTTTTTTATTGTGTCATTTCTTTTTAATAAAGAAGCTTTTCGGATTACATGCCAAATGCTTTTCTCCATCTCGGCATAATCCATATCTACCGCGGGTTTCCTGGCCAATAAAATGTAATCATAATGCGGCGTCATATTCTCTTTTTTCAACCGGATGATCTCTTTCACCATTCGCCTCAAGCGGTTCCGAACAACCGCATTCCCCACTTTTTTGCTCACTGATATACCAAGTCGGAAATTCTCCAACTTAGGCTGAGGTAAATAATAAAGAACAAATTGGTGGTTGGCCATTGATTTGCCATATCGATAAATCTTATTGAAGTCTTCTCTTTTAGCTAATCTATATTCTTTTTCCACAGACATGTACGCTCCAGACCATTAACTTCAGATAAGATAAATCACCATTAGGCATCTTATCTATTTTTGACCGAAAAAACGGCATATAAACTGATCCATCTAAATGCAAAAAAAAAAGCCCCTTCCGGAGCCTCTTTTTACGCGCTAAGAATTTTTCTTCCTTTAAGACGACGAGCTTGTAGAACTTTACGGCCGTTCTTCGTGCTCATTCTTTTACGGAAACCATGATTCTTCTTACGCTTTCTCGTATTCGGGTTAAACGTCGGACCCATCTATAGCACCTCCCTATCTGAGGATATCCATCCTACAAAATTTCTACTACTCATTAAATCATATAACACTTAAGAAAGTCAACCTACCCGAGCGTGCAGAAGGAAATGCCAAATCAATCATATTAAATCGAAAAAGAATAACCTGTGTATAAAATTTATCCACTGAAAAGAGAAGCTTGTCGAAAATCAACAGAATATTAACAATATCTTGTGTTGTGAACAATTTCTATGCACAACTTGTTGTAATTGTGGATAATACCAAACAATCCGTTGATTAACAAGCTATCTTTTGATAAGATGATAATGTTTCTGTTGTGGATATACATGACCATTTCTCCGATTTATCAACAGTCTGTGGATAACATTGTGAACAAAATTCCCTCTACAAGAATAAGTCATTTTAACCGATTCTTAATAATGTGGATAAAACGACAAATGCCGTCCTTTTTTGACCCCATCAGACATGAAGGTTCTTTTCGCCGTAAATCGCGCAGAATATACTCTGATTGCGTTCAATCTAATCTAATTTCGGATCGCTCCAGTTAGAGCTTCAACCATAATGATTTATACACAGATCGCATTATCTGAAACCTGGCCTTTACGCCACATGTTTGATTTTAAAGGAGTGAATTACTGTGGAAGGCCATTCTACGGACTTATGGCAGCAAATCTTGACGATTATCCAAACTAAACTCAGCAAACCTAGCTTCGATACTTGGCTAAAATCGACCAAAGCGACAGTTTTTAACGACTCGACTGTCGTTATTTGTGCGCCCAACAATTTTGCCCAGGAATGGTTAGAAAGCCGCTACACAAAGCTAATTGAAGGCACAATCTATGATTTCACCGGCAAACACGTTTCCGTGAAATTCATCATTGAGACCGAAGAACAGAAAGCGCAGTCCGGCTCGACTCAACCGGCTGTTATACCACCCAAAGGTCCTGCGATTGTGGCTGGCGAAGAAAATTTCACGAATATGATGAATTCGAGATACACTTTCGATACCTTCGTTATCGGATCAGGCAATCGATTCGCGCACGCAGCGTCACTAGCTGTAGCCGAAGCACCAGCGAAAGCTTACAATCCGCTCTTTTTATACGGAGGCGTTGGTTTAGGAAAGACCCATTTGATGCATGCGATTGGTCATTACGTGCTGGAACATAACCCTGGGGCCCGCGTTTTATATATTTCATCAGAGAAATTTACGAATGAATTCATTAATGCTGTCCGTGATAACCGCGGCGAAGGGTTCCGCAATAAATATAGAACAATCGACGTACTATTAATTGACGATATTCAATTCCTCGCCGGTAAAGAAGGTACGCAGGAGGAATTTTTCCATACATTTAACGCCCTTCATGAAGAAGGTAAGCAAATTATTATCTCCAGTGACCGGCCTCCCAAAGAGATTCCAACTCTGGAGGACCGCTTGCGCTCTAGGTTTGAGTGGGGGTTGATTACCGATATCCAGCCACCTGACTTGGAGACGCGCATCGCGATTTTGCGGAAAAAAGCGAAAGCTGAGAACCTTGAAATCCCGAATGAAGCGATGATCTATATCGCGAATCAAATTGATACGAACATCCGTGAGCTTGAGGGTGCTCTAATAAGAGTGGTTGCCTACTCCTCTCTAATTAATCAGGATATTAGCGTGCATTTGACCGCCGAAGCTTTGAAGGATATTATTCCTTCGAATCGGCCAAGGGTCATAACGATACAGGATATTCAGCAGCGTGTTGGTGAATTCTATGGATTAAAGCTCGAGGATTTTAAAGCGCGCAAACGAACTAAAGCCGTAGCTTTCCCTAGACAGGTCGCTATGTACCTGTCACGAGAGCTGACGGACTTCTCTTTGCCAAAAATCGGAGATAATTTCGGTGGCCGCGACCACACAACGGTTATCCATGCCCATGAAAAAATATCGCAAATGTTGAAAGTGGACCAGGAGCTCTATAAGATCGTTCATAATCTGACGGAGCGTATCAAAAACCCCTCTTAATAACATTTGATTTCGGGTGAGCCTATACACAATCTATGCACATGTGGATAGGCTTGCTCTATATACGGTTCATCCACATATCCACATATCCAGAGCCCCTACTGCTATTACTAATAAAGAATGTTATTATATATAGATATGCTAACGCACCCCAAAAAAGAACTGCAGGAGTGAAGTCATGAAATTAACGATCCTTAAAGACCATTTAATAGAATCCATTGGTCACGTTTCCAAAGCCATTTCGTCACGTACAACAATTCCTATCCTTACAGGGATCAAAATAGATGCAACCTTAAGCGGTGTAACCCTTACGGCAAGCGATACCGATATTTCTATTCAAAGCTTTACGCCAAGCGAAAATGGTACGAACAAAATCATTCAGTTATTTCAAGCCGGTAGTGTTGTGCTTCCAGCTAAATTTTTTGTTGAGATTATTCGTAAACTCCCTGCTCAACTGATTGAAATTGAAGTAGGTAATAATTTTCAAACCATCATTCGATCAGGTTCCTCCGAAATTCAAATAATGGGCCTAGACCCAGATGAATATCCACTGCTGCCAGAAATCGAAGAAAGCAAAATGTTACGTCTTCCAAGCGATTTGCTTAAAACAATGATTAAACAGACGTCCTACGCAGTGTCGACGAATGAGTCTACGCCGATTCTTACGGGTGTACTTTGGAATATCACTGGTGATAAACTGAAGTTTATTGCTTGTGACCGTCATCGTCTTGCTAGCCGAGAAGTTACTGTTGATAACGAAAATGCGCAAAATTTGCCTAATATTGTTATTTCAGGCCGTACCCTGAATGAATTAAGCAAAATTTTGCCAGATCAAAACTCACTTATAGATATAGTTATTGCGGACAATCAGGTTTTATTCAAAATTCATTCGATTTTATTTTACTCACGCATTTTGGACGGTACGTATCCAGATACATCAAAACTCATTCCTCAGTCTTTTCAAACGGAAATGGTTGTTCCGACAAAAGAATTGGCTGAAGCCATCGATCGCGCTTACCTCCTTTCCAAAGAGGATAAGACGAATATTGTTAAGATGATGATGCAGGAAGACCAGACGATCGAAATTTCATCCAGCTCGTCTGAGCTCGGTAAAGTGACGGAGCAAATTAACCTGCAGCATATTGTCGGTGATTTGCTCAAAATCTCTTTTAACTCCAAATATATGCTTGATGCACTCAAAGTTCTCGACTCAGAGTTTATTCATATTGGATTTACTGGAGCTATGCAACCTATCATCATGAAGCCGCAAGATTCGACAAACATTCTACAGCTGATCTTGCCATATCGAACAACGAACTAAGGAGTGCTCCAGTATGAAACAAATCGCGATTAACACGGATTACATTACGCTCGGGCAGTTTCTCAAGTTATCGGACTGCATATCCACAGGTGGACAAGCCAAATTTTTTGTTGTGGATACAAAAATCGAAGTGAACGGACAAGCTGAAAATCGCAGAGGACGGAAACTCGTCCCGAAAGATATCGTTACCGTGGAGGGTTTCGGACAATTCGAAGTCGTTAGCTCCTGATTGGGCCAAGCCAGGAGGATGAGTAATCATGTTTTTGAACAGACTCGCGCTTAAGTCTTACCGAAATTACGATCAGATCGAGTTGACCACGGATAGCAATGTCAATATTTTTGTTGGGCCTAACGCACAAGGTAAAACAAATTTATTGGAATCCATTTATGTTTTGGCAATGACCAAATCACATCGTACTCACCAAGACAAAGAACTAATAGGCTGGAACGGCGACCAGACACAGCTGCATGCTCAGATCCAGAAGCGGTATGGCAATTGTCAACTTGACCTCTCTATTTCAACCAAAGGCAAGAAAGCAAAAATTAACGGACTCGAGCAGAAAAAGCTCAGTAACTTTATAGGTGCGCTTAATGTTGTTATGTTTGCGCCGGAAGATTTAGAAATAGTCAAAGGCACCCCTGGAATAAGACGACGGTTTCTCGATATGGAGATTGGCCAAGTGCAGCCCTCTTATCTCTATGATTTATCGCAATATCAGAAAATTTTGCTTCAGCGAAACAATTATTTAAAGCAAAATTTCGCTGGAAAAGGCTCTACAGACGCGATGTTGGATATTTGGAATGAACAATTAGCACTGTATGGTGTTAAAATTATGAAAAAGCGTCAAAACTTTATAAAGAAGCTGCAACAATGGGCTGAAACGATCCATCGAGGAATTACGAATGACAGCGAAGAGCTCCTCATTCGCTACTCCCCTTCGTTTGACATGGGCTCGTTTGAAGATGAATCTGTTTTATTAAACCAATTTATGATAAAGTTATCATTGGTCAGAGATCAGGAATTCCGAAGAGGCGTTACACTTGTTGGACCTCATCGCGACGATCTTCTTTTTTACATCAATGACAAAGAAGTCCAAACCTACGGCTCTCAAGGGCAGCAGCGAACAACTGCACTATCCCTTAAGCTGGCGGAGATTGAACTCATCCATGAGGAAGTTGGCGAATATCCTCTTTTATTGCTTGATGATGTGCTTTCAGAGCTTGATGAATATAGGCAGACGCAGTTGATCCGCACGTTTCAGGAAAAAGTGCAAACATTTATCACCACGACGGGTCTAGAGAGTGTCCATTTGGACCAACTGAACCATGCTTCCGTGTTTCATGTTTTGAAAGGAAATGTAAGTGGCAGGAGCTGAGGAGCATGTTTATTCATTTGGGTGGAGAAAAAATTATTCGAGCTTCCGAACTGATTGCAATATTCGATATCTCGATAGAAAAATCCTCAAAAATATCGAAACAATTCATTCTACAAGCAGTTAAGGATAAAAAAACAGAAAAAATCGGTGAGGAAGAATGCAAATCACTCGTTGTTACGAAAAGTAAGGTGTATTATTCCCCGATCTCCTCTACCACGCTCAAGAAAAGAGCGCATCTTTTGTTAACGAACTAACCTTTTGTTGTTCACATAAAAGAGTATAAGAGGTTTATCTCACTATAAAAAAGCAGGTGGAGATTAACATGTCCGTGAATCAAAATGCGTACGATGACAGTCAGATTCAGGTACTTGAAGGTTTAGAGGCCGTACGAAAACGGCCGGGCATGTACATTGGCTCGACAAGCGCCCGTGGACTTCACCATCTCGTATGGGAAGTTGTCGATAACAGTATCGATGAGGCATTAGCCGGGTTCTGTACCAAGATTGATGTCATAGTTCATAAGAATAATAGCGTTACCGTTATTGATAATGGCCGTGGAATTCCTGTCGGTGAAAATGCGAAGCTCAAGCGTCCGACTTTGGAAGTTGTTCTTACGGTTCTTCATGCCGGCGGTAAGTTCGGTGGAGATGATTCCGGTTATAAGGTATCAGGCGGTCTGCACGGGGTAGGTATTTCGGTAGTTAATGCATTGTCTGAGCTTCTTACTGTTCAAGTAAAGCGTGAAGGCAAAGTGCATCAGCAAGAATATCGCCGCGGTGCGCCACAGTATGATGTGAAAGTGATCGGCGAAACCGAAGAGACAGGTACGCAAGTAACGTTCCAGCCAGATCCTGAGATTTTCAAAGAGACGACAGAATATGACTTTGACATTCTTCAGTCCAGGATTCGTGAGCTTGCCTTCCTCAACAAGGGAATCGAGATTAATTTGATCGACGAGCGTACAGATGTGGCCACAACTCATATGTACGAGGGCGGGATTATTTCATTCGTGCAGCATTTGAATAGAAATCGTGAAGTCGTCAATGAGCTGCCGATCTATGTAGAGGGTTCCAAGGATAATATCTCTATTGAGATCGCGCTTCAGTACAACGACAGCTATACGGAAAATATCTACTCTTTCGCAAATAACATCAACACCCATGAAGGCGGTACGCACGAATCAGGTTTTAAAAGCGCGCTTACGCGGATTCTGAATGATTATGCTCGTAAATCGAACTCCCTGAAAGAAAGCGACTCTAACCTTTCTGGTGATGATGTCCGTGAGGGGCTTGCTGCGATTATTTCCGTGAAAATTCCGGAGCCTCAATTCGAAGGGCAAACGAAAACGAAACTAGGAAACAGCGAAGTCCGCGGTATTGTCGAGTCTTTATTTGCAGAGAAGCTGCAAACCTTCATGGAAGAAAACCCAGCAGTTGCTAAGCGTATCCTGGAAAAAGGGATTCAAGCAGCAAGAGCTAGGGAAGCAGCACGCAAAGCGAGAGAACTGACTCGCCGTAAAAGTGCTCTGGAAGTAAGTGCTCTGCCAGGTAAACTTGCAGATTGTTCCTCCAAAGATGCTTCTATCAGTGAGATTTACATCGTAGAAGGTGACTCTGCAGGTGGATCAGCTAAGCAAGGGCGTGATCGTCACTTCCAAGCGATTCTTCCACTTCGCGGAAAAATTTTGAACGTAGAGAAGGCCAGATTGGATCGTATTTTATCTAATACGGAGATTCGGGCGATGATTACAGCTTTTGGTACGGGGATCAGCGATGATTTCGATATCAATAAAGCTCGTTATCACAAAATTATTATTATGACAGATGCCGACGTTGACGGAGCCCATATTCGTACACTCCTTCTTACGTTCTTCTACAGATACATGAAAAAGCTGATTGAAACCGGTTATGTATATATTGCACAGCCTCCTCTTTTCAAATTGGAAAGAAATAAAACCATACGTTATGCCTACAACGAAAAGCAAAGAGAAACGATCATGCAAGAGTTTGGTGAAGGTGCCAAAGTCAATGTACAGCGTTACAAAGGACTTGGTGAGATGAATCCTGAACAGTTATGGGAAACCACGATGGATCCAGAAAGCCGTACCTTGCTGCAAGTGACGATCGAAGATGCGATTGAAGCGGATACCCTATTTGATTCTTTGATGGGAGATAACGTAGAACCTAGAAGAGATTTCATCGAGGAACACGCAATTTACGTGAAAAATCTAGATGTCTAAACGTCTTAGACGTTGTTAACGATGTAAGCTTTCAGGAGGAACATTCATGAGCGAAGAATTACGTTCGCAAGTCAAAGAAATTGACATTTCTACCGAAATGCGTACATCCTTCTTAGACTATGCGATGAGTATCATTGTCAGTCGTGCACTGCCAGATGTAAGGGATGGCCTGAAGCCGGTTCATCGTCGTATTCTATTTGCGATGTCTGAACTGGGCATGTCTCCAGATAAACCATATAAGAAATCAGCGAGAATCGTCGGCGAAGTTATCGGTAAGTATCATCCACATGGGGATTCGGCTGTTTATGAAACCATGGTTCGGATGGCACAAGACTTCTCCCTTCGTTACATGCTCGTTGATGGGCATGGTAACTTTGGGTCAATCGACGGCGATATGGCGGCAGCCATGCGTTATACGGAAGCACGCTTGTCCAAAATTGCGATGGAACTTCTACGTGATATCAACAGAGAGACGATCGATTATGCGCCTAACTATGATGGTGAAGAACAAGAACCTGTTGTTCTCCCATCACGTTTTCCTAACTTGCTTGTGAACGGAAGCTCAGGTATCGCGGTAGGAATGGCTACGAATATTCCTCCGCATAACCTTCGAGAAGTTATTGAGGGTATTCAGATGCTGATCCAGAATCCTGAAATAACGCCTTTGGAGCTGATGACAGCGATCAAAGGGCCGGATTTCCCGACGGCTGGATTTATTCTGGGCCGTGAGGGCATCAGACAAGCCTACACGACAGGTAGAGGCTCTGTTACGATGCGAGCTAGAACCGTAATTGAAGAAAATAACAATAAGGCTAGAATCATCGTTAATGAGCTGCCTTATCAAGTCAATAAAGCTAGATTAGTTGAGAAGATTGCCGAACTCGTTCGCGAGAAAAAGATTGACGGTATCACCGATCTTCGTGATGAATCAGATCGTAACGGAATGCGCGTTGTGATCGAGCTTCGCAGAGATGTGAATCCGAACGTCGTTCTGAATAACTTGTTTAAACAGACGGCTATGCAGTCTAACTTCGGTATCATTATGTTGGCGCTGGTTAATGGGCAACCAAGAGTATTGAATCTTCGTGAGATGCTTCAGTACTATCTCAAACACCAGCAGGAAGTAATTCGCCGCAGAACTGAGTATGATTTGCGCAAAGCAGAAGCGCGCGCTCATATCTTGGAAGGCTTGCGAATCGCATTGGATCATCTGGATCAAGTTATCGCATTGATACGTGCTTCCAGAACAACCGAGGAGGCTAGAGATGGCCTCATCAACACGTTTAATTTGAGCTATGATCAGGCTCAAGCTATTCTGGACATGCGCCTACAGCGTTTAACCGGATTAGAACGAGAGAAAATTGAAGCTGAATACGCAGAGCTCATGAAGAAAATCGCTGAACTTAAAGCGATTCTTGCTGACGAGCAGCTGATTCTAGCAATCATTAGTGAAGAACTCAATGAAATAAAAGAGAAATTCGGTGACGAACGCCGTTCCGAAATTACGATTGGTGAGGAAAGCATTGAAGATGAAGACCTCATTCCACGTGAAGACGTCGTTATTACGATTACGCATACAGGTTACATTAAGCGACTACCAGTCACCACGTATAAGAACCAGAAGCGTGGAGGACGAGGAATTGTCGGAATGGGAACCAAAGACGACGATTTCGTGGAACACTTGTTCGTGACCAATACCCATCATTACCTAATGTTCTTTACGAATAAAGGTAAAGTGTATCGGTTGAAAGCTTATGAGATTCCTGATTTGAGCCGGACTGCGCGTGGAACACCGATTATCAACTTGATCCAAATCGAGCAAGGTGAAACGATCAATGCTGTGATCCCAGTCGAGAGCTTCGAGACAGATCAATTCTTATTCTTTGCAACGAAGCAAGGTGTTGTGAAGAAAACGCCAATTGACGATTACTCCAATATCCGTAAAGGTGGATTAATCGCTATTAATTTGCGTGACGATGATGATCTTATCGGCGTCAAATTAACTGACGGCAATCAAGGTATCATTATGGGGACCAAACTCGGCATGTCGATCCATTTCCCGGAGCAAGATGTACGTTCTATGGGTAGATCGGCTACTGGGGTAAAAGGTATCCAGCTTGATGAAGAAGATGCTGTAATCGATATGGACGTAGTCCATGAAGATAATAGTGTATTGATTGTAACGTCTAAGGGCTTCGGTAAAAGAACGCCTGTTTCCGAGTACCGTATTCAATCACGTGGTGGTAAAGGGATCAAAACCTTAAACGTCACAGATAAGAATGGTCCTGTGGTGGGTCTTAAAATCGTTCAAGAGGACGAAGATCTCATGATCATCACCGCTTCAGGTACGGTCATTCGGACAAGTATGGATGGTATTTCGGTTATGGGCCGTAACACCCAAGGTGTGCGTCTTATCAACATTCGTGAAGATGATGAAGTTGGAACCTTGGCGCGTGTACAGAAGAACGAAGATCAGAATGAGAACGAAGAAGACGGCGATTGGGAAGAAAGCGAAACTGAATCGACGGATACAGAATAATAAATTGCAGGGATGGGCTTACAAACCCATCCCTTTTCCTTTACAATAGCATGTATAAGATAAAGAGTAAGGTGAGTGAGTGATCGTGCCGACAGTAGCCGTTTCTCAATTAAAGTATGGTGAAAAACTAGGAGATAATGTAACAACGAAATTGGGGAATGTCCTCTTCAATAAAGGGAAAATCCTTAATGAGAGAGATCTTGAGATTCTTAAAGCTTTTTTGATTGCTTCTGTCTATATTGAATCAAAGAACGGCATTGAGCCGGAGGGAGCCATTGAGGACGCGAAAGCGAAAGAAGTTGCATCTGTTCCTCCTTTTTATATAGAGTATCAGAACTTGTTAAAGCTACTTAAACGCGTTTTTTTGCTTGCGAACGGCGGACAACCTTTACCCATCCTAGATATTCGTAACGGGCTAGAAGCACTTATTGAGCATATCGATACCTACAAAGTACTCACTTTTACTCCCAAAAATCGCAATTTGCAAGATTACATATATCATAAAAGCATTATGGTTAGTTTGACCTCGTACTGCTTAGCTAGATGGCATGGTCTGCCACAGAAAGATTTAATGCAAATCGCTCTAGCTGGTCTCCTGCATGATATCGGCATTTCCAAAGTAGACTCATCCATCCTAGAGAAGAAGGGTCGTTTGATGGAGTCTGAGATGGAGGAGATCAAACAGCATACTCTGATTGGCTATCAGATCCTGAAAAACATTTCAGGGATCAACGAAGGTGTTAAATTAACAGCTGTTCAGCATCACGAACGTGAAGATGGATCAGGTTATCCTTTAGGAGTGAAAGGCGACAAGCTTCATATTTACGCCAAGATCGTTGCAATCGCTGATATTTATAATGCCATGACGAACGAACGTTTTCACAAAACAGCTATGTCCCCCTACCTCGTATTGGAGCAGCTCTTTACGGAATCATTCGGAAAAGTGGATCCAACTTTAGTTCAAGTGTTTATTAACAAGGCAACACAAATTAGCAATGGAACACTTGTAAAACTTAGTGATAATCGTGTTGGAGAGATTATTTTCTCAGATCGCTCACAGCCGACAAGACCTTGGGTGAATGTCAATGGAACGATCATCAACCTAACGCTAGAGCGAAGCTTATTTATCCAGGAAGTAATCGGACAATAGAGAAGAAAAGCCCCTTATTCAGGGGTTTTTCTTTATTTTAAAAAAGAAATAAAGAAATGCTTGCATTCTGTTTCTAGATTTGTTATATTACTCCTTGTCGCTTCGGCGGTCGAACGAAAGAACGAAAGCAACTTAAAAAAAAGTTCTTGCAATCGAATAGGCTGATGTGGTATATTGATCAGGTCGCTTTTGAAGGCGATGGATGAATAAGGAAGAAATTGATCTTTGAAAACTGAACAACGAGTGAGTAAGCACAGTCGAGTAATCGACTATAAAAGAGATGAATAATCTCGCTAGCAAGTCAATGAGTACAATTAAGCTTTTCTACTATGGAGAGTTTGATCCTGGCTCAGGACGAACGCTGGCGGCGTGCCTAATACATGCAAGTCGAGCGGAGCACTTCGGTGCTTAGCGGCGGACGGGTGAGTAACACGTAGGT